>CAYPFN010000001.1:0-141162 GCA_964410325.1 uncultured Azospirillaceae bacterium
GAAGAAACTCAACGCAAAATCCAGCTTAACGAGAGGCTTAAATTAAGCATCGCTCAGTTGCTTGATCTGGTGATTGAATCAAAACGTTTAACAACAAAGTCTGATAATTGCATTAAAACTGATAATAAGAAAGATATGCAGGAAATTAAGCGTCAGAATATTAAGCACCGTTAGTTTGTCGGGAACAATTTGCCTTGCTGTGAAAGATATAGTAAAAGCCGCATTAAAAAGCGGCTTTTAAGTTTAATTATTCACCGGTTTTAATTTTTTCAATCAGTTCTTTCACTGTCGGAATGCCGTTGCGATATAATGGATCGGTAGCAAAACGATATACCTGGTGGCCGGCAAATAGCAAATGATCTTTGACACTGCCGCCATGGCCGACCTCATAAAGCGTTTTATGAATGCAATAAGTGCGCGGATCCGGGATCTTGCCAGTGGTACCATTGGCGCGTGACCAGGTAGAAAACTGGCATTGCGATAAGCAGCCGACGCATTCGGCACGATCCTGCTTCATTTTCTTGTAATCTTCTTCACTCATAAAGACAATTGTTTCATCAGGCGTTTCCTGAATGATGTTAAGCCCGGCTTTTATTTGGTTTTCAGCTTTTGAGGCATCTTCAGGTTTGATATACACGGTACGTCTGGCATTCATGGCTAGAGCATGTGAAAATTCATTATCTGGCTCATTTTTAAAAGAAATTTCACCTTTTTTGCGTTCAATTAATTTTTCTAAGAAAGTATTTTTTATGGCTGATGAAAAGAAACCAGTCGGACTGAATTTTTGCAAAATGACGTCGCCTTTTTTAACGTGCATCATTACGTTTTTCCAAGCATCGCTGATAGGGCTCTCTTTGGTAATCATCGGGCGGGTGCCGAACTGAAAAGCGACATCGCCTAATTCAGGATTGTCGATATAATCTTCCCAGTCGCTTAATTTCCAAACACCGCCAGCAATAATAATCGGTGTTTTTTCCAAACCGAGGTTGCGTAAGAGTTTACGTAAATCAACCAAACGGTTATATGGTGATTGTGGCTGTTTGGGATCTTCAGCGTTGGATAAGCCGTTATGACCGCCAGCTAGCCAAGGGTCTTCATAAACAACACCACCTAAATATTCTGAACATTTTGAATAAGCACGTTTCCATAAAACCTGAAAAGCACGAGCCGAGGAGATAATCGGGTAATAATAAACTTTGAATTTGGAGGCTAGTTCGCCCAAATGATACGGTAGACCAGCGCCGCAAGTGACGCCGTGGATAAGCCCTTTGCTTCCTTCCAAGATGGCGGTAATAATCCTTTCAGAATCAGCCATTTCCCATAACATATTCATATGAATTCGACCGTTGCCGCCAGAAACTTCATGAGCAATACGCGCCTGATCAATACCGCCACGGATGGCATATTGCACCATTTCTTCATGGCGCTCGGCACGGATTTTCTTTTTGAATGTCTCAATAATAACATTGCCGTTGTTATCAACGGCATCTGGGCTAACCGCTGAAAAAGTGCCAACGCAGTTTTCTTTTGCCCAGGCGCCGGAGCTGTAGCCGTTGCTACCGTTAATGCCTTTGCCACCCTCTATCAGAGGCAAGACTTCTTTACCAGACAGGATGATAGGATTTAAATCTTTCAATGCTTTTTCCTTAAAATAAAAATTATTCTTAAATTCTATTTATGCAATTTTTTGTGAAAAGAAAAGTAGGCACTTTAGATACCTATAGTATCCCTAAAGATACTATAGTGGAATTTCGCGGTTTTTCGAGGTAAAAAAATGTGAAAATGTTTATCCGGCAATTTTGAAGACGGCGAAACCGAAGTTATTTAAGATAATGAAAGCAACGACAATATTAATAACAGCATAGATTTCAAGCATATTAAGTAAAGGCTGATATTTTAACAAAGGAAGTCTGGTTTGCAGGCGATTACCGATAACATATAAGGCTTTAATCACCAATGCCATAAGCAGTAGCTGTAAAGCGTAGCCGCCGGATGTTAAAATTGGTTGCAGGGGTTTTAAAATAAATGATAAGCTACCGAAAAAGAAAAGGTAAATTATGATGCCGGCCAGCGTTAATTTGTTAAGTTTAATGAACTTTAAGTGTTTTTCCTGTTTCAGTTGTTCATTTTTTTCGGTGGACAATTCGGAAATTTCCATGCCACGGATTTTAACAGGCATGGCTTTTTCTTCTTTAACGGCATCCATATTTTGTTTGAATTTCATTTCCATGGCGCATAATCCGCAGCCTTTGGAGGTAAAGTAAACATGGTCGGGGCTTTGTTTGCAGTTTTTTAGATTACGGAACAAGTATTCCATATGTTCCTGCCATTCTTTGGCCGACGGACTTTTTTGACCTTTCAGAAAAGCGCGGTCAAACAATTCTAAGGTTTTTTTATCAAAATAATGATGCATGCTGTAAGGATTGGGTGCCTGATAAGAATCCGGCCATAAGCCATAAGCGTAATGATACTTCTTAATACGTGTCTGAATGGTTAACATGTCATCATTGGTTTTACGTGGCGTGCCGGAAAAGGGGTGAATGCCGTTATTTAAAAGTTTGAAGATGATGACGGCCAAAGCAAATTTATCTTGCTCTTCGCCCATCTCTTCACAGTTTTGCATCATGCCTTCAGGATAAATATATTCTTCACTGACAAATTCTGCTGGATAACGGTTTTTTTCGCCTTTAATGGAAAAACCGTCGCAGTCGAACATGGCAACCAGCATATTTTCTTTATAAACGGATATATTGGCTGGTTTTAAATCGACAATATAATGTTCACATTTATGCAGAGCGGCAACCATGGAGGCAATATTGTAAGCGGCGTATAAACGGTTGCTGTAGCTTTCAGACAGCCCAAGTTTTTTACGAACAGCTTTTTGCATTAAATGATCTAAGGAAACGGCCTCGTTCATATTGATTAAAGGCATCAAATATCCGACGCAAAAACCGTCGTCATCTTCCAAGATTGCTTCTGGCCAAGCAATCTGCACATAAGTTCTGCCATCGTATTTTATTGGCGGAATATTCGGACGATTATGTAGCATGGCTTCCAATTTTTGGCGGTTGGTATGGCTTTTGCTACGGTCATGAAAAATTTTGGCAACCAGTTCAGGATGGTTAACATCACGGTAAATTTTTCCGGCTGCACCGCCTTTATTTAACAATTCGCCTAATTTTTCACGTTCAAAATGGCCGTCACCGTATATGGCGTTGAAATATAAAAACTCCTGTTTCTGTTTTATATCCTGCGTGTTCATTTCAAGCCAATCCATAAAAGCGTTTTGTCATCGGGGTTTAACTGGCAAGCGCGCGGGGCTTCCAACGTGTTGTTTAAAGCGCGGACGGCTTTGCGGTGATTTTTTTCATCATGCAGAAAGCTGTTGATTGGTTCTACAAAGCCATTTTTCAAACATTCATATCCTTTGGTAAAAGCAAAACCGGTAACGCCGTCAGTCATCAGCATCAGGCTTTGGGCCTCTTCAAAGGGTGTGAAACGCAGACTGTCTTTCCAATCATCCATGGTGAAAAAATAGGTTTCACAGGAGAATAAACCGTTTTCTGGCCGAGAAACCCAGACAGTCTGTAATGAATCACCTAAGGCTATCGCCGCTCCATCGCCAATATGGAAGAAAATACCACGATTTTTGATGTAAACGGTGCCGACAACCGTCGCGGCAAAATCAACCAACCCGTTTTCATTTTTTGATTTATTGAAACGGTGATAAATAAGTTTTTGGCGGGCCACTTCCAAAGCGTCAATAATTTTTTGCCGAATATCATTCAGGGGGCAGGATATTAAAATATCACACAGGGTGCTGCAAACAGTTTTAGCGCCGATTTTTCCGTATTTTGCTGAGCCAGCGCCATCAGAAATAACAGCGACAACTCTGCCACTGCGGTTAGCATGAGCATAAAAATCTTGACAGGGCAGATTTTTAGCCTTGTGATACGGCCCAGTAATGCTGGCGGCCACAATGTATGCATTTGTCTTTTTATTCGTCATTCCAATCGTTAATGTCCTCAAGTAAATCATCCGCATTGGGTGCAGCTTTGGAAATACAGGAAACACTGCGGCTCAGCCATAAGAAAAATTCGGTAAATTTTAAGCCGGTTAAACGTTTGGGCGACATTAAAGAAAATTTTGCCAATTTTTCCAGATTGGCGCCTTGTGTGCCGACAGCATGAATAATAACTTTTTTATTTTGCTGGGCATAGCGGCATTTTTCCGCGGCCTGTTCCCAACCATAATCCGTAGGTTCGCCGTCGCTGATTAAAAATATCCACGGGCGTTTTGATGTAACGCCGCAGCTGTCATAAAGGCATTTTTGCTCTTCAATTTTTTGCAACGCCAACTCCATGGCTTTGCCGATAGGCGTTAAACCGCCGGCTTCCATGACCGGAGCGGTAAAATTCATGGCGTCAACCCAGTCTGAACTTATAACAGCTTCATCCTTGCCACAGGCTTTGATGATTAAGAGCTGGACGCGGGAACTGGCATCAATATCTTCTTTTAGCTCTTTTTCTAAAGTGCTTAAACCGACATTCAATTGTTTTATCGGTTCGCCACGCATGGAGCCGGAACAATCGAGGACTAAGACGCAGGGCGTACGTTCATTAGCGTTATCGGCAAATTCCACATAGGGAATAGTATCATCAGAATTTTTTTTGGGTCCGTTCATTTTTAACATCCTTTAGTTTCAATGCCGCGGGTAGCTGTGCGGATAACCGCTGTTGTCAAGTGGGATGGGATCGGAGACTTTACCGCAGGCCGACAAACAGCCAAGGGCCGAGATGATTACTAAAATTGAAAAAAATTTAAAAATATATTTCATTTTTTAACCTTTTTATTGTATTCGGAATGATGACAATTATATCCAAAACGATTGTAAAATACAAAGTAAAATTAAGGATTTTAACAGAGATGTGCAAACTTGTTTTAAAAGTGTTTTTTATGGTTTTGTTGTCAGTGGCGTCGGTTTATGCCAAAGACAATGTCAATATTTATGAAAAACCGCGTAAAGCTCCGGCTCAGGCTGTTATTCACGAAAGTGGCAAAAATTACCGGCTTTCGGATTTTAAAGGCGAATTTGTGGTGGCGATTTTTTGGTCGCGTGATTGCGGTCCGTGCATAGGTGAGCTTAAAAGCCTGAATGGTTTTTATAATGCCACAAAAGGCAAAGGCGTGCGACTGTTGTTGATTTCGCCCAATGAGCAATGGAGCTCAATTGCCGAGCAAAAACGTTTTTTAAAACGTTACGGCGCGCCAGATGTTGATTTTTATGTTGATGAAAAAGGCATGGTGGCTTCTGATTTAGGGATTTTTACCAGTCCGCATACCGTATTGATTAATGAAAAGGGCGAAGAAATAGGACGTATTCGCGGCAGTGCCAAATGGGATCGAGACGATGTCATTGAATATATTTATCAGCTAAAGGAAAAATACGGTTAACGCTATGTTGTAAATTATCATTATGATTTTAGGAAAAATCTTGACGGTTAGGCTTTTATGTTATACTCTTTTAAATATGTATATTTTTTGAATGTTGAGGGCTGATAAAATGCGGGCAATGGCAAAATTTTTAATGTTGATTGTTTTGACGGCGGCAGTGGATGCGAAAGCTAAAGTTTGTTTTTTGCCAGGCGTTTTGGAAGGAGATGGGTGTATTGATAACAGCAGCTGGAGCGGATCAGGTTGTTCCAGTGCTTATGACCAAACAGAAGAGTGTGCAGATGGTTATCAGTCGCAAACCTGCATTTATAACGGGACAACATATTATCGGTGTTATTGCCGATCAGATAATTTCACAAGCGATCAAGGCGGAAAATATATATGCACCAGCGGAAATTTTTCGGATACCTGTGGCTGTTCGGCAAGCAATGTCATTTGCAATAAGACCTTGTATCCATACGAAGGTTGTTCAGAATATCCTAATACGACTGAATCTACAGATTCCTGCCTTGATCCGAATGATGGAACTATCTGGTATATGGATTGTGGCTGTTCTGAGACAGCATATCCGATGGATTGCACTGAGACTGGATTAAAAGCTCCAACCGGCGTGGACTATTGCGAAGGCACAGATGGCGTTCGTAAGTATTCTTTCTGTATTTGTGATGATGCCTGGTCAACGGAAGAATGCAGTTCTCGGACTGACGGCTGTACAACACTGGCCGACAAGGTTTGGAACGGAAATGATAATTGCTATCTTTGCAGTGCGGAGACCTGTAGCGAAGAGAATCAGGTAAATTTGGAAGCGTATTGGTGTGATATGTCGCAACACACGGTAGTCGACTGCACAACACTGGGGTATACACAAGCATCAGAATGTGATGACGGAAGTTCTGGCGTTAAGTGTCCATTTGATTCCAGTTATATATTCTGCGAAAATGCCGGGGGGGTAGATGAAACCACCTGTTCTGAGGGCTATACGGAAGGGATTACTGAGGACGATTGTCCGCAAGATGAAAATGGTTGTACCATGTTTATACCTGACAGTTCTAATGATAATTGCGGTATGTGTCATACATTTTCGGGTTGTACATACTGTTCTGAAGCTGCTTGTGAGGCAGATACAGGGAAGGAGTGTTCTATTACGTTGTATTCTTTTGACTCAGAGTTAAACATGGCTATTCCTTGCTATTCATCAGGTGGTGGTGGTTTAGTAGTTGGTGATAGTGATAGTGATAGTGATAGTGATAGTGGTAGTATATTGGATGTGTGTTGTACTACATTACGTGTAACAAGCGGCGGAGTTTACTATTGCACTAATGATTACAATAGCAATGGTATGGTAGGTGTCACAGGGTGTTACACTACGTTACAAAAGGAGATGAATTGTAATTTCCAATTATGCAGTGTGAGCAGAATATGATGACGGAAGTTCCGGCGCAGAGGTTTAAAATTTATGCGAAAGATATTGAGGAAATATCAGCTTTCTAAATTTTGTGTAGGATAAGCTTTACAACCATTTAATCAGCATAAAACTGCCAATTAGTAAAATTAAGAATAAAATAGAAAGCCAGCCTAAATTTTTCTCAATAAAAATTTTCATCGGTTCGCCGTATTTTTTTAAAAGCCATGCCACAAAGAAAAAGCGCATGCCACGAGCCAAAACGGAGGCAACTGTAAAGACCATTAAATCCAAATGAACTGCGCCACTGGCAATGGTGATAATCTTGTAGGGGAAAGGGGTTAAGCCAGCACCAAACACAATCCATGCGCCGTATTCGTGATAGTACTTTTCAAATTTTTGAAACTGTTCAAGGGCGTTGTACATTTCTAAAATCGGTTTGGCGATTAAATCAAAAAATCCAGCGCCAATAATGTAACCGAAATATCCGCCTAAAACGCTAGCAATGGTCGCTAAGCTGGCAATGCGCCATGCTTTCAAAGGCGTGGCTAAAACCATGGGGATAATCATCACATCAGGCGGAATCGGGAAAAACGAACTTTCCGCAAAGGCTACCAAAAATAAAAAAAACATGGCATTGTTATGCGCTGAAAGATTTAATAAAAGATTGTACATTTTATGCAGAAGCTGGTGTATGTGCCGCATGGTTTTCCCTGATAAAAATTGAAATATTTTCAATATATGCCGTATATTTTTTATTTTGACAACAGCTTATTTTATCAGTGTAGATAGTTTGGGGAATTATTTTTAATGATGCTTAAAATTTGGTCTTCTTTTAAAATATCTGAATTAAATTCAACATAATGAAATTTTCGGCGGTTTTGAAATTCAGATTTTGCGTTAAGATAAACCTAAAGACAAGTTTGTCGGTGTAGGCTGTTTTTAACCGTTTGCCAAGTTTGCGAATCATGGTGAAAATTGTTTGGCAGATTCATAATAGCAATATCTGGATTGAGCTCACCGGCATATTGCAAAAATTTATATAAATTGTCGAAACCGAATATAAAAAAACTAACGCTTGTAATTATTTCGCGAAAAACTTGATTTGCTCTGGTTTGTTTTCAAAAAAACACTTTGTGGAAATGAGTCATTTTTTCCTCCGGTGGTATGTGGTGCGCCTGAGGTTAAATATAATCATTTGCCGTTTTGTTTGTAGGTAAAATTTTATTTTGTTTTAAATATGCCTCATAAGTGTTTTGTAACAACATGGCAACCGTCATCGGCCCAACACCACCAGGAACCGGTGTGATAAAAGAGGCTTTTTCGGCTGCAGTGGCATATTCAATATCGCCACAGAGTTTACCGTTTAGACGGCTGATGCCGACATCAATTAAAACGGCGCCAGGTTTTATCCATTCCCCTTTGACCAATTCCGGACAGCCACAGGCTGATATAACAATATCTGCCATCTTCACTAGTTCTGGCAGATTTTTTGTCTGGATGTGCGCCATGGTTACCGTGCATCCTTTTTGTACAAGCGTCATAGCTGCTGGCCGTCCGACAATTTTGGAACAACCGATGACAAGGGCGTTTTTACCAGTTAAGTCTATGCCGATATTTTCCAACAAATGTAAAATGCCTCTGGGAGTAGCTGCAATCAGGGCTTGGGGCGAATCATTCTGTAGCCGGCCGATGTTTAACGGATGGAAACCGTCAACATCTTTTTCAGGATTAATGCCGTCCAGCAATTCTTCTTCGTTTATATGTTCTGGCAGTGGTAGTTGGACAATTATGCCGTTAATTTGTCTGCGACTGTTTAATGCCGCAATCAAATCGGCAAGCTCTTTTTGCGAGACATCGTCTGGAAATTTATAAGAAACGGCAAGTATGCCGATTTCGTCCGCCGCCTTTATTTTGTTGCGGACATAAATAGTGCTGGCTTCGTCGTCGCCGGCTTGGATGATTGCCAGCCCTGGAGCTGACGGCAGTTTGGAAATTTTTTCTTTAAGGGCGCTTTGTAGTGTCGCCGCAATTTGTCTGCCGTTGATAACTTGTGCGCTCATCTTGCCCCTCCGTTAATTTTTTGATTGTAGCTTCGTCAGCGCCAGTTATGTATATCCGTTTTAAACGATCCTGAGCGCCGCTGACAATACTTATTGATGATTTCGGCATATTAAGCGTTTTAGAAAGAAAGTCAATAAGTTCTTTATTGGCTTTGCCTTTTTCGGGTATGGATATAACGTTTATTTTTAAATAAGCTTCATGATTTTCGTTGTAAAAAACACCGTTTATCCGGCAACAAGAAGAGTTAGGCATTAACCTAACTCTTAATATGAAGCCGTTACCTTTTTTTTCAAAAAACACGATATGATGATGTCTGGCTTATAAAGCCATTTCTTTTAATACGGCAACCAAGCGGGCAACAAAAAATAATGCCAGCAGCAAAATGAAGGGCGAGGCATCAAAATCGGCAAAAGGCGGAATTTTTTCGCGAATTTTTTTGTAAACCGGTTCAGTGGCCATTTTCAGAATATCCATGAATTTTTGCGCATATTTATTGGTGATGTTGATAATTTTAAAGTGCAGTAGCCAAAATAAAACAATTTCCACCACTACAATTTTGAAATAAATATCAACAACCAAAGCCAGTGTGTCAAAAAAAGGGATTAACAGCATTCCCATCTTTTTTCTCCTTATAAAAATTAAATTTTTTGTTGGTCGATTTTTCTGTTTACAATGTCATACTTTATACGAAATGTATTTCGGCGTCCAGATAATTCTCGCAGTTTATCATCAATTTCTTGCTTTTTCTGAATGTTTGGAATAGAAAAAGGACTTGTTTCCCTTATGTTATGCACTGGTTGATATTCTTGGGTGGCATATGCATAATTCTCTTTTTCCATTTGATCAAGCACAACATTTAACAAATTGTCATAATAATTAAAGTCGTCAGCCAAATCATCGTCGTCATCATGGTTGATGCCTAGTTTGATTTTTTGCTGACGAGAGATGTCATAACCGAAAGGAAGCTTAGCGAGTCCGCGATATAGTTTATAATATGGAAGGGCTTTTTCATATTCGCTGCGGGATACTTCAACATCCGCTTGGTTGCGGGTACGGTGCTCTATGGCGGAACGCATTTCGCGCAACTTGGTAAGCTTATAATGGAGCGCTTTAATTTTTTCCTGTGCATCTGGATGCGAGCTGCTCTGATACAACCCTAAAGCTACTAAAATTTCCGCCTCTCTTTGATGCGTAAGCTCCAGAAATTCATTTCTCTGCGCTAAATCTTCATCGGTAACAAAACCATCATTCATATTTTTTAAAATATCCGTCGTTTCATCCAGCCAACGAAAATATTCTTGAGATGATGAGGTTTCGCTGTTGATGTTTTCAATGCTGTAGGCAATCATTGACTGCAAATCTTCAGCATGCCGTATGCTGTCTTCAGTTTCTCGAATGCTTGAATGGTTATTTAAGTTTTCAATTGTATTAGCGACTTCGTAACGTAAATCTGAGGCGGAGACATTGCGGCTGCCGATTTGGATTTGCCGGCCTCCGGGAGCAAAAATGGTTTCTCTGACTGTCTGGTGTAGTTTTTTTTCATTGAGATTGTGGTATGTCATGAGCAAGGCGCGCTTGACAATTTCGCTTTCTTTTTCTTTTTTTATCGCTGCTTCAGCCATTTCGATATCATACTTGTCCATTTGTTTCCTCCAGATTGTCAGTCGTCTTCAAAAATGATTCTACCTTGCTCAAGCCAGATAATTTTATCAACAACCCAGTTGCTTATCTGTTCGATTTTTTCAAGTTCAATACCAACGGTTTTTCCGATATTGCCGATAAACAGCACTTCATCGTCACTCAAGTCATTATCGGCATGACCAAGCAGACACAGTTCCTTTATCAGTTCCAGGTAAACCCGACGGTTGTCAAGTTTCCGGATTTCGTTTAAAATTTCTGTTTCGGTCTTAAAGTCGAAAATTTGCGCTGACCGGGTAATTTGATATTTTTTAGCAATATCTTTAATGTATTTGATTTCTTCTTCATCGAGCCGTCCATCGATTTTTGCCATATATGCCAAAGTTTTTAAAAAAATAATCTTTTGTTCTTCGGTTAATTTTAAAATAAATTCGTTGGTTTCGAGCGTATCCGTATAAATCATTTTCATCAGCTCCTTTAAACTGTTGAAGACATCATAACGGAATTTCTATTTTTTTCAATATAAAAAGACTGAAAATGATATTTTTCGCAAAAGAAAAAAAGTGTTTGAAAATTATTAAGGATTGGCATAGCATAATTGTTAATTAACAAAAAACGACCAGAAAGAAAATGTCAAAAAAATATTTTATAAAAACTTTCGGCTGTCAAATGAATGTTTATGATTCACACAGAATGGCGGCCATTTTGGAAAATTTCGGCTATCAACCGGCAATAAAACAGGCCGATGCGGATTTGCTGTTGTTTAATACCTGCCATATTCGGGAAAAAGCGGCGGAAAAGGTTTTTTCTGATTTGGGACGAGCTTATTTGATTAAGCAGGAACGTGCCGAACGAGGTTTGGATACCATTATCGGTGTTACTGGGTGCGTGGTTCAGGCCGAAGATGAAGAAATTGCTAAACGGGCGCCGTATGTAGATTTTGCTTTGGGGCCACTGACTTATCATCGCTTGCCGGAAATTTTGACCAAAATTAAACGTCGGCGCGGAGAAACGATTGTGGATACAGATTTTCCGTCGGAGGCAAAGTTTGATTTTTTGCCGGAAAACCACGCCGAGGGTGCTTGTTCGTTTTTAGCGGTGCAGGAAGGGTGCAACAATTTCTGTACTTATTGCGTTGTGCCGTATACCCGCGGTGCGGAATATTCGCGGCCGGTGGCTGAGGTTGTGAACGAAGCTCGGCAGCTGCTTAAGACCGGAACGCTTGAAATAAATCTTCTGGGACAGAATGTTAATTCATACCACGGCGAAGACGAATCGGGTAAAGAGCGTAATTTGGCTTATTTGTTGTGGCGTTTATCTGAATTGGATGGATTAAAACGCCTACGTTATACAACTTCTTATCCAGCTGATGTGGATGATGATTTGATAGCTTGCCATAGAGATGTAGGACAACTGATGCCTTATTTGCATTTGCCGGCACAGTCTGGTTCGGATAAAATTTTAAAAGCTATGAATCGTCGCCATACCCGCCGAGAATACCTTGAGGTGATTGAAAAGCTGCAAAAAGCTAACAACAAACTGCGCTTTTCGGCAGATTTTATTGTCGGGTTTCCGGGTGAAAATGATGAAGATTTTAAGCAAACTTTGAGTCTGGTTGATGAGGTTAAGTATATTCAGGCTTTTTCATTTAAATATAGTCGAAGGCCAGGGACGCCAGCGGCGGTGATGCCCGACCAAGTGGAAGAAAGGCTTAAAAAAGAACGGCTGGATATTTTACAAAAACTTTTGTTTGATTATCAGACGCGGTTTAATGAGGCGTGCGTTGGACGGATTGAAGAAGTTTTGTTTGAACAGCACGGACGACATAAAGGACAGCTTATCGGCCGGACGCCGTATATGCAGAATCTGCACGCTAAGGCCGATACAAGCTTGTTAAACAAAATTGTGCCGGTTCGAGTAACCGAAGCAACCACAAATTCTTTAAGCGGAGAGGTGTTATAATATGGCTGAAATTGAATTGGAGTTTTTTAACAATCAACTGGTACAAAAACTTGTCGGTGTGTCAGATGCTAATTTGCACCTGATTGAAAAAATGTTGAATGTGGAAATTTTGAGTTTTGGTAATCAGATTATGATTAAAGGCAGTCCGAAAGAGACCGAGGAGGCTAAAGCGGCGATTAACGTTTTGTATGACAAAGTCAGCAAAGGTGTTGAGGTTGGAGAGCAGGAAGTGAAGGCAGCGGTGCGGATTTGCAGCGATTGTCATAATGATGAGGAAGTGCAAAATTTAAATGAAATTGTTTTGAAAACAAAAAAACGTTATATCTATCCACGGTCGGCGACACAGGCTAAATATATTCAGGAAATGATGAAAAATGAGTTGGTGTTCGGACTGGGACCTGCCGGTACTGGTAAAACTTATTTGGCGGTGGCTTTGGCTGTGTCAATGATGCAGGAAGGCGCGGTTGATAAAATCATTTTATCGCGGCCGGCAGTGGAAGCTGGTGAAAATTTAGGCTTTCTGCCAGGTGATTTGAAAGAAAAAGTTGATCCGTATTTGCGGCCTTTATATGATGCGTTGTATGAAATGCTGCCAGCCGAGCAGGTTGATAAAAAATTGGCTTTGGGTGAGATTGAAATTGCGCCGTTGGCGTTCATGCGCGGTCGAACGCTGTCAAACGCATTTGTGATTTTAGATGAGGCTCAGAATACAACGCCGATGCAAATGAAGATGTTTTTAACCCGTTTGGGCGAGAACTCACGGATGGTTATCAACGGCGACTTGAGTCAGGTTGATTTGCCGCGGGGTACAATTTCCGGATTACGTGATGCGTTGGATACATTGAAGAACATCAGCAATATCAGCGCGGTTACATTCAGTGCGTCCGATGTTGTCCGTCATGGGTTGGTGGCTAAAATCGTAAAAGCTTATGAAGAAAGAAATAAAAAACTGCAGGAAAATGACAAAAATTAAAGTTTTTATAGATGTCAAAGATAAACGTTGGACGGAGGCGGTTAAAAATACTGCTACGGTTGTTGAACGGGTGAAAGACGCTGTGCAGGCAAGGGTCGAAAATGAAGTTGATTTTTTTGTGCAGCCTAGAAAGTTTCAAGTTAACCTCTGTTTGAGCAATGATGCGGCAGTGCATAGGCTTAATTTGGAATTTCGCGGGATAGATAGGCCAACGAATGTGTTATCGTTTGCCAGTGTTGACGATCCAGCTTTTGTTGAAATGGTGAAAAGCGAAAAGGATGTGGAACTCGGCGATGTGATTATCGCTTTTGAAACTATGCAGCGTGAAGCTGAGGAGCAAGGGATTTCCCTGCATGATCATTTTTGCCATTTATGGGCACATGGATTGCTACATATTTTGGGGTATGATCATATTGAACCTGAAGACGCGGCGGAAATGGAGTGGCGCGAGATTGAGATTTTGGCTAAGCTTGGGATTGATAATCCGTATCAGGAGTAAAATGTGTTTAAATCGGCGACAAGTTTTTTCAAAGGACATTATAAATTAACGGCACTTTTGTTTGGTATGGCATCGGCTTTAGGATTTGCGCCGACTTATGCTGTTCCTGTTGTCTGGTTTTCGCTGGCGGGAGTTTTTTTATTAACGGATTTGCAATGTAAAATGCGTCAGGTGGCGGCGGTCGGCTATTGGTATGGTTTTGGAATGTTTGCTGTCGGTTTTTACTGGATTGGCAATGCGCTTTTGATTGATGCTGCAACTTTTGGCTGGCTTTATCCTCTGGCGCTATTCGGCGCTGGTGCTTTTTTCGGTTTGTTTACGATTGTGCCGTTTATCATATGGTATAAATTTTCTATATCAGGATCGAAAATATTTGGTTTTGGTGCTACATGGGTGTTGTTAGAATGGACAAGAAGCTTTGTTTTAAGCGGGTTTCCCTGGAATTTATTGGGAACAGTTTTCACCGTTCATCCGGCATTTATGCAAACGGCAAGTTTATGGGGTGTTTATGGGTTAAGTTTTTTGGTAGTACTGCAAGCCGGAGGACTTTATTTAATTTTTAGAAAACGTTGGTTTGCCGGCATGTCTGCCTTTGCCGGAACTTTGTTGTTGATGTTTGTTTTTGGTTTATGGCGTATCGGTCAATATGAATATATATTGGGGGATATTAAAATTCGTCTGGTCCAGCCGTCTATTGCCCAGGAAATGAAATGGAATAGGCAGGCGCTGGAAAATAATTTTGCGACATATATTGATATGAGCCTGCAGACGGCGGCTGATGATATTGATTTTGTAGTTTGGGGCGAAACCGCCGTTCCCTTTGATTTAGATCGAGATTGGGCGCATTTGCAGCAAATTAAAGCAGCCGTGCCGCCGAATGGTTATCTGATTACTGGCATGGTTCGTTTTAATGGAATGAAAGCATATAATTCGTTATATGTATTGAATCCGGAAGGTGGTGTGGAAGATATTTATGATAAAAGCCATTTGGTGCCGTTTGGAGAATATATTCCGTTAAAAGCATATCTGCCCTCTTGGATACAGCCAATTGCAGCTGGTATGGCAGACTTTGGTTCAGGAAGACCTTATAAAAATATTAAAATTTCCGATTATCCGGCATTCGGGGCGCTGATTTGTTATGAAATTATTTTTCCGGGAGAAGTGGCTGACAAGAGAACCCCACCGTCTTGGCTAGTTGTATTGACAAACGACGGTTGGTATGGGAACAGCGCTGGACCTTATCAACATTTGGCTGCTGCGCAAATGCGTGCAGTCGAAGAAGGGCTGACAGTGGTGCGCAGCGCCAATTCTGGCATCAGTGCCGTGATTGACCCTTTGGGGCGGATAATTGATAGCCTTCCGTTAAATGCTAAGGAGGTTTTGGATATAGTTTTGCCACAGAGTTTGAATTTATGTACTTTTTATGGAAAATATAAAAATGTTCCTGTTATCTTTTTTATGGTGTTGATTTTATGCGGCTGGTTTGTATATGAAGGGTTGAGAAAACGTGATTCCGCAAAAACTAATTGACTTTCTTGTATAATTGTTTATTTGTTACTATATCACATTTTATAGGGGATGATAAAACAATGGAACGGATAAAAGAAAAATCAATTCGTGGCAGAGTAGCTGACGGCGTGCCTAATCCAGTTGATGTTCATGTTGGAAATCGTATTCGTTTGCGCCGGACCATTTTAGGCTACAGTCAGCAATTTGTGGCTCGCAAACTTGGACTGACTTTTCAGCAGGTTCAAAAATATGAAAAAGGTTGTAATCGTGTCGGTGCCAGCCGCTTGTGGGATATAAGTAAAGTTTTGAAAGTGCCGATGGACTTTTTCTTTGAAGATATGGATAAATCCGTTGAAAACCAAAGTCCTATGATGCTTACTATGCCGGATAATGAAGAGGCGAGCATGTTTTTCGAAGAGGTAGATGATGTTGATTTGGATCCGATGAAAAGGAAAGAAACTTTGGAATTGGTTCGCGCCTACTATCGGATATCTAATCGTAAAATTGCTAAAAATTTGTTTGATTTGATTGTCAGTATGTCAAAATCAAATTCGACAATGGCTGATGAATAATTCTTGATTGTTTGTTTTTTTTAAGATAAGAAAGTTCCCGTGTTGTCAATAAAACGGGAACTTTAATTTATGTTGCAAAAACAAAATTCTTCCGAGATAAAACTGGCGCCTAAATTTTTTGGACGGCGGAAAGGACGGGTCATTCGTAAAACGAAAAGTGCCTTGTTGGCAAAATTTTTGTCAAATGTCAGAATCAGTGATATGACGGTTTTTGATAAGGAAAAACTGTTTGGTTTTCCGGTGTATAAAGTTTATCTGGAAATCGGTTTCGGCGATGGCGCACATTTGGCCGGCATGTCCTTAAAAAATCCGAATATTGGTTTTGTCGGAATTGAGGTTTTTCAAAATGGGGTGGCTAATTTGCTTAAATTGTTAACTGGCGTGGAGGATGGCAAAAATATTCCAGAACAAATCCGCTTGTCCCCCGGACGGACGGATAATGTGCGGATATATGACAATGATGCCAGGCTACTGTTTTCTAAAATTCCAGATGGTTTTGTTGATAAAGTTTTTTTGTTGTTTCCTGATCCTTGGCCGAAGAAAAAACATGCCACGCGACGATTTGTCAATCCGGAGAACTTAAAGGAGCTGGCAAGGATTATTCATCCCGGGGGTGTATTGCAGATTGCGACGGATCATAAAGTTTATAAAGCATGGACAATGCGGGTGATGAGAGACTGTCCGGATTTTAGGTGGTTGGCTCAAAATTCGGACGACTGGCGCCGTCCGCCGGCTGATTGGGTAGAAACAAAATATCAGCAAAAAGCTGTTTGCGAGGGAAGGAAGCCGGTTTTTTTTGAATATGAGCGTTTGTAGCGTGCTCTCAAATAAAGAGATGATGTTTTGTTGTTTGATAATAGGTTAACTGTTTAAAGAGCGTGGGTAAGCTTATGAAATTTATATTATGCAGAACGGATGATATGAATTGGAGAAATGAGATTATCCGCAGATTAGACTCAAAAATATAAAATTTAGACTCAAAATAGTTAATAAGCGAATCGATAAAACGATTCAAAAAGAGTCAGAGCAACGGTTAACGGCGTTAACTTTTTTTTGTTTTTTTGTGCATTTTTTGCTTGCAATGTTAATTTTGCTATGTTATAAGCCCTTCACAACGTTTGTTCGGAACCTTTAACAAGTTCCGGTGATGTTAAATATAAAATATAGGGCAAAGCGTTGCTATAGAACGTAATGCCAGGGTCTTAACAGGTTAAATGGCAAGGTTCCGTTAAGGTGGCTTTTGCCGTTTAGTTATAGGGAAAAATAAAAATATGATGGAAACCCAAAATATCAGAATCCGCCTTAAGGCTTTTGACCATAGACTGCTTGATCTTTCTACTAAAGAGATTGTGCACACGGCTAAAAGAACTGGGGCAAATGTCAGAGGACCTATTCCTCTGCCAACCAGAATCGAAAAGTTTACGGTAAATCGTTCGCCACATGTTGACAAGAAATCCCGCGAACAGTTTGAAATTCGTACTCATAAAAGACTTCTGGATATTGTAGATCCGACGCCGCAGACTGTTGATGCTTTGATGAAGCTTGATTTGGCCGCTGGCGTTAATGTTGAAATTAAGTTGTAATAGATTTTAATGTTGGCGTTTGGGAGTATGAAACGTCAACCAATTAGAAAAGGAAAAATAATAATGCGTACAGGTCTGATCGCAAAAAAGTTGGGAATGTCCCGCATTTTTGAGGCAAATGGCGTTCATGTTCCGGTTACGGTTTTAAGCGTAGACGGATTGAAGGTTGTTGCTATCAAGACGGCTGAAAAGGATGGATATACTGCCGTTCAATTGGGAACGGGTGCCGTTAAGGCAAAAAATGTATCCAAACCAATGAAGGGGCATTTTGCCAAAGCTAATGTTGAACCGAAAAAGAAGCTGGGCGAGTTCAGAGTTTCTGGAGATTGCCTGCTTACGGTCGGAAACGAGTTATCCGTGGAGCATTTTGTTCCGGGACAATATGTTGATGTTTGCGCTACCTCAATAGGCAAAGGTTTCGCCGGCGTTATGAAACGTCATAACTTTGCTGGTTTGGAGGCAACGCACGGCGTTTCTGTTTCACACCGTTCTCATGGTTCTACCGGTCAAAGACAGGATCCGGGAAAGGTATTTAAAGGCAAGAAAATGGCCGGCCATATGGGTGCTAAACGGGTTACCGTTCAAAATCTTAAAGTTGTCGCCATTGATGCGGACAAAGGGCTGATTATGGTTAAAGGCGCTGTTCCGGGCAGTGAAAATGCCTGGGTTCGTGTTACCGATGCCGTTAAGAAGGCGGCTAACGTCCAACTGCCGATGCCTGCCGGGTTAAAGAAAGTTGATGAACCTGTTGCAGTTAAAGCCGAAGAAGCAGCTCCGGCTGAAAATGCATAAAATTGTAAGGATTGAAAATTATGAAACAGGACATCTTAAATTTAGATAATAAAAATGTCGGTACGATTGAACTTGACGACTCGATTTTTGGGCTTGAAGTTCGTGCCGATATTTTACACCGTGTTGTTGTTTGGCAGCTCGCCCGCCAGCAGGCTGGTACACACCAGACCAAAGGCCGTTCTGATGTTGCTCTGACGCCAGCAAAACCGTTTAAGCAAAAAGGCAGTGGCAACGCGCGTCAGGGTTCCCGTAAAGGGACTCAGTTCCGTAAAGGCGGTATTGTGTTTGGTCCGGTAGTTCGCGACCATTCCCATAATCTGACCAAAAAGTTCAGAAAACTCGGTTTAAAAACAGCTCTCTCTGCGAAAGCCAAAGAGGGCAACCTTGTTATTATTGACGAAGCAAAGTTATCGGCTCCGAAAACAAAAGATTTGCAAGCTAAATTGGCTGTTTGTGGGTTGAAAAACTGCTTGTTTATTGATGGCAAGGAAGTGGATGTAAATTTTGCGTTGGCCAGCCGCAATATCGCAGGCGTTGACGTTCTGCCGACAATCGGCGCCAATGTATATGACATCTTGAGAAGGGACAAACTGGTATTGACTAAAGATGCGGTTGAATGCTTGAAGGAGAGATTGACATGGTAAAAAATCTTAAAAAATCAAACAATGTTACCGCAAAAATGTATGATACATTGGTTCGTCCGGTAATTACCGAAAAGTCCATGGTTTCGTCTGAATCCGGCAAGGTTACTTTTATGGTTCCTTTGTCTGCTGGCAAAGACGATGTTAAAGCGGCTGTTGAAAGCATCTTTAACGTTAAGGTCAATAAGGTAAATACCATTCGTCAGTTCGGTAAGGTTAAAGTATTCCGCGGCCGTCAGGGTGTTCGCTCTGATTATAAAAAAGCCGTTGTTACGCTTGCCGATGGTCAAAACATTGATGTTACAACAGGAATTTAGTTATGGCTTTAAAAACATTTAAGCCCACATCTCCGGGACTTCGTCAGCTGATTATTGTTGATAGAAGCGATTTGTACAAAGGTGCACCGGAAAAAACATTGACGGTCGGTCTGACCAAAACTGGTGGGCGTGATAATTTTGGACATGTTACAAGTCGGAGAATCGGCGGCGGTCATAAGCGCAAGCTGAGAGTTATCGACTTCAAACGCAATAAATTCGATTGTGAGGCAACTGTTGAACGGATTGAGTATGATCCGAACCGTACGTCTTTTATTGCTTTAATTAAGTATGATGATGGTACGTTGGCTTATATTTTGGCTCCGCAAAGACTGAAAGCCGGCGATAAAGTTATTGCTTCGGCAAAAGCTGATATTAAGCCGGGTAATGCTATGCCTTTGAAAAGCATGCCGGTCGGCACGATTGTCCACAATGTTGAGATGAAAGCCGGTAAAGGCGGCCAGTTGGCTCGTTCGGCTGGTTGTTATGCTCAAGTTGTCGGTAAAGATGCCGGGTATGCTCAGTTAAAATTAAGTTCCGGCGAACTGAGAATCGTTCGTGAGGAATGCTTGGCAACGGTTGGTGCTGTTTCTAATCCGGATAATCAAAATAAATCACTTGGCAAAGCTGGACGTTCCCGCTGGATGGGTATCAGACCGGTTGTCCGCGGTGTTGCGATGAACCCTGTTGACCATCCGCACGGCGGTGGTGAAGGAAGGACCTCGGGTGGCCGTCATCCGGTTACGCCGTGGGGTAAACCGACCAAGGGCGCCAAGACTCGTTCTAACAAGAAGACGGATCGCTTTATTATGAGATCCCGTCATGATAACAAGAAGTAATAAGGAGAAAAACTAATGACACGTTCCGTATGGAAAGGACCTTTTGTTGACGGTTATCTTCTTAAGAAGGCTGATGCAGCCAGAGCTTCAGGGCGTAATGAAGTGATTAAGATTTGGTCACGTCGTTCTACAATGTTGCCGCAGTTCGTTGGATTAACATTCGGCGTTCACAATGGCCACAAATTTATTCCGGTTTTGGTAACCGAGGATATGGTTGGCCATAAGTTTGGTGAATTTGCACCGACCCGTACTTTTTATGGGCACGCCGCAGACAAGACAGCTAAGAGAGGTTAATTATGGGAAAAACTAAAGATGCAAGAAGAGTAGCTAAAAATCAGGCTATGGCCGTTTGCCGCTCTATCCGCACCAGCCCACGCAAGCTGAACTTGGTTGCACAATCTATCCGTGGTCTGTCGGCTGAAAAAGCTGTTGCTGAGTTAACTTTCTCTAAGAAGAGAATCGCAAAAGTTGCATTGGGTTTGCTGCAGTCCGCAATTGCCAATGCTGAAAACAATCATAGCCTGAATATAGACAAGCTCGTTGTTAGCGAAGCGTTTGTCGGCAAAGGCTTAGTTATGAAACGTATGCACGCACGCGGCCGTGGACGCGGAGCACGGGTGTTAAAACCGTTTTCCAGCATGACCGTTGTCGTGACCGAGCGTGGGGAGTAAGTTAAATGGGACAGAAAGTAAATCCTACAGGTCTTCGTTTGGGCGTTAACCGCACTTGGGACTCTCGTTGGTATGCTGATAATGACAAGTTTACCGACTATCTCCACGAAGATTTAAAAATTAAAGAATTCTTGAAAGAAAAGTTGGCTCAGGCAGGGGTCAGCCGTATTGTTATTGAGCGGCCGGCTAAAAAAGCCAGAGTTACTATTCATTCTGCTAGACCCGGTATTGTTATCGGTAAAAAAGGACAGGATATCGAGAATTTAAGAAAAGAAATTCAGAAACTGACATCTTCTGAAGTTCAGTTAAACATTCTGGAAGTCAGAAAGCCAGAGTTGGATGCTAAACTTGTTGCTGATTCAGTTGCCCAACAGCTGGAAAGGCGCGTAGCTTTCCGCCGGGCAATGAAAAGAGTTATGCAGTCTGCTCTCCGTTTGGGTGCAGAAGGTATCAAGGTTTGCTGCAGCGGTCGTTTGGGCGGGGCTGAAATTGCTCGGACCGAATCTTATCGCGAAGGGCGTGTTCCTTTGCATACGTTGCGCGCTGATATTGATTATGCAACCTCGACTGCGCATACCACTTATGGTGCCTGTGGCGTTAAAGTTTGGATCTATAAAGGCGAAATTATGGCTCATGATCCGATGGCTCAGGATAAAAAGCTGGCTGAACAGAAATAATGATGAGGTTAGAATAAGATGTTAAGTCCAAAACGTATGAAATTCCGCAAACAGCATAAGGGGCGTATTCACGGCCTGGCTAAAGGCGGATCTACATTAAGTTTCGGTTCATATGGCTTGAAGGCTTTGTCTCCGGAACGTGTTACGGCTCGCCAGATTGAGGCTGCCCGTCGCGCGATTACCCGTGAGATGAAGAGAGCCGGACGCTTATGGATCAGAATTTTCCCAGATGTTCCCGTGTCGGATAAACCGGCTGAGGTTCGTATGGGTAAAGGTAAAGGTGCTGTCGAATTCTGGGTTGCAAGAGTTAAACCGGGACGCATTATGTTTGAAGCGGAAGGTATTGACGAGGATACCGCCCGCAGAGCGTTTGCCCTCGGTGCTGCAAAATTGCCGGTTAAAAGCAAATTTATTCAGCGCTTGAATTCGGATAAAGGAGAAGCATAATGGTTAAAACAAAAGATTTGCGCGCTATGACGATTGATGAATTAGAGGCAAAGCTGATCGAAAACAAGAAAGAGCAGTTTAACCTGCGCATTCAGCAGTCAACCGGTCAATTGACGAATACGGCCCAGATCCGTAAAATTCGCCGTGAAATAGCCAAAATCAACACGCTCATTTCTGAGCGCAAGAAGAATAGTTAGGAGAAGAAATATGCCTAAAAGAATTCTTCAAGGTGTTGTTGTTAGTGATAAACAGGATAAAACCGTCGTGGTCAGCGTTGAGCGTCAGGTTATGCACCCTGTTTATAAAAAGTTTGTGAAGAAGAGCAAAAAATATGCCGCTCACGATGAAAATAACCAGTTCAAAGTTGGCGATCAGGTTTCGATTATTGAATCCAAGCCTTATTCAAAAACAAAAAGTTGGACTGTATTAGTTGATAACGCCTAGAAAAGAAGGAATTAAAAAATGATACAGATGCAAACCAACCTAGATGTTGCAGATAATTCTGGAGCACGTCAGGTGCAGTGCATTAAGGTTCTTGGCGGGTCCAAGAGAATGCATGCTTCCGTAGGTGATGTTATTGTTGTCTCAATTAAAGAAGCGATGCCGAAAGGGCGCGTTAAAAAAGGTGATGTCTGCAAAGCAGTTATTGTCAGAACCGCTAGTGATATCCGCCGTAAAGACGGCAGCGTTATCCGTTTTGACAGCAATGCCGCAGTTTTGATTAATAAGGACGGCGAGCCGATTGGTACCCGTATCTTCGGCCCTGTTACCAGAGAACTGCGCGCAAAGAAGTTTATGAAAATCGTTTCATTAGCACCGGAGGTATTGTAATGCCTAAAATGAAAATTAAAAAGGGTGATAAAGTTATTATCTTGTCAGGTGATGACAAAGGTAAAACTGGCGAAGTTTTAAAAGCTATGCCCAAAGAGAGTAAAGTGGTTGTTCAAGGTGTTAACTTGGTTAAACGGCATACTAAACCCAGCCAAACTACTCCCGGCGGAATTGTTACCAAAGAAGCCGCTATTCACATTTCAAATGTCGCGATTGTGACCTCGGACGGCAAAGCCACCCGTATCGGCTACAAGGATGACAAAGGGACTAAAGTGCGTGTTGCACGTAAATCCGGTGAAGTAATCGATAAATAGGAGAAAATTTTATGACAAATTTTGAAAAGCTTTACAATGACGTCATAAAGAAATCTCTTGTGGAAAAATTCGGTTACAAGAACCCACACGAGATTCCGAAGCTGACGAAGATTGTACTGAACATGGGTATCGGTGATGCCGTTACCGACAAAAAGAAGCTTAATAACGCGATGGAAGAGCTGGCTTTGATTGCTGGTCAGAAACCGGTAATGACTACAGCCCGCAAATCAATTGCTACGTTTAAGCTTAGAGAAGGTATGCCGATTGGCTGCAAAGTAACCTTGCGCTCGACCAGAATGTATGAATTTTTGGAAAGGCTAGTTAATATGGCTTTACCGCGTATCAGAGATTTTCACGGTATATCCGGTAAAAACTTTGACGGCAAAGGCAATTTTGCTTTTGGTATTAAAGAACAGGTTATCTTTCCGGAAATTAACTATGAAAAAGTTGAAGAAGTCCGTGGAATGGATATTGTTATTTGCACATCGGCCAAAACAGATGATGAAGCAAAATTTTTGCTTACTTCATTTAACCTGCCTTACAAGAAATAAGCGGAGATTTTACCATGTCGAAAACAAGTTCAGTATATAGAAACTTGAAAAGAGTAAAGATGGCTGAGAAGTATGCTAATCGCCGTCAAAAGTTAAAAAGCGTCGTTATGGATAAAAGTGCTTCTCCGGAAGAGAGATTCCAAGCGACTTTGAAGTTGGCCGCCTTGCCGCGGAATTCTGCTAAAATCAGAATAAGAAACCGCTGCAAACTGACCGGTCGTTCACGTAGTTATTACCGGAAGTTCGGTTTGAGCCGTGTGGAACTCAGAAACATGGCCAGTTTTGGTGAAATTCCGGGTTTGGTAAAATCAAGCTGGTAAGGAGGAGATATTATGTCAATGACTGATCCTTTGGGCGATATGCTCACACGCATTAGAAACGCACAAAGAGCGAAGAAAAGTGATGTTGTATCACCGGCCTCTCGCTTGCGTGAAAATGTTTTGGAAGTTCTGAAAAAGGAAGGTTACATTGAAGGTTATGAAAAACGCAATGTTAAGCCTGGAATTGATGAACTTGTCATTAAATTAAAGTACCATGAAGGTACTTCGGTTATAACTGAAATTTACCGCGTCTCAACGCCAGGTCGTCGCGTTTATTCAAGCGTTAAGGATCTGCCGAGAGTTTATAACGGCTTGGGTATTTCCATTGTTTCTACCCCGCAGGGTGTGATGAGCGATAATGATGCCCGTAAGGCCAATGTCGGCGGTGAAATTTTATGTCAGGTATTTTAAGGGAGAAAACGGATGTCAAGAGTAGGTAAATATCCGGTTGTTGTCCCGGCTGGCGTAACCGCTGCCATTGAAGGCAACGTTGTTACGATTAAAGGAAAATTAGGTGAACTCAGCTGCACTTTTGACGATAGCCATGTTGCAGCCAAACTGGAAGACAATAAAATTGTCGTTTCCCCGTTATCAAGCAGCCAAACGGCTCATGCTTTGTGGGGAACCACTCGTGCTAACATCAATACTTTAGTTAAAGGTGTCAGCGAAGGTTTCACTAAGAATTTGGAATTAGTTGGTGTTGGTTACAAAGCCCGTACGGAAGGCAATAAGCTTATTCTTTCTTTAGGCTTTTCACATGATATTAATTTTCCGACTCCGGAAGGGATTAAAATTTCTTGTGAATCTCCAACCCAGATTAAAGTTTTTGGTGTGGATAAACAGCTTGTCGGACAGGTCGCTGCGGAAATTCGCAAATATAGAAAACCAGAACCTTATAAAGGTAAAGGCGTTAAATATGAAGGCGAATATATACGTCGTAAAGAAGGCAAGAAGAAGTAAGGGATACGCTTAAGATGAATACACCAAGAAAATTGTTTGAAAAAAGAAAAGCGCGCGTTAGAATTGCTTTGAAAAAATCTGCACATGGAAAACTGAGATTGTCGGTTTTCCGCAGTGGCAAGCATATCTATGCGCAGATTATTGACGATGCCAAAGGTGCAACGGTTGCTTCTGCTTCCACCTTGGATAAGGAAGTTCGGGACAATATTAAAAAGTCATCTACAGTTGAAGCCGCGGGCTTCATCGGTAAATTAATTGCTGAAAGAGCAGTCAAATCAGGTGTAAGCGAAGTTGTCTTTGACAGAGGCGGTTATATTTATCATGGCCGTGTTAAAGCTTTGGCTGATGCTGCCCGTGCAGCCGGATTAAAATTCTAGGAGAAGTAAGATGGCAGTAGATCGTCATAATAAAAAAGAAAAAACCGAAGAATTAGTCGAAAAACTGGTTCATGTTAATCGTGTTGCTAAAACAGTTAAAGGCGGCCGTACAATGTCTTTTGCGGCTGTCGTGGTTGTCGGCGACCAAAAGGGGCGTGTCGGATATGGTTCTGGCAAGGCTGCCGAGGTTCCTGAGGCTATTGTGAAAGCAACAAACGAGGCTAAGAAAAACATGGTTCGCATTCCGTTGCGTGAAGGCAGAACGCTTCATCATGATGTGAAAGGACGTTTTGGCGCCGGAAAAGTTGTTTTGCGGACAGCTCCAGCCGGTACTGGTGTGATTGCCGGCGGTCCGATGCGTGCCGTGTTTGAAGTTTTGGGCGTGCAGGATGTGGTTGCTAAATCATTGGGTTCCAACAATCCGTATAATATGATTAAAGCAACTTTCAATGCTTTGCAGTCAATTAATTCTCCGCGTATGATTGCCGCCAAACGTGGCAAGAAAGTAGGAGATATTGTCAGTCGCCGCGAAAATTCTTCAAATGTAAAAATGGAAAAAGAGGAGGCTTAATCCATGGCTAAGAAAACAATCAAAGTTACTCAAATTGCGAGCCCGATCGGGAAACCGAAGGATCAAAGAGCAACTTTAATCGGATTAGGCTTAAACAAGATGAATCGGACCTCGGTGTTGGAAGACACGCCAGCTATCCGGGGGATGATTAAGAAAGTTAGCCACCTTGTTAAAGTTGAGGAATAACAATTTTGCAAGATAGGCTTCAGGTTGCTTAATTTGCTTACTTGGAGTTATTAGGTGCGTAGCACTTGCAAATTAGGCAACGGCAAGCCGGTTTGTTAAAGTTGTTAAACTTTTGCTTTAGTTTAGTGTAATGAAATAAGTTAGGTGAAAAACAATGAAACTTAATGAATTGAAAAATAATCTGGGAGCGACTAAAGACCGTATCCGCGTCGGACGTGGCATCGGTAGCGGTAAAGGCAAAACAGCCGGCCGTGGCGTTAAAGGTCAGAAATCTCGTTCCGGCGGTGCTAAAAACGGTTTTGAAGGCGGACAAATGCCGATTTACCGTCGTTTGCCGAAACGCGGTTTTAAGAACCCGTTTGCACTTCATTTTGCGGTTGTTAATCTGGATACTATTCAAAAAGCCATTGATGCTGGCAAATTGACTGCCGAAGCAATTGATGTTGAAGCTTTGTTGAAATCCGGTATTGTTTCCAAAAAAATGGATGGAGTGCGTTTGCTTGCCCGTGGTGCGATTACCAGCAGCGTTAACATTTCGGTTAACTCTGCCTCTAAGGCGGCCGTGGTTGCGGTTGAAAAAGCCGGTGGCAAAGTTAATGTTATTGCATAAGTTTTAAACTTGGCGAATATGATAAATTTCCTCGTATAAATTCGGGGATATTGATGGACGTTTCGGAGAAATTTCCGGATTTTAGAGAAGGCGCTTTAAAGGCGCCTTTTTTATGGCAGAGTTTATAAAAAGCCGAGTTTGTTTGGGTTGAATGTCAAGGTGTTGGAACAAGTCCGTTTTATACTTGTGAGAGAGGTAAAGTGTTGGGTTTATATCTTTTACTGGAGGATATTCAACTTCTAAACTCTGTTTCCGAGCGTTAAACACAATATCATTGAATAATTTCATTTCAATTATTTCCATGAATTTTACCTGATTTATAGAATAAACGGAATATAAACAAGGCGGTTTTTCAACCACCTGGTTTAGAAGGTGTCTTAATTACAAATGGGCATTGTTTCATCTGTACAGTATACGCATTCTATAGTTTTATCGATACGTTCTAGTAGGGATATTACCTCAAACTTTACTCCGTTTGGACATTTACAAGGCCTGCTAAATAGTTACATGTTTGGCATTGATAACAGCCTTTTTCGTCCTTATGTTCAATCAGCGCATAGTTTGCAGCACATATCATGTTCTTCTCATTCTCATTTGCAGAATATCCGTCCGGACAAGGTTTGGTAAAGCATTGATAACATTTATTGTTGCCGGTATGACAAAGGAAAGAGAGCGGTTGCCTGATATTTGGCAAACAAAGCTTGTCTCATAGGCGTGATGGGGAGTCAAAAGAAAGTTGGTTTGTAAGGATGACAGGAAAAAGGGAAATAATGTTAATGGCAAGGCAGATGCCTAATATTTAGGCACAATGTGCTTCTTCAGCATGGCAGAGAAAGAGAACGGTATGACAACGGCGGCGGAAGAGGATGGTTAAAAAATGTTGACGAATTGTAAAGATTTTTTATATTCTGAAAATATCAGATGCTCGGGAGGAAAAATGATAAAACTTAACCTGCAGGACAGTTTTGGCGCAACGATTGAAAAAGGTTCTTATGAAAGGGTTGATTTAAGTCGTGCTAAAGGATTTTATATTGAACCCGGCGTCAAAATCAAAGTTCTTATTTTAAATAATACTTATCAGGCAAATATTCCTAAAGGAAAGTACGGACGGATTTTTCTTAATCAGGCTAGCGAATTTCATCTTGACCAGGAAGCGAAAGTCAATAGCCTGATTTTAAGTTCTTCAAAGAATGCCAGAGTGCCGGCTTTGAAATATGATGAGGTTAATTTAAGCGGCGCTTCAGGGTTTGAAATTATGCCGGGGGTTAATGTTGGAAAGCTTTTTTTAGAAGGATGTCGTCATTTTATTATTCCCAAAGGAAGATATAAGTTTATTTTTTTAGGTAACGCCTTGGATTATACTATTATGCCCGGAGTGTGGCGTTGGAAAATTGTTGGGGCGGATCCTAAACTCGTGCGTTTGGCTGAAGAACACGGGCGGCAGCTTGGGAAAAACATTGACAAAAAACCGTCAATGTGATATGTTTTATTGGTATAGGTGTTAGGAGGTAGAGTGGTATGGTTATCGAGAAAATGAAAAAACGTCTAGAGCAAATACAGCTAGATATTGCGGTAACAAAGGCATTGCTTGCAGATGAAGACAAAATAGACGAATTAAAAAAAGCATTAGATAAAGTTAATGAGGAACAGAAAGCACAATTTGAAGAAAATGGGTCACAGACGGTTGATTATGTTGCACATGGTACGGATGTTCCTCCAGAAGAGTTTTGGAAAGATCTTTTGATTAAAGAAACTAACAATGAGTTGAATATAATTAAGCAGTTTAGGGAAAAAGAAAAAGTACGAGTTATGGAAGAAGCAAAAGAAAATTCTGAGTTAGTTAATGCAAATCTGGAAAAATTGTCGCAAATGATTGAGGATAATGACAAAGAATTAAAGGCTTTGAGTGCAGAATTACGAGATAAATTGTCTATCCCTGGACGTTTGTTCGCGCTTCGGACTAAACTGGATGAAAATGGGGAGGTCGTTAGGGACGATGAGGGTAGGCCAGTGCCAGTGGCCGGTAGCTATGCTTATGCAATAAAGAAATGCGCCGCCTCCGTTAAGTTTATGACCGACGATAAAGGCGAGGATGTTCCGATTTTAGTCGGCTTGAAAGAAGAATATGAAAAATTTGTGCCAAAAGAGGGAGAAAATTTTAAAAAAGGTTATGTTTATGTGATGGAGGGTGCTGGATTTAAGCCGGAATATAGTGGCGAGAAAGTTTCGGAATATACGACGCAAACAAAACCTAAAGAGGTGTATCATATTGAAGTTACACCCAAAGTAGCTATGGAACACAATGCACAGTTTATCATGTTTGATTCACAAGAAGATCTTGATAAATGGCTTGTAAATATCGGAAAATTAAGTAAAAAAATGTTTACTGATAAGGAAAAAGTGTTTGTTACTGAGGAATATTTAAAATCTTTGGCAGAAGAGGTGAGCAAGGGCAAAGCAACGTATATTAACGCCAGAGACAGTATAAATCCGAGCATAAAAACTCTTGAGGATGCGCAAAAGGAGGCTGACCACTCGAAAGAAGATGGGTCTATGCTACCTGAAAAAGATGTGGAAGGTTCCACGGTTCAGCAAGAGGAAGTCACTAAGAATGGGCAACAAGAGGTGGTTGAATACCTGGAAAAAGTTAGGTCTATGGTATATGAAAGAGATAGGAATGGTACAACGGTTCAGCAAGATAATGCACGTAAAGTAAACCCAGAGTCTCAAGCTAAAACTAAGGAACCTTTCAATAGAAAATTTACAGAAAATATCCCAGAGATGTAATTAGGCATAAAAATTTGAGGATAAAGAGAAAATTGTTGCAATAAATTTTTAATTTGTGTATTAGAGTATGCAAAAGGGTTTCATATACCCTGTTTGTATGTGTTTTATTGTTAATATTAAGGAAGAAAAGATGGCATCATTGGCAGAAAAAATGGCGGCGAATATGGATATGTCCGCGTTTAGCAAAGCTGACGAGTTGAAAAGACGGTTATGGTTTACGATTTTGGCACTGATTGTATTTCGTTTGGGTACATTTATTCCGCTGCCGGGTATTGACGCTAGGTCTTTGTCAGAGATTTTTTCTCAGCATTCCAACGGTATTTTGGGAATGTTTAACATGTTTTCTGGTGGTGCCTTGTCGCGTATGACAATTTTTGCCCTGAATATCTTTCCTTATATTTCCGCTTCCATTATCATCCAACTTGGTCAGTCGATTATTCCTTCGCTGGCAACGTTGAAAAAAGAAGGCGAGGCTGGGCATCGTAAAATAACGCATTATACCAAAATTTTGACAGTGTTTATCACGATTATTCAGGGCTACGGCATCGCTGTCGGTTTGGAAAGCATGAGTGCTGGTGCCGGTGCCTCGGTGGTGGTAATTCCGAGTTTTGTGTTTAAGTTTACAACTATTGTTTCGCTGGTTGGTGGCACGATGTTTGTGGTTTGGCTCGGGGATCAGATTACTTCCCGCGGGGTGGGCAATGGTTCGTCTTTAATTATTACCGTTGGTATTATTGCTAATATCCCGAATGCTTTGGCGCAGACGTTTGAGTTGGGGCGTATCGGTTCCATGTCGCTCGGTGTTATTTTAATGTTGTTGATTATGGCTTTGGCATTGATTTATATCATTGTTTTTGTTGAGCGCGCTCAGCGTAAGATTGTTATCCAGTATCCGAAACGTCAGATGGGCATGCGGATGACGGCAGCTGAGAGTTCGCATTTGCCGCTCAAGATTAACCCGACTGGCGTTATTCCGCCGATTTTCGCCAGTTCTTTGTTGTTGCTACCAGTTACAATTGCTAATCTGTCAGCGCAGAGCGGACCTTCATGGGCACAGACTATGAGCCAGTGGCTTGGTCATGGCCAGCCGCTGTATTTGGCCTTGTATGCGTTTTTAATTATCTTTTTTGCCTTTTTCTATACGGCAGTAGTGTTTAATCCAGAGGATACAGCGGATAATTTGAAAAAGCATGGTGGTTTTATTGCTGGCATCCGTCCGGGGAAGAATACGGCGGAATATCTTGATTATGTTATTACTCGTTTAACGGTGTTGGGTGCCACTTATCTGACGGCTTTGTGTATTTTGCCGGAAATCCTTATTTCTAAATTATCCGTTCCATTTGTTCTGGGTGGCACAACGTTGCTTATCGTGGTGCAGGTGACAATGGATTTTGTAACGCAGGTTCAGTCTCATCTGATTGCGTATCAGTATGAAGGGCTGATTAAAAAAGCTGCTCTTGTCCATAAGAAAAGAAAATAGCCATGGATAAAAATGGAAAGGGTTTGCATGTCGTTTTTACCGGAGCCCCGGGCTGCGGTAAAGGTACGCAGGCCAGAATCTTAAGAGAGAATGCGCATGTCTGCCATTTGTCAACTGGTGAAATGTTGCGCGCCGAGGCAACCAAAGATACGTCTTTAGGGCGGGATCTAAAAGTTGCGCTCGACCGTGGCGAGTTTGCAACTGATGAAATGATTATTCAGATGGTTTCCAACCGGATAGATGAAAGTGATTGCGAAAACGGCTTTATTCTTGACGGTTTTCCGCGGACTTTGCCACAGGCGGAAGCTTTGGAAGGTATTTTGCAGGAAAAAGGGCTGACGCTGGATCGTGTGATTGAAATTCAGGTGCCTGACGAAATTATCATGGAACGTATTTTGGGACGTTATTCCTGTATGAAATGTGGGCAGGGATATCATGATAAATTCCAGAAACCGAAAGTTTATGGTGTGTGTGATGTTTGTGGCGGTACAGAGTTTTCGCGCCGAGCGGATGATAACCGCACGACGGTGCAGAATCGTCTGGTTAATTATCGTTCGCTTACTTATCCGACGATACCGTATTTTGAGAAGAAAGGTCTGCTTAGCTGTGTTGACGGTACCGGTACAATTGCAGCGACGGCGCATAAGATTGTTCGGATTTTAGGTCTGGAAGATAAGGATGTAGCCGTATAAACGGTGCAAATGGCAGGAGTAGGCGTTTTTTTCAAAAAAAATGAATTTTTTATTAAAAACGCTATTGACTCTGAGAATTATTCGAATATAATCCGCTTAATTTTGAAAAGTGGTGATCAACTTTTTAAATGTTTTAATTTTATTGAAAATGGAGAGTTAATTTGGCTCGTATAGCTGGCGTAAATATTCCGACGGCCAAGAGAATAGAAATCGCACTGACGTATATTTTCGGCATCGGAAGAAAAACTGCTCAAGACATTTGTGCAAAATCAGGAATTTCTATTGACCGTCGCGTACATGATTTAAGCGATGAGGAAGTTGCTAAAATTCGTGAAGTAATTGATCGTGACTATTTGGTGGAAGGTGAATTACGTCGCGAAGTCGGCGTTAACATTAAGAGATTGATGGATCTCGGATGTTACAGAGGTTTAAGGCACCGTAAAGGTTTACCAGTGCGCGGACAGAGCACTAAGCAAAATGCTCGTACCCGCAAAGGTAAACGCAAGACAGTTGCAAATAAGAAGAAGTAAGCGAGGTTGCAATGGCTAAAGCAGTAACACAACGTGTTAAGAAAAAAGAAAAAAAGAATATCACTTCAGGCGTTGCCCACGTGAATTCTACATTTAATAATACCAGAGTAACAATTACCGATGCTCAGGGCAATACGGTTGCTTGGTCGACGGCCGGAGCTCAAGGGTTTAAAGGTTCGCGTAAATCTACCCCGTATGCTGCTCAAGTTGCCGCTGAAGAGGCTGGCAAGAAGGCTCAGGAAAATGGTATGAAAACTCTGGAGGTTGAAGTTAAAGGGCCGGGCTCAGGCAGAGAATCGGCAATCAGAGCTTTGCAGGTTGTTGGGTTTACAATCACTTCAATTCGTGATGTTACCCCGATTCCACATAATGGCTGCCGTTTGAGAAAGAGACGTCGCGTTTAAGATAAGTTTTGACAGGCGGAGGTTTTTGAATCTCCGCCGCTTCAATGTTTTTTAATATATATGCATATATAACTTAGAAAAGAGGGTATACCGGTGATTCAGAAGAATTGGCAAGAACTTATTAAACCAACTAATTTAGAAATTACTTCCGGCGAAAGCGGTAATAAGGCTAAAATAGTGGTTGAACCCCTAGAGAGAGGTTTTGGTCTGACTTTGGGCAATGCTTTGCGCAGAGTCTTGCTTTCATCTTTACAGGGCGGCGCGGTAACGGCTATCAAAATTGACGGCGTGCTGCATGAATTTTCAGTTATTCCGGGTGTCCGCGAAGATGTTACGGACATTGTCCTGAATGTTAAAGGGTTGGCGGTTGCTGTGCACAGCGAAGGTCAGAAAATGATGACCTTGAAAGCTGAAGGTCCCTGTACGGTGACGGCAGCTATGATTGAAACAGGACATGATGTTGAAATTATGAATCCGGATCATGTTATCTGTAATTTGGATGCTGGTGCTAAGATTTCCATGGAACTAACAGTTGATACAGGCAAAGGTTATGTCCCGGCTTATCAAAATAAGCCGGCAGATGCGCCGATTGGTTTGATTGCTGTTGATGCAATTTATTCTCCGGTTAAAAGAGTTTCTTATAAAGTTGATAATACTCGTGTTGGCCAAATTACCGATTATGATAAACTGACATTGGTTGTTGAAACCAACGGTGTTGTTTCTCCGGAAGATGCGGTTGCTTATGCAGCGCGTATTTTACAGGATCAGCTCAAACCATTTATCAACTTTGACGAACCGGAAAATGAAGTTGAGGATGTTAAAGAAGAACTGCCGTTTAATCGTAATTTGCTTAAGAAAGTGGAAGAACTTGAACTTTCGGTTCGTTCAGCTAATTGCCTTAAGAATGACAATATCGTTTATATCGGTGATTTGGTACAAAAAACTGAAGCAGAAATGTTGCGTACGCCGAATTTCGGTCGTAAATCCTTGAATGAGATTAAGGAAGTTTTGGCCAAAATGGGAATTCATCTCGGTATGGAAACTCCGGGTTGGCCGCCAGAAAATATTGAGGAGTTAATTAAGAAGTGTGACGATCACTTCTAAAAAGTTTGTATAAAGGTTAACTACTTGTAAGCCCTGTTACGATGTGTACAAAAATAGGTACATGAGTAACGGGGCTTACAGCGTATTTTAAGACATTCTCCAAACTTTAATAAAGAACTTGAGAGAGTTTTTCAGCTTATAAGTTTTGTTACTTATAATGTCGGTCGGAATAAATCTATATGTTGCTGTGTCTTTTTAGCCTTTGTAGGCGTTAAGATTATTAGAGAATATGATAAAAACATCAAATGATTTCACCGAATTTTCTTCAAAATCACAAAGTAGTATTAATGAAGTCATTCTAAACAATACTTTTATGGCTTCGAAAATTCTGGTATGTAAAAATAATCTGTTTTTTTTGAAGTATTCTTGTTTTGTCTGCCCTTACTTTTCTTACTTTAGAAGAAAATAGAAAGGTGATTGCCTTGGCAACCAGTTTTTTTCTAGTTATAATGGTTAGTTTTACCTTCTAATTATATATTATTAATTTAATAATTTATAAGCCTAAAATAAGGATTTTCAAGCTTGAAATTGACAAAAAAATGTTATAATATTAAATTAGTTTAAAATATTAAAGGAGGTAAAAGATGGAAGTAAAAAAAGTTATAAAAAAAGGTGCTGGTGGCGTTTTGATAAGTGCCGGCTGTGCACTTAAATTGGCGGAATGGGGTTTGAGCGCTTCGGAAATTGTTCTGAATGGCGCAAAAAACATGGCTGACAGCTTCGTTAAAGCTCCGGAACTAGGAATTGGCAAATCAGCTTTTGATGGTGTTAAAAAAGGCGTATCAGGTTTGTCTAAAAAAATTATTCGGATGGGAAAAGGTCTGACAAGATAATGGAACGTGAAAATGATTATCATGTTATTATTACCCATGAAGGGACTTTGGTTTTTCTGATTAAAAGCCGTTCTCAAGAACCTGAAAGGCCGTTTCTTTTATATGATGGTGGCAATCATGCCATATTTTATCGCCGTGAAAATGAAACAATAGCGTTTGATTGCTTGAATGAAAAGCTTATTCCGTATTTGCAAAATTCGGATGAGATTGTCGTGTTTGAACTTGATGATGATATGGAAGATATTTCCCGCGATTATGCTGTGTATATCAAACATGTCAAAAAAAATGTGTTTACGAATGATTTGTAATTTTATAACAATCTCAAAGCGCAGATCGCAAATTCCTTGATAGTGGCCGACAGCACAATGTTAGGATGCCAGATTTTGCCGGACAAACGTTAAAGTGTCTTCATTAAGCGGGGCATCATATTTGCATTTGGCGAATTTGCTCCAGTCATCGGGGGTTAAAACTGGTGTGCTATTAATTGAATAATCCGCTCAGCCAACATATCGGTATGTTTCAGCTCTTTTTTAGCGTGCTCAGCAAACTCTTCCATGATGAATGTGCGCATTTATCCAGCCGCAACTTTGGCACACCCCAGTATTGATACTTCGACATAAGCCTTATTTAAGATATGGATAAGTTCGTTTGAATCTGATTTGCTGATTTTTTGAGCCATTTCTTCTATAGTTTTTCCTCTTATTGTTATATGTAATTTTCATTTTTCAGATATGTTTGATTTGGTTGAAATCAATGCCAACTAATAAAAAAAATTTTACCAGAGTTTAAGCTTTTTGTTTTACAATCAAGATATTATGTTATTCCAGATAAGGAGGAAAATATGGTTTTGATTGCTCCGAGCATTCTTGCCGCTGATCTTGGACGATTGCGTGAAGAAGTTGAATCGATAGAAAAAGCGGGCGCTGATATGCTGCATTGTGATATTATGGATGGGCATTATGTGCCTAATATAACCTTTGGATCTGGAGTACTTAAAAGTATTCGCTCTTATACAAAGCTTGATTTTGACGTACATTTGATGGTTAAAAATCCAGAAAAAATGCTGGAATGGTTTGTTGATGCAGGCGCAGATATTTTAACCGTGCATGCTGAAGCCTGCCGGCATCTGGACCGAACACTTGCTGAAATTAAATCGCTTGGTTTACAGAGTGGAGTTTCGCTTAATCCTGCGACATCAGAGGAGGTTTTGGCTTATGTTTTGGATAAAATTGATTTGGTGTTGGTGATGACGGTTAATCCTGGGTTTGGGGGACAGAATTTTATTCCGGCGCAGCTTGCTAAAATCTCTCGCATTAAGGAAATGATTAAGGGGAAGAATATAAAAATTGAGGTTGACGGCGGAATTAACCCGCTGACAGCAGCGGAATGTACGGCAGTCGGCGCAGACATTCTGGTGGCGGGAACGGCGATTTTTACTGGTAGTGATTATAAAAAAAATATTGCAGCATTGCGCTAAGAGCAGCGGTGTAGAGTAATACGAGGAGAGAGATAATGACAACGGTTATGGTGGTTGAAGATGAAGAAGCGCTGGCTTTGTTGTTAAAATATAATCTGGAAAAGGAAGGGTATAAAGTTATTATCGAATCGCGTGGCAACAGAGTATTGGGACAGATCGAGAAGTATTGTCCTTCGGTTATATTATTGGACTGGATGTTGCCGGAATTATCGGGGGTGGATATTTGTAAGCTTATTCGTTCCAAACCTGATATTAAAAATATTCCGATTATCATGTTGACAGCTAAAGGTCAGGAAGAAGATAAAATCAAAGGATTGTCTGCCGGCGCTGACGACTATGTCACAAAGCCGTTTTCGGTGCCGGAACTGATGGCGCGGGTTAAGACTAATTTGCGGCGCGCGCCGGAAATTTCAACTGTTAAGGAACTGTCGTTTGAAGATATTCGTATAGATTTGGTCGAAAAAAAGGTTTTTCGAGGCGAAAATTATGTTCATCTCGGTCCGACGGAGTTTAGACTGCTTAAAATGTTGGTGGAAAGCCCGGGAAAGGTTTTTTCGCGCGAAGAGCTGTTAAAGACAGTATGGGGAGATAATATTTATGTGGAATCACGTACGGTTGATGTGCATATTCGGCGTTTGCGCAAATCTTTAAATGAGTATGGTCCGGATTACATACGCACGGTGCGGGCAACTGGGTATTCTATGGATAATCATCAGCCAAATGACGAGGAGGCTTAAGAGTTAACCGCTTTTTGTGTCATAAAAATTTTGTTTTATCGGGATTTTTGCTTGAAAATGTTTGCAAACTTACGGCTAAAGGTTTTTTGTAATAAATAAATTGAAATTAAGCTTATGTTTTTTGGGAAATTGAAGTGAAAGAGGAAAAAGTTAAAATAAACCTCGCTGTATAAAAGGACAGGGAGTTCTTCTAAAATTAAAGCGGTTTTCGAGAGTTAAGTGCTAACTGGATGGTGCCGTCATCCATATAATCTAGTTCGGCACCAATTGGGATACCTTGTGCCAAAGTAGTGATTTTAACTGGCGCCTCTTTTAACATGCTTAAAAGGTAATGGGTGGTTATTTGTCCGTCTACAGTGGCTGGTAATGCCAAAATTATTTCTTCAACACTTTCGTTTTTAATACGGTCAGAGAGGTCGGATATGTTTAAGTCTTCCGGTGTTACTCCTTCTAATGCGGAAAGTATGCCGCCTAAAACATGGTATCTGCCTTTATAAAACCCGACGCGTTCCATAGCCCATAAATCGGCAACATCTTGTACAATGCACAAAGTTTTGCTGTCGCGGGTGACGGAAGAACATATTGAACAGGGATTTTCCGTGTCAAAATTACCGCAGATGTCACAGGTTTTAACGTTATCGGCAACATCCTGCAACGCCGCAATCAGTGGCAGGAGCTGCGTGTCGCGTTTTTTTAAAAGCTGCAGGACAATCCGTCGAGCAGAACGAGTGCCCAATGTCGGAAGCTTGGCAATTGTTTTAATCAGTTTGTCAATTTCTTTTCCAGCCACGATTATTATCCTATTTTAAAACGGAATTTTTAAACCGCCGAAATTTAAGCCGCCGGTAGCTTCTTTCATGCCTTCTTCCTGCATGGTTTCAATCTTTTGGCGGGCGTCGTTATAAGCTGCTAAAACCAAATCTTCCAGAACATCGCTTTCATCGGCAATAATTAAAGATTTATCAATAGAAATTTTTTTCATTTCGGATTTGCCGTTAAGAATTATTTGCACTAGACCGCCGCCACTGGTGCCGGTACGTTCTTCGTCGGCTAAACGATCTTGGGTTTCCTGCATTTTTTTCTGCATCATTTGAGCCTGTTTCATTAAACCTTGAATATTCATCATTGCTTATTCTTCCTCATCTTCGGTTGGAGTTATAATTTCATTATCCGAATCGTCTTTTTCCAAAGATTCGGATGGATTGTATTTGCGTGTTAAGGTGTCAATCCGAGCACCTTTAAACTCGCTTAAAATAGCTTTAACAAGCGGATATTCGGAAATGTCGCGCTTATCTTGTTCCAATGCGGCTTTTTCTTTATCGGCTAGCGTTTCGCCTAATGGGCCGTGGCGAATTTCGATCTGCCAGTTTTGGCCGGTAGCTTCAACTAATGCTTTTTGTAGATTAAGCATAAAATCTGGCTGGATTTTATCGGAAACGGCCATTTTGAGATGCTTGTTGCCGAATTCTTCAATTGAAACATCGTTTTTTAGGGTGTAAAGCAAAAGTAGCTTTTTATGTTCTTCCAGATAAGCGGTAAATTCTTCAATACGAGAGAAAGGGTAATTGCCGGCCGGTGGTATTGCTGCTTGAGTAGCATTAGTTGCTGTGGTGATATTTAATATGGTTGTTGAAGTCGATGGCGCTTCATTTAATGTCATCAAGGGGGATGGTTCGGATGCTTGTGACGCCGCCGGCGAACGAAGGACAGAAGTTTCTTGAATGGGAGAAACTACAGGTTTTATGTTTATGGTGAAATCAGAGTTTTTTTTTATATCATTTAAAATTTCGACTGGTGTCGGTAGATTGGCTGAATATGCCACACGGATTAGAATCATCTCCAGAGCGTCAAGTGCGGCAGGCGTTCCGTTTAATTCGCTTAAACCTTTTATCAGCATTTGCCACATGCGGGATAGGACGGCGATAGAAAGACTTCCCGATAACTTTTCACATAAGCCTCGTTCATTTTCCCCTAATGTTTCGGCATTTAAAGAGTCTGGCACGATCTTAACCTTGGCAAGTATGTGGGTAATATTGATTAAATCTTGCAGAATGACAAGCGGATTAGCTCCATTCTTATATTGTTCTGCCAAATTTTTTAAAACGGCCTGAATATCGCCTTGCACCAGATGCGCAAACAAATCGAGCATGCGCGTGCGATCGGCGAGACCAATCATTTCAATGACGGTTTCGGTTTTGATTTTTCCATCGCCTAAGACAATAGCCTGATCAAGCATTGACAGGCCGTCACGGGCGGAGCCGTCAGCGGCACGAGCCACTATTGCAAGCGCTTCTTCATCAGCCGAAATATTTTCAGCAGTCAAGACCTTATGGAACAGCTTTAGTAGCGTTTCAACAGTTAAACGCTGCAAATCAAAACGTTGGCAGCGAGACAGAATCGTAACTGGAACTTTGCGAATTTCGGTGGTGGCAAAAATAAATTTTACGTGAGCCGGCGGTTCTTCTAAAGTTTTGAGCAGGGCGTTAAAGGCGCCTTTGGAAAGCATATGGACTTCGTCAATAATGTAGACTTTGTAACGAGCGTTGGTTGGTTTGTAACGCACGCCGTCTAAAAGCTCACGGATGTCGTCTACGCCAGTGCGGGAAGCGGCATCCAGTTCCATGACATCAATATGACGGCCGGCGGCAATGGCTTTGCAGTTTTCGCAGACACCGCAAGGACGGATGGTCGGGCAGCCTTTCCCGTCTAGGCCAGTGCAATTTAAAGCGCGGGCAATCAGACGGGCGGTGGTTGTTTTGCCAACTCCCCTGATTCCAGTTAAAATATAAGCATGATGCAGACGGTTGTTTTTTATGGCATTGGTCAAAGTTTGCACTAAAGCATTCTGCCCGAGCAAGTCTTCAAAGGTTTGTGGGCGGTACTTACGGGCTAAAACAACATATGGGTTCTGGTTATTTTCTTTTTCAGCCATTATTATCTCTAAATAGGGCGAAGGGACAAAAACCCCGTTTTATCCGTTACGGCTGCTTTCTTCCGAACCTGACCGGGTTGGCGGTAAAATCGACCTTTTGCCCTTCTTTAAAAGTCTACATTTAATATTGTGAAAATTCCCCACATTTTCAAGCAAAAAATTGAACTATCAACATTGTCGACACGCAAGTTTTTAATGGTGGGCGTTTTTAGATGTTTTTTTACCATCCACGGCTGGAAGTAAAATCATTAAAAGAATCCGTCCGGTGGTTAAATAAAAGCTTTTCGGCCAAAAATTGATCTTTGCCGTATATTTTAGGCATTGTTGAAGAGATAGAAGGAGAGAATACGGTTTCTTTTGATGCTGTGCGGAATTTTTTTGGGGCGGTGTCAACCGTCTGCGGGCCAGAGGATGTAACTTCCATGATATCTAAACTATGCTGATTGGTTCCGTCCGGCAAAATACGGAAAGCGCCGTTGATGCCGATGTAGCCTTCGCGATCGGTGATGTTTTGTTCCAGATTATCGCTGTTTTTGCGGGCCAACGCAGAGGCCAGCGCCACGCCGTCATAAGCAAAACTGAATAATTGATTAGGTTTGGCGCCAAAATAAGTTTCATATTTTTCATTGAAATAATTGTTATGGATACGCGACATAACCGGATAAACGCCATGATAGAGTGTGGTTTCTTTGGATAAGTTGGTGTTTTCCCATACAGATGTTCCCAAGAACAATACGTCAGGATAGCTGATATCATAGTATCCAAACATGGAAACGGCTGACTTTAAGCGGCTTCCGGTTTCTGGGATAAGCAAAGCGTCAAAATCGACAGCGCCGGTAGTGTATACGGTTTTTAGACGTTTAAGTTCTTTTTCGGCTTCTATGTCGCCGGCTTTAGCTTGGTGTGTCAGGAGTTCTTTTTGTTTATTAATTTCTGCTGAGCGTTCTTCATAATCGGTTATGGATTTGACAATCTCGGCAAAGTCAAGAGTTTCCGGCGGATAAAAGCCGATTTTGATAATTTCAGCGCCATAGTGGGGAGCAGATTTTAAAGCGACTTTAGCTAAATTTATGCCAGAATCGGTATCTGGAATTAAAAGGGCAATTTTTTTTCGCCCCTTTTCAACGGCATAGCCAATGATACGTTCAACTTGTTCGCCGCCTAGAAGACCAAGCGTGTAAATACCTTGTTGTAACACTTCTGGTGAAGTAGAAAAGGAAATGACCGGAATGTTTTTTGTTTTGGCAGTACGGCTGACTGCCGAAACCTCATTGGCGGTTAACGGTCCCAAAATCAAATGACTTCCGTTGCGGATAGCTTTCAAAGCGGCGGTTTCGGCGCCGGATGATGAGCTTTGGGTATCATAGAAATGAACGACCATATCGGCATTATCAGCGTCTTCAACCGCCATCATGGCGGCATTTTTAAGCCCTTGTCCATATGGTGAACTTTTGCCGCTTAACGGCAGAAGCATTGCCACTTTAAAATGATTATCCTGTTCAAAAAAAGATATATCGGCCGGTTTTCCGCGGCTTGTATCCCAACTGCCGCCACGCATGGAAATTCGATTGCGCTCAGTTGGACCGCAGGCTGCTAAAATTAAAACTAAAAAAAAGACGCCTAGATTTTTAAACACTTGCATTTTTTCCTAAAATATAAAACAATTTCTTATATAAATATGTAGACCAAAAATTTTTTGATGTAAAGAGATATAAAATGTTAAATTGCGGTTTGTATATTGTGGCAACGCCAATCGGCAATCTCCAGGATATTTCCGCCCGCGCTTTGATTGTGTTAGCTGAAGCGGATGTAATTGCCTGCGAGGACACGCGCGTCGCCCGTAAGCTTTTTTCGTTGTTAGGATTGGCTTCTGACAAGCCTTTTATCTGTTATCAAGACCATAATGAGGAGGAAAAAGCTTCGGATATTGTTGAGTTGATTAAACAAGGCCAGGTGGTGGCGCTTATCAGCGACGCTGGCTCGCCTTTGATTTCCGATCCCGGGTTTAGGTTGGTACGCCGCCTCAGGGAACAGGATCTTCCGTTATGGGTTGTTCCCGGCCCATCGGCAGTTATTTCTGCTTTGCAGATTTCAGGATTGCCTACTAACCGTTTTATGTTTGCAGGTTTTGTTCCGAACAAAGATAAAGCCCGCCAAGATTTGTTTAATGAATTAAAAAATATTAATACGACTTTGGTTTTTTATGAAACAGCTCCACGGTTGGTTAAAACTTTGCGAACGGCGGCGGACACGTTTGAAGAACGGCCGGCGGCTGTGGCACGTGAGATAACCAAGGTTTTTGAGGAATGCCGCCACGGAACCTGCAGTGAATTAGCCGTGCATTTTGAAGAATATCCGCCTAAAGGGGAGATTGTGCTGATGATTGCTCCGCCTGACGAATCGGCAAAAGAAAAAATTAACATCCGGACCGAACTTAAAAGAAGGATTGGTAGCATGAGCCTGAAATCAGCAGTTAAAGAAGTGGCAGAGTTATCCGGGAAAAAACGGAATGAAGTTTATGCGCAGGCATTGGATTTGAAAAATGAATAAAGCAGCAAACAATAAAAGTGAAAAAGGGTGCTGGGCGGAGTTTCTGGCGCGCTGGTATCTGCGTTTGCACGGCTATCACATTTTGTATAAAAATTATGTTATAGGAAAGCTGCGGCATGTCGGGGTCGGCGAGGTTGATATTATTGCCTGCCGCGGAAAAATGTTGGTATTTGCAGAAGTTAAGAGCCGGCGCAACTTGAAAAAAGCCGCTTATGCCATTACGCCGCGACAGAGGCAGCGTTTAACCCGGGCAGCGTTGGCCTTTTTACAAAAACATTCGCAATATGCCGGATATCAAGTCCGTTTTGATGCCGTGCTGATTGGGCGAACTTTTTTTATCAAACATATTCCTGATGCTTGGCGGCCATAAGATATAAGAATTTTAGTTAAAATAATGTCTGAAATAAAATATTCCTATAATTAAAGTATAGGGGGATTAAATTTAAATAATAATATAGATACTGCCTCAGTAATTACGGGAATCAATTTCTACGCTATTTTTACAACCGATAATATATCTATTCTATCGTAAGTGGCAGAATATTCAGAATGTTTCCGGACATAATGTTTTTCTGTTTGCCCTTTTTCATCTATAACCATGCTGTTGAGTCCACCATCATTTAAATAATATGTGTTTTAAACAAACTTGTTTGAATATTTTCCCCTAACACTTTAACGCGGCATATCATTATCTGGAATGGGTAGTTTCGTTTGTTTTTTGTTTTCTTGTTTGGAGACATGCTTTTTTTCATTCATTTTTATCTGACGGAGAGTTTCGATTAAATTGCCGATAGTCTGCAAATGCGCCGCTATGGTCTGTTTTTTTGGTTTTGGTCGCCATATTTGGGAAATTGAGTTTCCAGTTATTTCCTGAACCTTCTGCCGCATTTTATTCAGGTTTTGGGAAAAATCCCTTTCTTTCGTAGGAAAAAATTCTTTGCCTGAGAACATATCGTAAGTTACCACCCGTTTAAACTTTCTCTGTTGTTCCCAGCAGGTTTGGTAACGCTGTCGGACAAAGTCGTTGTAAGGGATGTGGCATCCGCGAAACAGTTCCTTGAAGTCTTCCCATTCCGGATCATGTTCGGGAATTTCAAACATCTCTTGACCATCGGCAAACACCAGAAATGTCGCCAGATATTTGTTGCTTTCGGGTATCACGGGCGTTTCAAAATAATCCTGAACAGTCAGGGAATATTTCATGGAACTCTCCATGCCAAATTCTTTCACCCATACTTGTCCGGCTTCGCTAATAGTTACTACTAAAAAAGTAAAACGTTCAGGGCCTTTTAATTCATTAAAATCCATACCTGCGAATTTGAGAGCGTCATCCATTCTGCAGGCGCCGTATTTTGCCATACGCCCTTCATCCTGGTTAAAGTGGTTGTTTTCATATGCACCGAGAGCCTGAGTTTGCGCAGTCATAACCAAGTTTTCTTTTTTAAATTCCGGAATTATCTGTCGCAGCCAGGCGGCCGATTGGCGCTGTTGATAGGCTTTTTGCACCATTCGCCACATAAAATCTTCACCATGCGTCGCCAATATTTGCTTAAATTTTTCCGGATGCGGATGCTGGTAACCGGGAAACAAACTTCGGTAGTTGTGGTCATAATCTGGCAATTCTCCCTGTTCGCTTAAAGTTAAACCCTGCATATAGCTTAACGGCGCAACATATGAAGAGTTTATTAAATCATTAACCAAGTCGTTTGCCAGATTTTTTATTTTTTCCGGCACAATAAACGGAGTGCGAATGCCGCGCGGTGAAACCAGTAACGTGGACGGATCGGCGGCCAAAGGCGAATCAATGTCAACTGCGCGATAACCTTTGGTGCGCAGTTCTTCAATCAGCCTAGGGTATTCCGGTATTTCCCTTTGATAGGCTAAAGCTGGATGCTCTTTATAAAAAGCATATTCCTGTCGGCGGACAAAGCTGATGAACAGCATTAAAGGTTCGGCGACTTGACGCGTGTTGAGATAGGTGAGAAATTTTGTTTTTTTTAATCGCCTGATTAATTTTATATCGTCAAATAATTCCACGGTTAAGAACACTCCGTTTTAATAGAACTTTCTGTAGATTAAATCATATTGACTAAAAAAGCAAGTTCTGGTAAGTTATTTAATATCTTAAATCCATAAAATTTAATAGAAAAGGGAGCCGGGTATGGATAAAGAGAAAGCGAAGAGGAAAGCGGAAAGCTTTAAGGAAGAATGGGAAATATATCCCAAGGAAGAGAGCGCGGTGCATAAAAAGACGCAGATTAAGTTTAGCTTAGAAGATGTGTTTGAAGATAGTATGGGGAAGAAGCGGTATTCTGTATCGGCGCAGTTTGTTGGTGATCCGCGCGATCCGTCCATACCGTCGACGCCGTTTGACAAGGTTGGTCCGTTGGAGCGTCAATTTGCCATTTTATATGAGGCGGGTTATCTTCCCGGGAAAACTTTGGAAGAGCTAGAGGAAGAAGCTCGGCGCAATCATGAAGAAGTGCTAAAGTTGAGAGAGCAGCATGAACGGGAAGCCGATGAACAAGCTAAATATTGGCAAGAACATCCGGAAGAATATGAGGAAATGATCCGAAAGAACATAGAGGATTATAATAGAGAACAAGCGGAATGGTATATCAGACGTGGCTGGCCGGTGCCGGATAAATATAAAAACAATGAAAGATAAAGCTTTTTAAATTTTTATAATTAATAAAAAACCGTCTGAGGTGCAGACGGTTTTTTATAGCTTTGGCTTATTCCCGGGGAGCTTCAGGTTCCGGAAGTTTTTTACCGTCTAGGTCGTACTTTTCGATTTTGCCGTTTTTATAGAGGTTATCAAAAGTTTCGGCAACCACTTTTTGAGTCATCATATTACGGATTTGTGGTTCGACATCTTGTATTGGCAATGGTTGGGAATCGCGAAAATCTTCAGTTAAAATGATGTGATAGCCGAACTGAGTCTTAACTGGTTCTTTCGTGTATTCACCAGCTTTCAAGGCAAATGCAGCTTTGGTAAATTCTGGTACCATGATGTCTTCGGAAAAATATCCGAGTTCAACCGATGAATCTTTGGTATATTCATTGGCCAGTTCATCAAAATTTCCGCCTTCGTTTAATTTGGTAAGGACTTCTTTAGCGGTTTTTTCATCCGTTACCAAAATGTGTTTGGCTTTGACTTCTTTTTTGCTTTCAAAATTTTTGATATAGGTGTTGTCATAAAAATCTTTCACAGCGGCATCGTTGACCTTTTCTTTAACGATTTGCTCCAAATAAAGTTTGCGTGCCAGATCTTCTTGAACAACTTTTAATTGTTCTTTGTATTCAGGGGTTTCCTGAATATTGGCTGCTGAGGCCGCTTGGTATAGAAGCGTGCCGTTTACGTAAATATCCACAGCTTTAGGATAAAATTGGTCAAACGGGACTTGAGCAACAATTTGCGGATTAGCCTCATAACCTTTTTTAATGTCTTCTATGCTGATGACTTCACCGTTAACACGGGCGGCAACGCCGGCATTCTTTTCCGCATAAACTTTAAATGTGCCGAAAGCGGCTACGGCCACGACGACAATAGCGACGGCAGTTGTTAAAATATATTTCTTTTGCATGATTTCCTCCAAAATAAAAAAAACTACTAAGTATTGGTATAAACTTTTTTTTTGGATATTCCAAGTATTTTTTATTAGTCGTTTATAACTTTGGTTCGTAGTATTGACATTATTTTTTATAAACACTAAATGTAACATATTGTCAATAAAACTAAGGTAAAACAAATGTTAAATAAAATCGCCCGTATACTTTTTGGTAGCGCCAATGACAGATTTGTAAAAAAACAATTTAGGATTGTTGAAAAGATCAATGCTTTAGAGCCGGATTTTGTTAAGTTATCCGATGATGAGCTTAGAGCAAAGACCGAAGAATTTCGCCAGAGGATAAAAAACGGTGAAACGTTGGATGAGCTTTTGCCGGAAGCTTTTGCCGCCGTCCGTGAAGCGGCAAAGCGCACGCTTGGCCAGCGTCATTATGATGTGCAGCTGGTCGGTGGTATTGTCTTGCATAAAGGTATGATTGCCGAAATGAAGACTGGCGAAGGCAAAACCTTGGTGGCGACGCTCGCCGCATATTTAAATGCCCTGGAAGGAAAAGGCGTGCACATCGTGACGGTTAACGATTATTTGGCTAAACGCGATGCTGAATGGATGGGACAGGTTTACCGCTTTTTAGGATTAACGGTTGATTATATTGTTCATGAAAAAAATGATAATGAACGTCGTTTGGCCTATGCTTCCGATATTATTTATGGCACCAATAATGAGCTTGGTTTTGATTATCTGCGCGATAATATGAAATTTAATCTGGAAGATCGGGTGCAGCGTGATTTTAATTTTGCCATTGTGGATGAAGTTGATTCGATTTTGATTGATGAGGCACGGACACCGCTTATTATATCTGGTGCGGCTGAAGATTCTTCCGAACGTTACATCAGTGTTAACAGTATTATTCCGCAGTTGACGGCGGCTGATTATGAAAAGGATGAAAAAGCACGTAGCGTGACTTTGACAGAGGCTGGCATGACTCATGTAGAACAGTTGTTAAAAGAGGTTGGACTTATCAGCGAAGGCGGTTTGTATGATATTGGCAATGTGCAGTTGGTGCATCATGTGAACCAGGCTTTGCGGGCGCATAAGATGTTTGCTCGGGATGTCGACTATATCGTGAAAGATAGCAAGGTTGTAATTGTGGATGAATTTACAGGTCGCATTATGGAAGGGCGCCGTTACAGCGATGGTTTGCATCAGGCGTTGGAGGCTAAAGAGCATGTAAATATTCAGTCTGAAAATCAGACTTTGGCGTCAATTACTTTTCAAAATTATTTCCGCTTGTATCCGAAGTTATCGGGAATGACTGGTACGGCTATGACCGAAGAAGCTGAATTCGGTGATATTTATGGATTGTCGTGTGTGGAAATTCCGACGAATAAGCCGGTTATCCGTAAGGATGAGCATGATGTTATTTATCGGACAGAAAAGGAGAAATACAAAGCGATTATTGATACTATTTTGGATTGCCGTCACCGTGGACAGCCGGTTTTGGTCGGGACAACCTCGGTTGAGAAATCGGAAGTCGTGGCGGATTTGTTGAAAAAAGCAGCGCCAAACATCCATTTTGAAGTATTGAATGCTCGCCATCATGAACGCGAAGCGGCAATTGTCGCGCAAGCTGGTGTGCCGGGGGCAATTACGATTGCGACCAATATGGCTGGCCGCGGTACGGATATTCAGCTCGGGGGCAATTTGGATATGAAGTTAAAGTCTGTATTGAATAGCGAGGAAACACCGGAGCAGATTGCTGAAATTAAAGAAAAACTTCGGGTTGAAATAGAAGCAGACAAACAAAAAGTTCTAGCTGCTGGTGGTTTATATATTTTGGGTACCGAACGTCATGAAAGTCGCCGAATTGACAATCAGCTACGCGGACGTTCTGGACGTCAGGGCGATCCGGGGACATCGAAGTTTTTTCTCTCATTGGAAGACGATTTGATGCGGATTTTCGGTTCGGAAAGAATGTCGGCCGTTTTGCAAAAATTAGGTCTTCCCGAAGGGGAAGCATTGGTTCATCCGTGGATTAGCAAAGCTTTGGAAAAGGCGCAGCAAAAAGTTGAAGAACGCAATTTTGACATTCGTAAAAATCTGTTAAAATACGATAATGTCATGAATGAACAGCGCAAGGTGATTTATGCTCAGCGTAAGGAATTAATGGAAACCGACGATGTTTCCGAGACAATCGGAGATATGCGGCAGGAGTACTTATGTTCTGTTATTGCCGAATATATTCCTTACGGCAGTACGGCAGAAGAATGGCGTTGCGAAGAATTAAAACAGGAACTTGCTAAAATCACAGGTTTCGCGCTGCCAGTTAATAACTGGGCAAATGAGCCGGGACTAGATTGTGAGGATATGACGCAGAAAATTTTGGATGAGGTAGAAAAGCGTGTCATCGAAAAAAATGAAAATGTGCCAGAAAACATTGTCCGTATGGTGGAAAAAAGTATTTTGCTACAGGTGTTGGACCAATTATGGAAAGACCATATTGCTACTCTTGATATGATGCGGCATACGATCGTCCTTCGGGCATATGGACAGAAAGATCCGTTGAATGAATATAAGCGCGAAGCGTTTAATATGTTTTCTAATATGCTGGAGGCTTTAAAGGAGCAGGTAACGATGGTGGTCTGTCGGACGCTTATCAGAAGCAATGCGGAAGAATCTATGCAGCGGGCAGAACAGCGTCAGCAAAATGTCAAAATGCAGGCGGTGCATGAACGTCCGCAAAATTTGGTCGGTAGCAATGTCGCTTCAGAACGTACGCCAGCATCGGAAGATGGGCGGCAAGAGCCGTTCCGTTATACTGCCAGCCGGGAAATCAATCCTAACGATCCGTTAACTTGGGGGAAGGTTGCCCGTAATGATCCGTGTCCGTGCGGCAGTGGCAAAAAATATAAACATTGTCATGGGCGGATTGAATGAAAGAAAAGCCCTCTTAGAGGGGTGCTTTTTGAATTTAACGGCCAATTTGAACTATGGAACATTATGTTTGGATAAAAGAATGAAAATTTTGTTTATCTGTTAGAATTTTATATATTCCGCTTTTGGTTAAGAGATCTTTTATAGGTTATCAGAACCTTTGGAAGATATGGTAGCGGACAGTCCGTCCGTAAAGCTAAAAAATAACGGGAAGAGTTTGCTCTTATGCCAATTATCATGAATGCATAAAATGCGGGAATAAAAGGGATTATGTTTAAAGAAAAAAAAGATTCTGCTTGCATTTAAACTTTTTATATGTTAAACAGCTTGCGAATTAAGAGATTTTTATGCATGAACCAGCTAAGGAAACCGTGGTGAAAATCGTAAGTTTTATCCGCTTTGCCCGTCAAAGCATCAGAGAAAAGAAAGGAATTTAAAATGAAACATGGTGATAAACATAGAAGATTTAATATGCCAAAGAGCCAGAGAAGAGCTCTGTTTTCAAATCTGACGAATGCTTTGCTGACACATGAACAGATCAGTATTACTTTGCCGCGTGCTAAGGAGCTGAGAACCTTTGCCGATAACATGATTACCTATGCTAAAAAAGGCGATTTGAACAGCCGGCGTTTGGCTTTAGGTTTTTTGCGTGATAATGAAGTTGTTTCCAAGCTTTTCTCAACCCTTGCAGAACGTTATAAGAATCGTAATGGTGGTTATACACGCGTTTTGAAAGCCGGTTTCCGTTATGGTGACTGTGCGCCGATGGCTATTATCGAGTTGGTTGATCGCGATATAAATGCGAAAGGCGCTAAAGATTTGGCCCGTGTTGCCGCTGAAAAGGCAGCCGCCACTGCAGAAACGACTACTGAAACGGCGTCAGTTGAAGAAGCTCCTAAAGCAGAAAAAAAGTCTAGAAAATCTAAAAAGGCTGATGCAGAATAATTCTGCCAGCAAACAAATGAACAAAGACGAATCGGAAATCCGGTTCGTTTTTTTATTGCAGATTAAAAATTTTGTCTTTACATTATAATATATTGCTTAAACAAGGGAGAAAATGCCATGAAAAAAGTATTTGGTTTAGCTATTTTAGTCTTAAGTTTGTGCGGTTTTACAAGTCTTTCGGGGCAAACTAATCTGTTTGAAATTGAAAATAATGATACAAGTTGGGAAATTGAACGTAGTGGCAGCACGTCAGTTAAAGCGTATCATCCAGATACTCAAGTGGAAATTATGGTAAATTTAGGAACTTTGCTACCTTCGGCTCCGCTTTGTGTTTCTAATAAACGCATTAAAGATATTAAGTTTAATATAAATATTTTCAAAGTTGCCGAATGGGGTGATAAGGATTGGGCTAAATCGTTTGAAAAGACCCGAATTCAATTTTCACGCCCTGGAGAAAACGAAGAGAGGAGAATATATGGTTCAACATTAATAAAAAATAATGCCCAGTTTCAAGCTGGAAACGTTGTTAATATCGGAACACTGGTATTTTTGGCGCCCTTTACTTGTGATAAGCTTGATGAAACGCGCATACGGGTTATTAATATGCGGATTGGTAACAGAAGTCTGCCAGCAATTGATTTTACGGTTAAACTTGAAAAATGAGAAGAAGCTGATAAAATACCGAAAATATACTAGGTTAGAAAACAAAAATATTATTAAAAAGTTTGTTATGTACACATATAGGTATGTTTATGAAAATAAATTCCTGGCAGGAGAGTTTAGATTGTTGGGGGATTTGGATTACTGAAAAATGTCTGGTATCAACCAGAATATTCATCCGCTAGTGTTCGGCTTATGAGGCCTATATTTGTGGTTTGCAGGAATATGATTGCTGTTTGTTGACATTGATTGTTGAGTAAACGAACATTCTGCGCGAACGTTGTGAAGAGTTTAATAGTATGCTGAAGAATTATCAGGCGCATTTTTTAATGCCGACGGATGGGGTATGTGTGCAAAGAGAAGACGAACAGACTATTTGAGCAAGACTGGTTGATTTTCTTGCTAATATCCAGAGTAATATCGATAAAGGATGGGCGCTCTACAAATATTTGTGGTGATGCTCAGAAGTTTTTAAAACCGGATGTTTACGGTTTTTTATTGCTTTAATACTTTTTCCTGTTAAATTAACGGTCAAAAGGAATAAACTATGAACATTTGGGATATTTTATTGCTAGCTGTGGCTTTATCGGCTGATGCGTTTGTGGTGTCTTTTTCTTATGGGCTTCTTTTAAAAAAGCAACGTCTTTTTAATAGTTTAAGATTGTCCGCCACTGTCGGGTGCGGACAATTTATGATGCCAGTTATCGGATGGTACTGTTCCGTGCCAATTAGCACATATGTCGCCCATTTTGATCATTGGTTAGTTTTTCTGGTTTTTGGTATTTTAGGTTTAAATATTATCGTCAATGCTATATCTACCGAAGTTGGAAAATTGGAAAAGAATTTAACCTTGCCGGTTTTGCTGACTATTGGCGTCGCAACAAGCATTGATGCCTTGGCATCAGGCGTGAGTCTTTATTTTGCAAAAGTTTCAATTTTTAGTGCGGCAGCATTTATCGGTTTGACAACATTTATACTTTCTTTCATTGCTTTTCATTTAAAACGTTTTTTCAAAAAGCTGCCGCGGCAGAAAATGGAAATTGCCGCTGGTATTATTCTGATTTTGCTTGGAACAAAAGTTTTAAGCGAGCATCTATTTTGGTCGTAATTTCGGAAAAACAGCTTGACACTTTTGTCAATGCGTATATATTCAAAACATATTAATAATTGTTATGTTAAATTATATAATTTATGAAATTTTATGAAATTAGGATTTTGTAATGTGCACGAAGGCTTGCAAATGGAAGTCTTCGAAAATCTGCTCAACAACCAAGATGTTGATGTCGTTGGAGTTTTTGACGCTGACGACAGTATGCTTGAAAAAATGGAGCAAAAGGCAGAAAAAGAAATTAGGCTTTTTACGGATTATGGCCATTTGCTAGATAATGTCGAAGCTATGGTGGTTTATGATTCGCCGACGTTCTTTCTCAGGCTGCGCCAGGCTATGGAGGCCAATGTTCATATTATGTATGAACTACCTCAATTCAAGACGGCTGAAGATGTTCGTTCTTTGCTGAAGCTTTTAGTTGAGGATTATAAGCGTGTGTTTGCCGCTTGTTTCCCGCGCCGTTACGACGCTATTTTTTCTGGTTTGGCAGCAATGATGCCGACTTTGGAAAAAGAGTATGGAAATTTGACGGGTATTGCAATTAATACACGGCTTTTTCCTTCGGTTGACGTGGCAGGGTACGACGTTTTTATAGATAGATTAATCCATGATATCGATGCTCTGAATTTCTTGCTTGGGAAAGGGTGTCTTTCGTATGAGAAAGTTCTTAAGAAGAGAAAGAATTATTCCGTCAGTGGAACCTTTATCCGTGACGGTCAGGGCGAAGACATCAGCGTTCAACTGGATGCGTTCTTTGTCAAAACTTCTGGTAAATCTGGTGTGCAGGTTACTTTGGAGTTTGCAAGCGGCGAAAAGGCCGAGTACCGTAATTTCGGTATGCCGAAACATGTCAATGTTGATAAATGCATATTGTTTAACGAATCATTTATTAACATGATTAAGCCGTTGCCGAGCGGTATTGAGCTTGCCAATTTGTTGATTGGCGTGCTGTCGGTGGCAAAAATTTAGTCTTAAATAAAATAAAAAACCTTAAGGATTATCCTTAAGGTTTTTTATTTTGGGATAAAAGTGCGAACTCATGCTGTTTGTGTTCATACATTTCTTTATTGTTTCCGCTTAAAGGTGCTGGTTTGCGGGCAATGGTATATTGCGGCAAAAGTTTTTTAATTTTTTCAATTGGTTGCCCCCATAGTTGCGGGCGGATACGGATTTTTTTATTTTGTCCGGCCGATACGCGCGACGTGATTTCAGCGGTATCCACATCTTCAAAATCAGTTAAGGCTAAGCGGAAGTTTTCTAAAGTGCCGGGGATTAAGAAGTCTATAAACTCGCCGCTGTTGATGTAATTGCGTATTTCAAAAATCGCATCATCGCCTTGCCATTGAACAATAGAGCCAGCAAAAAGCCATTCGCCCAAAGTGTGTGTATATTCATAATTTTGGCTGATGTTAGTTAATTTGCCATCATGGAAACCCAGGCAATAGCCACGATTTTGCAGGGTGTATAAATCCGACATATATTTTTTATAATCCCAATTTTTAGGGTCTTTTTGATAGTCATCAATAGCTTGACGGTAAGCCCTGGCGACCGTACCGGCATAATATTCGGTTTTATTCCGACCTTCAATTTTGAGCGAATCCATGCCGAGGTCTAAAATTTCATTTAACCGCGGCATTAAACACAAATCTTTAGAATTTAAGATATAGCTGCCGTGAGAATCCTCCACCACTTCATAATATTCGTCAGGACGAAAATCTTCTTCCAGAAAGAAGTCAAACATATCTTTGTTTTCAGGGGTGATTTCAAAATTTTTGACGTTGCCGTCTTTAGCTTTAAGCAAAAGTTTGTAATGCCAACGGCAGCAATGAGCGCATTTGCCTTTATTGGCACTGCGGTCCGCCATAAAATTAGAAATCAGGCAGCGGCCAGAATATGACATACACATGGCGCCGTGGACAAAGGTTTCAAGTAAGATGTTTGGGCATTGTGCGCGGATTTGTTTCATCTCGGCAAATGTGACTTCTCGTCCTAAAACACAGAGTTTGGCTCCCATGGACTGCCAAAATTTTACGGTTGGGGTAGAACATATGTTAGCTTGGGTGGAAATAAAACGATTTAATTCCGGAGCATTTTCTTTTAAATAATAGAATACGCCGGGGTCGGCAACCAGTACACCGTCAGGTTTTAATTGACGGAGCGTGTCTACAAGTTGAGGGAGCTTTTCTGCTTCTTCGTTGTGAATATACAGATTTAGGGTTAAGTAAATTTTTTTGTTTTGGTGATGAATAAAATCAACGCCTTGGGCTAAGTCTTCTAGCGTAAATGATGATTGAGTCCGCAGGCTCATATCTGGTGTGCCGGCATAAACAGCATCGGCGCCATACAATAAGGACGTTTTTAATTTAACAAGCGAGCCGGCTGGCAGCAGTAATTCTGATTTTAGCATTTTTTAATCCTTTAATAAAACTTCTGTAGTGTAGGCTTTTAATTTGCCTAAGGGTGTAGAATTAATTTCTATTTTGGCCAGAAACGGAAGGTTGGTTTTCTCATCTTCTAAAATCCAGAAAAATATCGGACGGTTGGCGGTAGTGTTCCATAATAAATCATTATCTTTGTCTTTATCCAAGTTGATTATGTGCATTGAACACTTAAGAGAATTGCCGGAATAAGAAATTTTTGGATCATTCAGCACTTCTTTTCCTTCGTCTTTAATGATGACTTTATAATTTTTTTTACCACCATTAAAGACGATTTTTTCCATAGCGCAGAACTTATTTGTGATAATTTGCCGGGTAAGCATGGCAAAAACAGTTTGTAAATCGTTGGCGTCAAATGGCGTATCGGGAAGACGGATTTCAACCCGTTTGGGTATGCCGTCTTTAGAGCTTAAACGGTAATCTAAGACGCCGTTTTCATCAAAAACCAATTGTTTGGTGTATATATGTGAGTTTGATTTGGTTTCGTAGTTGTAATTACGGGTAACGGTTTGCTCTTTTTTAAAAAAACCGTCAGAGATATAAAGTGCTTCAAATAAATATAGCTTGCCGAAGGTACCGGCAGTTTTGACAGAGGAAGAAAATTTATACTTATCGGGAGTCAGATTATATGCCAAGTGAATCCGGGCAGCATCAAAAAAACCGATGCTAACAGTTAGATAATGTTCAACGGAAGCGGAATAAACGACGGCCGGCCATAGACAGGTTAGAATTAAAAATAAGGCAATGTTTTTCATATAAGTTTTATGCTTTCTTAAAAGTTTTGCGCTTATACTAACAAAAATTTTAAAGGAATAAAGGAAAAAATAATGATAAAAAAAGTTTTGGTTTTGGCTGGGGGCTTTTCAGCCGAACGCAAAGTGAGTCTGATTAGCGGGCAATGTGTTGTAAAAGCTTTGGTAAGCATGGGATATAAAGTTATTTGGCATGATTTGCAAAATGGGAAGAATTTGTTTAAAGCTTTGGAAGAAGAAAAGCCAGATGTGGTTTTTAATGCTTTGCACGGTAATTGGGGAGAAGATGGAGAGATACAAGGCTTTTTAGATGTTTTGCAAATTCCGTATACACATTCGGGATTAGAAACTTCCTTAATAGGAATGAATAAACTGCTGTGCAAAGAATTATGCTCTAAAGCGGGAGTAAAAACAGCGCCGTATCAGGCTTTGACTTATGCTGAATTTAAGCAAAAAGGCACCAATGTGCCAATGCCGTATGTGGTTAAACCGCAAAATGACGGTTCCAGCGTTGGCGTGTTTATAGTTAATAATGAAGCGGATAAAGAAAGAGTGTGTTATAAGGATAACGTTCGGCAGATATTGGTTGAAAAATATATTGCGGGTAAAGAAATTACGGTTGCGGTATTGGACGGCATTGCCTGTGGCGTGACGGAGCTGAGGCCAAAAGCAACTTTTTATGATTATAAGGCCAAATATACCGATGGCGTGACGCAGCATGTTTTGCCGGCGGAGATTCCGGAAGAGGCTGCCAAACAGGCGACACATTATGCGGAGACTGTACACAAGCTTTTGAAATGCAATGTGATTTCGCGTTCAGATTTTCGATATAATGAAACAGACGGTGTGGTGTTTTTGGAAGTCAATACGAATCCTGGATTGACGCCACTTTCCTTAGTTCCGGAACAGGCTAAATATAAGGGGATTTCATATGAAGATTTGTGCCAAAAGCTGGTGGAGAATGCGCGATGCCGGAAAATCGGGTAATCGTGATTGCTGGGCCGACGGCTTCCGGAAAATCAGCTTTGGCTGTTGATGCCGCCAAGTTTGTTGGTGGTGTGGTGGTTAATTGCGACTCTATGCAGGTTTATAAAGGAATGCCTGTTATTTCAGCTTGTCCGACACCGACGGAACGCGCCGATGTTGAGCATTTGTTGTTTGAAATTTATGAACCGTCTTTTCATGGCAATGTCGTTGATTGGTTGGAGCTTGCTACACACACAATCAAGCAGGTTTGGCAAGAGGGAAGAGTGCCAGTAGTGGTTGGTGGCACGGGATTGTATATTGACAATCTGATAAACGGAACGACACCAATACCGGAAACTTCTCTGAAAGTGCGGGAGCACGTGGCGCAATTGTTGCAAGAAAAAGGCAGCGGTTTTGTTTATCAAAAGTTGAAAGAAGTTGATAGCGAATCGGCAGCACGGTTAAGCCCGAATGATACAACCCGGGTGCGGCGAGCTTATGAAGTGTGGCTGGATACGGGAATAAAGCTTTCGGAATGGCATCAAAATCCAATGATAAAGAAATTGCCAGAAGCCCGTTTTTTTGTTATTAAAATTTGTCCGGCTGCCGAAGAGCTTGATATGCGTTGTTATCAGCGGTTTGATAAAATGATGGAAAGTGGCGCTTTAGATGAAGTGAAAAAATTAAAAGAACAAAATTTACCAGAAAATTTACCAGCTATGAAAGCACTCGGTGTGCCAGAATTGATGCAGTATCTTAAGGGGAAGTGTACGCTTGCCGAAGCTGTGGAAGATGCAAAACTTCATACGCGGCAATATGCCAAACGGCAAAGAACATGGTTTAAAAATAAACTTGCTGCTAATGTTGAATTAATACATTGTTATGCAGGCGATGCAACAGAAATTTTTAAGCGACTTAAAGAGTTTAGATTATGATATGAAAAAATATGGTAGAAAAAATTATGGTGGCTACTACCGGCAATATTGGGGATTTTTTGGATAAGCGTCGGGCGTATCGTCTTGTGGCAGCAAATTTTTGGGGAGCGACAGACAAGTGAAGCGGCGCAAAATCTGTATTTAACGGAAAAAATTGAAATGCTGCCGGAAAGTTTTGAGCAAGTTGCCAGATTTGGCGAGTATGATGTTGCTTTGAGATTCCGAGCGGTATATCAAGTGTATAGCAGAGCGATGTATGTTGATATTTATGATAGAGATTTTCGTATCGGATTTAAATCATTACAGGATAAATATAAAGCTGTTTATAATGCGGTTTCGCCGCTGGATTTAAGTTTGTTTATCGGAGAAACGGCGGCTGAGGGGAATTGGCAGAAAATAGATGTATCACATGAGTACCGAGTAGTTTTGTGGGAATGGAAATATAAAGATAATCCTGTCGTGAACAGAGATGAGATCAGCAACAATCATATCCTTACGGCAAATCTTAACGTGCGGCGTGGCTTTGATACCATTAAAAAAGGTGATTTGGTTTATTTGAGCGGGTATTTGTTGGATTGGGAGCCTTTGGGAGAATATTCGGATATGGTTATGAAAACGGCGCTAACCCCCGGAGAAATTGCGGATTTTAAATTGGGTGGAAAAACATCGAATTTGTGTCGGTATTTTTATGTGGAGAGACTTGAAACGAGGGGTTATGTTTATCAATAAATCATATCGGAATTTTAAATTGTTTTTCGTATGTTAATAAAAAAACGACCGATGTCGGAAATTTTTTAAAAACTTGTTGATTATATGGTGTTTTTGCGAAAAAAAGATTGCACATTTAATGATATCATAATAAAAAGTTATAAATTATTAATATGCTAATGCGGAGAATCTTTCTATGTTTTCAAAATTAATGGGTTTACTTTCGGCTGATATGGCGATTGATCTGGGAACAGCCAATACTTTGGTTTATGTACGCGGACGTGGTATCGTCCTTAACGAACCTTCTGTGGTGGCAATTGAAGAATTTCGCGGTAAAAAACAGGTTTTGGCCGTGGGTAACGAAGCCAAGCAAATGCTTGGGCGTACGCCTGGCAATATTCATGCTATCCGCCCTTTGAAAGATGGCGTGATTGCTGATTTTGAAATTGCCGAGGAAATGATTAAATATTTTATCCGCAAAGTGCATAATCGTCGAACCTTTGCTACGCCGATGATCATAGTGTGTGTGCCTTCCGGTTCAACGGCTGTTGAACGCCGTGCCATCCAAGAATCGGCGGAAGCTGCAGGTGCGCGCAAAGTTTGGCTGATTGAGGAACCTATGGCGGCTGCTATTGGTGCTGGACTTCCGGTGACGGAACCGACTGGCTCTATGGTGGTTGATATCGGTGGTGGAACAACCGAAGTCGCGGTTTTGTCTTTAGGCGGTATCGTTTATGCCCGTTCGGTTCGTGTTGGCGGTGATAAGATGGACAGCGCTATTATCTCTTACATCCGGCGTAATATGAACTTACTGGTTGGCGACAGCAGTGCCGAGCGGATAAAAAAAGAAATCGGTTGTGCTTGCCCACCAGAAAAAGGCGATGGTCGGTCTATGGAAATTAAAGGTCGCGATTTGGTGAACGGCGTTCCCAAGGAAATCGAGGTTAATGAGCGTCAGATTGCTGAAGCTTTGTCAGAGCCAGTTTCGGCTATTGTTGAGGCCGTTAAAGTGGCTTTGGAAAATACGGCGCCGGAGTTGGCTGCCGATATTGTTGACAAAGGTATTGTCCTAACCGGCGGTGGCGCGTTGCTGACATCGCTTGACCAGGTTTTGCGTAATGCAACGGGATTGCCGATTTCAGTTGCCGAAGAACCTTTAGCTTGTGTGGCAAAAGGTACGGGAAGTGCTCTGGATAATATTAATGAATTAAAGAGTGTACTGTCAACGATGTATTAATCTGCCGGGACGTTTGTTAAGGAGATATTTTCAAGATGAAACGTCGCCGTGTGTTGTTTATCCAATTCAGTCAGTTTCGGCTTTTTATCAGGAAAACCCTGATTGCAGTTTTGTTTATGTCCGCTTTAGCTTTAATGATGTTGAGCAAAGCGGATTCATTTGTTTTAGAAAAAGTCTCGAATATTATCATGCAGGCTTTTAATCCGCTAGTCAGAGTTGTGCATCTGCCGGCTCAGTTCATATATGATGTTTATGGAAAAATTAAAGATATCAGCCATGTCTATGCTGAAAATGAGCAGCTTAAAAAAGAAAATATGAGAACAGTGTTGCTGGAAAATCAACTGCGGACATTGGAAGCGGAAAATAAGCTTTTGGCACAGTTACTTAATTATGTGCCGCCGCCAGAGGCAACATTTATTACGGCAAAAATTATCGCTGAGGAGGGAGATGGTTTTTCCCATTCTCTAATTGTTTATATCGGCAAAACGGACAGGGTGAAAGAAGGGCAGGTAGTTTTAGGTGCCAAAAGCGTTGTCGGGCGGATTGAGGCGGTAATGGGAAAATATGCACGGGTACTTTTGTTTACAGATATTAACTCAAAAATTCCGGTAATTATCGAACGTAGCCGTGAAAGAGGTATTTTATCTGGCGATAATACGACTGTTCCCAAACTGCAACTTACAGGGTTGAATGCAGATATTAATGTCGGAGATATGTTAGTAACTTCTGGTGTGGCGGGTGTTTTTCCGGCGGGACTTCCTGTGGGCACGGTTAATCGTATTCGTGAAGATGAGATAGAGGTTATGACAATGACAGATATTCCGCGGTTGGAATATGTTAAAATCGTTGATTACGGAATTTATGACGATGTGGTTAAATTAATGTTTGAAAACGAGGAATAAAATGGAAGAAACTTTTTCGGAAATTTTGGAAGATTATATGAAAAGGTTTTTACCGTTGTTGTGCTCGGTTTGCTTGCTGTTGGTTTTTTATATACCGATTTATCTACCTTTATCACGTTTTTTAAGACCGGATATCGGAATAATCTGCGTTTATTTCTGGGCTCTTTATCGGCAGGATTTGTTCGGCCCTATATCGGCGTTTTTGTTTGGTTTGATTGCGGATAGCTTAAGCGCGGTGCCGATAGGGTTAAATATTTTTGTATTTATGTTTGTTTTTATTGCCGGCAGCACGTCCAGTAGTTATGTCAATATGAAACCTTTTACCGTAAGCTGGATAGGGTTTACCGTTGTGTCTTTTTTAGCTTTTGTGATTAAATGGTTATTGGCGTCAATTTTTTACAGCCGATTTTTAGCATTTGGTGGCATTTTTGCTGGCTATTTGGCTACGGTCTGTTTTTATCCGCTGGTTGCCAGATTAAATATTTTTATTCAGAATCGTTGTCTTGCCGATGAGGAACTTGTCTATGAATAGAGATAATGATAAAGGAAAAACGTTATTGCGACGGACAATGCTGGTGGCGGTCGGTACCTTTTTCATTCTTTTGATGCTGATTGGACGGTTATATTATTTGCAAGTTTATCATGGAGATAAATACAGGGTGTTGGCTGATGAAAATCGTATTTCAACACGCGTTTTAGTCCCTCCTCGAGGTTCGGTTTTTGATCGGAACGGCGTAGTGTTGGCGACAAATGAACAGAATTTTCAGGCTTTAATTATTGCTGAACAAGCTCCAGATTGGGAAAAAACACTGGAACGTTTTAAAAAAATTATTGCTTTAAGCGATGAAGAGGAAGAAAAAATAAGAAAAGACATTCAGAATAACAAAAAGTTTGTGTCAGTTAAATTAAAAGATGATTTGAGTTGGGAGGAAGTTTCTGCATTGTTGCTGAGCGCGCCATATTTACCGGGCGTGTTTATTAATGAAGGCTTAAATCGGGTTTATCCGTTAGGCATTTATACGGCGCATTTTTTAGGATATATTGGTGCGGTTTCAGAAAATGATATGAAAGATGATCCGTTGCTGAGAGTGCCGGGATTTAAAATCGGAAAGTCGGGCTTGGAAAAAACTTTTGAAAAAAAATTGCGCGGTCAAGGAGGCAGTGTTAAACTTGAAGTTAATGCCTATGGGCGGATTATGAAAGAAATTGAACGCGATAGAGGTGTTGATGGTCAGGATTTGCATTTGACGATAGACAGCCACTTGCAAAAATTTGCTCAAGACGCTTTTGGTGACAACAGTGGCGCAGCTATTGTTTTGGATGTGCACAGTGGGGAAATTTTGGCTTTTGTTTCGGCTCCTTCTTTTAATCCAAATTTGTTTACAACTGGCATTTCTCATAAGGATTGGAATGCTCTGCTTAATAATGAGCGTCATCCTCTGACTAATAAAGTAATTTCTGGGCAGTATTCACCTGGTTCAACTTTTAAAATTGTTGTGGCATTGGCAGCTTTGGAAGCTGGGGTTATTGATGAAAATACGGTGTTTACCTGTACCGGCTCCATGCCGCTGGGTAATCATGTTTTTCATTGTTGGCGGCATTGGGGGCATGGCAAACAGAACGTGGTTGAGGCCTTAAAAAATTCCTGTGATATCTTTTTTTATGAAGTAGCGCTACAATTGGGAATCGAGAAAATTGCGGCTATGGCAAAAATGCTTGGAATGGGCGCTGAAACTGGAATTTCTCTTGATCATGAACGCTCGGGACTTATTCCAGATCAAGTTTGGAAATTGAAAAAATATGGCGAGAATTGGCAGCAGGGCGAAAGTGTGATTGCCGGTATTGGGCAGGGGTATGTCTTGGCGACGCCTTTACAATTGGCGGTTATGGTATCGCGCGTTGTCAATGGCGGGTACGGTATTACGCCGACGTTTATAAAACTAAATCTGAAAGAAAAAGGTAAAATTAAAAAGCTATCGATTTCCCGAAAAAATATAGATATTGTCAAAAAGGGAATGTTTGAAGTGGTTAATGGCGAACAAGGCACAGCATCTGGCGCCCGTTTTGATATCAACGGCGTTAAAATGGGAGGCAAGACAGGAACAACACAGGTGCGGCGGATTAGTATGGAAGAAAGAAAATCTGGTATTCTTAAAGATGAGGATTTGCCATGGCGGTTACGTAACCATGCTTTGTTTATTGGTTATACGCCGCAGGATAATCCGCGTTATGCTGTGGCTGTGGTTGTTGAACACGGTTCTTCGGGATCTGGCGTGGCTGCACCGATTGCTTCTCGGATTTTGCAGGAAGCCATTCGTCTGGATATAAAATGATAAGGTAAGATAATGTTTAAATATTATGAAACAGGGTTGAAGAATCAGACATTGTCGTTGAAAGAAAAATTTTTTAACATTAATTTCGGCTATGTTTTTTGCATTATTCTATTGGCAATTATTGGAGTTGTAATCTTATATTCTGCGGCGAACGGCAGTTGGCAGCCATGGGCATATCGGCAGATGGTTCGTTTTGGAGTGGCTTTAGGGCTGATGTTGGTTATGGCTTTAATTGATGTCAGATTGTATTTGAAATATTCTTATATCGCTTATTTTTTGATTTTATTACTGCTTATTGTGGTGGAAGTTGGTGGTTATGTTGGTATGGGTGCACAGCGCTGGATTGATTTAAAACTTTTTAAATTACAACCGTCAGAATTGATGAAAATTACTATGGTTGTGGCATTGGCCAAGTATTTTCACGGCTGTAGTTTAAATAAAATTGAAAGTATTCGAGGAATTGTTGCGCCGGCGCTGATGGTGTTATTTCCGGTAGCGTTGATTATTGTTCAGCCAGATCTTGGCACGGCATTGATGCTATTGTTTACAACAATGGTTGTCTTTTTTGTGGTCGGTGTGCAGTGGTGGAAATTTGCTCTTCTTTGCGGAAGTTGTGTGATATCGGCTCCGATAGCGTGGCATTTTTTGCATGATTATCAGAAAAACAGAGTGCTGACTTTTCTTAATCCAGAAAGGGATCCGCTGGGTAGCGGCTATCATATTATCCAATCTAAAATTGCCCTTGGTTCGGGTGGCGTTTTTGGCAAAGGTTTTTTGAATGGAACCCAGAGTCATTTAAATTTTCTTCCGGAAAAGCATACGGATTTTATTTTTACGATGCTTTCGGAAGAGTTTGGTATGATTGGCGGCGTGGCGGTTATTTTGATTAATATGATAATTATTATTTACGGATACATGTTTGCATTTCGCACCTCGAGTTATTTTGGAAAGTTGGTCATTATCGGCTTGAATACAAATTATTTTATGTATGTTTTTATTAATATTGCCATGGTTTTAGGGCTTTTGCCGGTGGTAGGTATTCCCTTGCCATTGATTTCATACGGAGGCACCGTCATGCTTTCAGTTATGGCCAGTTTCGGTATAATTTTGTGTATGGATGTAAATCGGCATCTTTTAATTTAGGCCACAGCTTCTTTGATGATGATTGAGATATAAATGTATTGTCTAAATTTAAAAACAGCTTCCTGTTATTATGTATTTGGGCAGGGAGAAAACATGAAATAAATTACCTTTGGATTGATATTAACAATGCTACTTTTGGTTTGTTTACATCCCAAAAATATGATCAAGAGCTTAAAGCTTGGGTAGGCAAAAGATAAACAGTGTTGTTGGATTCTTGGGGATAATTAAGTGCTGAAAAATATTTGAATGCAGATTCAAAAATCATCACCTATAGAAAAATTAATGAATGGTTTTATCCGTCGGAATCTTATTTTTATAACGATGGATGGAGGTAAAGAAGATGTCATTTATGATCATTTTATGAATGAATATGATTTCAGTTCGTATGCAGGAATAGCCGATACGGAAGTGACAGAATACTCCAAACTTTATTTTGGATTGAAAATGGCGTGGTAATAATTGTGTCGTTCGCTAATATTCAATGCTGTTTTTCTGCATATGCAACGACATTTGTTTCTGAGTCTGTCGCATTATTGGCTTTGTTAAGCGCTGCCTCCGGCTTTGTGCAGGACGGGCTCTGTCGCCCAAGAATTCAAATTCTTCGTTCTGCATGGCTTTTTGTAAAGGGGTTAGCGGAATTCGGTGAGATTTCACCAATTCGCTAAGCAGTTCCCGGGTGTCGGATTTATAGTGTTTAAAACGGCTTTGCGGTTGTTTCAATTGTTCAGCAAGAGCTTCTCCGTGGTCTTGTTCAGCTATTTTCTTAAATAAAATATCTAACTGTGGTAAAGCTTGATTTTTATCGATTTTACCGCAATTTAATTGTTTTAAGAGGTGGATAGCCATTCGTTCAGGTTGATTTTCGCACCAGTCTTTTTTTATGTTTTTTTGATCATTCTGTCGAGTTTCAAGCCATAATTGCTTTTTTTGTTTTGGGGTTAATTTTATGGATGAATCCTCTAACAGTTTACGGCGAATTTGTCTGGCGTATGCTAAGTTTCTAGCGGATTGTTCGGAATATCCTTTTTGGGAAATCTGCTGTGCGATGGCAGCTATAGACGCATAATCGCTTATGTTGAAAGCCAAGTTGTCTAAGTTGACGGAATAGTTTTCATTCGGACGGTTACGCTCAATATTTTTGATTTCATGATCGGTTAAGTTGGGGTCGGTTCGTGCGACTTCCAAAATATTTTCCGGTACTTTCCCATTATATTTATCTCGAATCCATTGCGGAACCTTCATCCAAGTTTCAAAATGTTCTCGATGTTTAGAAAATACGGCATTGACAAGCGAATCGGAAACCGAATCAGAAGCTAATTTACCGTAATCTTCAGGGTAATTTGCTTTCAAAAAATACAAAAAATCAGTTCCCGTATCAGCCATGGTTTATTCCCTTTCAGGAGAGGTTGTTATGGCGGGATTAAGAGCTGATGTGCTTGGTTGGTTACCATTGGTACTGGGATCATTATTACCCTGAGGAGTAGTTGTTCCTCTTAGTTCGTTAATCCTTGTGGTAGTGTTTTGTTTAGAGGCATTGTTGGGTAGTTTTTTTCTGACATCTGTTAGTCTTTGATTGATTGGCTGCTGCGTGGTTCTTTTGACATAATCATCTAATATTTTTTTGACGTCATCTGGCAGTTCATTTATATATTCAGCATTCATGTCGATTGTCGGCGGATTTATTATTGCCAATTCCGAACCATCTTGATATTTTCCTTCCATCAGGCAGGCAACTAACAACATGGCCTTTTGTTTATCATCCAGTGAAGATCCGAAAGTGATGCTTAGATTATTTTTTACGGCATCTTTAACCAAACCGCTATACATTTCCAAATGAGATTCTTTGCTGATCTGAACTTTATCCAGTGCCGTATATTTAACTTCGCCTTGTTTACCATCTTTGGATAAGGTGCAGCTGAAAGTTCTACTTTCAGTGTCTTTTTGGCTGTCATTTTTAAACTCATTGTCAATGGATTTGGCATATTCATTCCAAAACTCACGTTTTGTTTTAATCCAATCCAGTTCGGGAGAAGGATCTTCAGTGATATTGTCAACTGTAAGTGTTGCACGGATGCTCTGTCCAGTTTTCTGTACGGTAGCCTGTGTTTGTGGATCCTGTTTGGGAGTAGAGTCGGAATCGGTTGCCTTAGCATTCAGGTCTACTTCCGCCTTGAGTATTTGTTCATTGATTTTACTCTTGTCTTCCTGAGTAGGATTATCTGGAAAATTTTGCGCTGACAAACCGGCATTTTCCCATTGTTTTCTAAGTTTTTCAGTTTCTTCAGCAGGCAGCAGTGTATCAGTCATTTTAGAAACTCCTTTATTTTTCTTTAAAGCCTCAATTTTTTGTTTGCGGTAATTAAACTTTTCAATCTGACTTTCCAGATGAAACTCCCTAATTATGAATACATCATAACATCATTTTTTGTTTTTGTCTAGTGTTTTGTTGAAAAATCAACACCCATATTTCCTTGGTGTTGTCTATTAACACTTTGCAGGCCGCCTTTGTTTTAATGGGTGGAATGTCAAGTTACAGCCAGACATTCTTTTGTGCCTGCAAACCAAACTGAACCGTTTGGTTTGTAGCCTTAAAGGAATCTTCAGTTTACAAGAGCCGTCTATTTAAAATTTGTCTAAATCTTAGGCCACTTTGGCATCAAAGGTGATGGTTTTGCCTTCGATATTATCAGCTGTACCATTAGTGCAGGCGTTATCAATTTTAACGGCCAAGACCTGTTCGGCGATATAATCCTTGTTTTCATTCAAGGCTTGCGCCAGTTCTATATCGTCGGTTTTCCAGTAAAGCTCAATACGATCGGAAATATTGAAATTTTTGTCTTTGCGCAAAGTTTGCACCAAGCGGACAAAATCACGCGCCATTCCTTCGCGTTTTAAGCGGTCAGTAACATTTGTATCTAAGGTTACCACGGCTTTGTTATCGGCGAAGGAACGACCGGCAACGCCTTGTTTCATATCTAAACGCACTTCAAATAAATCGTGGCTTAAGGTTTTTCCGGCAATACTTAATGTGCCATCTGGATTCAAGTTCCAGTTGCCTTGCTTATAGGCCGCCATAACGGCTCCCATGTCCTTGCCTAAAGTTTTACCCAAAAGCGGTGTGTACAGATAAAGTTTTTTGTCGGCATATGCGGTTAGATTGCTGTCGAATCGGATTTCTTTGACGTTAAGTTCATCTTTGACGATTTCCTGATATTCATGTGGCAATTCGGCACCTACCAGTGTTAAGCTTGCCAGTGGCAGACGGTTGCGCAGATTTTTTTCTTCGCGGATGAATTTTCCGGCAGAGCAGAGCTCTTGCAGGAAGTCCATTTCTTTCATTAGTTTTTCATCGGCTTTAATGGCGGAAAGTTCTGGATAATCGGTTAAATGAACAGATTCTTCGCCAGTTAAGATCTTAAATACATATTCGCTGACAAAAGGCATTAACGGTGCCACGATTTTGCTTAAATTCAGCAATACGGTATAAAGCGTATCAAAAGCCAATGATTCGCCTGCCCAGAAACGATCGCGGCTGCGGCGGATATACCAGTTGTTTAAAACTTCCATAAAAGCGGCTATTTCATCAGTGGCCATAGAAACATTATAACTTTCCAGGCCTTGTTTAACTACATCGCGTAAGTGTTTAAGTTTGGATAAGATGTAGTTGTCAATAGCCTCTGTCGAAGAAGATATTTCTTTGGCTTGATATTCTTCGGCATTTGCGTAAAGCGTAAAGAAATAAAAGGCGTTCCAAAGTGGAATAAGGGCTGGCCGCGAGGCTTTGGCAATTTCTTTTCCTTCCTTATCAACGGCAACATTACCGCCTTTTAAGACTGGAGAAGAAACCAAGAACCAGCGCAGAGCCTCGGAACCGATTGTCTCCAAAACCACATTTGGATCTGGATAGTTTTTTAAACGTTTTGAAAGTTTTTGCCCGCCTTCAGCCATTAATAATCCAGTGCAGATGCAATTTTTGAAAGCTGGTTTATTATGCAGAGCTGTCGAGAGTACGGTTAAGGTATAAAACCAACCGCGGGTTTGATCTATGGCTTCAACAATAAAATCAGCTGGGAAATGATTTTCAAACCAATCTTTATTTGCAAACGGGTAATGGACTTGTGCATAAGGCATGGAACCAGATTCAAACCAGCAGTCAAACACGTCGCTAACGCGGCGCATCATTGTCTTGCCAGACGGATCATCCGGATTAGGGTAAATAACCTCGTCGATATATGGTTTGTGCAGATTGGTTATTTCAAAGCCAGTTTTTTCCTTGATTTCTTGCAAAGAACCAAACACATCAATCCGCGGAAATTGCGGATTATCAGATTTCCATACAGGTATCGGCGTGCCCCAGAAACGGTTGCGTGAAATCGACCAGTCGCGCGCGCCTTCCAGCCACTTGCCGAATCGGCCGTCTTTAATATGTTCCGGTATCCAGTTAATTTGCTGGTTGTTTTTCACCATATCTGCGCGGAAATCGGTTACTTTGACAAACCAGGAAGACATTGCCTTGTAGATAAGTGGCATGTCGGTGCGCCAGCAAAACGGATAGGAGTGGGTGTATTGTTCTTTTTTAACGAGTAAACCGTTGGCTTTGAGCCACTGTATAATTGGTTCGTTGGTTTCAAAAACTTGTCTGCCTTCATAATCTGGTACTTCGGCGGTAAATTTTCCAGCTTCGTCAACTGGACAGATTACTGGAAAGTTTTCATCGTAGGCGCGGCAGACATCAAAATCATCTTGGCCGAATCCGGGAGCGATATGAACAATGCCAGTACCGTCTTCGGTGGAAACAAATTCACCGTTTAGAATTTTAAAAGCACCTTTTTCTTTTAAATGCTTAAAATAAGGAAACATTGGCTCATAACTCAGACCGATGAGTTCGGAACCTTTAATGCTGCCGACTTTGACGGCATTCTCCAATTGCTTTTTGTAACGATTGAGTAGGGCTTCCGCCAGAATGTATTTTTGTCCGTCTTCTTCCATGACGGCGTAGTTGATGTCTTTGCCGACAGCCAGCATTAAATTTGAGGGAAGCGTCCAGGGTGTGGTGGTCCAAACCAGTATTTTAAAACCGTTTTCAAGTTTAAATATAACGGTAATAGCGTTATCGGTTTTGTCCTGATATCCTAGGTTAACTTCAAAGTTGGAAAGAGGGGTTTCGGCTGCCCAGGAATAAGGCAGAACGCGATAATCTTCGTAAACAAAGCCTTTGTCATATAACTGTTTAAAGTTGTTAATAACGCTTTCCATGAAGGAAATGTCCATGGTTTTATAATCATGATTAAAATCCACCCAACGGCCGATGCGTTTGAACATGTTAACCCAGATGCCAGAATATTTTAAAACATCAGCCCGACAAAAATCATTGAACTTTTCAATGCCGTATTCTTCAATTTGTTTGCAACCAGAAACGCCTAATTGTTTTTCAGCAGACATTTCAGCCGGCAGGCCGTGGCAATCCCAGCCCAAGCGGCGTTCGACTTTTTTACCGTTCATGGTTTGGAAGCGGGCAACGACATCTTTGACATAAGAGACCATAATATGGCCGTAATGCGGGGTGCCGTTGGCAAACGGCGGTCCGTCGTAAAATACAAACTCGGCGGCGCCGTCGCGGTTATGTACTGATTTTTCAAAAGTTTTATCTTCTTCCCAGAATTTTAAAATTTCTTTTTCAAGTTTGACAAAGTCAGGCTTTGCCTTTACTTCAGCATAATGTTTCATGATTTTGTGCCTGTTAATTGGTTAAATTGACATTTTAGAAAGGTATGTGTAAGATATAAAGATGCAATCCCCTTAGGGGATAATAATGCAGATAAGATATGAATTAATTAAGCGCATCTTTGGATTTCTCATAAAAAATTGTTTCACGATAAACAGGCAGTAAAATACAATAACTTTTCAACAGCGTCAATAAGAATTTAACATGAAAATAAGAGTCTGTATAAATCTACCTGGCAAGAAAAAGTTTTTCGGTTTGTTTATCCGCAGGCATATGATTATTTAATGCTTCCTTTGAAAAGAACGGTTTTACGACTTGAGGAAAGTTTGCTTAAGGTTTTTTCCAGTTCCGTGTTGTAAGGCATTTGTCCGGTTTGCTGAAAAGTTTGTAAATTATTGATGTACTGGTTGTAACGATTGCGGTATGAAGGCAGATTTGGGTCAACAATCGAGGTTTGCGGCGGCTGCGGATGTGATACGGCATTGCTGGCATTATTTGCGATTTGCGTGTTGCGGTTGATGGGTTGTAGCGGTTCGGCAGTTTCGGAAAAAACAATCTCGTCGGCTGGCAGAAAGGAGGTTTGTTCCGGGAGGGGTGTAAAATATTCATTTTGTTGATGGTTCTCAGCTATATTGGTTTCTATGACGGCTATTTGCTCGTCGGCGGGCATTATGTCTGTTTTGCTTAAATTTTGTTCGGCAGTAGTTATGATTTCTTCTTCATAAACGGGTATAAAACGTCCGTCTACGGCAATATATTGTTTGACTTTTTTAGTGGTGGCCGATTGAATTGCCGCTGGCTGCGCTTGACTATTTTGCACTTGTTGGTGGTGGCGCTGTTCATAAACGGCGCGGGCAGAAGGCAGTTTGGACTGGACGGAAGGAATCGGTGGCAATTTTTCATAACGCGGCTGCAGTTCTGCCTGCGGAATAAAAAAAATATTTTCAGCCTCTTGGGAAAACACGGTTCGGGCCAGAACTAACGTTAAAGCGGTTATCAAAAAAAATGCGGTTTTATTCATAATATTAACTCTAAATTGATAAATTGCCTGTAAAGTATAATATATGAAAAATCTTTTTTATATATTAATTTTTGCTTCAGGCATATTTTTTTCTGTTCCAGCAACAGCCGCAGATCAGGTTTGCCAGAAAATTGTTCGGCCACCGGAAGTGACGGTGGCGGTTTCTTATGATCGCTTGAAATATGACACAAGCAATAATAATCGCAGTCTGACTCGTATGCATTTACGTCATTATGGTGGCAAACTTCAGAGCGGTCGGCAGGTTCATAGTTTGGCAACATATGATTTGAAGACGAAAATTAGTTTCAAGGTTGTTAAAAACACGCAGCCTAACGGGGTCGTTTGCGTTTATCCGACAGATATTGAACTGCATATTGAAATGAAAAATCCAGTTATTTATCTCTCAAAGGATTTGAATGCCGACAGCTGTGTTTATGAAGTTGCCCTGCGTCACGAACAAACACATCAGCAGATTAATGTGGAGGCGTTGGAATATTATATGCCGATTATTCAACAGCGTTTTCTTGATGCAGTGAAAGCGAATCCATTTATGAGCAGCAAGTCAGATATTAATATGACTTTAGCCAAGGAGAACTTTAATAAAAGTTATTTAGCCTCGATTAATCCAGTTTTGGAAGAACTGCAAAATGAAATCAATACCGAGCAGGCAAAGCTTGACAGTATCGAAAACTATGATTATGAAGCGGCACTGTGTCCGTAGGCTGAAGTTGTGGCTGCAGTTGCGTTTTTACAGTTTATAAGGACCTTGACACATTCCGTAATTCCTTTAAAGGCGGCATCAATATAGGTTTTATCCTTTGCTGAGTTGCTTTGGTAAAATATGCGGATGGTTGTCATGCCGATTTCTTTAGCAAATTCAAGGTTTGAATAACTGTCATCTACAAAAATGCAGTCAGTTGGGGCAAAACCAATTTTTTCACAGAAATGGCGGTAAACATCGGAACTTTCATTTTTCTTATACACACCAAAGTCTTCCACAGAATAAAACCGGTCTTTAAAAATTTCATATAAACCAATATGTTTTAAAATACGTTCCGAGCATTCATGCGTGCTGGTCGTAAAAATATATTGTTCAAAAGGAAGTTTTTTTAACAAATCCGGCAGTTCGGAATAAGGCTCAATCATATGAATAGGTTTGCGCAAATGATAGGTGGTTGACAGCGCTTCCGGCGAAATTCCATGGTTTTGGTAAAAATATTCTCCGCCATCGCGGTAAATTTTGTATGATTGTTTAACAAGAGCTTTACATTCGGCAATATCCATCTTAATACCCAGATCTTTAACCAGGGCTTCGGCCATAACTTCATCAAGTTTGTCAGCAAATTCTGGAGTAATCCGGTACAAAGTGTTATCTAAATCCCAAATAATGACTTTTTTATTACAAAACACAATAAATCTCCATTTATTTTAAGCAAACAATTTAAAGTATCACAAACATTTAATTCGTCAAGAGATAAATTTATGTAGAAATAATGAAAAAAAAGTTGGCTATTGCTTGAAATTAAGATTAAAATCTGGTTTATGGAAAAACTTAAAGGAAAAACAAATGTTTCAAATGTATAAAGCTGGTTTTTTGTCTGTTGGGACAGTATTGCTCTGGGCGTTGATGAATGTTAGTTTGCGGTATTGTATTTTGGAATATAACTGTAATCAGTTTGCCATAGCCTGTTCTAATGCTATTTTTTGCGGGCTGGCTCTGATTGCTATCGGCAATTATAAAATAAATGTCTGGAAAATCTTGAAAAATTATCAGACTTGGCTTTTTGGCTTAATACAGGTTTTGCGAAATGTTTGTATGATTTCTGCTTTTGTGTATATTTCTTCTACTCAGGCAAACCTTTTGACAAATATTGAAATTGTTTTTTCCGTGCTGTTTGCCTGGATGTTTTTGAAACGTGCGCCAAGCGGGATTGATTTTACGGCTATGTTGTTTATTGTGTTTGGCTGTTTTATCTTAGTGGCGGGGGTTCCTTATGATGTCATGAGTGTTGCCATAATGTGGGTGTTGGCCGCTTCCGTTTTATCGGCTTTGCATGCTTTGTTTGCTGAAATTCACCCGGATAACCGTAGTAATTTGACTATAAAAGATCGTTTCAGTGTTACTGGCTGGATTATGTTTGTCAGTGGTCTGGCTTTTATTCTTTTCTTTACGTTGCTTTCGATGATTGCTTCTTTCTTGCCAGAGAACGTGATTGCCCATACATATGTTTTGCAATATTTGCCCGTAGCTTCGGAATATTTTGCTTGGAATAACTTAATGGGCGGTTTTGTTACAGGCGTGTTCTTTTATGCCATTTCAATGTATTTTTACCTTTATGCGGTCAGCATTTCAACCAGTGAATATTTTATGATGTACCGTTCGACCCAGGCTGTGTTTACTTATGCGGTTGAGGTGGTTTTTAGCGTTTTCATTGCTCTGCCGTTTTTACCACTTAACGCCAATGATTGGTTTGCTGCGGTGACGATTATTTTAAGCTCGCTGTGCATGATTTTGATGCGGACACCACGTGGTCAAAAGTTGAAAAAATTGGTTGAAAAAGTCTTTAAGAACTAACGAAAGTGGCAATTATGGTTAATATGTATAAAGCAGGAATTTTGTCACTTACGACGATTTTGTTTTGGGCTATTTCCAATATTTTTCTCCGTTATTGCGTACTGGCACATGGATGTAACCAGTTTGCTATAGCCTGTTCTAATGCCTTGTTTTGCGGTTTGGCAATGATTGCTCTGGGAAATCATAAAATTAATGTTTGGAAAATTATTACCAATTATCAGACATGGGTTTTCGGTAGTTTGCAGATTTTCAGAAATCTGTTTATGATTATGGCATTTGTTTATGTTTCTTCAACACTGGCCAATTTGCTTGCCAATATTGAAATTGTTTTTTCCGTGCTATTTGCGTGGTTTTTATTTAAGCGTAAACCAGGGGAAATAGATGTAATGGCTATGATATTTATCGTTTTCGGCTGTTTTATTCTTCTGGCCGGTCTGCCTTTTGATGTGATGGTTAAAGTTTCGGCTTTTGTTGCATTATCTTCATTTTTGAATGTTTTGCGTACCATTATCGCCGAAATATATGATGATAATAAAGCAACACTTGGTGTTAAAGATCGTTTAAGTATGACAGGCTGGATTATGTTTGTCAGCGGTATAACATTTATTATTGTTGCGGCGTTGCTTGCTTTCCTTATATCATATATACCGCAAACATTTAGGGAGGTGTTGCCTTTTCTTGATATGTTGCCGTCACCAGTAGAATATGTATCAGCAAATAATATTTTGTGTGGTTTGATTAATGGGGTTTGTTTTTACGCTCTTTCCATGTATTGCTACTTGTATGCTGTTAGTCTGTCTAACAGTGAATATTTTATGATGTATCGTTCCACTCAGGCGATTTTCACCTATGTGGTTGAAGTGCTTGTCAGTTCATTTACGGTGTTGCCGTTTCTGTCGCTGACGGCCAATGATTGGTTTGCCGCGGTGGCGATTATTTTAAGTTCGCTGTGCATGATTTTGATGCGGTTGCCACGCGGGCAGAGATTAAGAAAAATGGTGCGCGACGTATTTAAATATTGAGGCTGTTTAAGCTTGTTAGTGTAAATTCAGTGCTGTTATCATTGCGGTGTAAATATATGCTTGTGTGTCTGAGAGATTTCTTCTTGATAATATCTGGCAACAATATTTTCGTTATAATCCATGATTTTTCCGAAAGGTAGCATAAGTATTCGATTAATGTTTAAATATTTGAGGAATGCTAAGTCATGTGAAACCATGATGATTGTTCCTTTATATTCTCGCAAATGCAAATAATGTGGCAAGCGGTGTATTGATTGTTGAAGAATGGGCAACAGTTGTGCCGATGCAAAACGATGGTAGTATAACCCAGCTGGTAGAATAACCTTCCGGGCAGAATACGGTTAAAGTCGCCTCCACACAGAACAGTGCAGGCAGTTCTTTTGAGCCTTAAATATATTTATCAGTATAATTTACAAGCAATAGCGAATCGCACGCTTGATTATAAATTTCCGGTTTTGAATAATTTGTAATACTGATAAACCGAACCGTTGGGCACTGTCCAGCTGAAGTCTTTTTTCATGGCATTAGCCGTCATAATATGCAGAACATTCGGAGTGGTGTAGAAGCATTTTAGGGCTTTGTATAATATGTCTGCGTAAGCGTCTACATTATTTTTCAATTTTTGCGCTTTAGCATCGGAGCCATAAACTCGTGTGCCGTTTAAAAAAAACACTTCTGTCCTGAAACCGTTTTCACAATCATCAATCGTGTCAACTAAACCGCCGGTAGACATGGCTATAGGCAGGCTTCCTTTGGCCATAGCTTCTATTTGCGTCAATCCGCAGGGTTCAAAGCGTGATGGCATTAAATAAAAATCGGCAGCTAACTGCAATGCATAGGCGAATTCATCACGATAACCACGGAAAACAAAAATACGCTCAGCTGCTTTTGTTGAAATTTTTTCAACATCATTTTTTAATTTTTGCAGTAACTTGTATTGTTCAATATCTCCGGCACCGCCCAAAACAAAAATCGGAAACTCCTGCCTGTCGTTAATTTTTTCTTTAATCAGCTTAATAATGGCTTCGGCGGCAATATCATAACCCTTTTGTTCAACCAGGCGGCTAGTGGCGCAAATAAACGGAATTTTATCGGCTTTAGCGCTTAATTCCGCGATGTCTTTGAAATGGTATATATCAATCAACGGAATTGTTTGGTCTTTATATTCTTTGGAGGTTGCTAGCAGAGAAAGCAAGCGGATGCATTCTTTTTTATTGCTTATTTTTCTATCTAGGCTGTTCTCATCATAGACTTTAAATTTAAAGTTATGAAAGTAGTTATTTATATGGTCAATTTTTTTCTGACTTGGTGAAATTAAATGTTTGGCATAACCATTAACGATGCCGAAAAACGTCCGGTGTCTTTTGCGGATTTGTAAAATATCGCGGAAGTCAAAGCCAAAGCCGAGTTCTTTGGAAACCTCTTCCATATAATTTTTTGACACGGTAACAATTCGGTCAGCCAGGTGGAAATTGGCAGATGCCTGATTATAGCAATCGCAGACGATTAGAGTATTTGTTGCGCGCGGGTTGGCATTTTTAACGGCCTTGGCGTTTTTAAAGACTAAAACGGCATTATCTTCATATAATGAATTTAAAATACGCGTTGTGTTCGGGAAATCCCATCCCTGATAACCTAAGTGGTGAGCAATATGAATAATCGGAATATTTTGCAGAACGGCGGCCGTTTGCTTAGAAATGTTTCCTTTATGCAAACGGGTCAAGGCATCATATTTGCATAACCCAGCCAATGCGCCGCTGTGCCAATCGTTGGCAATGAGGATGTTCGGATAAGGTATGCCGCTTATGTTATTTTCGGCGCATTCTTTGAGTAAAAAATAAACAACTTTGGAGAAGAAGGCAAACCGTTCGACTTCATTTATGTTGTAGTTATTTAAAACATAACAACCATCTTGAGTCGATGGGTTATTTTTGTGTGGGTTTATGGAAAAAAAACGATTGTTGCCGACGAAAATATAATTCACGCCGTTTAAGTTGCCAAGATAAAAATCAACCGTATAATTTGTTAGCACATTGTGTTGGCTGAAAAAAGGAATTTTTATGCTTTTGATTTTTATTACTTCTATCGAATATGTTTCCGCGCCGTGATAAATTTTACCGTCAAAAGACGCTTTCTTATTTCCAGTGTTGCCGATATACATCGGCGTTATGATAGAAATGGCGTGGTTTTGCCGGCTAAAAGACGTGTTGAAGTTTTCCGGCAGTTCGGAAGCAACCATGCCCAACCCTCCACATTTCATAAAAGTGGCGGTTTCCGCCGAAAGCATCCAGGCATTTATTTGGTCGATCTGTGGCCAGTTTTTTTTACCGAGACATTGTGTTTCTCCGACCTTTTGCATCGCTGATTCAAAAGAGGCGTGTATGGGTTGAAAAAAATTAAGATTTTTTTTATTAAACCCTTCTTGTAAAAAATCAGTTGAAAGGGACAGTGTTTTATGAATATTCATTATTGCTCTCTTATGTAAATAATGTATCGGGCAGTATAGCATTTTTATTTGAAAGAACAACATAAAAAATACTTAATCTCTTGACTTGTGAATGTTTAATCACTAAGTTATTTTTTAGAAAGTGGTTTATGTCTATATATCAATACTGCGGCTAAATTAAAAGGGGAATACATGAAAAAAGAACATGGATTTTTTAATAAAAAGCAAGAAAATGCAAAAGTTGAAGAACAGGATGTTCGAAAAGAAGATTCTTTTGCTGAGGAAATGCCGGAAAATACAGAAGAGTCCAAAGTCGAACAAACCGTGGAGGACGGTGCGGATGTTGCCGATATAAAAGATGTTGAGGCGCTGGTTAAAGAAAATCAAAGGTTGAAAGATGAATTTTTGCGGGTTTTAGCCGAATCGGAAAATATAAAAAAAAGGTGCGCCTCTGAAATTGAAAAAAACAGCCGTTATGCTATTTCGGCTTTTGCTAAGGATTTATTGTCCGTGGCAGATAACTTGCAGCGGGCTTTGTCAGTCAGCGGCAAAAATTTTCCGCTGGAGTGTGAGCCTATTCTTAAAGGGGTTGAATTGACACAAAATGAACTTAACCATGTTTTTTCCAAATTTGGAATTGTGGCGATGGCTGACGTTGGTAAAATTTTTGATCCGAATTATCATCGCGTGGTTCAAGAAGTGGAAGATGCGACAAAACCGAGCGGTATGATAATTTCAGAGTTGCAAACTGGATATTTGATTAATGGACGGATTTTGCGCGAGGCGATGGTCGTGGTTACCAAAGGCGGAAAATAAGTAAAATAAACAGAAGAGCCTGCAAAGGGAAATTTTAAAACCGCTGGTTTGCCTTGTTTTAAAGTAATATTCTTGTGAAGTAACGCAAAATTGTAGTTTTTTTATTGAAATTATTTGTTTATACTTCGGCCCATGAAGAAATTGAATCTTTATATATTGTGGCAAGTGTCGATTGGTTTTTTGCTGGTGGCTTTTTCTTTGTTGGCCATGTTATGGCTGACACAGTCCTTGCGTTTTGTAGAAATGGTTACCAATAAAGGGTTGCCACTGTATATGTTTGTGGAATTAACTTCCCTTTTAATGCCGCGGCTGTTTTCAATTTTATCGCCGATTGCCCTGTTTGCCTCGGTAATGTTTGTTTATAATCGAATGCTTGCCGATCGAGAGCTGGTTATTATGCAGGCCGCCGGAATCAGCCCGTGGCGTAATGCACGGGCCGTCGTATATGTAGGGCTGGCTTTGACGGGATTTAGCTTTTATGTGCAAAATGTGACTATTCCGGTAGCGGAAAACACTTTTCGCAATTTGGAATGGGAAATAAAAAATAATGTTTCACACTTAATGTTTCGTGAAGGTGAGTTTACATCCATCCAGTCTAATTTGACGGTTTTTGTTTCCAAACATGAGCAAGATGGTGCTGTTGTCGGTATTTTGCTCAATGATGAGAGAGATCCAGGGAAAAAGGTAACTTTGTCGGCAGAAAAAGGTAGAATTGTCTATACAGACAACGGGCCACGAATCATTTTGATTAAGGGCGTCCGCCAAGAGGTCAGCCGCGCGGGGACAAATTTTTCGTCATTGAAGTTTGACCGTTATTCGGTTGATTTAGGGTATATGGGCTCAAAACAAATGAAAGGCGCCTCTGTGCGCGAGAAATCGCTCTGGGAACTTTTAAATGCAGATAAAGATGCAAGTTTGACGACTGAGGATATGCGCAAATATATTGTTGAAGGGCATCGGCGCTTAGTTACGCCGTGGTATAATCTGGTATTTGCGCTGTTAGCCTGTACGGGGCTGCTTATCGGTAATTTTAACCGTCGCGGTCAAACAAAAATTATCAGTATTTCTGTTTTGATTATGATTTTGGTGCAGGGAAATGATTTAATTGTTACTAATTTGGCAGGACGCTCATTGTATTTTTTGCCAATGTTGTATGTAAACTGTTTTGTATCCTTGGCAATTTGTATTTATCTGTTGTTGTTTTATAATCCGTTTCTCTTTATGAAAAGCCATTTAAAAGGGGGCCGTTTGAAAGAAAAGGGCGTCGCCGTATGAAAAAAAAATTAAAAATGATCGGCATCGCAGAGGCATTGTTTGTCATTATTGGTTTTTCTCAGGCAGGATTGGCCTGGTGGCCGTTTGAAACCGATCACGAACCGATTGCTGGCGAAGTATTGAAAAATGAAGAGAAACCACCGTTTGTAAAAATTGAGCCGATACGTAATATTACGGATGTATTTGTGAGTGGAAAAACTGATGAGGATGCAGAACCGAATATTTATTTTAATGCGGATGAACTGATTAACCGTGATAAAGAAAAAATTATTGAGGCTGTAGGTGATGTGGTGGTGAAACGCGATATGATGACAGTTTATGCCGATCGTTTACTGTATTATCAGCAGGAAGATAAGCTTGTGGCCGTAGGTAGTGTACGGATGGAAGAAATGAACGGTAATGTTGTCTTTGCCGATAAAGTCGAAATGCAAGATAAGATGAGCCGTGCCGAGATGAATGAAATTAAAGCTATTTTGCAAGACGAGAGTCGAATTTGGGCGGAAGAGTTCCGAAAAAAAGAGAATGACAATAAGGTTATGCGCCGGGCAATTTATACGCCGTGCGATTTTTGTGAAGGAGAAGAATCGCCGTTATGGCAAATAAGGGCCCGAAAGGTTACGCATGATGCGGAAAGCAAGAACATTAATTATAATGATGCTTTTGTAGATATTAAAGGCGTGCCGATTTTTTATACGCCGTTTTTTTCGCATCCAGATCCAACGGTTAAAAGGCGCTCCGGTTTTTTAACGCCGGCAATCGGCAGCAGCAATTATTTAGGAGAAACATTGCAACTTAATTATTTTTGGGTAATTAATGATCATGCCGATTTTTTGTTTTCGCCAATTTTCAATACAGATAAAGATCCGGTTTTGGGCGGAATTTATCGGCAGTATTTTAATAAAGGATATGTGGAGATGGAAGGGACATATCTGAAAGATAATGATAAGGCGCGGCCTGATAACCGGGGTAATTTGTTTGCTTACGGACGTTATGAGCTGAATGATTATTGGGTTTTTGACACGAATATTAATTATGCTTCAGATAGTTTATATCTTAAAGAGCTGGATTTAGACCATGAAGATGATGCCTGGCTGACGTCAAATGTTCGTCTGCAACGGTTTGAAAATCGGGATTATGCAACGATCGAGGCTTATTATTATAAGCTTATCAGTTATGATTTAAGACGGCGTAATTTGGTTGAATATGAACAGCGGAAAAATAATAAGCCGTTTGTGGCCCCCTTGATGAATTATGAAACCATTAGCGAGGTAAGTGATATAGGCTCTTATTGGAAAAATGATTTCAGTTTTGCTTCCGTATATCATGAGGGAGACACACAATCGCAGCGTTTGTCCATGATTAATGCCTGGGTGCTGCCATGGACCAGTTCGTTTGGCGAAAAATATAGATTTATGGCTTCGTTAAAGTCAGATGTTTATTATATTGATCAGTACCAAGTAGCAAGTGCGGCCAATGATTATACCGGAACAGTTGCGCGTGTTTTCCCGCAAATGGGGTTGGAATGGCGACTGCCTTTTGTCCGCGCAGCTGAAAGCAGCCGACAGATTATTGAGCCGGTGGTGGTTGGTGTTTTGGCACCGAACGGAGGGAATAAATCTGATAAAATTCCTAATGAAGACAGTGAAGATGTTGAATTGGATGATTCCAACATATTAAATTTGGATCGGTATGCGGGATATGATCGTAATGATACCGGTAGCCGTATCAGTTATGGGTTTAACTGGAATTCGTATGGTAATATTATGGGACGAACATCAGCGTTTATTGCCCAAAGTTATCAATTTAATAAACAGTCCAGTTTTATGCGTAGCATGGGGGACGACGGACATTTTACCGATTATGTCGGACGAGTGTATGTTGCGCCGTTTGAATATTTAGATTTAAATTATCGGTTTAGATTGGATAAAGAGGACCTAAAACTAGAATATAGCGAATTAGGAGCCAGAATCGGTACAAATCTGTTGAACCTGTATATTTCATATATATATTTAGAAGAAAATGAGAATTCTTCGGAAAATTTTGGCAATCGTCATGAGTTGTATACCTCAGTTAAAGCGGCTTTGACAAGGGATTGGTCCATTAGCATATATAACCGTCAGGACTTGACTGCCGATAACAGGGGATCGCTTGAACATGGCGGTAATTTAATTTATGAAGATGAATGTTTTAAGTTTATAACAACTGTTAAACGTTCAAATTCCAACAATCCGGAATTGGATGATGGGTATGAGTTTAAGTTTACGTTTTATTTGAAAACTTTAGGCGGTTTGGGAAGTTAAGGACAGGGAGAGATAGAAAATGTTGCATTCTTTAGTCTGTTTATTGGTGATTATTCTGGTTTTGCCGGCATCGGCTCAGGAGGTTGACGTTTCGGCGCTTGATGCGGAGGCACGTAGCGCCAAAGGTAATTCCGTGCTGTTTGGCAATCAGAATCCAGAGGTCATTATGCGCCAACGTGAAGAACAGCGCCGTCGAGAAGCGTATGAAGAAAAAATCCACCGGGAAGAAGAAGCCCGCCGAAAAGCGGAAGAGCAGAAACGACAGGCGTTAAAGCCGGTTAATCTGTTTGGCGGAGGCATTAAAATTTTTGCCGAAGTTAACGGAGAAATTATTACAAGTCGCGATATGCAGGATAGAGTTAATGCTTTTGTGGCAACAACACGGATACCGATTAATCATGAAACGAAAGAGATGGTTGTTGATAAGGTTTTACAAGAGGCGGTGGATGAAAAAATTAAGCTGCAGGAAGCTGAAAAAAACGGTGTTGAGATTTCTGAAGCCGAAATGGAAAATGGCCTGAAAAACTTTGCTCAAGCCAATGGTATAACTGTGGCGCAACTCAAAAAGATGTTAGAGCAGGCGCAAGTTAATGAGGATGTTTTTCGTTCGCAAATGAAAGCCGAGCTTGCTTGGGTGCGTTTGGTACAGCGGAAAGCAGCCCAAGATTCGACAGTTTCTCAAAGCGAGGTACAAGAAGCACTGGAGAACATTACTAAAGATGTGCAAATACCAAAGTTTATGGTTTCGGAAATTGTTATTCCCAAAAGCCAGGCGGCACACATTGAGGATTTAGTCAGCAATTTGCGTCAGGATCCGCGTTTTGAACTTTATGCAATGCAGTTTTCACAGAGTCCAAGCGCCCGTACGGGTGGTCATTTGGGCTGGGTTAATAAGGGGCAGCTGGCAGAACCTTTGGAAAAGGCGTTGGAAAGAATGAAAGAAGGCGGAATATCTAATCCGATTGCCTTGGGGGCAGATTATTATATTTTGCGATTGGAAAAAAAGTATCGGCCGGGAATAGATAAAGCGCCAGTTCCAGATGCGGAAACCATAAGAAAAATGCTTGAAAATAAAAAAATGGAAGAAACGGCGGCCAAATATTTGCGTGATTTGCGCAATAAGGCAATTATTGAGCGCAAGGCATAAAATGGATTTTGGACTGTCACTGAGAGAAACGATAGAGTATTATGGCCTGATGGCTAAAAAATCATTAGGGCAGAATTTTTTATTGGATCAAAACATTACGAGTAAAATTATCCGTTTATCGTTGGAAAAACAGGGCTTGAAAGATTTTTCAAATGTTAATGTTTTTGAAATTGGTTCGGGACCGGGGGGATTGACCAGAGCTATTTTGGAAAATCAGCCGAAAAAATTAACAGTGATAGAAATGGATGAGCGGACAATGAGGATTATGGAAGATTTGCGTCGTTGTGCGCTGTGTCCTTTAAATGTAATTAATGCTGATGCGCTGGCAATTGATTTATCGGCATTGGAGAATTCGCCCAGACAGATAATTAGCAATCTGCCATATAATATTTCAGTACCGCTGCTTGTCGGCTGGCTTAAACAAATGCCCGCATTTTCAGCGATGACGCTGATGTTTCAAAAAGAAGTTGCGGAACGGATTACGGCGCCGATTAAAACGAAGAATTATGGCCGGGTATCAGTGTTGGCGCAACTAGTGTGCCAAATCGATAAGTTGTTTGATTTGCCACCGACATGTTTTGTGCCAGCACCGAAAGTGTGGTCAAGCGTATTGTTGTTTCGACCGAAAAACGAAATTCCTGTTGCGCCGATAATTGAAAAGATTGAAAAAATAACAGCAGCGGCTTTTGGGCAACGTCGCAAAATGATACGCCAAAGTTTAAAATCATTTACGGGCCTGGAGCAGGCTTGTATGGCAGCCGGAATTGACATGACGATGCGTGCTGAAGATATAGCGCCGGAAAAATATTTGATGTTGGTGCAAAATTTATAATTTTTCCATTTTGTCAAAAACAAAACTTGATTGTTTAAAATTTGTGTGCTAATTATAAAGAACAGTCAATATTATTGTTTCATTTTATAAATTATACAAATTATGGAATATTCTCTGAAAAGTCTGCTTAATCAAAAAGATTGGGTAGGCGTGTTGAAATCTTTAAAAAATGGTTTCTCTTTTTCAGAAGAGGAAGAGTTCTATTTTTTTAAGGAGACGTCTAAAAAATGGCAAAAGGCGTATATTGAAATTGAGTGCCTCTTTCCTAAAACGGAAAGGTGGTTGATGGCTACAGCTTCGCTGGATTTGTTGAAAAAGAGTTATGAGAAATGGGGCTTCTTTGAGAAAAACCTAGAGTGGGTGTTTTCTCAAACATCAGAGACCGTATGTCAAAAGATACTCTCCGTGATAACAAATATTCCGGGGGATGAGGTAGAAAAAGCAATGCTTCAGCGTCAAGATACAGAGTTGTTGATTCTTTGGTTGAAAAAGTTCAAGGAACTCAGCGAAGAGGCCGAGAGGCTGTTGGAAGAGAAAGCAGAGTATCAAAGCCTTAAAAGGGTCTACATTGACTTTATGGTGGAGAAGCTTAAAGCAAAAAAAACAAGAGGGCTCTTTTTATAAAGAGCCTTTTTGTTTGTTTAAAATTATCATGTGGACGTTATGCTGCTAATGAAAAATATAGAAAATTCTGAAAAAATGGATATATTTTAAGGAGATAATAAGTAAAAACGATGGTATAGCCACTTGACGAAAAAGATATTGAATAAATAAGCAGGAGAAACTGTTGAAAACTGCTGTAGCTATATCAAACGGGGAACCATAAAAAAACGCTTTTTGTTTTTTACAAAAAGCGTTAGAGGTATTTTGTGTAAAAAAACTACAAATCTAAAGCTTTGCGGTATGTTTCAAGCAGGAATTCCTGCTCGTTGCGGTCGGCGGCATTCATTTTGCGCAGTTTTAAAATAGCGCGCATGATTTTGACATCAAATCCAGCACTTTTGGCTTCAGCAAAAACCTCGCGGATATCGGTTGAAATCTCTTTTTTATCTTCCTCAAGTTTTTCAATCCGTTCAATTAAAGAACGCAATCTGTCGGTGGCAATTCCTCCCACTTCAGCCATTTTTTTTCTCCTTAGCTAAATATTAAAAATTTTGTTGTTTAAGAAGTTAACAAAATTGATTATATTTTACAAGTCATATTTTTTGGTATATATGATATAACAAAATAATTGATGAAGAGAGGAAGATATGCCTGAAAATACACATACAAAAATTTTAGCCACAGTCGGTCCGGCGACAGCAACTGCAGAAATGCTGGAAAAACTTGTAGATGCTGGGGTTGATGCATTTCGATTTAACTTTTCACACGGAACGCATGAAGAGCACGCCGAACGCTATCAGATCGTGCGTAAAATTTCCGAATCGCGTGGCCGCCATATTGCCGTGATTGCCGATATGCAAGGACCAAAATTAAGAGTGGGGCATTTTGCCAGTGGCAAAGTTATGCTTCAGGCTGGACAGGATTTTGTTTTGGATTTGGATGAAACGCCGGGAGATGAAACTAGAGTTAATCTGCCCCATAAAGAAATATTTGCCGCTATTAAACCCGGTGACATGTTGTTGCTGAATGATGGTAACATTGCTTTGAAAATTAAAGAATGCGATGCTAGTCATGCTGTTACTGAAGTTAAGGTTGGCGGCCTGCTTTCAGATCATAAGGGTGTAAACTTGCCGAATATTAAGCTGCCGATTTCAGCTTTGACCGAAAAGGATAAAGAGGATTTGACTTTTGCGCTTGATTTGGGCGTGGACTGGATTAGTCTTTCGTTTGTGCAAAAGGCTTCTGACGTGCAGGAAGTTCGTGATTTGGTTAACGGCAGGGCGTTGATTATGTCTAAGCTTGAAAAACCAAGCGCAATTGAAGAGTTGGAAGATGTTATCCGCCTTTCAGATGGGATTATGGTTGCCAGAGGTGATTTGGGGGTGGAGTGTCCGCTTCAAACCGTTCCGGTGCTGCAAAAACGCATTGTCGCCGCATGTCGCAAATACGCTAAGCCTGTGGTGGTGGCGACCCAAATGCTGGAGTCAATGATTGGTACGCCGATGCCGACCAGAGCTGAAGTTTCTGATGTGGCGACGGCGGTTTATGATGGAGCGGATACGGTTATGCTTTCGGCAGAAACGGCTGTTGGACAATATCCGGCGGAAACGGTTAAAATGATGCATAATATTATTGAACAGGTTGAGCATGATCCGAATTTTTATAGTTGTATGAAAAATCACCATAAGGATGTTTATGAGAGCGAATCGCAAGGAATTACATATGCGGCAAGCGAATTGGCTCAGGTTTTGCCGAATGTAGTGGCGATTGTAACTTTTACGGCTTCTGGATTTACGACTTTTTTGATAGCTAAGGAACGGCCTAACTTGCCGATTTTAGCGATTACGCCGAGCGAACAGGTTGCGCAACAAATGGGGATTGTTTGGGGAGTGCATAGCTATGTTAACAAAGATGTGTTTTTTAGTTTCGATTTGATTGAGGATATTGCTATCCGCTATGTTAAGCAGTACGGGCTTGGCAAATCCGGAGATTATATTATTTCGACAGCGGGTTTCCCGTTAGCGCGCCGCGGTATGACCAATATGCTACATACAATCAGAATACCATAATTTCTTATATACGCTGCACGATTAAAAAAAAAGCACCATGTAGTGCTTTTTTTAATGGCGCGCCCGGCGGGATTCGAACTCACAACCTTCTGATCCGTAGTCAGATGCTCTATCCAATTGAGCTACGGGCGCATCAAATATGGAGTGTTAATAATGCAATTCATTTTATTTTGCAAGCATTATTTTAAATTCTTTATAAAAAAAAATAAAATTTGCCTTTAGTATAAAGTGTAAATCAATGGATTAATTCAGCAAAAACAACAGTTCTCCAAGCTTTAATAAATTTATCAATGTATTGAGGGGTTATGCTTGCATAGATGTGTGGCGGTTAATTATTTCTTTTAACCATGCTTTTAAAAAGAAAAAACAGGCTCAAGGTTATTCATAAGCCTGTTTTCCTTGTTTTCAATTAACCAACCGGTTTGGTATGCCAAATTTTATCAGCATATTCCATAACCGCCCTATCGCTTGAAAAATATCCGATTCTGGCCACATTAAGGATGGCTTTCCGATTCCATTTTTTGGTATCCAAATGATCTTGTTCAGCCTTATGAAGCGTATTGTTGAAGTCTTCTAAATCAGCTAAGACAAAATAATAATCTCGATTTAGAAGTTCTTCAAAAATCGGCTTAAACAAAAGAACGTGATCTTTTTCACAAAACATGTTGGAGTTAAGAGCATTCAAAATGCGCTTGATGTAGTCGGATTTTTCGTACAATTCTCTAGGATTGTATGTACTGCGCATCGCCTTAATCTGCTCATCTTTTAAGCCGCAGAGATAAAAGTTTTCTTCGCCGACGGCTTCTCTGATTTCAATGTTGGCACCGTCATAAGTACCGACGGTCAAAGCGCCGTTTAAGGCAAATTTCATGTTACCAGTGCCAGATGCCTCAAAGCCTGCCGTTGAAATCTGCAGACTGATATTTGCCGCTGGAATGAGTTTTTCAGCCAAAGAAACTTTATAATCCGGGATGAAAACTACTTTAATCGCATTATTAACCCGAGAATCATTATTCACAATATCGGCAACATTGTTAATCAGCTTGATAATAAGTTTGGCAAAGGTATAAGACGGTGCGGCTTTTCCGGCAAAGATGTAAGTTTTATTGCAAATTGGCCGAGCATTATCTTTGATGATAGCCAAATAGTCGCCGATAACTTGTAAAATAGTCATTAGCTGGCGTTTATATTCATGGATGCGTTTAGCATGAATAATGTAAATGCTGTCGGCATCAACCATAATTCCCGTATTTTTAAAGATTTGGTAAGCCAGTTTTTCTTTATTGGTTTTCTTGTTTTCGGCAAACTTTTTAATAAATTTGTCATCATCGGCATATTGTTCAAGATTTTTAAGTTCTTCCAAATGCGTAATCCACTCCTTGCCGATTTTGTCGGAAATCAGCTCAGCCAATGGTGTATTGGCATGCAAGAGCCAGCGCCGTGGTGTAATACCGTTGGTAATATTGATAAACTTTTCCGGCCATAATTCATAAAACTCTGGAACAAGTGATGTTTTTATCAGTTCAGAATGAAGTTTGGCCACTCCGTTGATTGAAAAAGAACCGACAATGGAAAGATTGGCCATGCGAATAATCTGGTTATCGCCTTCGCCAGAAACAATGGAAACTTTTGCAATTTTAGGTGAATCCGCGCCTAATTTTGATTTGGCAAATTCTACGAAGCGGTTATTAATTTCATAAATAATTTGTAAATGCCGCGGCAGCATTTTTCCTAAAATCCGAGTCGGCCAGGTTTCTAATGCTTCAGGCAGGAGCGTATGGTTGGTATAGGCAAAGACTTTGGTAACAATGTTCCATGCCGTATCCCAATCCTGTCCATATTGGTCAATCAGCAGCCTCATCATTTCCGGAATGGCCAATGCTGGATGTGTGTCGTTAAGTTGAATGCAAACAAATTCTGGCATCCGATCAAAGTCATTGCATTTTTCCAAAAATCGGCGGATGATATCTTGCATGGCGCAGGAAACGAAGAAATACTGCTGGGTTAAACGCAGTTCTTTACCGGATTCAACCGCATCAGAAGGATATAAAACTTTGGAAATGGTTTCAGTTTTAATTTTATCTTTAACCGCTTCCATATAGCCGCCTTCATTGAAAACGTTGATATCCAATTCTTCATCGGTTTTGGCCGAAAATAACCGGAGATAGTTAATGGATTTTCCTTCATAGCCGACAATTGGGAAATCGTATGGCACGCCGTAAAGCATTTGTGTGTTAACCCAAGTGAAATATGGCTTGCCATCAGCGCCCATATAACTTTCGATATTGCCATAAATCGGGATGGCGACTTTGCGATCCTGTCTGGCAAATTGCCAAGGCGAGTCTTCGCCAAGCCAGCTGTCTGCTTGCTCAATTTGCCAACCGTTTTCAAATTTTTGTTTAAATAGCCCGAACTGATAGTTGATGCCATAACCAAAACCAGCTATGCCTAAAGATGCCATAGAATCAAGATAGCAGGCTGCAAGCCTTCCTAAACCGCCGTTGCCTAAGGCTGGATCATATTCGGCATCAAAAATTTCCTGAATGGAAATGTTGGGGAAATCGTCAATGTGAATATCTTTAAGTAAATTAAAAAGCTCCAAGTTATGTAGATTATTTTCCATCGACTTACCAATAAGATATTCAATAGAAAGATAATACACGCGCTTTGCACCAGCATTATTGTAACGATGGATGGTTTTATACATTCTGTCCATGGTAAATTCGCGTACGGCCAAGGCAATGGCTTCAAAAGCTTCTTCTTTGGTCAGCTCGCAGGTTCTTTTGCCGATAAAATATTTGATATAGTGTTCAATAGAAAGTTTAAGCCTGGCTTTGTTAATTTCGCTGATGGCTCTGGATTCTTCTTTTTTCAAGATTATTCCCCCTTTTCAATTTTAAAATACTCAATTATTCAATCAATAGCATAAAATTGTTTGAAATTTGTTTAACGATATAAGATTATTTTAAATAATTTGAAATATAACCCAAGTAAAAATGGTTGAAATTTATGTAAAAATATTAAATAATCCCTAAAATTAACATAAGGAAAACTGGAAAATAAAATGAAAAAGACTTTTTTATTAACTTTGCTGGCAGTAACAGCTTTAACGCCTGATGTCGGAGCTGTTACGATTTTTGAGGCCATGGGCAACGCCTATACCAACAATCCAACTTTGCAGGCGCAAAGAGCGTATCTGCGTGCCGTAGATGAAAATGTGGCAATTGCTAAATCTGGGTTTCGCCCTACGATTGCTTTGGAAGGGAATTATTCCGATTCGCATATTCACAATGATGTCTATCCGGTAACGACCGATGGTTATGACGAATCGATTTCAGCCGTTATCAGCCAGCCGATTTTTAATGGTTTTTCAACTTGGAATTCTGTTAAAGCTGCTGATAATACGGTTAAAGCTGAGCAGAGCAATTTATATAATGTTGAACAACAAATTCTTTTAGAGGCGTCAACGGCATATTTAAATGTCGTCCGGGATAAGTCGATTGTTGACTTGCAAGTTAATAATGAAAAACTGCTGAAAAAGCGGATGGAAGAAACCAGAGAACGTTTTAATGTCGGCGAGGTTACGCGTACGGACGTTTCGCAAGCCGAAGCCCGTTATTCGCAAGCGCGTTCCGACCGCATTGCAGCCGAGGGCAATCTTGCGGCATCCAAGGCCATTTATATTCAGGTTATTGGCGCTGAACCGATTAATTTGGAAGAGCCTGTGGGTATTGCCGAAATGTTTCCGAAATCTATGGAAGAAGCAATCAGTTATGCCCGTGAGCATAACTATGCTTTGAAAGCGGCTAAAAGCAGCTTAAATGCTCAGATTTATACTGTATCGGCCAATACTGGCGCTTTACTTCCGCAAGTAAATTTTGAGGCGGCAGCAGTTCGTGGGCAAACACGAGATTTGGAAGGAAAAGATCCGGAAACCAACAGCTTTACCTGGGGGGTAAACATGACGGTTCCGTTGTATGATGCTGGCGAAAACCGTGCCCGCATCCGCCAAAGCAAATATCAAAAATGGCAGGCTCAGGAGGCAGTTTTGGAAGCAGAGCGGGAAATGATGTCTTCCGTTTCCAGCAATTGGGAGTATATGATTTCCAATCAGGCAAAAATTGCCTCGGTTAAAGACCAGATTAAAGCTTACGCAATCGCGCTGGACGGCGTACAGCAGGAGGAAGCGTTAGGCAATCGTACGGTTTTAGATGTTTTGGATGCTTATCAGTATCTATTGAATTCTAATGTGGAAGAAGTGGAAGCTCAACGCGACTATTATGTTTCCGGTATGCAGCTTTTGTTATCTATGGGCAAATTAACCGCCAGAGATTTAAATTTGCCGGTTAATCTTTATGATGCTGAAACATATTCTAAGGAAACCCGCGGCAAATGGTTGTCATTATCTATTGATAAATAAAAAACATCTGCTATAATACCTGTAGTTTAAATAAGCAGAGAAAGCTATGGCTGACGAAGAAGAAATGTCTATGGAAGAAATTCTGGCTTCAATCCGGAATATTTTATGGGAAAAGGAGGTCGCAAAAAGCACTTCCCGTTCCTGTATTCGAGATTATGCCAAAGAAGCTGGCGGTGAAGTTTTCGAATTGACTAAAGATATGCTAGTTAAAGGCTGGGCTTTGCCATATGAATATTCTAACTGGAATTTTGATGATGTAGCAGCAAAAATTTTGCATAAATATGCAGAGCTTTTCGCAAAAGATAAAATCGCAAAATATGAAGAGGATGCTCAGGCGTCTTCTCGAGTGCGGGCAAAGGAGGGCTCTTAAAGCCGGTTTGATTAAAGTGAGCCTTCCTTCCTTTTTGCCCTTAAACATTTTGCGTTGAGGGCTTTTGTTTGAATTTATGATGATAATAAAAATAGGAAACAAATAATGTTAGAAAAAAATTATAATCCAGAAGATTTTGAAGAAAAAATTTATCAGGATTGGGAGCAATCGGGAGATTTTAAACCAGATATGCGCCAAAATTCAGAGGCTTTTTCAATCGTGATTCCGCCACCGAATGTGACAGGAATTTTGCATATGGGTCACGCTTTGGATGAGACTTTGCAAGATATTTTAGTGCGCTATAATCGGATGTGCGGCAAAAGAGTTTTATGGCAACCTGGTACCGATCATGCTGGCATTGCTACTCAAATGGTGGTGGAACGTAATCTAGCTAAAGAAGGTCTGTCTCGGCATGATTTGGGTCGCGAAAAATTTATTGAAAAAGTTTGGAAATGGAAAGAGCAGTCTGGTGGCACGATTTGCAAACAGTTGCGTCGCCTAGGAGCCTCGTGTGATTGGAGCCGCGAACGTTTTACGATGGATGAGGGTTTGAGTCGCGCGGTGCGTAAGATATTTGTTTCTCTTTACAAAGACGGGTTGATTTTTAAAGCTAAAAAACTGGTCAACTGGGATCCCAAACTAGGCACAGCCGTATCTGATTTGGAGGTTGTCCAGAAAGAAACTATTGGTAAAATGTATTATTACCAATATCCTATCGAGGGCGAAGAAGGCGAATACATTCATATTGCTACCACTCGTCCGGAAACAATGTTTGGCGATACGGCAGTGGCTGTTTCCAAAGAAAATGAAAAGTTGAAACATCTAATCGGTAAAAACTGTATTCTGCCGATAGTTAATCGTGTGATACCGATTATTGACGATAACCACGCTGATCCGGAAAAAGGAACCGGCGCCGTCAAAATCACTCCGGCACATGACTTTAACGACTTTGAAGTTGGCAAACGCCATAATCTGCCGATGATTAATATCTTAAATGAAGATGCTACATTAAATGAAAATACGCCGTTTGCGGGTTTAAGCACGCAGGAGGCCCGTCAAAAAACGCTTGAAAAATTAACCGAGCTTGGGCTTATGGAAAAAATAGAAGATCATCCGATGGTTATTCCTTACGGCGAGCGTTCCGGTGTAGTTATTGAGCCGTTAATGACCGATCAATGGTTTGTTGATGCACCAAAATTGGCGGTTGAAGCAATTCGTGTGGTTGAGAGTGGCGAAATGCAGTTTGTCCCCAAATCTTATGAAAAGACGTATTTTGAATGGATGCGCAACATTCAGCCGTGGTGCATTTCCCGTCAGCTGTGGTGGGGACACCAAATGCCGATTTGGTATGGTCCGGATGATGAAATTTTTTGTGAAGAAAACGAAGCGGAGGCTCAGGCCGCCGCTGATAAGCATTATGGCCGAAAGGTAGCCTTGACGCGTGAAACAGATGTGTTGGATACTTGGTTTTCATCGGGGCTATGGGCTTTCTCAACTTTGGGCTGGCCGGATAATACGGAATATTTGCAAACCTTCTATCCAACATCTGTTTTGGTCACAGGTTTTGATATTATCTTTTTCTGGGTTGCCCGCATGATGATGATGAGCATGTATACTATGAAGGAAGTTCCGTTCAAAAAATGTTATATCCATGGATTAGTCAGGGATGAACAGGGACGTAAGATGAGCAAATCCAAAGGAAATACAGTTGATCCGATGGAAACAATTGAAAAATACGGTGCTGATGCTCTGCGCTTTTTCATGGCGGCAATGGAGACCCAAGGACGCGATATTAACTTGTCTGAAGCGCGCGTTGCTGGTTATCGCAATTTTGCCACCAAACTTTGGAATGCGGCGCGTTTTTGTGAAATGAACGGTTGTGCAATGCCGGAAGGTTTTGATGCATATACTGTTAAGTTGGAGGTTAACAAATGGATTGTTGCCAAAGCAGAAGCGGTGACGGCAGAAGTAACCAGATATCTGAATAATTTCCGCTTTTCAGACGCGGCCAATGCAATTTATCAGTTTGTCTGGGGAACGTTTTGCGATTGGTATATTGAGTTAAGTAAACCGATTTTCTATGGCGGTAACAACGAGGATATAGTTGAAACAAGAGCAGTTGCGGCATGGGTTTTAGATCGTATTTTAGTGGTTTTACACCCTTTTATGCCGTTTATTACGACGGAATTATGGAATAATCTGACAAAGCGTAATATTAAACTTATTCATGCTTCGTGGCCGACAGTGACAAAGACAATCAATGCCGCGCCAGAGATTGACTGGGCAATTGATTTAATCACGGCGATTCGCTCTCTGCGTTCAGAGATGAATTTACCGGCCGGCGCCAAATTGCAGATCTATTTAAAAGATATGTTAGAAGTTTCAGCGGCTTATCTGCAGCGCATGGAAACTTTGATTTGTTCGTTGGCGCGTTTGGAAAAAATCAAGCTGTTCGGTGCCGATCAGGAAATCAGTCGCGATATGGCGCAAAGCGTCTTTAAAGAAGGCGTGTTACTGTTGCCGTTAAAAGGCGTGGTTGATTTTGCCGCTGAGCGTGAACGCCTGAATAAGGAGCTCGAAAATTTGAACCGCAATTTAGAAAACTATGCTCGTAAATTAAATAATCAAAGCTTTGTGGAACGCGCACCAGCCAATATTGTGGCTGAAGAAAAACGCCGTCAGGCGGAAGCTATGGAAAATAAAGCAAAAGTTGAAGAGGCGCTGATGCGGATTGTTGGACTTTGAACACATATATATGTCAAAAGCAGACGCTGGAATAATTGCCAGCGTTTGTTGTTAAGACGCATAAAATACTTGTATGTTTGTAAAAAATTGCCATAGTAAAATTAGTCGAACTTTTTGAGGAGATAATTTGATGAAAAAATTTTTATTATCATTTATTATGATAAGTTTTTTAGTCGCTTGCTCTACAGATCCATATACCGGCGAAAGCAAAGTTTCTAAAACGGCTTGGGGGACGGGTATCGGTACGGCCGTCGGTGCTGGTGTCGGCGCTTTGGTTGGTGGTGAAAAAGGCGCTCTGATTGGTGCTGGTGTTGGCGCAGCAACTGGTGCGGCAACTGGTGGATATATGGATATTCAGGCTCGCAAACTTCGTCAGGAGCTGCAAGGTACTGGTGTGCAGGTAGCTCGCGATGGCGATAATATCCGCTTGGTTATGCCTAATGCTATTACTTTTAATACTAATGAATACGTATTAAAAAGCAGTGCTAATGCCGTGTTGGATTCGGTTGCAAAAGTCGCGAAAGAATATAATAAAACCACATTACAAATTTTAGGGTATACCGATAGTACAGGAAATGATTCGATTAACATACCCCTGTCGCAGAAACGAGCGGCTGCCGTATCTCAGTATTTGCAGCTACGTGGCATTTCTGCCAGCCGCATCAGCACGGCTGGGATGGGGGCCGCTAATCCGATTGCTTCCAATAGTACGGCGGAAGGCCGTGAGCAAAACCGCCGGGTGGAAATTTATTTGATTAATAACGGCAATTAGAAAAACACGGCAAACGCTGAAGAATATAATTTTTTGAGGGACACCCTCTGGTAATTATGCTGAGGGCGTCCAGTGAAAATTTGACAGCTTGCAATGTCTATAAGTAGCTGTCTTAATGAGAACTTATGCCAAATATCCAACTGAATTAAAGTTGAGATCAGGGATATACGTCCGGGACTGAGAAAGGCTTTTATGGCATCTTATCGGGAATATAAGGATGCTTGTGCAAGATTTCAGCGGTTGAAAGCTCAAGGACTCGGTTTTCGATGAAAATACCGCTAGGTTTTGCATGAAGCTGAGAACCGGTGTATGATGTTGGATAAGAAATACAGTTTGGCAGAGTTGGTTGAAATTGCCTGTAGCTTTTATGTTGAAAAAGGTTTGGGCGATGCCGAAAAAGCCAGACAGTATTTTCTAAAGTAAAAAGGTTCCCCACGTAAAATGTGGGGGACCTTTTTATTATGATATGAAAGCCTATAGCTTAGGGCAACACCGCCTCTGGTTTATCAATATTAGCAAGCTGAAATACATGTCGAACCCGAAATGCTCGTGTTTGAACAAGTGCCGTACGTACCATTATGATCGCACTCATATTTATAACCCATTTGACAGCAACTGCAGTACGTACTGACGCACTCACTACGGTGTGAGGCCGTATAGGTGGTGTATTTTGTACAACTTCCGTTGCCGAGGTCTATTGTTTGCTTATCGTAACAAACATAGGTGTTGTTCTCGGGAGATGCTAGATCTGCACAAAGTGCGTCTAAGCTGTCAAAATTGTTGCAGCTTAGACACCCAGAATAGCAAGTGTTATATAAACTCCCATTATAATAAATCTCGAACTTATTTGTGCAGGTAGCGTTGCTTAAAGAATCAAAACCGTAATCAGAACAATTTTTGCTAGGATTAAGATCTGTTTCTACACATTCTCCATTGACAAAATGCAATGACGTAGAGCATACTTGGTGAGTGCCGGTACCTGTATCTGTACATGTATCTGTTTCTTTGACACATTTTTTATATGCAGTATCGAAAGGACAATAGAGATAATGTTCGCAGTTATCGACGTTGGAAGTGGAATAACCGAGTTCGGAACAGGTTGGCTGAGTTGTGCAGTTTAAGCTGGCGAGAGCAGAATTAATAAAAAGGAAGGGAGCTGCCACGGTTGCGGCCGCGATAAAACAACGGCAAGGGTGTTGAAAAGCCGTTGAATTGGAAGTGGCAGCATGAGAAATAAAAGGATAAGACATAAGAATACTCCTTAAAAAGTTGCTTACACGACTCATTATAAACCGTTTTTTTTTTTTGCAACTTTAAAGTTAAGGGCGCAAAAAAATCCCCTCCCAAAGAATGAAAAATTTATGAGTGCCGTTTCTGTAAGGCGGGCGTGGATGCCGAATATCATGGGTTTATAAAATAAGACATGATATTTGATGCGGATGTTTTGCATCCGATGCTGTATTTTGCAGGCATGACTTAATACTCGGCGTCTGTAGCGCCTTCGAGGGCATGATGGCGAAAGCATTTGCAAAGACGGTTTGTTTTGTTAAATAAATTTAAATAAAATTTTTATACATAAAAATATATTTATTTATCAGCCAGAGGATTTGTCTTGTCAGTTTTTGAATATCAATATTTCCCAAGCACAGAATCGGCTACCCGTTTGTTGGTATTTTTACATGGGTATAACAATACTCGTGATGAAATGCGGCCGATATATGAATATTTGCAGCAGCTGCTACCGGATTTGGCGATTGTCGCACCAGAAGGCCGGCATACATCACAAAAAGATCCAGCACGCAAAAGCTGGTATAAGGTTTCTGGTTTTGATAGCGAAAACCGGCGTCGGTTTGAGGAAACGCCGGTTGAGGAAATTGCCCGAATTTATAATCAGGCCGGACAAAAGCTTTTTGAAACAGCGATGGATATAAATTTTTTTATTGATGATATGCAAAAAAAATATAATTTTCGGGATAGAAATACTTATATTGCTGGTTTTTCCCAAGGGGCAATGCTAGCAATCTGGTCAGCTTTGATTCGGATGCAGGAGTTAGCTGGTTGCTTTTCTTTTTCTGGACTGGCTGCAGCCGATGAACATTTGGATCATCAGATTGTTTCGCGGCCGATGGTTTATCTATTGCATGGGAAAAAAGATCAGACTGTTTTGTTTAAGTGTCTTGATTATACTAAGAAATGGTTGCAGCAGGAAAACATTCCGGTTGCCGTTAAAGCCTTTGATACCCTCAATCATCAGATTTCCCGGGAAGAACTTGATTTTGTTTCCAGAATTATCGGGAAAAAGTAGTTTTTCGTTTATAAATTTTTCGGAAAGTTTATGGTTCAGTTGGTGGTGATGGCGTAAAAAGCCGGTGCTTTGGCGCCTAAAATCGGCGTTCCAGCAACTAAAGCGTTCATGATGTTCTTCCTAATCGGATGGTTGAGTGGAAGACAGAAAAATTAAATCCGATCTGACCGTGATGAGGTTATTATCATTGACGAAAATATGCTGGTTGGGTGTCATGACATAATTCTAGGCAAGGTGCAGATGTTAATTTCGCTTAATGGACAAAATTTTTGTTTGTATGGCTTGATTTTTAGTAACCATATGATAAACTAATAAAAAACAGGAGAGAAAAAGATGAAAATTTATCAAGTCGGTGGTGCTGTGCGTGACAAAATTTTGGGGAAAACGCCACATGACCGTGATTATGTTGTGGTTGGTGCAACGCCCGATGAAATGCTGAAGTTGGGGTTTGAGGAAGTCGGCAAGGGTTTTCCGGTTTTTTTGCATCCGTTAACCAGAGAAGAATATGCTCTGGCGCGCAAGGAGGTTAAAACTGGTGATAAACATACCGATTTTAAATTTATTTTCGATAAGTCAGTGACCTTAAAAGAAGATTTGGAACGTCGCGATTTTACCTGCAATGCGATAGCTTATGATGAGGAAAAGGGTGAATTTATAGATTTTTCCGGCGGTAAAGATGATATTAAAAATAAAATTCTGCGTCATGTCAATGCCGAGCATTTTGTGGAGGATCCGCTCCGGGTTTTGCGCCTTTGTCGACTTTCTGCTCAGCTGGATTTTGAAGTAGATCCTGCAACGATTGACTTATGCCGAACAATGGTTAAACAAGGCATGCTTAAATTTTTGACGGCTGAAAGAGTGAATGGTGAGCTTCGCAAGGCTATGCAGACACCGTCATTCTGCCGTTTTATCGGTGTGGCGCGTGAAGTTGGCGCTTTGGAAGTCGTTTTGCCCGAAATCAATGCTCTGTGGGAGATTCCCGAACGTTTGGAATTTCATCCGGAAGGCAATGTCGGCGGGCATGTCTTACAGGCGTTAGCACTGGCGAAAAACAGCTCAGAGTTGGTCAAATTCGGTATTTTGCTGCACAATGTCGGCAAACTTTTAACGCCTGCGGAGATGTTACCTTCTCACAAAGGGCATGAACTTAGATGCCAGGAACTGGTCTACCGGATTTGCCACCGCCTGCGTATGCCGAACAAATTTCGAGATTTTGCGGTTATGGCTGCTGAACAACATATGAAATTTCGTCATATACCGGAGATGAGTCCAGAGAGTTTGTATGATCTTGCTGAAAAAATGACAATAGGGCATGTTTGTTATGTTAATGAGTATATAAAAGTTTGCCAGGCTGATTTTAAGAGTACAGTTTCTCCGAATAAGGAACAAGAAAAGGCTGATTTTGTAGCAAGTGTCAAGAAGTTGAAACTTGCCTGTGATGTTATTGAAACGGTCAGAGCCGATGAGGTTCCACATTTTGAAGAATTGCGAAAGGATAAGACTTTTAAAAAACACCTGCGGGAGTTTAAAATCGGTGTGCTGCATCAAAGACTGAAAGATTCTTACGCGGTTCAGCATTTTGAAAAATTGCGAGAGGATGAGGCTTTTAAAGAAGGCCTGCGTTTTGAAGAACGCCTGCGAGAGTTTAAAAAAGGACGAGACTTTTAAAGAATGTCTGCGAGAGTTTAAAATCGGTGTGCTGCATCAAAGACTGAAAGATTCTTAAAATAAAGAAAACAGCCCCTTTGAGTGGAACGGTTTTCTACAGTGGTTCTTGTTTCTATTCTCTGTAGACACTTTCGGGTTTTCTTTCCGGATGGATGAAATAAACTTTCCGTTTCCAGTTGCGGGTGAGAAGAATTTCTTCTCTGTTCGGATAGAGGAACGATCTTCCAACTGGGAAATTGCGTACTTCATCGTCATCGCCGAGAGTGATAGTCTTGCCGCAGGCAATGGAGGTTAGCTTTCCATCTTGGCTTTTCCAGCAGGAAATGACAGCCGTAATTGTCGGATTGGCATAGTTATTAAGATCGATTGATTTCTGATAAAAAAGTTTTCTTCGGACAACGGTTACTGCAATTTCGCCGTTTTCGGGATTCATTTTTAGTATCATAATGATAATTAAAGATTTACTTTTGCCTGGGAGTAGCCGAAAAATATGTTATTGTTAATCTTATTTTACAAATTCAGATGTTTTTTTATTTTGATGGAATTTTTGCATGTTATGATATATACTCTTGAAAAAACAGATTTTCTATGCTAGGTTGCAAAAGTTGTTAACAAAGAGAATTAAAATATTATGAATGACGGCCAACGAAAATTAGGTATTATTGCCGGCGGGGGCTCTATCCCGCAGCTCTTAATCAAATATTGTCAGGAAAAAAAACGCCCTTACTTTGTATTGGCAATTGAGGGCAATGCCGACCGAGCGCTTTTTGACGCATCTATTCCCCATAAATGGATAAGAATCGGCCAGGCTGGAACGGGTTTTAAACGCTTTTGTGAAGAAAGTGTTGAAGACGTTATTATGATTGGCACAATCCGACGTCCGACGTTGGCTGATTTAATGCCGGATCTGCGCACGACGGCCTTCTTTGCCAAAATTGGTTTGAAAGCGTTGGGCGATGACGGGATTTTGCGTGCGCTGATTAAAGAAATTGAGGCTGAAAAAATGCAGGTTATCGGTATTCACGAAGTGATGCCTCAGTTGTTGGTTCAGGAAGGATGTTTGACTAAAGCCAAACCAGATAAACAAGCTCTGGCTGATATTGCCCGCGGAACAGAAGTGGCACTTTGTCTTGGCGAACTTGATGTCGGACAGGCGGTTGTTGTGCAACAAGGGCTGGTTTTAGGCGTTGAGGGTATTGAAGGTACCGATGAACTTATCAAGCGTTGTAACGGATATCGACGTAAAGGCGATGGTGGTGTATTGGTTAAACTCCGCAAGCCTAATCAGGATATGCGCATTGATTTGCCGACAATCGGCGTAAAAACAATTGAAAACGCCTATAATAGCGGTTTGCGCGGGGTAGCCGTCCATGCCGGCAATGCGTTGATTGTGGATGAACAAGAAGTGATTAAACAGGCAAATAAACATAAAATGTTTGTGCTAGGGATTAATCCAGGGGAAATTATTCAATGAAGATATATTTAATTGCTGGAGAACCTTCTGGCGATTTGTTGGGTTCAAGACTGATGAGAGCAATGGCTGATAAATGTCCAGATGTCCAGTTTTGTGGTATCGGCGGTGAAAGCATGGAAAACGAAGGTCTGAAATCTTTGTTTGATATTGCTGATTTGGCGGTTATGGGGTTGGCCGAAGTTATTCCGAGTATTCCGCTTATTTTAAAGCGGATTAGACAAACAGTGGATGATATTGAGAAGAAAAAACCAGATGTGGTCATTACAATCGACAGCTGGAGCTTTTCGGCACGTATCCATAAGGCTTTGAAGAAAAAGCATTTGGGGATTTCGCAGATGCATTATGTGGCGCCCCAGGTTTGGGCATGGAAGAAAAAACGCGCCAGAACCATGTATAAGTATATTGATCATTTGTTGACGCTGTTTCCATATGAACCGAAATATTTTACGCCATATCGCCTTGACACTACTTTTGTCGGACATCCGGTCATAGAGAGTAGCGTTGTTTGGGGAAAAGGCGAGGATTTTCGCAGTCGTTATAATATTGAGGACCATTGCAAAATTATGGCTGTATTGCCTGGATCTCGTAAGACGGAAGTTTCTCGTTTACTGCCGGTGTTTTTGGAATTTGTGCGAGTGTTTAAGCAAAAGCATCCGGAATTTTGTTTTGTTATTCCTACTGTGCATACGGTTGAGGATCAGGTGCGTAAAATGGTAGAGGCAAGCAAACTGCCGATTATCGTTGTTAATAACGAAGGAGACAGACATGATGTTTTTGTCGCGTCAGATTTGGCGGTAGCCGCTTCTGGAACAGTGGCTTTAGAATTGGCTATGGTTGATGTGCCACATGTGATTGCTTATCGTGTATCACCGCTAACAGCTTGGTTTGCCAGGCACTTCTTGCATGTTCAATTCGTAAATCTGAGTAATATCCTTTTAGGACGGGAAATTGTTCCAGAATTACTCCAGGAAGACTGTAATATTGATAAACTTTTATATTATGCCGAGGAATTTTTAAAGAAAGGTTCGCTTTATGAACGACAAATAGAAGGGTTTGCAAAAGTTCGGAAAGTTTTAGGTTTAGGGGAACAGACGCCGAGCGCAAATGCCTGTGATGTAATCTTAAAAATTGTTGACAAAACTGGTTGATAAATTCTCTTGGTTCTATTATTGTTTTTTCAGTTTTGTATTTTTAATTTTATGAAAAGAGTAATAGAGATAGCGGTGCAGATTGTTTTTTGCTATAGCGAATACCAAGGCGGGGTGTGTGATTGCGCTTCGTAATTTAAAGCCACTACTGTGGCATGTGAAAAACCTCATTTTAGTATATGAGGAAAGGTTTCCAGCAATGAAGTCTGCTGTCGAAAATTATTTTGCAACAGCAGGATAGGAAAGCAAGAAGAAAAGGAACCCACCGGCCAGGCCGATGGGTTTTCTCGTTATAAAAACGCATCATATAAGATAGGGCTTTTTTTGTTTGTATTTGTCGGTATATGATGTTAAATAATTTTTTATGAGATATTTTATTGAAAATATTCAAGAATATTTTTTTGCCGAACGTGATCGTTGGGTTGTGTGGTTGTCGGTTTTGTTTGGGTTGGGAAACGGTTTTTATTTTCTCTTGAAAACCGAGCCAGCACCTTGGTTAACGGTTGTGGCAGTAGAAATTTTATTATATTTGTTATATCGATGGCGTTATCGACCGGGATATATGCTGGCACTGATAATTTTGCTTATGAGCGTACTTGGTTTCAGCGATATACAGCTACAGGCGATTTATCAGGAAAAACAGCTGTATGCTCAGGATAATAATGAGGTTACTTATCTTAAAGGACGAATTATGAATGTCGGCAAAAATGCCGATGGTAAGGTGCGCCTTCTTTTGACTGATGCTGCTGATTTTGAAAACCAACGCAAAGGTTATTTTCGGGTGACACTTTCTTCTAAAAACAGTCCTTTAGAAGCCGGGCAATGCGTGGAAATGGTGGCAACTTTGATGCATCCTTCCATGTCGGTGCTTCCTGGAGGATATCAGTTTGACCGCAAAGCATTTTTTGAAAATATCAGCGCTGTGGGATATGCCAACAGCAATGTGTTTGTGATTGATTGCGACTATCTTCCGGGAATAAGGGATAAACTTTTTTATCTGGTCAATAAACTTCGCCAGAATGTCGTTGCACGTGTTAATGAGGTACTTCCCCCTGATGAAGCTGGGGTAACGGCGGCAATAATTGCTGGTGATCGTAATGGGATTTCTAAGGAAATTACTCAAAATTATCGAGATTCTGGATTGGCGCATTTTCTTTCAATTTCTGGCTTGCATATGAGTATGGTGGCGGCTATGATGTTTTTCTTTGTGCGATTGTTGATTGCGTTGATGCCGTATTTGGTACTGCGTTATGATTCTAAGAAAATTGCCGCAGTGTTTGCTATTGCCGTGAGTTTTGTTTATTTACTGATTTCCGGCGCTGAAATTCCGAGTCAGCGGGCGTTTATTACGACTTTTGTGGTGTTAATCGGCGTTATATGTGGCCGTCAGGCTATTTCTATGCGCATGGTTAGTTTCGCGGCATTGGTGGTTTTGGTTATTTCCCCTTATGCTCTTATCAGTGCCAGTTTTCAGATGTCTTTTGCCGCGGTGGTTGTTTTAATAGCTTTTTATGAAAAGTATGCCGACGCTATTCATCGTTTTTTTGCCGGAAAAGGCTTTTTCCGAATTGTAACAGGGTATGTTGCCGGGATTTTGATTTCGGATTTGGTAGCTAGTCTGGCAACGCTGCCGTTCTCAATATATCATTTTAACCACATTGCTGTTTATACGACATTGGGTAATTTACTTGCAGGGCCAGTTATTGGGCTGATTATAATGCCTTTTGTTTTGGCAGTGTTATTTTTGATGCCATTTGGGTTGGATTTTCTGCCCTTGAAAATTGTCGGATTTGGTATTAAGCTAGTTAATGAAATTACGGCTTATGTTGCTCATCTTCCCAGTGCTGGTTTTCAAGTTATGTCCATGCCGTTTTGGGGATTAATGTTTATGGTTGCCGGTGGTTTATGGCTCTGTATTTGGCAGCAAAAATGGCGGTGCTGGGGTGTGGTGCCGATTAGTGTTGGAATTTTAAGCATTTTTATGGTTCAAAAGCCGGATATGTTATATAATGCCAGCGGCAAAATAATTGCCGTGCAGGATAATGCCGGTAATATGGTTATTATGCCCAGCCGGGGCAACCGCTGGATTAAAAATATCTGGCTTGAGAAGACCGTCAGTCTGCCGATTGATAAAGCGGAACAAAAAAATTTACAGAAAATCTATGCCGGTAAAAAAACGGATTTGAACTGGCTTGATTTGCAATGTAAGGAGAATATGTGTGTTTATAAAAATCTGGTAAGCTGGAATCGGGACGGCGAAATCCATATTAGCGGTCGTGTTCGTGATACATATGCCGATGGTGGTGGTGCCGTGTATATTAACAACGGCAGAATATATGTCAGAAGTGTGCGGGATAGCGTTGGTAGCAGATTATGGAATTGAATCTAGAAATATGTATAATTTGATACTTTAAATAAAAAAAACGCTCCGTTTTTTCACGGAGCTTAAAAAGTATAAAGTATAAAGAAGTTTGCTTAGGCGCGTTCATCTCTTGTTTTGTTTTCATGCTTGGCCGGAGCGTTCATGTTGCTTTCTTCTTTGTAATTTTCTTCAGCTTTTATAGCAATAACTTTTTCCTGCATATAACGAATATTTGTTAAAAATGCTTTGTTCCTTGCTGCTCTGGCTTTATTTACAGATACATCGACCATGACCATCCTCCTTAAGCCAATTTATATTACTAATTTTAATGTATCATAAAACGGCATATAAGTCAAGAAATTGTGATAAGAATTAACTCTAATCTATTTACCGATACATCCATGCGTTTCCTGAGCGAAATGAACATAGCAGCGATAATATTCTTCCAAATTTTTTGCTACCAGATAGTTGACGGTTCCTTTCGGGTAATTGCCGTTTTTATCAGGTTTTCCAGCTTTGACGCCGGTTAGAATCTCAATTCCGTCATCAACTGTATCAACGGCATAAACATGAAACATTCCATTTTCAACGGCTTCGACAATTTCTTCTTTCAGCATCAAATTATTTACATTTGTACGAGGAATTATAACGCCCTGTTTGCCGGTTAAACCGTTATATTTACATACTTCAAAGAATCCCTCAATTTTTTCATTAACACCGCCAATAGGTTGAATTTCGCCAAATTGATTAATCGAACCAGTAACGGCAATGCTTTGTTTTATCGGTAGTTCGGCAATGGCTGACAGCAGACCGTAATATTCGGTTGAAGATGCGCTGTCGCCATCTACTCCTCCGTAAGATTGTTCAAAAACTATGGACGCAGACAGTGATAAGGGTTTTTTCTTGGCAAAGCGATTGGAAAGCAGAGCCTGTAAAATCAAAACGCCTTTGGTGTGTATTGGGCCGCTCATCTCAATTTCGCGCTCAATGTCTACAAATTCACCATTTCCCATTCGCACTTGCGCGGTGATGCGTGCGGGTTTTCCAAAAGAATTACGGGAAAAATTGTAAACGACCAAACCGTTAATCTGTCCAACTCTTTCACCTTTAACATCCATTAAAATAGTGCCTTTATCAATTTGTTCAAGCATGGCTTTATTGATGCGGTCACAGCGGTAAATCTGCTCATCAATTGCTTGTATGATGTGGTTTTTACCGATTTGTTTGGAATTAGATTTACGCGCCCAATAATCGGCCTCGCGCAGCAAATCACCGATAGAGGCGATGTGCGCGGTTAGTTTTTCCGAATCGTCGGCTAAACGCGAAGCGTGTTCAATGACTTTGGCAACGGCCTGCTTATTGAGTGAACGCAGATTTTTTTTCTTGGAAAGCGAACCGATTAATTTAGCATATTCTATTTCATTTTCTGGCGTGCGATCCATAACTGTACCGAAATCCGCCTCGACTTTGAAGTAATCTGAAAAATCAGGGTCGCGTTGCGATAATAATTCATAAAGCTCTTCATCACCGGTTAAAATGACCTTAATATCCAACGGAATAGGCTGCGGATCAAGTGAAATGGTTGTAAAGCTGGTTTCATCTCCGGGCGATTCAATTTTAATAGATTTTGCTGCGAGAGCCCGTTTTAACGAATCCCAGGCATAAGGCTGTAGCAAGAGCTTGCGGGCATCAATTAACAGAAAACCTCCATTAGCCTGGTGCAAAGCGCCAGATTTAATCAAAGTAAAATCGGTTAATAAGGCACCGTATTGTTGAACGCGTTCGACTTTACCGACTAAATTGCCCTGTGTCGGATGGTCTAACAAAATAATCGGCGCACCGGCATTCGGCGTATTTTTAACAATGACGTTTACCTTGAATTTAGCAAATTTGTCTTCTTCATTTTTGTTCATCCGGCTCAACAGCAGACTTAAGGGATCTTCTTCTGTTCCGGCGGCTGGTGATTCGGCATTAGGCATAAAATCATTGATATTGTCTAAAATATTTTTTTGAATAGATTTTAGAAAATCTGCGGCAGGTTTGTATTGCTTATATTTTTTACGCAGTTCGTCTATCGGAATACTAATAAGGTTTTTTGCCAATTTTTCCCGTAGACGGTCAATCTCCTCGCGTTGACGTTCCTCCCATTGTGGCAAATCATGTGCCGTATTTTCAATTTCGGCCTGCATGGCATTTAAATCATTGGTGACTTTTTTCTTTTCCTCATCAGAGAGCTGTTCAAAAGCTTCTGGGCTTAGAACTTCTCCGTCTTTTACCGGTGCAACGACCAGACCAACCGGCATGTGCAGCAGGGAAACGCTTTTCCCTTTGGCTTTTTTCTGTAAAATTTTGATATAATCATCTTTTTTGCTTTTGTATTTTTGGCGTATGATTTCTATTGCTGCTTTGTATTCTTCGCTGTCTGTCAAGGTTGGGAGAGAGGTGCTCAATTCCTCAATCAGTTTATCAACGTCTTTGGCAAATTCGGAAGCTTCGCCGGCGGTAAAATTAATTGCAATCGGCTTATAAGGTTCGTCAAAATTATAAACGTAAGCCCAGTCATCCGGAGTAGGTCGTTGTCCAGCCTCTTTTTCCAGAATTCTTTTGACCAGGCTCATTTTGCCAGTTCCTTCTGGACCGAAACAAAACAAGTTATAACCTTTAGATTTTATATTAATCCCGAGTTCAACTGCGCTGATGGCGCGATCTTGGCCAAGAGCGGAGAGACGCTCTTCCAAATCGGCGGTAGAGTTAAAATCAAATTTTGAAGTATCGCATTTTTTATAAAGTTGCCGTGGGCTTAATTTTGTGATAGCCATTTTAAAAAAATCCTTTTGCAATTATTTTTTATTGCTATAATTATAGCGATTAAAAAACTAATTTAGTATGAATATTTTATGAAATATTGCATTTTTATTTTGAGTGGGCTGCTTATAATCGTTGCCGTTTTATCGGTGCTGTTTGCCCGTCGGCTTTTGTTGAAAAGGTTGTATCGGGATGTTTTCGTCCGTAAAATCGGTGAGTTTGGCGATAAATATATCAATATGCCGTTTTTTCCGGCTTATATGGTTTTGGAGGCGGCCGGCATGGTTGTCTGCTTGCAAAACAAACATCGCCGCTGGCTGTTTAAAGCCGTGTATGCTGGAAAATTTAACAGATTGATAGAATTTATTGCCCAAAATAATTCGGCTTTGGTGGAGGCATTTAAAATATATTTTTATCCCGAAAGCAGACATCAGTCCATTCGCCGCGTATTGCGAACAGGTACGAAAAATATTCGGCTTTTGCTTATATCGGGTTTGTTTCTGGCGATAGATAATGATTTTAAAAATCTACGGAAGATTATAGATAAATTAGATGCTCTGAAGTTAAGCAAGCCAGAAAAAGCTTTGTTTTTGTATTTAACGGCGAAACTTGCTATGTATAGTGGCGATATGTTTAAGGCTTCGCATGATGCTGCTTGTGCCGCTGGGCTTTTTAAAAAACAGAGGGCTGTGCGGGAAGAAGCTGCGGCATATATGCTTTTGGGTGAAATTTATCGATTTTGCGCAGTATATGATGTTGCTCAGATAATGTATGAATCGGCTGCTGAAATTTATCAGGCGGCTTCTTCAATTGTCGGCAAGGCAGAGGTTTTAGCGGCAAAAGGGATGTTGCTGGCCGGACAGGAGCGTTTTGCTGAAGCTGTAACTTTATTTCAACAAAGCCGGAAGATTTTTAAAAAACTTAATTTGGCTGTCCGGGAAGGAGAAATTATTAATCAACTGGCTTTATTAAACTTAATGCGCGGGCAATTTTCCGCGTCCGTAAAATATGCTCGGAAAGCGTTTGAGAAGCATGAAGTGGTCGGAAATGCACAAGGACAGGCTTATAGCGATGAATTGACGGCAATTTCTTTTCTGCAACAGGAAAGCTTTTCTCAGGCGATAAATTATGCTTCGGCCGCACAGGAAAGATACCAGCAGGTTAAGAATTATGCAGCTTATTTTGATGCGGCTTTTATTGAGGCTGAGGCTCTGTTTAAATTGCAAAAGCACGCAGAATCGGCGGAAATGTGCCGAAAAATAATTAAAACAGCCCGTCGGCATAAAACCGGATTTCATATAGCAAATGTGTATGCTTTATTAGGGCTTATTTATATTTACCGGAAAAACTTCAAACGCGCCAAAGGCTTATTTATACGTTCTCTTGCTCAAGAACATGCCAATGAAAGATATTCCGGAACAGCTTCTGATTGTGTCAATTTGGCACAGATTGAGATGCGTTTAGGCAATAACCAGATGGCAAAACAATATTTATCCATGGCTTTAACCGAGGCGCAAAGATATGAAGACCAAGATTTATGTACTTTAATTAAGGGACAATTTGAAAAATTAGCCTGATTACTTATAATAAGTAATATATTTTAAACTATTTAAAATATAAAATGGCAAAAGTTATTCAAAAAATAACAGGAAGGACTAACACAATATGTTGCAAAACATTGTATTGTTTTTGTTGACTAACCAGTTTAGCATTGCTATTTCTCAGAATTTAAGCGGAGTGGCGGGGTTCTTCCAACGTCATTTTGCTGGAACAGATAACTTAAGGATCGTTTCCATTATTTTATTGCTTTTAGCATTTATTTTGTTTTTGTTTTTGGTTGTTATCTTATATATCAAGTCGTTGTTGTCCTTTATTAAAAATGATGCGTTGCCTTCGGTATCCGGCGGTCGGGCTAATACCAGTAAAATATCTAAAGATCTTGAAAATGAAAAAGAAAGGGAACTTGGATTGGAACAAGAACTGGAAAAATCCTGGCAGCGGAAACAAACTGAACAACAGCGCCGACAAGCCCAGATGGAGACAGAGCGCAAGCGTCTAGCAAATGCGGAAAAAGAGTTGGCGGCAAAATATAAGAAAGCATATGTGGCGACCGAACAAAAAAATAAAGAAAAACAGTTGGATTTTAATAATACAATACCTTTCCCGGCATCAACCCGGGGCAGAGCTTCCTCTATGGAGTTTGATTGGAAAAAAGGCCGACGCGGCGAACTTGATGAAATTGCCGCTGGAATTGAGCCATTTAAATATGTACCTGACAAAAAACCTTTAGATGCTCTGACCGGGTTAATTATCAATATGCTGGGCAGAGATATTGATGATGGAAAAATTGCCCAGACGATTAAAACCAAAAGCGGTGACCTGTCCAGTGAAGACGATATTATCCAACTGATAGGCGCTATTAAAAATTTTATTTCTCTGAATAACAACGGTAAATTTGCCAATCTTCCAGAAGCTGATGAACTACCATCGGCGGATGAAGCCTTATATAGTCTGACACAGGGCGAACCTGGATATTGTTTGACGATGTTGGAATCTTTGATTGATAATAATATTGATCGCGGCCATCAGCAAAAAAATACGCAAAAAAAAGATATTACGTTTTTAGAAACATCAAATTATGCCTGTACTTTCGGAACTTTGGCAAGTTTACAGGATTTGCAGCTAGCAACTGGTGCTTTTGAATTGGCGATCGAACTGTCTCCGAAAAATATTAACGCTTGGAGTCGCGTTGGTGATATGTATGCTAGAGCCGAATCGGACAATAAGGCAATTTGGGCATATAACAATGTTATGAATATGGGTGATGAGAATCTTTATCCGCATCAGATGGCTAATGCCTATAAACATCTCTCACAATATTACTATGATCAAGGGGATGTTAAACAAGCGGCGAATCTTTATAATAGCAGTAATGACTATTATGCGACCATTGGCATTAATCAGGATTTGACAGTGCGGGAGCAGGAAATCATTAATATCATTGAATCTAACCAGGATGCCGATATGCCCAACACAATTAACAAATTGCTTAATTTAGCCGTGCGCCGGCAGCGCGGGTATGAGTAATAGGCTATGGTTGTTTGCTTACTAGAAAAGATTTGTTTTTCGAGGATGTTTTTTTATACTTTGTAAAATTTATGACAGTCTGTCGTCTAATAGCATTTAATTTAATCATAAAACAATATGAAGAAATTTATTTGGCGGTTTTAGTCGGTAAAGCATTTTTGAAAAGTCTGGAAAAGTTTCTGGATTTTTTTGTTTTTGACAGAATTTTAGCAGACGTTGAATGCTAAGATGTCATCTGCTATTGTCTATGCCTTTTAATCATAATCAAACCATTAGGCTTTTATCCGTAGCCTCTGGTTTATCAGAGAATATTTATTCTTTAATCAGGCAGTTAGTTTAGCAAAAGAATGAATGGCTTCGCGTTGCATTTCCCGGAGTTTGTCTTCGCCGAGAGTTTCTTTTAATTTTTCCAGATATTTTTGCATTTCTTCTTCATAAGTGTCGCTACCGGGAATTTCATCGACGATGCGCACCGAAATATCATAAGCCTGCGTAATTTCATCGTTAAATTCTTCAGTAATCGTGACATATTTGCTTTTCAGGATTTTTTTGCGAATGACGGGTGCAATTTTGCTTAATAAGTAAAACTGTTTATCATTGCGGTTAAAAATAATCTGATTGCGGCCGTCGTAGATAACTTCGCCACGAAAGACATGATCTGCGTTCATTTCAATTTTGATAATCACGCCGATTTTATCAAAGAAAAAACTTGCCGGCAGAGGTGTAATCTCTTCCATCTTATTCTCCTATTCCCGGGAATTGCCTTTGCTGTTGAACAGGCCTTCTTTTGCTTCTGCTGCTTTAGAAACAAAAAAAGCGGCCAAATCAAAACTTAAAAATTTGAAAATGCTTAAAATAAAACTTAACCGGCCGCCGACGGCTGCTTTGCTTAATGGTTTTACAAGCGGGGCTTTTGACATTTTGAGACCCTTTCTTTTGTTGATAAAAACTTTTGATTTTAGATTTATATTAAAGATTAAACTGTATAATTGCAATATCTTTTTTTTGTTGGTAAGGCTGATAAACGATTGCATATGGTTTGCAACCGGTTACAATGCCCTAAAAGAGGATAAAATGAGCGAGATTATTGAATACAGCGTCAGCGAAATTTCTTTTGCAGTTAGGCAATGTGTTGAAAATGCTTTCGGCCAGGTGCGGGTTAAAGGGGAAATTTTTGGTGCTAAAAAGGCAGATTCCGGTCATTGGTATTTATCCTTGAAAGATGAAAATGCTGTGTTGTCTGCTGTGTGTTGGCGCGGGGTTGCCGCTGCGCTTCCAGTTAAAATCGAAGATGGGCTGGAGGTTGTGGCAACTGGAAAAATAACGACTTTTGCCGGTCGTTCGTCTTATCAGCTGGTGATTGACTATTTGGAAATTGCCGGCACCGGTGCTTTGCTTAAATTATTGGAAGAGCGGCGTCAGCAGTTTTTAAAAGAAGGGTTGTTTGATGCGGCACATAAACAGAAAATTCCGTATCTGCCGACGGTTGTTGGTGTGGTAACAAGCGCCAGTGGCGCTGTTATCCGTGATATTATCCACCGGGTACGCGACCGTTTCCCGACACGGATTATTGTCTGGCCGACACCGGTGCAGGGCGATGGTGCGGCCGAAAAAATAGCCGCTGCCATTAATGGTTTTAACGCCCTGCCGGAAAATGGTGCTGTTCCTAAGCCCGATGTTCTGATTGTGGCGCGTGGTGGCGGAAGTTTGGAAGATTTGTGGGCGTTTAACGAGGAAGTTGTTGTCCGTGCCGTTTATAACTCAAAAATTCCCCTGATTTCTGCGGTTGGCCATGAAACTGATACCATGCTGATTGATTTTGTTGCTGATGTGCGGGCGCCGACCCCGACTGGGGCAGCGGAATTTGCCGTGCCGGTTAAAAGCGAACTTCTTTTACAGCTTTCTGCTTTGGATAATCGGCGTTTACAAGCGATGAACCGTTTGTTGAACGAGGATATGCAGATTTTGGAAGCTTTATGCCGCGGCATACCTAATTTGAAACAAATCGTGCTGGATAATCAGCAAAAACTTGATGAACGTCTGGAACGTTTGAAACAAGCCATTAAAAACTATTTTGCCAGTAAAGGTCAGGAATTGGATTTGCCGGGTTTAAAGCCTTATCATATTAAAAATCTTTTGGAAAAATATGAGATAACTTTGAAAAGTTTGTCAATGCGGCTGGAAAGTGTTTCGGTCGAATCGGTTTTAAAGCGTGGTTTTGCGTGGGTAACGGACAAGCATTTTAAAACTTTGTATAATGCAACGCAGGCAAAACGCAGCGAGGAACTTAATGTGCGCTTTGCCGATGGTATCGTCAAAACAAAAGTTGTGGAGAATCGCGATGCGGAACAGTTTGATTTATTTGACCTGTAATTTGTTTTGGTTGTTGGTCGGTTTTGATGTCTGTGCGCTGGAATTGTGCGGAAATTTAAAGCAGGGTGAGCCGGTTTCTGGTTATGCGCCGAAGGCGACGGAAGTTGTAGTTAATGATGTTGCTTATAAAGTTGATAAAGATGGAAGATTTTTGTTTTCGTTGGCCAGAGATGCAGATGAAACTGCAAAAATAAGCGTGGTTTATCACGATGATGCGGTTGATAATTATATTTTGCCGGTGGCGTCTGCAAAGTGGGATATTCAACAGATTGAGGGCGTTGAACAGTGTAAAGTTACACCAGTTAAAGAAGATGAAGCTGAAATCCTGCGCGAGCAGAAAGATGTACGGAAAGCGCTTTCGGTTGTTGATAATGGTAACATTAGTTGGCAGAAAGGTTTTATTTTGCCTGTGGAGGGCATTATTAGCGGACATTTCGGCAATCAGCGGATTTTTAATGGCGTGCCGAAAAATCCGCACAGTGGTACGGATATTGCCGTTGCGGAAGGAACACCGGTGAAAGCAGCTGGAGATGGTATTGTCATACTCAGTGGAGGTAATTATTTTTATTCCGGCAATATGGTGATTATAGACCATGGTTATGGTTTGCAGACCATTTATATGCATCTTAAAGAAGCTAAAGTCGCCAAAGGAGATTATGTTAAAAAAGGCGAGGTTATCGGTTTGGCAGGCAAAACCGGACGGGCAACGGGGGCGCATCTGCATTGGGGTGCATCTCTTCATAATATTCGTTTTCGGCCGCATGCCTTGCTGGAAATGGAAGAATGGACGTGTCGGGAGTATGTTCCCGAGGGTGAGGAGATTTTGCCTTGAGTACTTTACAACTTATCTGGCTGGCAGTTGTTCAAGGGTTGACGGAGTTTTTACCTGTGAGCTCTTCCGGACATTTGATTTTATTTGCTGAATTTACCAGTTTTCCCGATCAAGGTGTGGCAGTGGATATAGCTTTGCATATTGGTTCATTGTTTGCTGTGCTGATTTATTTTCATAAAACTGTTTGGGAGATGATTTACGGCGTTATTAAAAATAAATTTTTGCCGAGTTTTGCAGATTCAGGAAATCGTTTGGCATATCTGATTTTAATTGCTTCAATACCGTCGTTGGCGGTGGGTTTTTGTTTGCGCAACTATGGTATGGAATGGTTGCGTAATCCTAAAATTATTGGTTGGACGATTTTGTTATACGGCCTGTTGTTATATGCTGCCGACCGTTGCGGAAAAGTAGAACGAACAACGGCGGATTTGAAGATAATGGATGCCGTTTTAATCGGTTTGGCGCAGTGTCTGGCGCTTATTCCCGGCACCAGCCGTTCTGGCGTGACAATTACCATGGCGCGTTTTTTGGGTGTGAATCGCAGCGAGGCGGCAAAATTTTCCATGCTGCTGTCGGTGCCGACAATTCTGGCAGCTGGTGCATTAGAGTGTTTCAGATTGTTCCGGAACGGTAATCCAAGTGAAATTTTGTGGGTCGGTGACGCGACTTTATATTCTTTTGTAGCGTCAATGGTCGTGATTTTTATTATGTTGAAATGGTTGCAGAAAGCAACTTATTTTCCTTTTGTTGTTTATAGAATTGTGCTGGGAATCGCCTTGATTTTGTACTCTTATGAAATTTTTTAAAAGAAAGTATTGACTTCTTAAGAAAAAGTTTTTATTAAAAAAAGCAATGCTCTGATGGCGGAATTGGTAGACGCGTAAGTTTCAGGTACTTATGGGAGATTTCCCGTGAAGGTTCAAGTCCTTTTCAGAGCACCAAAAAGCTCCTGGAAGGGAGTTTTTTTTTATAAGGATTTAAAGGCACCGATTTTTTATGTATGTGAAATGGTAAAGCTTTTAAATCTACACTCAATTTTAACTCTTCGGCTTTATAATTGCATCAAATATTGACTATAGAGGTGATAAAAGATGACTAAAGAACAGGAAAGAGCGGAATTACACCGGGTTATCTGGCAAATTGCCAATGATTTGCGGGGCAGCGTGGACGGCTGGGATTTCAAATCCTACGTGTTGGGGATTTTGTTCTATCGTTTTATCTCTGAAAATATTACCGCCTATATCAATAAATTACAGCGGGAAAGCGGCGTCGCCGACTATGACTACACCCAGGAAACGGACGAAAACGCGGAAACAGCCAGAGAATACGCTGTTTCCACCAAAGGTTTTTTTATTTTGCCCAGCGCGTTGTTTCAAAATGTGCAGAAAGAAGCCAGGAATAACCCCAATCTGAACGAAACCTTGAGCAAGGCGTTTCGTGATATTGAGGCCTCAGCTCAGGGGACAGCCAGCGAAGACGATTTTAAGGGGCTGTTTGCCGATATTGATGTCAACAGCAACAAACTGGGGTCTACAGTTCAACAAAGAAACGAAAAACTGGTTAAGATTCTGACTGCCATCAAAGAGCTGAAACTTGGTAATTTTACCGACAACAGCATAGATGCCTTTGGCGACGCCTATGAGTACTTAATGACAATGTACGCCAGTAGCGCGGGAAAATCCGGTGGCGAGTTTTTCACCCCGCAGGAGGTTGCTGAGCTTTTGGCAAAGATAACCCTGGTTGGCAAAACATCGGTCAACAAGGTTTACGATCCCGCCTGCGGCTCGGGTTCGTTATTGCTGAAATTTGCCAAAATTCTGGGGCAGGAAAATGTTAAAAACGGATTTTATGGGCAGGAAATCAACATCACAACCTATAATCTCTGTCGCATCAACATGTTCCTGCATAATATCAATTACGAAAAGTTTGACATTGCTCTTGGTGACACGCTGACAGACCCCAAACATTGGGATGATGAGCCGTTTGAGGCGATAGTTTCCAATCCGCCTTATGCGCTCCATTGGGCGGGAGACAGCAATCCAATTTTAATCAACGACCCGCGATATTCTCCGGCGGGGGTTCTGGCACCGCGAAGCAAGGCTGATTTGGCTTTTACCATGCATATGCTTCACTGGCTGGCGGAGGATGGAACAGCGGCAATCGTAGAATTTCCCGGAGTGTTATACCGTGGCGGAGCGGAACAGAAAATCCGCAAATATCTGATTGATAACAATTTTGTTGATTGTGTGATTCAACTCCCCGCCAACCTGTTTTTTGGTGTCAGCATTGCAACCTGCATCATTGTGTTGAAAAAGAGCAAGAAAGACAATGCTGTCCTGTTCATTGACGCTGGTAACGAGTTTGTCCATTCAGGCAACAAAAACAAACTTTCCGATGACAATATCGCCAGGATTTTGGACGCTTATGTTAAAAGGGAAGATATTGAGCACTTCTCAAAACTGGTTAAAAACGACAAAATCGGCGAGAACGATTACAACATCTCGGTTTCTTCTTATGTTGAACAGAAAGATACACGTGAGAAAATTGACATCAGGGTTTTGAACCAGCAAATCGGGGAGATTGTCATCAGACAGAATGAGCTACGCCAGCAAATAGACGCCATCGTTGCCAATTTGGAAGGAGTGGCGTAAAATGGCAAATAGACTTAATTTTTTAATATATAACACCCCTGATAGTGATGTGAAGGTAAATGCCGTTATCAAAGATGATACCATATGGCTCACACAAAAATCTATGGCAGAATTATTTGGAGTCAAAACACCCGCCATTAGTAAGCATTTAAAAAATATTTTTGAAGAAGGGGAACTTGAAGAACAAGTGGTTATTTCCAAAATGGAAACAACCACTCAACATGGTGCAATAGCTAACAAAACACAGACTTCTGAAACCAATTTTTACAATCTTGATGCCATTATTTCTGTGGGATATCGGGTTAATTCAATCCAAGCTACACATTTCAGAATCTGGGCGACAAAGGTTCTGAAAGAGTACATCCAAAAAGGATTTGTATTGGATGACGAAAGATTAAAACAAGGTAAAGACGCGTTTGGAAAAGACTATTTCCGTGAATTATTGGAGAGAGTTCGTTCCATTAGAGCATCTGAACGTCGCATTTATCAACAAATCACTGATATTTTTGCAGAATGTTCTATTGATTACGATAAAAATTCACAAATAACACAAGATTTTTATGCAACGGTACAAAATAAGTTTCATTATGCCATTACAGGGCAGACAGCTGCTGAAATTATTTATACAAAGGCAGACCATAATAAAGAACACATGGGATTGACCACGTGGAAACACTCACCTGATGGCAGAATTTTAAAATCAGATGTATCTATTGCAAAAAACTATTTAACCGAGAAGGAAATCAAGCGTTTAGAACGAACTGTTTCAGGATACTTTGATTATATTGAAGACTTAATTGAACGCGAGAATACTTTCACAATGCAAGAATTTGCCAAAAGTGTTAATGAGTTTTTATCATTCCGCAGGTATGACATTCTTCCCGATGGCGATAAAGGTAAGATTTCGCAAAAACAAGCAAAAATTAAGGCAGAAAAAGAGTATGATGTATTTAATAAAACCCAGCAAATAGAATCTGACTTTGATAAAGAAGTGAAAAAATTGCTGCAACAAGGGAAAAAAGATGATGAGCAAGATTGATGATTTGATAAAGCAACACTGCCCGCACGGCGTGGAGTACAGGGAGCTGGGGAATATTGTCTTATCTATTCGTAGTGGATTAAACCCAAGACAAAATTTTAAGTTAAATGAGAGTGGAGCAGATTGCTATTATTTAACAGTAAAAGAAATGACAACAGGCAAAATTATTTTTACAAATAAGACTGATAAGATAACTAAAAGTGCTGTGAAAATAATTCAAAAAAGGTCTTCCTTAGAACAAGGTGATGTGTTATTGTCGAGTATAGGAACAATCGGAAAAGTGGCACTGGTAGATATTCCTACTGATAATTGGAATTGTAGTGAAAGCGTAATTTTACTAAAACCAGATAATAAAATTATAATTTCAAAATATCTAATGTATGTTTTGCAATCCGATAGAGTACAAAATAGCTTTAATTCATCATCTGTTGGAAGTACCTTAAGGGGTATAAGGAGAAATAATTTAATAGAGTTAACAATCCCTGTACCGCCGTTACTGGTACAGGAGGAGATTGTGCGGGTGTTGGATGCTTTCACCGCGCTGGAGGCGGAGCTGGAGGCGGAGCTGGAGGCGGAGCTGGAGGCGCGCAAGCGTCAATATGAGTATTACCGCAACAAACTGCTCACCTTTGATGAAAATACAACCAGGGGGGGCATTGAGTGGAAAATGCTATCAGAGGTTTGTATCAGACAGAAAGGAACACCTATCACTGCAACTATAATGAAAAAATTAAACACTCCATATGCTCCAATAAGAATATTTGCTGGAGGAAATACGTTTGCTGATGTTAATTATGGCGATATCCCCGATAAAGATGTTATAACTAAAACAAGCATTATTGTTAAATCAAGGGGAAATATAGGTTTTGAATATTACGATAAACCATTTAGCCATAAAAATGAAATGTGGTCCTACTCGTCTGATAATAAAGACATTAATTTGAAGTTTGTTTATTACTATTTAACAAATAAAATGAATGATTTTCAGCTTAAAGCAAAGACTGGAAAACTTCCCCAAATTTCAACCCCGGATACAGATAAGTTTTTGATCCCCATTCCTCCCCTGGAAGAACAGGAAAGAATAGTTGCAATTTTAGACAAGTTTGATAGCCTTGTTAATGATATAACGCAGGGCATACCGGCGGAAATCAACGCCCGCCGAAAACAGTATGAGTATTACAGAAATAAACTGCTTACCTTTGATGTGGCCGCCTGAACCAACGGAGTTGATTTAATGAACAAAATTAACGTTATCGCCGAAAATCCCGAAAGCACGGTTGTTGCCGAATATCAGGGCATGAAAACCAAACAGACCGAATATCAGTCCGAGGCGGATCTTGAAAAAGCGTTCATTAAGCAACTGCAAAACCAGGCGTATGATTATTTGCCGATACATTCCGAAAAAGACCTGATTGACAACCTGCGCCGCCAGCTGGAGAAACTGAACGATTATCATTTCACCGACAGGGAATGGGACAGATTCTTCAAACAGGAAATCGCCAACCCCAATTATGGCATCAAGGAAAAAACCAGGATAATCCAGGAAGATTACAAAAAAGTTCTCGATTATGAAAAGCCCGTTGATAATTATCATTTTCGCAACATCCTGCTGATAGACAAAGACAACATCCACAACAACACTTTGCAGGTTATCAATCAGTATGAAACAGACGAAGGCGCGAGAGCAAACCGCTATGACGCAACCATTCTGGTCAACGGTCTGCCTCTGGTGCATATAGAGCTCAAACGTCGCGGCGTTGACATCAAAGACGCCTTTAACCAGATTAACCGCTATCAGAACGACAGTTTTTGGGCGGGAAGCGGTTTATATGAGTTTGTGCAGATTTTTGTCATCTCAAACGGCACCTACACCAAATATTACAGCAATACCACCCGCCAGTCGCATATCGGCGAAAACACAGGCACATCTTCAAAAAAGGGGAAAAAGACCAGCAACAGCTTTGAATTTACCTCCTGGTGGGCAGACAGAAAAAACAAACCGATTATTGATTTGATTGATTTTGCCAAAACTTTTTTTGCCAGACACACAATTTTGAACATTTTAACCAGATATTGCGTTTTTACCTCTGATGAAATGCTGATGGTTATGCGCCCTTATCAGATTGTGGCAACCGAAAGCATTATCAACAAAATCAATATCGCAAGCAATTATAAACAATATGGCACGATTGACGGCGGGGGATACATCTGGCACACCACAGGCAGCGGCAAAACCCTGTCCTCTTTCAAAACGGCGCGGATTGCCTCAAATTTGCCGAATATTGACAAGGTTTTGTTTGTGGTGGACAGGAAAGACCTTGACTACCAGACAATGAAAGAATATGACAAGTTTGAAAAAGGGGCCGCCAACAGCAACACCAGTACGGCCGTTTTGAAAAAACAGCTTGAAGACAATAATGCCCGCATTATTATCACCACAATTCAAAAACTGACCTGTTTTATCAAGAAAAATAAAGAACATCCCGTTTATAACAAGCATGTTGTGATTATTTTTGATGAATGTCACCGCAGCCAGTTCGGTGAGATGCACCAGGCTATTACCAAAACTTTCAGAAAATATCATCTGTTTGGTTTCACAGGCACACCGATATTTGCCGAAAACGCCAACACGGGCTGCAAATCTGACCTGAAAACAACGGCGCAGTTGTTTGGCGAGCAGTTGCACACATACACAATTGTCGATGCGATTGCCGATAAAAATGTTTTGCCGTTCCGTATTGACTACATCAGTACAATGAAAGAGCAGGAAAATATTAAAGATTCAAAGGTCTGGGATATTAACCGCGAAAAGGCTCTTGCTGCTCCGGAGAGAATCTCCCGCATTGTTTCTTATATTCTGGAACATTTTAACCAGAAAACCATGCGCAACGACAGGTCTTACTGCTACAACATTCTGACCAATGTCACCGAGGTTGCCAAAGCGAAAAACCGCAAGGACATTGAAGAAATCAAACAAAAAGTCCGGCTGACAGGGTTTAATTCCATCTTTGCCGTTTCCTCCATTCCGTTTGCCAAACTCTATTATGAAGAATTTCAAAAACAAATGGCGGAAAATCCCCTGCAAAAACTCAAAATTGCAACCATTTTCAGTTTTGGGGTAAACGGCGATGACAATTCCGACGACGGCGTGTTTGATGAAAATCCGGAAGATACCGGCGGATTGGATAAAAGCGACAGAGATTTTCTGGAAAGCGCGATTGGCGACTATAACAAAATGTTCGGAACATCTTATGACACGTCAGGCGACAAGTTCCAGAACTATTACAAAGACGTATCCATGCGGATGAAAAACCGCGAAATAGACCTCCTGATTGTCGTCAATATGTTCTTAACCGGCTTTGACGCCACAACCTTAAACACGTTGTGGGTGGATAAAAATTTAAAAATGCAGGGACTGTTGCAGGCTTTTTCCCGCACCAATCGTATTTTAAACGCCGTTAAGGCCTTTGGCAATATTGTATGTTTCCGCAATCTGGAAGAGGCGACCAACAAAAGCCTCGCCCTGTTTGGTGATAAAAAGGCCGGTGGTATCGTGTTGCTCAAAACCTTTGCCGAATATTACAACGGCTATATTGATGACAAAGGCAAATCTGTCAAAGGCTATAAAGAGCTTATTGGAGAGCTGGAAGAGAAATATCCCGCCGGCGAGCTTATCGTCAGCGAAAAGGAAAAGCGGGATTTTGTAAAGCTCTATGGTGCAATTCTGCGGTTGAAAAACATTCTGTCCTCATTTGATGAATTTGCAGGAAAGGAAATTTTAACCGAGCGGGATGTTCAGGACTATCACAGCCAATATTTAAGAATTTATGATGAACTGCGTCCGCAGGGCAAAGAAAAAGACAATGTAAATGATGACCTTGTTTTTGAAATTGAGCTGATTAAACAGGTTGAAATTAATATTGATTATATTTTGATGCTGATTAAAAAATATCACGATGGTCATATGGAAGACAAGGAAATAAAAGTCAGCATTTTGAAATCTGTTGACTCCAGCATTGAACTGCGCAGTAAAAAAGACCTTATTGAAAACTTCATTAATTCACTCACGCCAGGTAGCAATATTGATGCAGATTGGAAGAAATATGTTCATGAACAGAAAATAACAGAGCTGGATAAAATCATTGAAGAGGAAAATTTAAATAAGGAAGAAACCTATAAATATGTCAACAATGCGTTCAGAAACGGCTATGTTCAGGAAAACGGAATACAAATCAATAAGGTTTTGCCGCCACTTCCAATTATAGACTCGCAAAAAAGACGGCAAAAGAAGAAAGAAATGGTTATCCGGAAGATTACCGCTTTCTTTAATCGCTTTCGCGATGTTTCTACGGGTGGGGTGTAAAAGGATGAAAATTAAAAAAACTGCAAAAACTTTGGAGTACTAAAAAAACTCCCGATGAAGGGAGTTTTTGGGTAACTTTAAGGCGCAGGCTAAGCTTTTTAGCAAAAGAAATCGGTGGTTAAAATCTATTCAAAAATCGTTTTGTTGCCCAGACCGGTACATACGGCGGCGCCAAATGCGGAGATAACCAGTACAATGCCGGTTGAAACCATGATGTCGCCTAATCCGACCAAGGGCGAAACAATGCTGCCGAACAGAAACCCCGCAGCGCCTAAAACAGCCGAGGCTGTTCCGGCATTGCTCCGGGTCGCGTTCATGGCGACGGTGGTGGCAATGGTAAGTGACATGCCCAAGCAAAAGCTTAGAATAAACAAAAGTCCTTCAAAAATGATAACGGACACATTAGCCAGCATTGCCAACAATAAAAGCCAGCAACAGGAATTAAGGCCGCCGACACTGATTTTTAATCCGAACTGCTGATTTTTAAAGCTCGCAGCAAAGGCGGCGCCACCGCCGATGGCAATGGCATTGGCGGCAAAAAACAGGCTGAAGGCCAAGGCCGAAAACCCATAATGTGTCTGAATAATAAAAGGTGACGAGGCAATATAAGCAAACAAAATGGCCGATGCAAACGATGATTCTAACGTGTAAAAAACAAAAGTTTTATTTTGTAGCACAATTTTAAATAAATTAAACGTTTTACTTAATTTTTCCTGTGAGCGTCGCGGATGGGACAAACTTTCACTGAAATAATGGCAGAGGGTCAGGATGATAAGTCCTAAAAACAATAAAATTATGAAAATTCCCTGCCAGCCGATAGGTTTAATGACCACACCGCCGATAACTGGCGCGGCGATGGGGGCAATGCTGTTGATGGCGCCGATAATTGCCAGAGCTTTGGCCAGATTCTGACCCTTGAATTTATCTGTGGCAATCGAACGGGAAATAACAATCCCGCCGGAAGCGGCAATGCCCTGTACAAAGCGCAATAAAACAAAAATTTCAATTGTCGGGGCAAGAATACAGGCCAGGGTGGAAAGAACAAACAACAGCATGGAAATTACCAACGGCGTCCGACGTCCGAATTTGTCGCTTAACGGACCAAACACAAGTTGGCCGGCGGCCAGTCCGAGCATTGAAAAAGTGAGCCCCATTTGTACCATGGAAATACTGGTGTTAAAATAAGAAACCATGACGGGAAGACCGGGCAGATACATATCGGTTACAAACGGTCCGAAAGCTGTCAGCATTCCCAGAAATATGAATAGGAATAAAGCAGAGTTTGTTTTTATGGTTGTTTTTTTTGTTTGGGTCATATTATTTCCTTGTTGTCAGTACGGATGAATTTACGCGATTTTATGATAGTCAGACTACTTTTAATATGGATTTTGAAAATGGCAAGTGTTTTTGGAAAACAAGGTGGGGATGTTTGGGTATGTATATGAAACCAGATGTGCCGATATCTTAAAAAAATTCCCCCGTTAAAAAAACGCGGGAACTTTTTCATCAGGCATTGATGATGAATTTGCCGTTGCGGTATTTGACCGTAATCACATCACCTGGTTTGGGCGCTGTTGCCAAGTTGGCAATCGTAAGGATAATACCGCCCGTTTCATCTCTAACAATGAGTCTCCATTGACTTTTAATGGAGGTCACTTTTTGAATAGTTGCTTTCATAAGTATAAAAAATTAAAAATATTAAAGACACTTTTAGAATAGATAAGAAACTGATTTCATTAATAAATTTTTTAAATCAGCTAAAGACGATTAACTTATATTTTTTGCCATTTTATCCGTAAACGTGCCAGTTCTCGGTCGTCGCTTAAGGCCTTGACGGAATGGCAGGTTGTTTTGTCATTAATCTCGGTTATGATTTCAACATCTTCGCCCAGATGTCCTTCTTTTTTGAAAGCAATTTCGATTTCGGCCGGAAAGTGTGTGTCGCGAAAATCATGATCAACACTTTCGATTGCCCAAAGCGGGTACACGGCGTTGTTAACATGACGGTTAAAGTCTATGTCGTCAAAACGTACGGAAAAACGCCGCTGGCAATCAACTCTTTCGGGTTCGGGAAGTTTGGGAAAGTCGGTTTCCAGTGCGCGTTCGGTAATAACCGAATATTCTGGCAGATGCTCTTTAAGGGAAATTGGGCGTTTGCGGATAAAATCAATGAGTATCCACTGGCTGGAAGCTGTTATCAATATGTTGCCCGCGTTGTCATATACGATGAAGTCGCGGATGGCTCCGAGTTTTTTTTCGGCAGCCGGCCAGGTTTCGACATGAATAGTTTCGTGTAAAACTGGCAAGCGTTTGATGCAGATATGATAATTTGAACCAACCCAAGCCAGGCCTTTTTCCAGACAGAATTCCAGCCCAAGCCCGAGAGCAGAAGCGTTGGAATCGGCCATATCCTGAAAGATGTTCATCAAAGTTAAAATGCGCAGATTGCTGTTTTTATCGCATTCATAAGTCCGGATTTGGTATTCTTTTTTCCACTTCTGCATTATTGGGCTCAATTTAGAATAAAGAGGCCTGCTTTTCGGTCTCGAGAACAGCTACTTTAATTTGTTCAAAACGGGATAAAAGCCTTTTCTTGTATTTTAAACCACGAGAGGGGATCTTCGAATGGTAATCCATGGCGGCTTTTTGCCAATCGCCGCACCGGTTATAAAGTTTAGTTAAAAATTTGGCGCTGTATTCCACGTTTGTATCCGGATCAAGGGCTTCTTCTATAGTTTTAAAAGCTTTGCCGTGATATTTTAAATTGATTTGCATGCAGCCAACGTCAATGTTGTGAATGCCTTTTTCCTGAAGTTGCTTAACTTTGGCAACAGCTTCTTCTTTTGTATTAAAATAATAACCTTTGCCGTTGACATTAATTGTCCAGGGCCAAGAAACAATTTCACGCTGCGTGTCATTCCAGCGGCCAGTTTCAACACTTGAAATTGTTTGCAACAGATGTTCTTTAATTCCATATTTTTCCTCCATACGCGCCGCCGAAAGCGAACACATCTCTGCAACTTCAACCTTAATTGAGGAAGATGATTCGGTTTCATATTCTTTTTGGGCTTTAAGAGGATGGACAATAACTAAAGAAACAATCAATAAAAAAAGAATTTTTCTCAGCACAGTAAAAAATTATCCTATCTTCCCAACTTTAGGCAGAGAATTTCCCTCGTAAACAGATTTCCATCCTACCAACCAAAGAACTAATTCCTTGGAAGACCTAAAGAAGGGTGTTAAACAAATTTTAATTTCTGTTAAAAACATATTAACAGAAATCACATTTTGTAGCTAAGTAGCATATTTTTTTTTAAAAATCTAGTAGTTTTTTTGCAAATTCTTGAATGGAGCTGTTTATATCCGAACTAACTTTTTGAAAATGTGAATTTTTCTTTAGAAAAATTTCCTCTGCATAAATTTTCCGATTAATTTCTATTTGCATGGTATAAATTTTTTTGCGCGGCTGACAGTAATTGAATGTTGTGAAAGCGCCAGAATACGGGATGTTTGCTGTTACGGTGTAGCCGAAACGGCTTAGGGTGTTTTGCAGAAATGCCGTATATTCAGTCGGACAGCTTTGTGAAAATAAATCTCCTAAACAAAAATCAATGTGCGGGCTGTCTGGAATAATATTACAAATTTTTGAGGGCATGGAATGGCAGTCAAGGATGCAGCAAAAGCCGAATTTTTTGGCGCATTTGTTGATAAGTTGCTGGAGGCGCTTGTGATATATGTCATAGACATTTTTAATCCGCTCTTGCACTTCCTGATAAGACAACAGACCGTCATAGATGGGCCGGTTTGCCACGTCTATACGATGGATAAGCCCTAAACCAAATCGACAGCGATTGTTTTCAATAGCGATTTTATCTTCTGGATAGTTATAAAACATTTTGGCATCAACTTCGATTTTATCCCGATTGACATCAATAAAAGATCGGGCCACATTCATGCATAAAACCGGAATACCGCCTTCGGCAAGTGGCCAGACTAATTCGTCGACAAATAAATCTTCATTGCTGCGTAATTGTTCTTCGGTTAAGGCGACGTTTTGTAAAAATTCTTCGGGGAAATAACGTCCGGCATGTGGCACGGAAATAACGACTGGATATCGGATATCAGAAGTTCCGACTTCCCTGTATATAGTTATTTTTTTGTAATCTATCTTAAAAGCGCATGGTTTGACAGGCAATGTTTGTTCCCTTTCAATCAGGCTGAAATTATAGGACATAAGTCTTAACTTTTTATAAAAAGCAAAAAAGTTTTAAAAATAATAAAAAATAGCTTGCCAAATGCTTTTTGTTGTGTTAGTTAAGCTACTACTTTCGGGTGTGTAGCTCAGGTGGTTAGAGCGCTACGTTGACATCGTAGAGGTCACAAGTTCGAGTCTTGTCATACCCACCATTTTGACCGGCGATGAGCCGGTTCTTTATTGGATTAATTCTATTTTCAGGGTGTGTAGCTCAGTTGGTTAGAGCGCTGCGTTCACATCGCAGAGGTCACAAGTTCGAGTCTTGTCATACCCACCAATTAAGTAAGCCGGCGTGAAGTCGGTTTTTTTATAGCAGGTATAAAGAATCAGCATTAAGGCTCAAACTTATAAATTTTTAATATAGGGCTGATGTATACAGGATATTTATTTGGTTGATTTACAACCCTATAAGATTTTGGGCATAATCTTTGGCATTAAAGACATCTAAATCTTCAATTTTTTCACCGATGCCTATGAAATAAACTGGCGTTGGGTATTCTTCGGCAACGGCTGCCAAAATCCCGCCTTTGGCTGAACCGTCAAGTTTGGTAATGACTAAGCCGTCAATATTAACCATATCTTTGAAAATTTGAACTTGCGAAACGGTATTTTGACCGGTGGTAGCATCAAGGGTTAATAAAGTTTTGTGCGGAGCTTCTGGTATGACTTTTTTAATCACGCGGATAATTTTTTTTAATTCATCCATTAAGCCGTTTTTGTTTTGCAAACGGCCGGCTGTGTCAATAAAAACAACGTCATCTCCAGCTTTAATGGCGGCGTTTAGGCCATCATAACACAAACCAGCACTGTCGCAGCCAGCAGCACCGGAAAATACCCGAATCGAAGAGCGCTCGCCCCAGGTTTGTAATTGCTCGACTGCGGCGGCACGAAAGGTGTCGGCGGCGATGAAAGAAACCTGCTTGCCGGCGGTTTTGAGTTTGGCGGCCAGTTTGCCGATAGTGGTGGTTTTTCCGGCACCGTTAACGCCGACCATTAAAATAACATAGGGTGGTTTTGGTGCTTCAACTTTAAATTCAGCTTCACAGGATTTTAGAATTTCGGCAATATCTTCAGCAAGCGTTTGTTTAATTTCTTCTTCCGAACTTTCTTTATTCAAGCGTTTTTTTGCAAAAGCGGCGATGATTTTGGCAGAGGCTTTGACACCCATGTCCGCGCTGATGAGGAGTTCTTCCAACTCTTCTAAGGTTTGTGCGTCAACTTTGCGTTTGGTGAAAATGTCACTAATTCCGTCGCTGATTTTAGCGGAGGTTTTTTTTAAGCTTAATCCGAGTTTTTGAAAAAAATTAACCATTCTGTTCCTCTCTTTTGCTTCTTAAAATTTTAGCACGGCGCCGGCGTTCTTCCATGTCAATCTGTGGTAGGCGGGCGGCTGGCGTCCCGGGGCGTTCTGAATATGGAAAAACGTGCAGACGGTCAATGCCGGCCTCATCTACCAATTTGCAGGTATTGTTAAAGGCTTCCAGACTTTCGGTTGGAAAGCCACAGATAAAGTCGGCACCGAAAGTGGCTTCCGGACGGACAGCACGTATTTTTTTGCATAATATAATAACATCTTCGCGGCGGTGGCGGCGACCCATGCGTTTTAAAATCAGATTATCTCCGGATTGCGCCGATAAATGAAAATGCGGATATATGTTTGAGTATTTACCGATTATTTCGATAAAATCTTCGTCGACGGCGGCCGGGTCTAACGAACCAAACTGCAGTGACGGCAATTCCGGAATTTGTTCCAGAATATGTCTGACTAATACGCTAAATGACGGTTTATAAGAGCAAGCATCTACGCCAGTTAGGCAAATTTCATCAAAACCTTGCCGCAACAGAGTTTTTATCTGGCAGATAATTTCCTCTTCTGGCACAGAACGATTGCTACCGCGGGCAAACGGAATGATGCAGTAAGTGCAACGGTGGTCGCAGCCTTGCTGAATTTGTACAAATGCGCGTTGGCGTCCTTCAAAACCAGTAATCAGAAAATGATCATAATCATCATAAGCAAAAATATCGCCGACGATGGTTTTTTCGCTTATGTCTCCGGCAAGATATTTTTCAATTTCGGCTTTCTCTTTGTTGCCGAGGATGAGGTTAACTTCTGGCATGTTGGCAAATTTTGAGGCGTTAATTTGGGCGGCACAGCCGGTCACGACGATTTTGGCCTGCGGATTTTCTTTACGAAGTTTACGTACCGCCTGTCGGCATTGGCGTTCGGCCTCGCCAGTTACGGCGCAGGTGTTGATGATAATCAAATTATCAACATTTTTGAATTTTTCTTTTAAAATTTCAGATTCAAAGCTATTTATCCGACAGCCAAAAGTGACGACTTCTACCATATTGTTTCCTTTATTTGTATGCCTGGCACTATATAAGGAAAATTTTGTGTTTGCAATTTAATTTTGCGCTTTTATAATCAGATCTGGCAAAATGATTATTTAAAGAGGTTTCTTATGGTAAAAAAAATCGCTCTTGTTTTGGCAACGTTTTTTGGTTCGGGTTTGGCTCCTAAAGCTCCGGGAACTTTTGGTTCGTTGGCAACTTTGCCTTTGGCTTTTATTATGATATATTTTTTTGGTCGTAGCGGTGTTTTTTATGCGGCATTGGTTAGCTTTTTTATTGGTGTTTGGGCAATTCATCAAATAATTAAGGACTGTGATGAAAAAGATCCTTCCAAGGTGGTGATTGATGAAACTGCCGGTCAGTTGGTAACCTTTTTATTGGTAGCTCCGCAATTGCGGCATAATCTGTCGCTTGAGGCATTGGGCATTTATATTGCGGGTTTCGGGTTGTTTCGCTTTTTTGATATTTTGAAGATGGGGCCAGTTAAATGGGCTGATAGCAAGTTGAAAAATGCTTGGGGTGTCATGCTGGATGATGTTTTCGCTGGTCTTTTTGCTGCAATTGTTCTGCTGTTGCTGGCTAATCGTTTTTAAATCTTATTTTATGATATCTTTGTTTGCAAGGTCGCGGTTGGCAACTGATTAAATGCAGATTTCTATTTTTTATGACGAATTTTTTGGATCCAATGTTGCACATTGCGATTGTGTTCATTTAAACTTCGGGCAAAATTGTGTCCGCCTTTGCCGTCAGCCACAAAATAAAGATAAGGCGTATCTTCTGGATGTGCGGCTGCTTCCAAAGAGCTTAAACCGGGATTGCAAATCGGTGCTGGGGGTAGACCAGCATATTTATAAGTGTTAAAAGGACTGTCTACGGACAAGTCTTTTCTTTTTAAAGGACGCCCAAGCTCCCTTTGCCCCATGGTTAAAGCATAAATTACGGTTGGGTCGGTTTGCAAAAGCATGTTTTTATTTAAACGATTGATAAAAACCGAAGATACTTTGCCGCGTTCTGTATCGACAGCGGTTTCTTTTTCGATGATTGAGGCCAAGATAACCAATTCCTGCGACGAATCCAGCGGCAGGTTTTCAGCCCGATTTTGCCAGGCGGATTTGACGGCTTGTTTCATGGCCTGTTTAGCGTTTTTAATGATTTGATTACGGGATGCCCCTTTATGAAAACTGTAAGTTTCCGGCAAGAGTTCGCCTTCGGCTGCAGGCTCGCTGATATCGCCGCTTAAAAGAGGGTGATTGGCAATCAGCTGCAGCATTTGTGCGCTGGTTAAGCCTTCGGCCAATGTTAAACGGTGCAACACAACTTTGCCGTCGGCTATGTTTTGTAAAACATCCAACAGCGACATTCCCGGTTTGATGTTATATTCACCGGCTTTGAGGCGCGAATCATAACCATAAAAGCGGGCGCTTAAACGTACTAAAAGCGGATGGCGGACAGCATTTTGTTCCGTTAAGGCCGTAGCCAGTGAACGTATGCCACTTCCTGGTTTTAATTCAATTGTTAGCGGCGCAGTCAATGGCAACGGCTGACGGATTTCCCGAATCAGTTGAAAACCGGCAACTGTTAAGACCAGAATCCCCAGTAAACATAAGATTAAAAACTTTTTCATTCTTTTTTCCTTTGGTGTTTAAGTTACCAGAGGCGGAAAGCAAAGTCAAGCCTGCCACAGAAAGGAGTTTTTTTTAAGTCAGAGTCTTTGAGATGGAAAAAGAAGGGTAAGTATTTAAAAAATAGTCTGTTTTTCCGACTGTTCAGCTTGGGTAATAACAGATTTTAAATCTATGCCGACGGCAGAGACCCACATCAGCAATGTTCTTAAAGTCGGGCTGTTTTTTTATCTACAATCAAGGTGAGTGCCATACGGCTTAATCCGGTTTCTTTAGAAATTTGCGACTTGGAAATATTGCGGGAAATTCTTTGTTTTTTGTTTTAATCTATACCCCCTGCAAAACAGGGGGTATCTTTTATTGTGCTATCGGCTGGCGGTTTTTGTTTGTCAGAACGGTTAAAATTTTAACCAGCTCTTCTTTCATGTGAGATCGATCAACCACAACGTCAACCATACCATGTTTTTTTAAATATTCGGCACGCTGAAAGTCATCCGGAAGTTTTTCGCGAATCGTCTGTTCAATAACACGGCGGCCGGCAAAGCCGATCATGCAACCTTTTTCAGCTATGTTTATATCGCCCAGCATGGCAAAAGATGCGGAAACGCCACCGGTGGTCGGATCGGCCAAAATGGAGATGAAAGGAATCCCATGTTCTTTAAGCATGTTTACCGCTGCCGTTGTGCGCGCCATTTGCATTAAAGATAAAATACCTTCCTGCATACGTGCGCCACCGGATGATGCGACTGTAATCAGCGGAATTTTCTTTTTTAATGCCAATTCGGCAGCTGTAACAATGCCTTCGCCGACAGCAGTACCCATTGAGCCGCCCATAAAAGAAAAGTCCATAACCGCTACAACCGAATCGATACCGCCGATTTTGCCGGAGGCCACTTTAATAGCATCTTCACTGCCAGTGGATTTTCGATAAGTGCGCAAACGATCGGTATAACGCTGCGAGTCTTTAAATTTCAATGGGTCATCAATCATTTCTGGAAGGATAATTTCATGATATTTTTCATTGTCAAATAACATTTTCAGGCGTTTGTCGACATACAAACGCAGATGATGCCCGCAAGAAGTGCAGACATACATAGATTTTTTTAGTTCCTTGGAAAACAGCATCTGATTACAGGCCGGACATTTGACCCATAAATTGTCGGCAATTTCCTTAGGCGTCGTCTTTTGAATTTTGGGACGAACAATATCGGTAAACCAATTCATTTTTAATTATCACCTATTCTTCATTATTTTTATTAAACGAGAAAAAAGCAGCCAATTTTTGTTTAAAAGGAACGGAAGGTTTCAGAGTTTCTTTTTGTTTTAAATTTTCAATGTTTTCCTGAAGGCTGGATACTTTCTCATGCAATTTTTCATGCTCTTTGTTTAAAGCTTTATTAGTCTTTTTTTGCTGGCGAAGCTGTGCTCGGAGCGGCGCGTTGGATACAAAGGCGTCGAAACGTCCGAGCAAATAGCCGGCAAAAAACAATATCAGGATTAAAACGCTTAAAGAAACCGTAATGTCCAAATTAAAAGGTTTTAAATTGAACGTAGCAAAATCATTGTTGATGACAGCAAAAATAATAACAATGATAATCAGCGGAATTTCAATTAATCTTCTGATAAAATTCATTTTTAAAGCCTCCCTGGTTCAAGCATGATCTTCGGCAGGATTTTCCTCTTAATTAAAGGTTAGGAAATTATTTGCCGTTTAGCATTTCATGCAGTTCTTTTCCGGTTTTAAAATGTGCAATGTTACGCTCCTCAACCTGTACTTTAGCACCGGTGCGCGGATTTTTGGCAATGCGTGGCGCGCGTTTGCGGACGGAGAATGCTCCGAAACCGCGGAATTCTACCCGATCGCCTTTTGCCAGCGCTTCGATAATCCGATCTAAAACGACGTTAACGATTCTTTCCACGTCTCTTAACATAAGATTAGGATTTTTTTGTGCGATTTTTTCAATTAATTCTGATTTAGTCACGTCTTCCTCGTATTTAATTTATTGTTAAAACATTTAATCACTTTATAAAAAGTACTTTTATTTTTCGGATATTTCTACCGTTATTTTTTATTTTACACAGACATCCGGCGCTTTTAAATATAAAGGTTTCGGAAAGTCTATGTTTTTATTATCGTATTTATTTATGCCGATAAGTGCCAGTTTGTCAATAGGCGGATTTAAAGGCATTTTCACAGCATGCAGGTTTAATCCACTCGGACGGCTTAAAAAACGCTCGGTGCCGTCGCCAGTAAGAGTTGCTTTTTTGTTGTTTAAATTATGGACAATATCTTCATAGAAAGCGGTCTTCGGCGGTTCAAGTTTGTTTAGCTGACGATCATAATATTGTACGTAATAGTCTTCACGCTTGGTTTCAATCAAAGCAACATTTATCTCCGCCAACTCATCAGGGGCAATGTCTGCGGCATAGGCATCAAAAGCGGAAACGCCGCAGACAGCCACCTCGGGGCAGGCTAAAGCAAAAGCCCGGGCGGCGGCAATGGATGAACGGACGCCGGTGAATGATCCTGGTCCGGTACAGACAACGGCCAGTTGCAGATCTTTGAATTGTAAGCCACGGTTTTCCAACAAGGTGCCGATGGCGGGAATTAAGGCTTCGGCTTGCCCGAAATCCATTTCTTTTATATATGAAGTTATTTTTGTACTGTTCTCAAACAGTGCTACCGAACAAAAATTAACCGTTGTGTCAAAAGCCAGTGTGAACATTTTATCAACCATCTGAAAAAATTAAATTGCGTATTTACTTTTATAATATAGAATCTACAAACAAACAACTGTTATTTCATTTAATTTAAGTTGAGATAAACGTATGGATGATGATGTGTTAAGGAATATGCTTTATTTCTGCCTGGTCGGTGGCGTGGTTCTGGTTGCTCTGCTGACGTCTTTGCAGGTAACAATCGCCCGTTTAAAACAAAAAAATTATTTTTTGAATCGTGACCGCGAACGTTATGCCGAAACGCTTTATGCGTCAAAAGACGGTTATTTTGCCTTTATTTATCCAGATGAACGCATTAAAGATCCGCGCCGTACGGTTCGGGAACGTTGTTCCCGGCGCCTGGCCGTTATGCTTAATCTGCCAAACGGTATTCAGTCAAGCTTTGATGATGTTTTGGCTTGTTTTTATAAAGATGACGCTAAGAAAATTCGCAAATATCTGACTTTGATGCAGGAGGAAAATATTCCGTTTGAGGATGTCTTTGCCCTTAAAACCGCGGAACGTAGTATTAATATTTTCGGCGGGCGCATCAACGGTGCAGATGGAAATTTGTATTGCGATATGCTATGGTTTCGGGATTTGAGTTCAGAAATGCTGAAAATAAAAGAGCTGGAAAATGAAAAAATGCAGTATCGGCAGCGTTTGCACCGCTTGGAAGATATGCTAAATAATTTTGTGGCACCGATATGGTTACGCGATGAACAATTAAATATTGTTTTAGCTAACCGAAAGTATGCGGAGGTTGCTGGCATAAACGACATGGACGCAAATTCTCAACCGATTGAAACAAATGCAGTTGTTTTGGAAAAAATTTCCCGCCAGCTGGCAGATGTCGCCCGCCAGACCAACAAAACCCAGAAAGGTGATATAAATTTGGCCGTTTGTGGTGAGGCCAGGCGTTTTGAGGTTTCCGAAACGCCGTTTCATGCCGATGGAAATCTGGATAAAATTTATACGGTCGGTATACTTGTCGATACAACAGAATTGGATACTATCAAACGGACTTTTAAAATCCATCAGAATGCCCATTTGGATGTTTTGGCCGCTTTAGGGACGGCTTTTGCCATTTTTGACTTACGGCAAAAATTGGTTTTTTATAATAAATCTTTTCTGAATTTATGGGAACTAAATGCTGATTTTTTAGATAATAATCCGACCTATGCTGAGTTTTTGGATAAAATCCGTGACAGTCGCTTGTTGCCAGAAGTTAGTGATTTTAGGTCTTATAAAGCCGATGAAGAACGGCTTTTTGGCGGTTTAATCGAATCTCGGGAAGATTTGCTGCATATTCCGGATGGCCGCACTTTTCGTCGAGTGGTGGCTTCACATCCCAATGGTTTGATTTTTGCCTATGAAGATGTTTCCGATCGGTTGGCGGCGACACGGATGATTAATGAATTGTATTCGGTGCAGCAGAATATTTTGGATAATGTGCGTGATGCCGTTATAGTTTTCGGGGCAGATCAGCGTTTAAAATATTTTAACCGCAGTTATAAAAAACTGTGGAAAGCCAACGATGCCGAATTGCGTAATTTGCCGAATTTGGCGGAAGTTTTGGAAATGCAAAAACCGTATTTCAACAATTCGGACGGCTGGGATAGTCTTAAACAAAATATGCTGGGGCATATCTTAAATATTTGTTCACGTTTCAGGTTGGAAAGGAACGACGGTCTCCAGATTGAAGCTGTGCCGGCAATTTTATCGGATGAGTCGATTATGATTACTTATATCGTAATTTAATTTTGACAATTTTACGCGGTTATGGCATAGTGTTTTGTAAAGCAAATAATTTAAGAGGTAGATGTGAGTAATAAGCAAAGAGACGATTTTGATGATGAGCAGGAAGCTGTTTTTGACTGGAAAAAAACCGGTGTGGATAAGCGCGAACGCGTGGCGCTCAATATTGATGTTAAAGAAGCGGAAAAATACAGAGCTAAAAAAAATAAAAATCTGATGAAGTCGCCACGGCCGGAAATTTTGGCTTTAGGGTTAAAAAAACTTCGCAAAAAAGTACGCGAGGTATACGACGATGATGAAGATGAGGATGAAAACGAGACAATTTTTGCTCCGCTACCTTTTTTGGAGGAAGAAGAAAATCCGTTGCTTAATGCTCTGACAGAAGATGAAAAAAGGTTGTTTTGGCAGAAAAATACCATTGAAAATACAAAAATGCAGCAAACGGTGGGCAAGATGGAAGCGTTGCATATTGCCAATAATCTGGCGCGGGAGGCCGGCTTGAAAGATATCAGCCGTAAAGCTTTGGAACTTGGTATGCAGGAATCAACGTTTCGTCCGCAAGAAATGCAGGAAAAAATTATTAAAAAAGAAGTTTCCGGAAAACTCGGCATCAAAGGAAATGTTGAAAAAGGAAAAATTCTGGAAGCTGCACGTGGTATTAAAAAAATTGAAAATCTCGGCGGTAAGGAAGCGGTTAAAAATCTGGATATGCGAGATATTATCAAAGTCGGTGAAGCTAAACTTGATGAAATTAAACTGGCGGAAATGATATTGGAAAAGTCTGGGCAGGATATTAAAAAACGTAAAAAAAGACTGCAGGAAGGTAAGGAATCTATGCGTCTTAAGCATTTTGAAAACCATGGACAGGAGAAAACTAAAGACAAAGACAAAAATAAAGAAAAACTTTCCCGAAAGAAAGCTTTTAATTTAAGCCGATAAATTATAAGTTGAAATTGACAGATGAAAACAGTTGTATTATCATATTTCTAAAATGTTATTAACCATGGCAGAGGAAAATTATGGAAAACCAATATTATACCCTCGTTGAGAAACAAGATTTTTATGAAATTATCGAAAACAAATATGGTGAATTAGCAATATTTATTGATGCTCGTACTGGCGCTCCTTCTAACCCCGTCCTTGAGTTTGACGGTAAGAAGACGGCTTTACTGAAAAGAGATGAATGGTTGGCTGTTCGCTTAGATGATATTGATTCGGAAACTAAGAATGTTTTGGCTGAATCGGAGTTTGTTATGATTGTCGAGTTAAGTGGTAATGTTGTGGAAAGGGTATACGGCGTTCCGGTTGATAATGTGGAAGAAATTGTTTTTAAAGGACGTCAGACACGGGCTGATGAGTTGGTTAAAGCTAAGAGCCGTGAAGATATTATTCGTGCTTTTGGCGCTGTAAAATCTTGGACAGGCGGGCAAAAAGCATGATCGGGCTTGTATTGGTAACACACGGCCGGTTGGCTGAGGAATTTTTATTGGCAATGCAGCATGTGGTTGGACCTCAGCAGCAGATTGCGGCAGTTTGTATCGGTCCGGAAGATGATATGGAAAAACGCCGGGGGGAAATTTTGGATAAAGTCCGACAGGTTGATGCCGGTAGCGGTGTTGTAGTTTTGACTGATATGTTTGGTGGTACGCCGTCTAATCTGGCAATTTCTATTATGGATAAGGCGAATGTTGAAATTTTAGCGGGTGCTAATCTGCCGATGTTAATCAAACTTGCGGCTTTAAGGAAAGAATATTCCTTGAAAGACAGCGTCTTAGGTGCGCAGGAGGCCGGTAAAAAATATATCAATATCGCTTCACAGCTGTTAGGACAATAAAATGAGCGGAAGTAAAGCAGTTTCACCAGCATCTGATAGTGCCGGAAAGGTTTTTTCAGCAGATTTAGAAATTCAAAATCAAAAAGGCCTGCATGCACGTGCGGCAGCGGCGTTTGTTAAATGCGTTGAACAATTTAACGCTGATGTGTGCGTGGAACGTATCGGGCAATCGGTCAGCGGTTGTTCAATTATGGGACTGATGATGCTGGCTGCGGCTAAAGGTACGATTATTCATGTCAATGTCAAGGGGCCGCAAGCTGAAGATGCCTTGAAGGCTATTTCCAACTTGGTTAATTGCAAATTTGGCGAGGATTAACGCCGTGGTTAAAGCTCCACGTAATCGAACTCTGGAACTTAATCCGCGACAGATAGGCGGTTATGCTGCACAGGCGCTTAAACTTTCTAAGCCGGTGGGTGAAAAAGATATTGTTGATAAAATTATCTGGCAGGATACTTTTCGGGCTTTGAACTATCTGCCAGATAAGAGTGTCGATTTGATGATTGCCGATCCGCCTTACAATCTGACGAAAATGTTTGGCGGAAAGCAGTTTAAAGCGATGGATTTTGAACAGTACCAGAAATGGCTCGATAAGTGGTTGAAAAAAACCGTCTGCTTGCTCAAAGACAACGCCAGCGTATATATTTGTTCTGATTGGAAAACCTCTTTGGCAATTCCTGAAATCGCTGGAAAGTATTTTGTGCTGCAGAATCGAATTTCCTGGGAGCGGGAAAAAGGGCGGGGCGCTCTGAATAATTGGAAAAATTGCTTGGAAGATATTTGGTTTTTTACCAAGTCTGATAAATATACGTTTAACCTTGATGCCGTTAAAATGGTGCGTCAGGTGATTGCTCCTTATCGCGATACCAAAGGCAAACCTAAGGATTGGGAGAATAAAGGAGGGGAAAAAATCCGACTGACGGCACCGTCTAACATTTGGACGGACATTTCCATTCCATTTTGGTCAATGCCAGAAAATACGCCTCATCCTACCCAAAAACCGGAGAAGTTAATCGCTAAGTTGATTTTGGCTTCCAGTAATCCTGGGGATTTGGTTTTTGATCCGTTTCTCGGTTCGGGCACAACTGCTGTGGTAGCTAAAAAGCTCGGCCGTCGTTATCTTGGAATTGAACGGGAAAAAGAATATGTTGCTTATGCTGGATTCAGACTGGAGAAAGCTGATGTTGACAAAACAATTCAGGGGTACGAAGACGGTGTTTTTAAATTGCGCAACAGTTGATAGCGCTTAAAAGTGTGCAAACTGACAAACACTCTTGAGTTTTCGTGTAAAGTACCCTATATATGAAAAAAGGCAAAATAAGCTGAAGGATTTGTTTTATGAAGTTTGGTAGAAATTTTTTCATCTGGGTGCTGATTTTTTTGGTGCTTACTTCTTTTTTAGGGACGATTGGTTCAAATCAGAGGCGTGCCAATGTTGAAATGCTGGCTTTTTCTGACTTTATGAATGAAGCTGAAAATAAAAAAATTGTTGAAGTCACGATTTCTGGCGCTGATGTTTACGGAACAACAAGCGATGGGCGGGAATTTTATACATATGCGCCGAATGATCCTATGATGATTGAAACTCTTCGCCAAAATAATGTACGCGTTACGGCTAAGCCAGTTGATACATCAGGTAGCACATTTTGGGGAATTGTTATTTCCTGGTTTCCGATGTTGCTGTTAATCGGGGTGTGGATTTTCTTTATGCGGCAGGCAAATTCTGGCAATAATAAGGCCATGAGTTTTGGCAAGTCGCGCGCACGGCTGGTGGAAAACAATAAAAAGGTAACGTTTGCCGATGTTGCCGGTGCTGATGAATCCAAGCAGGAGCTTGAAGAAGTGGTTGATTTTTTAAAAGATCCACAAAAATTTTCTCGGTTAGGAGGGCGAATCCCTAAAGGCGTTTTGCTGGTTGGCCCTCCGGGAACTGGTAAAACCTTGTTGGCTAAAGCTGTTGCCGGCGAAGCGGATGTGCCGTTTTTCTCGATTTCTGGTTCGGATTTTGTAGAAATGTTTGTGGGCGTGGGGGCTTCGCGGGTGCGGGATATGTTTGCTCAAGCTAAAAAGAACGCGCCATGCCTATTGTTTATTGATGAGATTGATGCCGTCGGACGTCATCGCGGTGCTGGTTTGGGTGGTGGCAATGATGAACGCGAGCAGACTTTGAACCAGCTTTTGGTAGAAATGGATGGTTTTGACGAAAATGAGAATGTTATTTTAATTGCGGCGACGAACCGTCCCGATGTTTTGGATCCCGCATTATTGCGGCCGGGACGTTTTGACCGGCAGGTTACTGTCAGCAATCCGGATATTAAGGGGCGCGAGGAAATTCTGAAAGTCCATGTTCGCAAAGTTCCACTGGCTAAAGATGTTAATCTGGCTGTTGTCGCCAGAGGCACGCCGGGTTTTTCTGGGGCAGATTTGGCTAATTTGGTTAATGAAGCGGCTTTACTTGCCGCCCGTAAAAATAAACGCAAAGTTACCGCACAGGACTTTGATGAGGCCAAAGATAAGGTTTTAATGGGCAATGAACGCAAATCTATGGCAATGGATGAGAAAGAGAAAATGCTGACAGCCTATCATGAAGCCGGACATGCAATTTGTTCGCTTAATGTTAAAGAAACCGATCCGATACATAAAGCGACGATTATTCCGCGGGGCCGGGCTTTGGGTATGGTGCAGCAATTGCCAGAAAAAGACCAGTATTCGTATACGCGTGCTAAAATGCTTTCAAGGCTGATAATTTTGATGGGTGGCCGAGTGGCTGAAGAATTGAAATTTGGTTATGATGCTGTAACTTCTGGTGCATCGTCAGATATTGCGGCGGCTACCAATCTGGCACGCTCCATGGTTACGGAATGGGGTATGAGCGATATGCTTGGACCTATTTTATATTCAGAAAATTCCAATGAAGTGTTTTTAGGTCGTTCGGTAACGCAAAATAAAAATATGAGCGAGGATACAGCTCGGTTGGTTGATGCGGAAATTAAACGTCTGGTTACCGAAGGACACGCAAATGCTACAAAAATTTTAAAAGAGAAAAAGAAAGACTGGGAAACGTTGGCGGCGGCTTTGATGGAATATGAAACTTTAACTGGAGATGAAATTAAAGCTGTTTTAGCCGGTGAGAAAATCAATCGTAATAATGAAACGCCAGTCAGCGAGGAAAAAAGAACCAAGACTTCAGTTCCTGAGGTTTAAGCGGTTTTATCCGCGGGACGATGTTTAATCCCTGGATTTATCCAGGGATTTTTATGTGCCGGCATTCGAACTGATATGTGGCTGTGGTCGGGGTAGTTCAATGCAAAACGGCTGGCGTTTTTTATTGATAAGTCAGTAATAAGGCGTATAAACATACATTTAAATTATTAGTAGTCAATTGTATCAACGAAATCGCTTTGTGCCGATAAATATGCTCAAACCGACGATTTTTCAAATTTTTCGGAATTTTAGTTTGGTTTGAGGAAATGCTTATACTTTGTCTATTTTAGCTTCGATAATTTTGATAGCTGCGGCAATTTCCTGCTTAGCATCCATATTTGAAGTATCAAGTAATATGGCATCTTCCGCCGGTTTTAAAGGAGCTGTGGCACGTTCAGAATCGCGTTTGTCGCGTTCAAGCATATCTTTTAAAACTTTTTCGTAGGTCGTGGTTATGCCTTTAGCTACAAATTCTTTATAACGACGTTCGGCGCGGACATTTATCGAGGCTGTGATAAAAAATTTAATATCTGCGTTCGGACAGACGACGGTACCGGTATCCCGACCATCATAAACAACGCCGTTTGCGGGCATGCCGTCGGCAAAAACCGGATTTAGAGAAAAGTTTTGCTGCATTTTTAAAAGTGCGGTGCGGACTTTTGGAAAGGCTGAAACTTTGGAGGCTGCTTGTCCGCCGATATCTGAGCGGAAATCTGGATGACGGGAAATTTCAATCATTTTTGTAAAAGTCAGATGTTTGGCTATATCTTCGGCAACGGTTTCATCGCTTAAGTCAAGTTTTTGTAAAACCATTTGCAGGCCAACAGCGCGATAAACCATGCCGGTATCAAAATAAGCAAGTTTATAACGTTTAGCCAGAGCTGCCGCCAGAGTTCCTTTTCCGGCTGCAGCCGGTCCATCAATTGTAATAATCATTATTTTTTCCATTTATCAAATTAATGTTATTTATTCTTTAACATATATTTAGGTAAATTATACTTAATTCATATAATTATACAGAAAATATTTTGAGGGTGCTGTGAGCAAAAAAAATCGTATCCGTTTGTATGTTGATACCGCTTTAGACTGTGGCGGTGCATTTATGTGTTCGGAACAGCAGGCGCACTATCTTGTGAATGTTTTGCGTTTGCATAAAGGTGATACGGTATATGTTTTTAATGGGCGCGACGGTGAGTTTAGAACTACAATTACCGAGGTCAGCAAGAAAAAATGCCGATTAGAAATTCTGGAAAAATTTAGGGATTTTATGCAAGGTTCAGATGTATGGCTTTTGTTTGCGCCACTTAAAAAAGACCAGACAGATTTTGTTACGGCAAAAGCCGTTGAACTCGGTGCTACAAAAATTATGCCGGTATTGACTGAATATAGCGCAACTTTTAGAATCCGTCCAGAGCGTTTGCGGAGTCTTATTGTTGAAGCTACAGAACAGTGCCGGCGGCAGGATGTCCCGGAATTGGCCACTGTCGCCAGTCTTCGGGACTTGTTGAAGAATTGGCCGGAAAACAGGATTTTATTTTATTTGGATGAAAGCGGAAAAGGCGGCTGTGTCGCTTCCGTTTTATCTGGTCATAAAGGCGCCGCGGCGTTGCTTGTCGGTCCGGAAGGGGGATTTTCTGAAAAAGAACTGGAAATTTTAAGAGATTTGCCATATGCTTACGGTATATCTTTAGGTAACAGAATTCTGCGGGCAGAAACGGCGGTCGTCGCAGCACTATCCTGTTGGCAGGCGTTATGTGGCGATTGGCTGTAGCTGGTTGTGAGAAGGAGAAGTTATTTGAAAATACTTATTGCAGATGATCATGAATTATTCCTAAATGGCATGGAGTTTATTCTGGAGACAGAATTTAAAAATGTGCAAGTTAGCTTGGCAAAAAATTATACCGAAATTTTTGAGCAGTTGGAAAAACAGCAAAATTTTGATTTGATTATTACGGATTTGGCCATGCCTGGTGCTAATTGGTTGGAGGCTTTAACTCACATTCATAAAACTACCGGAGATACACCGATTATTATTGTTTCAGCCGTGTTTGATAAGGAAATTTTGCAAAAGACTTTAGAGGTCGGCGTTTCTGGATATATTCCGAAATCATCTTCTAATGCGGTTATGTTGAGCGCGATTAATTTGGTTCTTGCTGGTGGGGTTTATATTCCGCACGATCTGCTGCATAATTCGGTTAACGACAAGGAAATTACCCGCGAAATTAAAACGCTACAGGCCTTATCTGATGAAAATGCGGCGAGCAAGTCAGTCAAAAAACTAACGCCACGACAAATTGAAGTGGTTAAGTGCATTGCTAAAGGCCTGTCGAATAAACTGATTGCCTATGAGCTGGGGTTAACTGAAGGGACGGTTAAGGTTCATGTAACGGTTATTTTAAAGGTTTTAGGCGTTACCAACCGAACGGCGGCTGTAATTGAAGCCGTTAAAAATGGTTATATATCCAAAACGGATGTTAATTTATAATGGGAGAAAAAATATGCCGGGAGTAAAATATAATCTGGTTAGGAGTTCAAAAGCCGTTAAAATGCCGGCATATGTGCATGAGATTTATGGGAAAATTTATGAAAACGAAAAACTGTGTCGTTATCTTGATGATGAGCGTATTGTAACGCTAATGACCTGGGGTTTTCAAAACCGTTTAATTAATGATGTGGTTAAAGAAATATGTACGAACAGCAAAGTTCTGCAAATCGGTTGCACCTTCGGCCGGCAGATTGAGGCAGTTGCTGAAAAAATCGGCGCATACGGTAAATATGTGGTGACTGATGTTTGTCCGCAACAGCTTGAACGTTGCCGAAGCAAAGAAATATACCAGAACATTGATTTTCGTTCGCATGATGGCGCCCGCCTGATAGGAGAAAAATTTGATACGGTTATCTGCTATATGCTTTTGCATGAATTGCCCCCAGTAACTAAAACCAAGGTTATAAATTCGGCGCTTGATAGTGTGGATGAAGGCGGTAAGGTTATTTTTGTGGATTATCATCAGCCGGCAAAATGGAATTTGCTGCGTTTTTTGATTAAACCTTTTAACCGTTTGTATCAACCTTTTGCCGAAAGTATGTGGAAACGCAGTATAGATAGCTATGCTAAAAAACGGGAATATTTTTCATGGCGGAAAAAAGTGTATGGTGGCAGAATGTATCAGAAACTGGTAGCAGTTCGGCAAATTCCAGCTTATGAAAAACCGGCATCAAAATCAAGCTTTTATTGATTTTTGCGCAAATGTTCCGCTAAAAAAAATTAAGGTTGAAAGATGGCGGTTTATGTGATAATTTAAATATGTGAAAAATTAACAAGGCAGGTGTATGTAATGAAGCTGATATTTTTGTTATTTTTGCTAATGCTGTCTTTACCGGCGCAGGCAGCGGTATGTGTTGAAAACAATACAGTGAATTGCAATGCTTTGGGATATACCGAATCGTCGTGCCCTTATGGCGGCGTTGCCTGTCCGTTTGATGTTTCTCTTTGGTATTGCGCAACATGGAGTTGTGAAGACGGGCGTTATTCATCGGATTCGAGTATGGATTGTGAGGAAGGTGAGAGAGTTAGGGCAGTTAATTATAAAGATTTGACGTGTTATTACTGCGCTCCTACTGTATCATCAGGAGATGTATTAGAAGGAGTTATTATAAATTAAAATTTCTAACGTAAACAAATACTTGTCTGACAGTATTCCCTAAAATGCGTTGCTGTGCGAAATTGTATCTTACACCTTATTTTGGTGATTATAACATAGAGGATATTACCGAAACCGTTATAGATGATTACTGGCCGTGGCGTAAAAATTATTACAAAGATCATCTGGAAAAACTTAAAGGTAATGCTACTTCGACGCCATCGGTGCAATCCCTTAAAATGGAAAAGATTGCGATAGGCGAGGTTTTAGAGTATGCCCACCGGCGAGCCTCTAATGATTTGCTTTATAATCTCAATCAAAAGATGGAGCAGATTAGCGAATGTTTTAGCGATTCTCGCATAAGATCATTATTGCAACAGGGACATAGGATACTAAACGAACGAATAGAGAGATTGATAAAGAAATACAAAATATAATAGGCAGTTATGAACTATTGTCTGATAAGAGATTGTCTCCAATAAATATCAGTATAGTGTTAAGTTTCTCGGAAAATTCAAGCCCGAAATGTAATAATATAAATCGGGCTTTTTTCATAGTTACAAGCTTTATTGGTTAGAATCTGAAATAGATAAACGGATTATAGGTTGAAGCCGCAATAGAA
>CAYPFN010000002.1:0-108972 GCA_964410325.1 uncultured Azospirillaceae bacterium
AGAGCAATATCCTGAACTTTGGGAGAAAAACTGGTGTCCGCTGTTTCATTATATGATGTTTGGCTATTCTAAGACAGCCAGAATTAATAAAAAATGTATTAAAGAAATATATCCTTTACTTGAATATATAGGAGATTCAATAGAATTTAAAAAATGCAAAAAGCCGCAGGTGAGTATAATTATACCAGTATATAATAATTATTATTATACGAAACTATGCCTGCAAAGTATATTACTTAATACTCAAAACATTGATTATGAAATTATTATTGCAGATGATAATTCAACTGATGAAACAATGTATATTGAGAAGTATGTTAGAAATATCACGGTTATCCATAATGAAACTAATTTAAGATTTTTAAAAAATTGTAATAATGCCGCTCAGTATGCTCAAGGTGAATATATTTGTTTTTTGAACAATGATACTCAGGTACAAGCTTTATGGCTTGATTATTTGTTGAAAACGTTACAAGACGACAGTGTTGGACTGGCTGGTTCAAAGTTAATCTATCCTGACGGAACGCTTCAGGAGGCAGGCGGTATTATTTATAGTGATGCCAGCGGTTGTAATTATGGGAGAGGCGATGATCCATCCAAGCTATGGTATAATTATACAAAAGAGGTTGATTATATATCAGGAGCTTCAATCTTGCTAAGAACGTCATTATGGAAAGAACTAGGTGGGTTTGATGAAACTTTTTGTCCGGCTTATTACGAAGATGCAGATTTGGCGTTTAGAATACGATATGAAAAAGGAAAAAAGGTTGTTTATCAGCCTAAATCGATTGTTATACATTTTGAAGGAAAAAGTAACGGAGTGAATTTATATACCGGACAAAAGCAATATCAACGACTTAATCGGGAAAATTTTTATAAAAAATGGAAAAAAGAACTTGTTGCATTTCATGAAACTGCGGGAGGTTCTGATTTTTTAGCCAGAGAACACGCAAAAAACAAAAAAAATATTTTAGTTATTGATTGGAAAATTTTAAGTTTTACAAAAGATACAGGTTCTCGGGCAACCTATCAATACATGAAATTTTTCCGAGATATGGGAATGAATGTCAAACTTTACCCGCATGACTGGTACATAGAAGATGATTTTCTTGCTCGGCATTTGGAAGACGGATTTGAAGTAATACATCAAAACTTTAATGATTATATTAAAGTATTTGGTCATTATTTTGATTACGTTTATTTGAACCGTCCGGAAATAGCCAAATGTTATATTGATGACTTAAGAAAACATACCCGAGCAAAAATTATATATCAATGTCATGACTTGCATTATCTTCGCCAATATAGGAACCGTTTGTTGACAGCGCCAGATGAGGCTGAAAATCTTTATAAAAGTGAAAAAAAAGAGGAATTTTCTATATTTAGGAAAATGGATGTTGTTTGTTCTTTTTCATTTGATGAAATACAAGAAATAGAAAGAGAGGATTCATACATTAATGCAGAACAAATTCCATTATATATTTTAGATTCTTCTGCTTGTGGCAATTACCGTTATGAGGCTTCAGAAAGAAAAGATATAATGTTTGTGGCTGGTTTTCAACATCAGCCTAATATCTACGGCGCAGTTTGGTTTGCAAAGAAAATATTTCCTTATATAAAAAGAAAAAATCCTGGTATGAAATTTTATATTGTTGGCAGCAATCCGAGTAAAGAAGTCTTAGCCTTAAGAAGTAAAGATATTATTGTAACCGGTTATGTATCTGATGAAGAATTGGAAAAATATTACTCTGAAATTAAATTGGTCGTTGTTCCTTTGTGCAGTGGCGCTGGCGTTAAAGGGAAGATTATTGAGTCAATTTATCATAAAGTTCCTGTTGTTACAACGGATATCGGGATAGAAGGAATTAATAATTTAGAGAATTTAATCTTTATCCAAAATAAAGAAAAAGATTTTGCAAAACAAGTTATAAACCTTTATAAAAATAATGTCTTATTAAATAAAACCAGCAGGAAGTCAGAACACTTTATTGAAAAATATTTTTCTGCTCAAGCTGTTATTAATTCTTTAGGAAAATATATCGATTTTGAATCTGATAAATCTTCTTGTTTAAGAAAGAATGAAAAAGCTCCGGTGGCTTTGTTTGTTTACAACAGATTGGAACATCCTAAAAAGGTTATTGAGAGTTTGTTAAAAAATCCAGAGGCCAAGGATACGAATTTATATGTGTTTTCAGATGGCGGAAAATATTTGGATGATATTTACGTTATAGAGGATTTAAGACATTTTCTAAAAACAATTAAAGGTTTTAATTCAGTTAAAGTTATTGAAAGAAAAACTAACTATGGGTTAGCTGTTAATTTAATAGATGGAATATCAGTGGTGCTGGAAGAGCATGAAAAATGTATTGTTCTGGAAGATGATATTGTCGTTGCACCGAATTTTTTGGCCTTTATGAATCAAGCACTAAATACATATAAAAATGATAAGCATATTTTTACCATTCAGTCAACCACTGGCAATTCCGCATTGCCTGGAGATTGTTGCTGTAGAAAACACCCTAATTGCTGGGGGTGGGCAATATGGAAAGACCGCTGGGATTTGTATGAACGTAATGTCGCAAAAGCCTTTGCAGACATTAATGCTGATCATATGAATTTAAGGACACAGATAAATAATAATTCGGTTAATATTTGTTGGCAGATTGATGCCAATCTGAAAGGTAAACGTAATACCTGGGGAGTTTACTTAAATTATATTTGTTTTAAGTATAATTTATTAAATGTATATCCTAAACATCAGTTGATTAAAAATATCGGACAAGACGGAACAGGGGTTCATAATATTGTCTGTCAAACAAGCGATATTGTTTTGTGGCAAAAAAACGTTTTTGATTTACCAAATATACCAGAAGTTGATTCTGTGGATTATAAACCGCTCAGAGAAATAGAACTGTATAATGATAAGATTATTCAAGATAATATGGATGAATTTCTTTTGAGTTCATCTGCAAGAAAGTAAAAAAATGTCGCATATATCAAAAACAACATATTACATTGTAAGTGGGGGATTTGACCCGATACACGAGGGGCATATAGAGATGATAAAAGCATCGGCAGAGGCCAGCGACGGGGTGATTGTGCTGGCTAATTCAGATGCCTGGCTGTGTCGCAAGAAAGGCAAGAACTTTCACAGTCTGAAAACCCGGAAGGCGATTTTGGAGAATTTAAAAGGCGTTATTGATGTTTTGGAGTTCGATGACGAGGACAACTCGGCCTCGGACGGTATCCGGAAAGCACGGGCGAAATATCCGGATGCGCATCTGGTGTTTGCCAACGGTGGCGACCGCGGTAAGGACAATATACCGGAAATACCGGTATGTAAAGAATGTCATGTCGATTTGGCTTTCGGCGTTGGCGGTGAAAACAAGGCCAATTCTTCTTCCTGGATATTGGAAAGGTGGCAGGCTTTTGAGGCAGTGTAAGCTGAAATTGTTGTTTGATATGGAACAGCTGGCGGTTTCTGGTGGCCACGGCACGGGTATTGTGCGGGTGGCCGATGAGTTAATGAGCTGTTAAACAGCGGATTTGGGAGCTATAAAAAATAATCGTTTGTTGAGTAATTTGTGCACCATGCCTTTTAGAAGTAAGGCAAAACGCAGAGAAATCAGAAATAAGGTTTTGGAGTTCTTTTTGAGTAAATAATCCGCAACTTCTTGTGATTCTGTTCAGGGAAAATATAAAGCATTATTCCCGTCTGCAAACAACAAAAAAAAACGCCTTTTGTAAGGCGGTTTTTTATTGGAGCGGGTAACGGGAATCGAACCCGCATTAAAAGCTTGGGAAGCTCTCATTCTACCATTGAATTATACCCGCACAGGTGATTTACATATAACCCTTTTTCAAATTAGAAATCAAGCTTTTTATCAGCAATTAACAAATTAATTATAATAATTGGACGATTTCCGCCATCATATCAAGTTTATAAACTCTGGATATGTCGTTATTAACCGGATAAAACGGTCGCAAATCCAGAGCGAAGATGTTGGCCTGCTGTATAGCAAATTCGTGGCTGTGGGCAATGCTTTGCGCATTTGTTTCCAGATAACGGCGAAGTTCATCACAATCTTTGGTTTTTGCCTTCATCAGTCCACTGCGTTGGCTGAATAATTGGGAATATTCAAAAATTGTATAAACGGTGGCTACCAGGAATAACGCACTAATCAGCTTAATGTATATACCCATCAGTAAAATGGCAAACAAAATGAATATGCCACCGAGAATTTTAACTGCATAATTGATATATTTAGATTTAAATTGTCGCCGCATAATCCAAATATAAAAAGTGGTTGTCAGCGTTCCAGAAAATAAGACGAGACCTGTCTGCAACCAATTAATGCCAAGCATGGCAATGGCAATTTCCGTTAACATCAGCATCCCGATGCTGAACAACAGATAACCGATATTGAGTTGCAGAGAAAGCAATTTCATAAGCATTTTGGAACCTTTTTCCATGGCGGCCGCCGCGCGCTTAAACTTCAGGGCATTAGCCGCAGTGGCGGCAATAACGGCATCTTTGCCGGTAAATAAGTTGTTGACGGCCTTTTTTTCACTTCGGCTTAAAACGGATAAGTCGTCGGTTTTTTTAATTAACAGGATGGTTTGCTCCTGTTTTTGGATATCAATGATATTTTTATGGTATAAATCCAAAATCCCGGCGCCGAAAGCCGTTTTATCATAGGTGTTTCTAACCAGGTAACGTAAAACTGGCGCGGTTAATTTAAATGTGCCGCGAGAATTGTTTTTTGTTTTTTTAAGATACTGCCATGACAACATATAAGATATCAAAACAGCAGCTAAACCAGCCAAAGAAAATAAAACATCACCGTAATCCATAACAAACCAAACAAATTGACGTCCGATTCCCGGTTCTAAGAAAACATTTTTATCCAGCGACACCAACAAATGCATGCCTTCACCCGGAAGGATTGGCGTGGTCGAGGCAAATCCTAAGGCATTGTTGTCAAGAGAAGCAATGATGGCTCGATTATGCGCCAGACGGTTAGGATAACCAATGATAACGTTTTGGGTTAAAAAGTTTTTACCGTTTGGAATAGAAACAATAGCATTGGCCGACGTAATTACCAAATTAAGATAACTGCCAGACACATCCCAGTAAAACTCGGTAAAATCGTCATAATACCAAAGCTTGCGATCCAAAAGATATTTGAAAGAATAATTATAAACACCAGGTTGTAAAGTATATTTTTGCACCGGTTTAATGATGATTTTATTGCCAAGCTCTTCTAGAGTATACGGAATTTCTTTGTTATTAATGGTAACGGATAAAAGCTGGATATCAAGTTTCTTCCGAATGCCGGCTCTGGATTTTGAATACTTGGGAATAATTTTGATGATACCGTTTTGAAGTTTTTGTCCGTTGGCAACGACAGTAATGTCTTCAGTAACCTGGATAAGTCCAGTTGGCAGAATATTAAACGACGACAGTAAATAAGGGATATGTTCTCGCGCCGGGACCAAAATTTTTCGTCCAGTCGGCAAGACGGCGTTAACAACTGGAAGATCCGGTCTCTGCAGTTCTTCCGCGGCATTTTGCTGTTGTTCGGGCGCCAGTTCAAAAAAGCGTGTTTCCGCCGTTAGATTGTTGTTTTGCGAAACATCAGAAATCCGTCCCATGGCCTGATCATAAATTTTTTCAAAAGTTGATTTGTTGTGTTCCTGCATCTGCCGAATATACTCGGTGCTATGCTGAACATTAACGGCATTGGAATGATTCATCTCGCTTAAATCCTCAGCGCGGCTGACGCTGGCATTTTTAAATCTTTCCCGGAAAAACTCAATCACTTCTTCAGTATTTTGCGGATTGGGCAAACCGTCCGGAGCAGGCAAATTTACAGGCGCCGTTTGTTTGGGGGCATTATTTATGTCCGTCATTTCCACAATACGCGCGGCCACCGGTAAAATAAAAGTGCAGGATAAACTGAAACAAATGGTAAAAAAAAGTTTTTTCATAAAAACAATCCCAATATTAACAAATCAAACATAATTTATATGATATATAATAGATATTAAAAGATAATGAAAAATTTTAGGAGAGTAAAAAAATGGAGCAAAAAATTGTGGCCGTTATTTTAGGCGCCGGTAAAGGCACGCGGATGAAGTCTGATTTGCCTAAAGTTATGATGCCAGTATGCGGCAAACCGATGATTAGGCACATCATAGATACATTAGAAAAGATGAAGGTTGATGATATTGTTACCGTTATTGCCCCAGATGGCGATATAGTAAAAAGAGAAGTCGCTCCTTATAAAACTTGTGTTCAAGACAAGCAGCTCGGAACTGGCCATGCCGTTAATTGCGCCGCCAGCCTGTTGCAGGGGTTTAACGGTGCGGTTATGGTTGTTTTCGGTGATACACCACTAATTACGCAAGAAACCTTTGAAAAGTCGGTTAATAAAGTTGCCGAAGGCTATAGCGTTGTTGTTTTAGGTTTCCGTCCGAAAGATCCGGCGCGTTACGGCCGTCTGAAAATGAAAGGTGATGAATTAGAGGGCATTGTTGAATATAAAGATGCGACCGATGAAGAAAGGGCTATAAATTTTTGCAATTCCGGATTTATGGCATTTGACGGTCGTCATTTGTTTAAGATATTAAATAAAATCGGCAATGAAAATGCCGCCGGTGAGTATTATTTAACGGATGCGGTTAAAATTGCCCGTGAAATGGGATTAAAGTGTACAGCTTTTGAGGGCGATCCCGAAGAAGTGGCCAGCGCTAACACACGTGAAGAACTGGCTTTGTTGGAACAATATTTGAAGAAAAGAGAACATGCGTAATTTTTTAAAAATTCATTGGTTTGGTTTTATTATTTCCATATTTGCCGTTTTTTATCTGACGGTTTTTCTGCTGGTTTTGTTTGCTCCTCGGGAAGATAATCTTAATCGGGGTTTTATTCCATGCACGCAGCAGCTGGCGCAGGGAATTTTTGCCTGTGAGAAAAGTAAAATCTGGTGTATGTCCAAAGCAATTGTGAAAAACACTTGGTGCGACGTTTCGGTAGTTTTAGATGGATTTGGCGCTTGGGTGCGCGGTAATCAGGCAACGCCGTGGGCAAATTATTTGTTTGAACCAGAGCTTCCTGAAAAAAACTCAGGTGAAGCAGATGAAAGCTTACAACAGTTTTATGCCGAAAATCCAGATATCGTCGGCGATATGGAAAAGCTCGACCAAGAACGGCAAAAGTTAGAAAAACAATGGGAGGCCGATCTTCAAAAGCAGATGTCGCAAAAAGAAGTGGCGGCCGCCGAACTCCAAGCAGAGATTGAGGCTCTGGCTTTGGAAGATGATAAGCAATTGGAATTAACGGAGTAAGGAAAAGATGAGTAATAAAGAAACCCTGCCAGCTTGGAATTTGTCTGATTTATATAAAGGTATCGCCGATCCGGCAATTGCTAAGGATATGGAAAACTACCGCAAAGGTGCGCTTTCATTCTCTCACAAATATAAAGGAAAAATTGCCAGATTGAGCGCAAGTGAATTTTTACAGCTGTTAAAAGCTGAAGAAAAACTTTCTAAAACAGCCGCGCGTCTGGGTGGTTTTGCTTATCTTAATATGTCTACTCAAATGAAAAATCCTGAAGCTATGGCTTTTTATCAGAATACGTCGGAAAGGCTGACCGAATATGCCAAGCCACTGGTTTTTTTCAGTTTGGAACTGAATCGCGTGCCAGATACTAAAATCAAAGAATGGCTGAAAGATAAACAGGTGGCATTTTATAAGCCGTTTATCAGTCGCGTTCGTAAATATAAGAAACATGAATTGCCTGAGGCTGTGGAAGAAATTTTGCTCTTAAAATCCGTGACTTCCTCGGAAGCTTGGGTGCGTTTGTATGAAGAAACGTCATCGCGACTGGTATACACGGTAAACGGCAAAACCTATAACGATGCCGAAATCACCAAGCTGACTTTGGAAAAAGATGCTGAACTGCGCCATAAAGCCGGCGTAGAAATCAACCGCATTGCCAAAGAAAATGCGCCACTTTTTACGCTTGTTTATAATATGGTTATGAAAGACAAAGCTATTGAAGACGATAAACGCGGTTTTAAGTCGCCGATATCGGCGCGCAATTTGGCTGAAGATGTTCCGGATGCTTCTGTGGCGGCCTTGGCTGAAACCGTGCGTGCCAATTATAAAAAAATAGCCCATCGTTTTTATAAGCTGAAAGCCAAATGGCTGAATGTTAAAAAAATTAGTTATTGGGACAGAAATGCACCGCTGCCGTTTTCTTCTGATAGAAACTATACCTGGAATGAAGCAGTGGAAGTTGTTTTGAAAGGGTATAACGAGTTTTCACCCAAGTTAGGCAAAATTGCGGAAGATTTCTTTACGCATAACTGGATTGATGTTCCACCACGTGACGGCAAACGGAGCGGAGCATACTGCAGTGGTCCGTTGGCCAGCGAACATCCATATTTGTTTCTAAACTTTACCGGCAAGCAAAATGATGTTCTTACTTTAGCGCATGAACTCGGCCACGGTTGCCACCATCAGCTGCGCTTAAAAAATGGTGAGTTAAACGAACATTCGCGCATGACAACAGAAGAGTTGGCATCGGTTTTTGCCGAAATGTTGGTGTTTCAGGGGATGTTAAACAACCTTAAAGATGATAAAGCCAAACTCTGTTTGATTGCCGCCAAAGTTAATGATATGATTAATACGGCTGTTCGCCAGATTGCCTTTCACTTTTTTGAAACCCGCGCCCATAATGAGCGCAAACAAGGTGAGGTTTCCGAACAACGCTTATGCGAAATTTGGTTGGAAGAGATGAAAGAAAGTTTGGGCAATTATGTTGAAGTCGGCGATGATTGCCGTTATATCTGGTCGCAGGTCGGACATTTCTTTTTCCTGCCGTTTTATGTTTATGCATATTCCTACGCCGATTGTTTGGTTAATTCGCTTTATCAAGTCAAATTGGAAGGCAAAGTTCCAAACTTCGCAGATAAATACCTAGAACTGCTGTCCCAAACAGCATTGGGCGATTATGAAAAAATCTTTAAACCTTTCGGCTTAAATCCGAACGAGGCCTCATTCTGGCAAAAAGGTTTGAACTTGATTTCCTCATATATTGATGAATTGGAAAGGTTGGATAAAAAACTCAAACTTTAAGAAAAACCGTTTCTAGGAAAAACACCGCTGAAAAGCGGTGTTTTTCTTGTAACAAGAAACCTACCGGCTAGGCGGATAATTGCAAAGAGCTTATAGCTTTACACAAAAAAACTCCTTTGCTAAAGTAAGTTAGACGGTCTGGTAAAAGTCTAACAAAAGCAAAGGAGTTTTTTTATGAACACGCATACAATAGCACATACAACATGGAATTGCAAATATCATGTTGTCTTCGCCCCGAAATATCGTAGAAAAGCCTTTTACGGAGGTCGTCGCCTGGAAATAGGTCATATTTTAAGAGAATTGTGCCAATGGAAAGGAATAAATATAATAGAAGCAGAGGTCTGTTCTGACCATGTGCATATGTTAATAGAGATACCTCCAAAAAATAACATTTCAGGCTGATACAACAAATGTAAACCAATAGGGCAATTAACAAGATTAATCCGTTGCCGTAACAAAAAAGAGAATCTCAGATTCTCTTTTTTGTTACATTTTTAACTTTCTATCCCGAGCAAAACAGATTAAGTAAGTCTATGTTCTATCCGAAAATTTTAAGATAATTATAAACCTGTCGGTAAAAATCATTTTCTTGCGCTTTTTCTTCGGCTTCAGATAAAGATAAGGTATTCAAGTCAATAGCGGCGTCTGTAGCAATAGTGCAGAGATTGTTGGCAATGTCTGCCGCCCCGCCGTTGATAAACCATCGCCGGACAATTCGATTGTTATTATCTAGAAGTTGCACGACACCCGGTTTTAATAATAATACGGTCGGAGCTCTGTCATTGATAACTGTCAAAGTTCCGTTGATGATCGGTAAAACCACTTTATCATCACTTTCTTGTGGCAATACTTTATCTGGTAAACATATTTTTAAATTAATCGCCATGATAATTTTCCTTTATGTTCAGATTTAAGCACTTTCCTTCATTTTAGCAGCTTTTTCCAAAGCTTGTTCAATTGTACCGACCATAAAGAAGGCTTGTTCAGGAACATCATCATGCTTGCCTTGCAGAATTTCCTTAAAACCTTTAATGGTATCTTCTAATTGAACAAACACTCCTGGAGTTCCGGTAAACACTTCCGCCACATGGAACGGTTGCGACAAAAAGCGTTGAATTTTACGGGCGCGCGCCACGGTTAGACGGTCTTCATCAGAAAGCTCATCCATGCCCAAAATAGCGATAATATCTTGTAAGGAGTTGTATTTTTGCAAAATTTCCTGCACGTCGCGGGCTACATTATAATGTTCTTCGCCAACGACTTCAGGCGATAAAACGCGACTGGTTGAGTCCAATGGATCAACGGCGGGATAAATGCCCAACTCTGAAATTTTACGAGATAAAACCGTTGTGGCGTCCAGATGAGCAAAAGTTGTGGCCGGAGCGGGGTCTGTCAAATCATCTGCCGGCACATAAACGGCTTGCACAGAAGTAATCGAACCGTTTTTTGTTGAGGTGATGCGTTCCTGCATGGCGCCCATGTCGGTGCCGAGCGTCGGCTGATAGCCCACGGCTGACGGAATGCGCCCCAACAGAGCGGAAACTTCGGAACCAGCCTGTGTAAAACGGAAAATGTTATCAACAAAGAACAACACATCCTGATGCGCTTCATCTCGGAAATATTCCGCCTGGGTCAAACCGGTCAAAGCGACGCGGGCACGAGCGCCAGGCGGTTCATTCATCTGTCCGTAAACGAGAACGGTTTTAGATTCGTCACCGTTTAAGTCGATAATGCCGGAATCAATCATCTCATGATAAAGATCATTGCCTTCACGTGTCCTTTCGCCGACTCCGGCAAACACCGAATATCCGCCGTGCCCTTTGGCAACATTATGGATAAGCTCCTGAATAAGCACTGTTTTGCCAACACCGGCACCGCCGAACAATCCGATTTTACCACCTTTTGCATAAGGTTCCAGCAAATCAATAACTTTAATGCCAGTTATCAGAATTTCAGTTTCGGTAGATTGATCGGTAAAAGAAGGCGCTTCGCGGTGAATAGGATAATAAAGCTTACTTTTAATATCGCCCTGTCCATCCACTGGTTCGCCGATAACATTAATAATTCTGCCGAGCATTTCCGGTCCGACTGGAACTTCAATCGGCTTACCGGTATTAATCACTTCCTGACCACGCATTAGACCGTCGGTAGAGTCCATAGCAATGCAGCGCACGGCATTTTCACCGATATGTTGCGCAACTTCCAGCACCAAACGTTTGCCATGATTATCGCAATTCAGCGCGGTTTGTATATTTGGGAGCATAGATACGTCATCAAATTTAACATCGACAATTGCGCCAGTAATTTGTGAAATATGACCGAGCGGAGAATATTCCGATATTTTCATTGGGCTTTTTTTCGTCCGTCTGGCAGTTTTGATTGCGGTGTCGTTTTGTTTCTTTGTCATCTCTTGCTCCTTTAATTACAGTGCTTCTGCACCAGAAATAATTTCCGTTAATTCAGTTGTGATGGCTGATTGGCGGATACTGTTGTATTTTAAGGTTAGATCGCTTATCATATCTTTGGCATTACGGGTGGCGTTGTCCATGGAAGCCATACGCGCGCCGTGTTGCGAAGCCTGCGAGTTGATCATGGTCATAAAAATTTCATTAACGGCAAGCTTGGGCAGCAACCCTTCTAAAAGTGCCAGCTTATCAGGGTAATAATCATAATAGGCATTGCCAATCCGCAGCAGACTTTCCTCTTTAATATCAAATTGGGCAATATCTTGGCTTATCGGATACACTTGCCGGCAAAGCATTTCACGGCTTAAGGCCGAGTGATACTGGCTGTAAATAATTTCACACACATCGCATAAATCCTGCCGGCAATAATCTTTTATTTTGGCGTTAATATCTTCTGCCTCGCTGTAAAACAGCCCTTGACTAGCCACGTCAGGATAATGTTCGGTAATTTTATTGGCGTATTTCTTTTTTAAGATGTCAAAAGCTTTTTTGCCATAGCAGATAATTCTTACTTCTTTTCCGGCGGCGGTCAGAGCCTCAATTCGTGCTGCCGCGACTTTGGCAGTATTATGGTTATAACTTCCGCATAAACCACGGTCGGAGGAGAGCACCAAAAGCAAAAACTTTTGTGCATGTGGTTTTTGTCGCAACAATGCCGGCAGCAAATAACGAATTTTTCTTTCGGTTTCTTCCGCGCGGATAGCCGCTAAAACCCGTTTTATGCTCAAATTCAATGTTTCTGAATAAAGCCGGCTGTGTTCAAGCATCGTCTCAGCCTTACGCAGGCGGGAAGCGGCCACCATTTTCATTGCTGAAGTAATTTTTTGGGTGGATTTGATGCTTTCCAGCCGATTGCGTAATTCTTTCAATCCTGCCATGGTTTAAGCCGCCTTTTCTTTCTGATAGAAAGCCTCTAACTGCTCGCCGTAAAAAGCTTTGAGCTTTTCTTCCAAAGCCGGAGAAATTTCTTTTTTCTCCCGAATTTCTTTCAGCCATTCTGGATGATTGGCTTTTAAGTTTTTCAGACTTTCGCTTTCAAACCGTTTAATGTCCTTAATATCTATTTTATCTAAAAAGCCTTTAACGCCCGAAAAAATAGATACGACTTCATCTTCCACTGCCATAGGGTGATAAACTGGCTGTTTTAAGAGTTCGGTCAGACGCGCGCCACGTTCCAACATCCGTTTGGTTGAAGTTTCTAAGTCAGATGCAAACTGCGCAAATGACGCCATTTCGCGATATTGCGCCAATTCCAATTTCATGCTGCCAGCTACCTGTTTCATGGCTTTAATCTGTGCGGACGAACCAACTCGGCTTACTGAAATTCCGACATTAACCGCCGGGCGAACGCCTTGGTAAAACAGGCTGTTTTCCAAAAAGATTTGTCCATCGGTAATAGAAATGACATTAGTCGGAATATAAGCCGAAACATCGCCAGCCTGAGTTTCAATAACCGGAAGAGCGGTTAATGATCCGGCACCTTCTTCGTCGCTCATTTTGGCGGCGCGTTCCAGTAAACGGGAATGCAGATAAAAGACGTCGCCCGGATAAGCCTCACGCCCCGGCGGCCGGCGCAGCAACAAAGACATCTGCCGATATGCCGTTGCTTGTTTGGATAAATCGTCATAAAAGATAACTGCATGCATGCCGTTATCGCGGAAATATTCGCCCATGGCGCAGCCAGCATATGGCGCAATATATTGCAGTGGCGCAGATTCTGAAGCTGTTGCCGCCACCACGATTGTATAATCCATGGCGCCGTGGTCTCTCAAGGTTTTTACCACCTGCGCTACGGTTGAACGCTTTTGTCCGACAGCTACATAAATACAATACAGTTTTTCTTTTTCACTTTTAGCTGAATCGTTAATACGTTTCTGATTAATGATAGTATCCAGAATAATGGATGTTTTGCCGGTTTGCCGGTCGCCGATAATCAGTTCTCGCTGACCACGGCCGATAGGAATGAGAGAATCGATAATTTTTAAGCCTGTTTGCACCGGTTCATGAACACTGCGACGTTCAATAATTCCCGGCGCTTTAACTTCAGCGTTGCTGAACTGTTTGGCATTGATTTTTCCCAAGCCGTCAATCGGTTCTCCCAAAGCGTTAACCACTCGGCCCAAAAGTTCTTTTCCGACCGGCACGCTGACAATGGTATTGGTGCGTTTAACCAAATCGCCCTCTTTAATGCTTTCATCAGAACCGAAAACAACCACGCCGACGTTGTTTTCTTCCAAATTAAGAGCCATACCCTTTATACCAGAAGCAAATTCAACCATTTCGTTGGATTGAACGTTATCCAACCCGTAAACCTGAGCGATACCGTCGCCGACCGACAGTACGCGACCAACTTCGCTCATATCGGTTTCTAGACCGTAATCAGCGATTTTTTGTTCTAAAATTGATGATATTTCGTCAGCTTGTATCGACATTTATGCCTTACCTTTCATAATTTGTTCCAAGCGGTTTAATTTGCCGGAAAGTGAATCGTCAATGCGGACAGAACCGTATTGCACAATAAGCCCGCCCAGAATTTCCGGATTGATATGATAATGAACAACAACTTTTTGCCCTAGATTTTTTTCCAAAGTCGACTGTAACTTTCTGTTCTGCGTTTCATTCAGTGGCTGGATGCATTCAACGTTAATTTCGGCAATACCGTTTTTTTTATGATAAATCTGCCCAAAAATTTCCAAGGTAGCGTTAAGTTCATCCAAACGGCGGTTCTGAGCCATGAGTTCTACCAGATTTGCCATTGGAGCGGACAAAGCCAAAGCTTTAGTTATCTGCCTGATGGTTTCTTTTTTTTGAGTAGCTTTCCATACCGGATTATTAAGCATTTTAATGTCGGAAATGTTAAACGCTCTGGCAAGTTTTTGACAATCCATATAGACCTTATCGATCAACCCCTCGTTCCGAGCGGCGTCATATAGAGCCTGCGCATAATTCTTGGCTACAGCGGTTTTAGAAACTTTTTTCATTTAATTCCTATTCACACATCTTAAAAACATTTTCTTCCAACTAATACTTTCCGCTACATAAACGAATAGGGGTCAACATCGGCCTCAACCCGCACATTTCTCGGAATATCTACCATCTTAAACCATTTTTTTAATATCATCTGAATATTTATATTTCGTAAAGTTTTTAAAAGCAAACGATAACGAAATTTTCCCCTCAGCATAAAAATCGGCGCCGGCGCTGGACCTAAAACTTCAATTCCGTTGCCACGTGGCGCGCATTTAATCAAATCAGAGGCAGTTCTTTCCGTCGCATCGGCGTTGCTGCTTGAAACAATCAGCGCGGCCAGTCTGCCGTAAGGTGGCAGATGCAAAGCCTGCCTTGATTTTTTTTCCAGTTTCGTAAACTGTTCCCTATCACCAGCGGCCAGTGCTTTCAAGACCGCGTTTTCCGAATACATGGTCTGCACATAAACCGTGCCTTTTTTATCGGCTCTGCCAGCTCTGCCAGCAACTTGCGATAACAATTGAAAAGTTTGTTCGGCCGCGCGCAGATCGCTACCCATCAACCCCAAATCGGCATCAACGATTCCCACCAGCGTCAAAGCCGGAAAATGATGCCCTTTGGCCAGAATCTGCGTACCAATAAGGATATCGGTTTCTTTGTTTTCCATTCGCGTGATGGCCGCCGAAATTTCGTTGAATGAACTGGCCGTATCGCTGGATAAAATTTCTATCCGCGCTTGTGGAAAACGTCCGCGGACTTCCTCGGCGATTCGCTCCACGCCAGGACCACAGGCGGTCAAACCAGATTCGGAACCGCATTCCGGACAGGTTTGCGGGATGTTTGTCGCATAACCGCAATGATGGCAAAGAAGCTTGCCGGATTTTAAGTGCTCCGTCAGCCAAGCGGTACAGTTCGGACACTGGATTCGATGTCCACAGTCGCGGCAGATGATTAGCGGGGCATAACCGCGACGATTCAGAAACAGCATAGACTGTTCACCTTTTTTCAGGTTTTCAGCCAGAGCATCGCATAAAGAAGAAGCCAGCCATGACATTTTAGGTTTTGGCGGCACGCTTTTTTCCGCCTCGGCATTTTGATTTTCGGTTTGGACTGGCGGTAGCCATTTAACCGGCTTATCTTTTCTCAGATCAATAATTTTGATTTCTGGTAGCTTGGCGGTGGCATAACGTCCGGTGAGTCGCACGTGGCCGTATTTTCCTTCTTCAGCATTGATAATCGTTTCCAGATCTGGCGTGGCCGTAGAAAGAATAATAGGAATGCTTTCAAGCTTAGCGCGTACAACGGCCATATCTCGTGCCTGATAATTGACCGCATCTTCTTGTTTGAAGGAATGATCATGACTTTCGTCAACCACAATTAATCCCAAATCAGCATAGGGTAGAAACAATGCGCTGCGGGCGCCGATTATGGCTTTTGCTCGATTTTCCGTCGCGGCTAGCCAGGTTTCTGTGCGCTCGGTCGCGCTTAATCCTGAGTGCCATTTGGCAGGTTTAACGCCGAAGCGTTTTTCAAAGCGTGACAACCATTGTGTGGTTAACGAAATTTCCGGCACCAGAATTAAAACTTGTTTGCCAGCCTCCAGAACTTTGGCGGCGGCCTCAAAATAAACTTCAGTTTTACCCGAACCGGTGACGCCATCCAAAAGGGTAACGGAAAATCCGTTTTCACATTTTTGGCACAAATAATCAGCCGCGGCCTGTTGTTCGTCTGTCAACCGTACTTTATGAAAATCAGCCTCAGGCAAAGCGAATTTTTTTTGTTTTCTAACTGGCAAAGGCTCTAAAATGCCAGAATCAATCATGGTCTTAATAACGCTTTGGCTTACGCCAGCGCCTTTGGCAATTTCGGCGCGCGAGTAGGGCGCGTGGCGCAATAATTCAATTACCCGCCAACGGGCGGCGGAATTTTTGAGTTTGACGTCGGCCAAAGTTTTACCGGTTAATTTATATAGGATGTTAACTTTCGGGTCGTCAAACACGCCTTTGGCACATAATACCATTTTTAAAACGAGTCCCTTGAAAGCAAGGTTATAATTGGCAACCCATTCTACCAATTGCCGCAATTCTGGTTTTAAGGGGGGCAGATTAAATGTTTCGATGATGCTTTTAATTTTATGGTTTTCTAAATTTGAAGATTTACCGATTTTCCAGATAACGCCGACAACTACATCCCGCCCGAATGGCACACGTACAATTTGTCCCTCGGTAGCATCACTGCCGGCGGTATAATCAAATACGTCGTCAAAAGGCAAGGGGAGCAAAACACCGACAATTTTTTCCATAAAATCACCTCATTATGAGGCTTAATCATATTTAATTTGCTGATGAATTTCTATAAATATACCTTTTTTCCCACAGATATATTTTAAAAGAACAAAATATTTTCAAAACTGAAAATACGTCGACAGAAGTTTCGTAAAACAAAGCCTGATGCTAAAAAAATCCGGGATGTATGCTATTTTTGATAGACCTCAACCATCAGCGACTTTTAAAAAGTTGCACTTTTGACTTATATTCATCATATCCTGGAGCACAGGCATATCCTCTTTATGCAAAAACACCATACGAAACAAATTGTTGTAAGATACTTCCTGCGATTATTTATTCATTCAATTTAAGCGAAAAAAAAACGGCCGCCGAAAAAGCTGCCGTTAATTTCGAGAACTGTTTTTCAGCGTTCAAGTTTTTTATATTTCAGACGGTGCGGACGGCAAGCATCTTCGCCTAAACGACGCCGTTTATCTTTCTCATATTCTTCAAAATTTCCTTCAAACCACTCAACATGCCCTTCATCTTCATAAGCTAAAATATGCGTGGCCAAACGATCCAAAAACCAACGATCGTGCGAGGTAACCAGCACACAGCCCGGATAATTCATGATGCCTTCTTCTAAAGAGCGCAGAGTATCAACATCCAAATCATTAGTCGGTTCGTCTAAAAGGATAACATTAGCGCCTTTTTTGAGCATTTTAGCCAGGTGTACGCGGTTACGTTCACCGCCAGAAAGCTGGCCGACTTTTTTCTGCTGATCGGAACCTTTAAAGTTAAACTGTCCAACATAAGCACGCGAAGGCATTTGCTTTTTGCCGAGTTCAATAATATCCAGCCCATCGGAAATTTCCTCCCAGACGGTTTTGTCGCTGCTTAATTCGTCACGGGTCTGGTCAACATAACCCAAATCCACGGTTTCTCCGATTCGAATTTCACCTTTGTCAGGTTTTTCTTGTCCAGTAATCATTTTGAACAAGGTGGTTTTTCCAGCGCCGTTAGGGCCGATAATGCCGACAATGGCGCCCTTAGGAATTTTAAAAGACAAATCATCAATTAAAACTCTATCGCCGAAAGCTTTACTGATATTGTTTGCCTCTATGACCAGATCGCCTAAACGTTCCGTCATGGGAATGTTAATATAAGCATGAGTAATTTTATCTTTAACGGCTTGCGACAGCAGTTCGTCATAAGCATTAATGCGCGCTTTGGATTTAGCCTGCCTAGCTTTCGGATTTTTCTGGATCCATTCCAATTCGTTTGCCAGAATTTTTTGTCGCGCTGTTTCCTCGCGAGCTTCCTGTTCCAAACGTTTTTGCTTTTGTTCAAGCCAGGAAGAATAATTTCCCTCATAAGGAATGCCTTGCCCACGGTCAAGCTCCAAAATCCAACCAGTAACATTATCCAGAAAATAACGGTCATGGGTAACCATTACCACAGTTCCTTTATAATCTTTCAAATATTGTTCTAGCCATGCGACCGACTCGGCATCCAGATGGTTAGTTGGCTCATCTAAAAGTAGCAGATCCGGTTTTTGTAAAAGCAGCCGGCATAAAGCCACACGGCGCTTTTCTCCACCGGAAAGCTTGGTAACATCGGCATCAGCCGGCGGACAGCGTAAAGCATCCAAGGCAATCTGAATGGTTCGTTCCAGATCCCAACCGTTGCAAGCATCGATTTTTTCCTGCAGATCAGCCTGTTTCTCAATCAGTGCATTCATTTCCTCATCGCTCATTGGTTCGGCAAATTTAGCGGACACCTCCTCAAATTCTTTAAGTAGCTGGCATGTTTCCGCCACGCCTTCCATCACGTTTTCCATAACGTTTTTATCTGGATTAAGCCGCGGTTCTTGTTCTAAATATCCGACTTTGACGCCATCGGCCGCCCACGCTTCACCGTTAAAATCCTTGTCAACTCCGGCCATAATTTTAAGCAAAGTAGATTTACCAGCGCCATTTACACCTAAAACGCCGATTTTGGCGCCGGGTAAAAAGGAAAGGGTAATCCCTTTAAACAATTCTTTTCCGCCCGGAAAAACTTTCGTTAAATTTTGCATGACAAAAACATACTGATATGCCGCCATGTATATTGCCTCCTGATAAAATTAAAACATGTTGTTAAATATTAAAAGCCTTCTTTTTTCTGCAGATCGCGCAAGGCTTTTTGATAAACTGGGTTATTGTGAATTTTGCGGATTTGTTCGTTATAAAGCTTAATATATTTTTCTCTGGCCTGCGGATCCTTTTTATAAACAAGCGTGGCGTCATAGGCGTGCCGCGGCGTGATAATACTTCCGTCCGGCATCTTAATGGTGCCGTTGCCGTAAAGGGTTGCCTTAAAAATCGTCTGTTTGTCAAAAATATCAGCAATAGAGCGGCAGTCGGCAAAATTATCCTTAACTTTTGAGATAAACGCATTTACTTTGTATTCGTTATAAGCTTCCATACCTTTAGCCTGTTCGGCATCGGAAGAGGCTTTGGAAATCATAATTGCCCGAGCCAGTAGTTCAAAAGTGTCATATTTGGAGGCTTGGCAGGCCAGTCCCTGTCCGGATACGGCGCCCAAAGATTGCATTTCCTCAATGTAGCTTATTTGTTGAGCCGAAGCTGTACCAAGCATGATACCGAATACCGACAAAAAAGATAAAACAATTTTTTTCATAATGTCTCCATATTTTAAATCTTAAGTTCATTATAAGGAAAATGAAGTAAAAAAGCAACTGATTTAAAATTTTTAGAAGATTTATAAAATTTAAGTTGACATTTCAAGTTATTTAGCATAAGTTTCGCTCAACTGTAATAAAAAGGAATTAAAAAAATGAAATGCTATAGTTCTTTAAAATCAAAGAAAGTTCGCGACAAAGACTGTAAGCTGGTTCGTCGCAAAGGTCGGGTTTACATCATTAATAAGAAGAATCCGAAAATGAAATGCCGTCAGGGATAATCCTGTGGCCAAAAACAACTCCTTTGTTATGTTGAAACAAAAAACCGTTTTAATTAAAGCGGTTTTTTTTGTATCCAGAAACCCACCGGCTTAGCCGGTGGGGTTCTTTTTAGACTGCCGTTGGTTTATTCAATAGCCTTAAGCAAAAGCGATAGGTTGGTGATAAACAACTTTACGGAAATAGCCAGTAAAATGATGCCGAAAAGCTTTTGCATCACATATATAATGCCCGGATTCAAAAGTTTTTCAAATCTGTTGGCCAGTTTGATGACTATATACACAATAATCATATTAACAAGCACGGCCAGCAAAATGTTAATATCGGCAAACTGAGCGCGTATAGATAACAAGGCCGTCATGGAACCGGCGCCGATAATTAACGGGAACACAATCGGGGTGATTGTTGCATCTTTGGGCAAATCCGGTCCATCACGAAAAATTTGAATATCCAAAATCATTTCCAAGGCCATCACGAAAATAATCATGGAACCGGCCACGGCAAAAGATGAAATATCTAGATTAAACAGCCGTAGAAAAGCCTCTCCGATATAAAAAAAGCCAATAAAAGCAACCAAGGAAATAATACTGGCACGCAAAGCGCTAACATGTTTTCCTCTTTTGCGTAGACTGATAATAATCGGTGTGCTGCCTAAAATGTCGATAATGGCGAATAAAACGATAAAAGCGCTTACAAATTCTCTGAGGTTAAAGTTTTCGAACATGAAAGATCTCCTTATTAAACAATATGTAAACCTTTTATTTTTACAATTATGCGAAAATATTTAAAAAAAGCTTGAAAAATAATTATTTAAGTGTATAAAACAAATTATCTTGAAACAAAAGCAGGGTGCGCTGCCGTTTCAAGATTTAACCATCGCACAAGTCCGTCTCTTTAAAATATTGAGGGCCTGGCATTTATTTGAAATTTCAATATATATGATGAATACAGAATTTAAAGCTCCCGAAACGGCTGAAAACTTTGAAGAACTTCTCAACGAACAGTTTGGCAACAAAGGCCTTGTCGGTTCGGTTGTTAAGGGAACAATCATTAATTTAAGCGATGATTATGTTACCGTTGATGTTGGTCTGAAATCGGAAGGGCGTATTCCGCTACGTGAGTTCGGTCAAAATCCGGAACTGAAAATCGGTGATCAGGTTGAGGTTTTGGTTGACCGTTATGAAGATAAAGACGGCAACATTGTCCTTTCCCGCGAGAAAGCCCGCCGCGAAGAGGCTTGGGCTGAATTGGAAGCTTCCATGAACGCTGGCCAACGTGTTAACGGTATTATTTTCGGCCGAGTCAAAGGCGGTTTTACGGTGGATTTAAATGGCGCTATTGCTTTTCTGCCGGGGTCGCAGATTGATATTCGCCCGATTCGCGATATTACGCCGTTAATGGGTATTTCCCAGCCGTTCCAAATTTTAAAGATGGATCGTCTCAGAGGCAATATCGTTGTTTCTCGCCGCGTTGTTTTAGAAGAAACAAGAGCCGAAGCTCGTGCCGAGCTGATTGACACCATCAAAGAGGGCGCAGTTTTGGAAGGTATTGTCAAAAACATTACCGATTACGGCGCATTTATTGATTTGGGCGGTGTCGATGGTCTGTTGCACGTTACCGATATTTCCTGGAAACGCATTAATCATCCGGCCGAAGTTTTATCTGTCGGTCAGACGGTTAAAGTCCAGGTTATTAAATTCAATGAAGATACTCAGAGAATAAGCCTCGGCATGAAACAGCTTGAAAATGATCCGTGGCAAGAAGTTGCCGAAAAATATCAAATCGGCGAAATCTATACCGGTAAAGTAACCAATATTACCGATTACGGCGCATTTGTTGAATTAGAAGACGGTATCGAAGGCTTGGTACACGTTTCCGAAATGAGCTGGACCCGTAAAAATATCCATCCGGGCAAAATTGTTTCGACTTCTCAGGAAGTCCAGGTTAAGGTTTTGGAAGTTGATTCTGAAAAAAGAAGAATCAGCCTCGGCATCAAACAATGCACGCCAAATCCTTGGGCTGCCTATATTGAAGAGCATCCGATTGGATCGGTTATTGAAGGCAAAATCAAAAACATTACCGAGTTTGGTTTGTTTGTCGGCTTAACTGATGAAATCGATGGCATGATTCACCTTTCCGATATTGCCTGGGGCAAATCTGGTGAAGAAGCGGTTAAAGAGTATGTTAAAGGCCAGGATATTACGGCCAAAATCATTGATGTGGATGTTGAAAAAGAACGCATTAGTTTAGGCATTAAACAAATGGCTGAAAACAACGCCGCTCTGGCTTTGGAAAACCTCAAAAAAGGCGATGTCGTCAAAGCTGTTGTCGTCAGTACGGATGACAAAGGGGTGAATGTTGAGGTTGAAGGCATTGCCGCCACAATCAAGAAAACCGATTTATCTAAAGATAAGAGCGAACAAAATCCGGAAAACTATCACGAAGGTGAGGTTTTAGAAGTAAAACTGACTTCGGTTGATAAGAAAAACGGCAAATTGGGCGTTTCAATCAAAGCTTTGGAGATTGAAGAAGAGAAAAAAGCTTTAGAAGAATACTCTGCGGCTAACTCTTCCGGATCTTCGCTGGGCGATGCCTTGGGCGAAGCTCTGAAAAAGAATGCTTCTTAATAGACAAGAAGATATTTTTTAAGAAAACACTCCGTAATTTACGGGGTGTTTTCTTTATACTGCTCTGGCAGAAGCGTAATATGCTTTTTGTTAATAAATTGACAGATTTTTAAAAAATCATTGACAAATTCTTTTTTTTTGATATCAATAACTAGAAAACAATTTTTGTTACATTATGAATAAAAGTAAAGTCATCGGACTATGCGTAACGATATGTTGCGCAGTCCTAGTAACCTGCTGCCAAGGAGGAAAGCCAGAACCCCCTCCGCCGCAACCGCAGGCTGAAAAATATCAACCCAAGCATATAACAGCAGGGGTTGATTTGAGGTCTATCAAGACCTACAACTACTATAATTCCCCATTTTCTACGTCGGCCACTTCTGTGGAGGTAGAGTACAATGCAAAAGTACTATACCAACCGATAAAGATCAGGTATAAGTACAGTAATGGGGATACATACACCCATGTAATCCCTGATCAATTTGGATTGTGGCAAAACGAGAACGGGAGGTTACGGGTCGTATCTGACGGCAGCACAGTGTGGTTGCAAGGTCAGACTAGAGAAGGCAAATTCTGTGAATTTGTCTTTTATGGAGACCCAAAAAACAACGGTAAGAAAATTAAACCGAATTCTTACCGCAATCAAATTAAGTACTAACCGTAGAAGGATGCCTGTTCAACAGGCATCCGTTTTATTTTAACACGAAAAACACGCGTCTAACGCATAGGCGGCTGGAAAAGCTTATGGTTTCACAGAAAAAACGCCTCTGCTAAAATTGGAAAGACGGTCTGGCAACCGTATAACGACAGGCAAGGGCATTTTTTATAGCATCTTTATTTTTGTTTATCTTTCTTTATTTCCTCTTAATTATCACCTTGCTGAAGGTACATTGCCATATCTACAGGCAAAATGAGTATCAGGCATTAAAAATATACATGTCTGATATTTGGAAACTAAAGTGTCTACATAGGTATAGCAATCCCATGCCGATATCTAACCCGTACCTCCGCAAGGAAAGAACCAGTAAAAATCGGAGTTTGTGTAGGTTATTTAGAGGCTTTAGTAGCGCGGAATTTATAAAAATGCATCAAGGGCGCTCAAAATTTCCTGAATGTCGCCGTCTTCGTTTAAGCGGTGGGTGCTGTTTTTTAACAGTTTGACTATTACCCTGTAGCTACGGATTTTTTCCGCAATTTTTAAAGCCTTTGGCCAATAAACCGAACTGTCTTTCATACCCTGGATCAAAACAACCGGACAATCAATCGGAATAAAAGGCTGGTTTAGCAGCAAATTTTGTCGGCCGCTTTCTAACAACCGGCGTGTGATAATATAATCAAAGTCATCATTTTTGAAAATAAGCCTACCGTCATGTTCTAAAGCTTCTTTTTGCTCAATAGTGGCAAATTCTTCATAATCTCTGGTAAAATCGGGGGCGGCAGCCAAGCCGAGCATCCCTACAACCCGCTCCGGACGGGCGGCCGCGGCTAACAGGCTGATCCAGCCACCAAGAGACGCACCAGCAGTTAAAACCGGTCCGTCGATTAATCGATCAATAACCTCCAAAATCTGTTCTTTCCAGATATTAATATCAACATTTTCAAAATTAGCAACATCAGATCCATGTCCAGCAAGTTCATAACGATAAAAGCTTATATTGTTTTTGATACACCATTTTTTTATTTCCTCTGGCTTTCTTCCCCAGGGATCAGCGGCAAAGCCATGTGTATAAATTAGAGTAAATTTTTGAGTTTCAGAAGATTCTGTTTTAAAATACTCAAAATTTGTCGTAAAACCTGATGAAAAAGTGTGTTTTTGCATACGTCAAAGCTCCATAAAGAAATATTAAAGAGGATTGTAAAATAAAATGGGAAAAAATAAAGATAAAAAACCGGTTGTTCTACAAGTTTTGCCTGAGTTAAATCAAGGCGGGGTTGAGATTGGGACAATTGAAATTGCCTCTGAACTGCATACGCAGGGTATTAAAAATTTTGTTGCTTCGGCTGGCGGGCGCTTGGAATATAATTTGGAGCGCTTAAAGATTCCTCATTTTACCCTGCCTTTAAAAACCAAAAACCCTTTCAAATTATGGATTAATTACCGCCAGTTGCTTAAGATCATCAAAGAAAACGATATTAATATCGTTCATGCCCGTTCGCGCGCGCCGGCTTGGAGTGCTTATTGGGCGGCCCAAAAAGCTGGCGTCAGATTTGTGACGACCTTTCATGGAACTTACGGACTAGGACCTAAAGGTATCAAAAAATTTTATAATCGCGTTATGACGTACGGTGACTTGGTAATTGCCGTTTCCAACCATATTAAGCGGCATATTTTACAAAATTACGAATGTGATGAAAAAAAGATTCGCCTAATTCACCGCTGCGTCAATATGGAAAAATTTGACGTCAATGCCATGACTGCCGAACGCATGATTAAATTGATGGAAGAATATAATTTGCCAGAAGACAAACCGATTATTCTGCTCATCGGACGTTTAACGCGTTGGAAAGGCCAGAGGCTGTTGATAGACGCTTTGGAGAAGATTAAAGATAAAGATTATTTTTGCGTATTTGTCGGTGATGATCAAGGGCGCGATTATTATACCAAAGAATTAAAAGAGGCGATTGTTGCTAAAGGCCTAGAAGGACGCTTTGCTTTCATTCGCCATGTTACGGATGTGCCAGCCATGATGATGATTTCAGCCGTAGTCGTTTCCGCCTCCACCGATCCGGAGGCTTTCGGACGCATTGCCGCGGAAGGCGAGGCGATGGGGCGGATTGTCGTGGCTTCTAACATCGGTGGTTCGCTTGAAAATATTGTTGACGGCATTACCGGAAAGCTTTTTGAAAGTGGCAATCCTGATTCTTTGGCCGCTACCTTAGAATGGGCATTAAGCTTAACAACTGAAGAACGTGAAAAAATCGGCAGCGCCGCCATTGAATATGTTAAACAGAATTTCACAAAACAAATTATGTGCGATAAAACTATTGCAGTTTATGAAGAATTAATTAATATGGATTAGGCAGAATCTTCCGAAAATGTTGTAAAACATTTTCGGCGATTTTGTGTCCGGAAAATTTTCGGTCATATAATAGATTAAATAATTGAAGGAAAAAACAATGGTTAATATCAAGTTGCCAGACGGCAGTGTGATGAAAATGGAAGAAGGCGTCAATGGATATGACGTCGCTGCTAAAATAAGCTCCGGGTTGGCGAAAGCGGCTCTGGCGGTTAAAGTCAACGACAAATTACAGGATTTAACAACCCCGATCACAACCGATGCAACCGTAACCATTATAACAGCCAAAGATAAAGAAGGATTGCATATTTTGCGCCATTCGGCATCTCATGTCATGGCTGAAGCAGTCAAAGAATTGTGGCCGGATGTGCAGGTAACAATTGGTCCGGCAATTGAAAACGGCTTTTATTATGACTTTGCTCGTAAAGAGCCTTTTACGACCGAAGATTTTGCCAAGATTGAAGCGAAAATGCATGAGATTGTCAAACGTGATGAAAAAATTGAGCGCTTTGTGCTGCCACGTGCTGATGCTGTTAAATTTTTCACGGATTTAGGCGAACATTATAAAGCTGAAATTATTAATGATTTACCTGAAGATGAAGCGATATCTTTATATAAACAGGGTGATTTTACGGATTTGTGCCGTGGCCCGCATGTTCCTTCAACCAGTAAGGTCGGCGATGCCTTTAAGCTGATGAAAGTGGCCGGTGCATATTGGCGCGGCGATTCGAATAATGAAATGTTGCAGCGGATTTATGCCACGGCCTGGGCAGACAAAAAAGATTTGAAAGCTTATTTGGATATGCTTGAAGAAGCAGCCAAACGCGACCATCGTAAACTCGGTCGGGAAATGGATTTATTCCATTTTGAACCAGAATATGCGCCGGGGGCAGTTTTTTGGCATGATAAAGGGTATAAGATTTATCGCAAATTGATTGAATATATGCGCAACCGTCAAGAAAACAACGGCTATGTTGAAATTTCCACCCCACGGGTTATGGATCGCTGTTTATGGGAAACTTCTGGCCATTGGGATAAGTACGGTGCGCATAACTATTCCGGCCAGACTGAAGATAAAAAATGGTTCTGTATAAAACCGATGAACTGTCCAGGCGGTCTGTTGGTTTATAAACAGGGCATTAAATCATACCGCGATTTGCCGTTAAGAATAGCTGAATTTGGTAAAGTAAACCGCTACGAAGCATCTGGAGCCTTGATGGGTTTAATGCGCGTGCGTGAATTTACCCAAGACGATGCCCATATTTTTTGTACGCCGGAGCAAATGGAAGAGGAATGTATCAATACCTTAAAACTGATTTTGGATATTTATAAAGACTTTGGTTTTGAAGAGGTTAAAATTTATCTGTCCACCCGTCCGGACAGCATTTACCGCATCGGTTCCGATGAAATTTGGGATTTATGTGAAAATGCCTTAGCTAACGCTTTAACTTCGCATGGCTATGAGTATGAAATAAACCCTGGCGAAGGGGCGTTTTATGGCCCGAAGCTGGAGTTTATTTTAAAAGACGCCATCGGCCGCGAATGGCAGTGCGGCACCATTCAAGTAGATATGAACTTACCGGAGCGCTTTGATATTTCATATATCGGCGAAGACGGCGAGAAACATCGTCCGGTAATGCTACACCGTGCGTTGTTCGGATCCATTGAACGTTTTTTGGGTATCCTGATTGAAAACCATGCCGGAAAACTGCCGTTGTGGCTGTCGCCGGAACAGGTCGTGGTTGCGCCGATTGTCAGTGAATTTGACAATTATGCCAAAGAAGTGGCGCAGATCTTGCGTAAAGCTGGTTTAAGCGCCAAAACGGATTTACGTAATGAGAAAATCAATTATAAAATCCGGGAACATTCTCTGGCTAAAATTCCGTTGATTGCGGTTGTGGGTGCCAAAGAGCAGGAGAACAGTACAGTAACGGTTCGCCGTTTGGGCTCTGATAAGCAGGAAATTATCAAACTGGATGATTTTGTTAAAACTATCGCGGATGAAGCAAAAATGCCACATTTGGGCGAATAATATCATTTCATTAGCCGCCTCATAGAATGAAACTCATCTGCAAAGTTGGTTTGTGCAAAATTGAGGCGGCTTTTTCTATTAAAAATTCTTTATCAGTCAATTCTCCAAAGCATCTGAAACAAACATTGGCCGCCACTGTCTTAGCAGACGTAGCACAAACAGTAAATATTGTCTAAACTCAGATTGTTAAGACATTGTTTTGCGGCGGAACAATAATTATTTCCATAAAATCATCTCTAAAATTACAAAAAAAATATTATTTACGCGTTATTCTAAATTATTTTTTTTTTGCAACTTTAAAGATTGTATTTGGCGGAAAATATCTTTCCGAGATTGGCTTTCTTTATGTCTTAAATAACCTTGCCAGCTATTTTCATCCTTATAAGGAAATTTTTGTTAACGCTTATTTGTGGCGCATATTAGCCGCGATGAACGGAGCAATATAAAAAACAGAGCCTCATAACTCAAAGAAAAGGCTCTGTGTAAACAAAAAAATATTGTTATTCTTTTTCCTCTTGAGCTTCCGGAATTCCCGGCGCCGGTGTTTTAACCCGGACTCGCACCCGTTTAACCCGCATTTTATTTGCAGAAATAACCTCATAAAAACAAAATTCATCTTCGACTTTATCGCCAACTTTCGGTGCTTGGCCAAGCAGGGTGAAAACATAACCGCCGATGGTACTTTCTTCACATTCAAGTTCTGGAAGTCCCATGTATTCAAAAGCGTCTTCAATCAAAACTTTTCCATCAAACTCACAGACTGTTTCATCAACTTTTTTAATTTCTTCCATTTCCGGCAAATCATGTTCATCTCTGATATCGCCGACCAATTCTTCCAGAATATCTTCCATGGAGAGCATACCTGCAGTTCCGCCATATTCATCCACCACGATTGCCACATGCGTATGCTTGCGCATCATCAGGTGGAGGACTTCGGAAATTGACTGATTTTCCGGCACAAACAGAATCTGCCGCGCAATTTTATTAAGTTGTCCTTGACCTAAATGCTCATCACAATGCTCCAACAAATCTCGGATATGGATCATACCCACCACATTATCACGGTCTTTATCACACAGCGGATAACGGGTATGTTTCGTCTTTTTAACAAAATCCATCACTTGTTCAAAACTGTCGCTTAAAAACAGGCAGTTTATATCTTGCCTGGGGATCATCACTTCATGGGCACAAATTTCCGAAAAATCAATGGCGTTTTGGATAATATCCCGCTCTGTATCGTCAATCACGCCTCCGCGCTGCGAAGCGTTGACAATCAGTTTGATTTCCTCTTCCGAATGTGCCATATCTTCTTCCGTTGCCGGCTGAACGCCCATCATGTGCAAAATTTTAATGGTCAGCATGTCCAAAACCCAAATAAACGGATAAAAAATGCGTTTAAACATATAAAGTGGATAAGCAATCAGCAGTACAAAAGTTTCAGTTTTTTGAATTGCCAGTGATTTAGGGATAAGTTCGCCCAAAACCACATGCAAAAGCGTAATAAAGCTGAACGCAATACCAAAACTGACCGAATGCAGCAGAATTTTATTTTCGGCAAAATAGCCGCCCAAAAGGGTTTCCAGCAAACTGGCGACCGCTGGTTCGCCAATCCAGCCCAAACCCAGCGAGGCCAGCGTAATCCCCAGTTGAATAGCACTCAAATATGAATCCAGATGTTCGGTAATGCCCAAAGCAATTTTTGCTCGTTTATTGCCGGCATGGGCCATTTCTTCCAATTTGGTGCGGCGGATTTTGACAATGGCAAATTCCGAAACCACGAAAAAAGCATTAAATAAAACTAAAATCAAGACTAAGATAAAATTGAACGAATATATATATAAGGGACTCATTTTAATTAATTAACCTATGTCATTTACAAAAAAATCTAAAATATGATATGCCTGTACAGGGTGATTGTCAATAATGATTATAGATATCATTTTCATTCATGTTGTTTTTGTGTCATCGTTTTTGGAAGAAACAATCTTTAGTGCGATTGGTGTGCTGATGCCGTAAGTAAAAAAATCTGTGTTTTAATCAGCTGGTTTTTACATATGACATTAATCTTGAAACCATTTTATAATAAAAGGCTCTATTAAACAATTTTGTTGAAATTATTTCTCAATAAATCATACGCTAATCATAATTGAGCCATTATTTATATTTTAACAAACTGAGTTCCTGATTTCAATAAAGATGAAAATGTATATTTAAACAACCGTTTATGCTTAACACATACATAAACAGTCATTTGCGGTATGAAATTTTTTGTTATTCGCCCGGAGATTGATTAATATGATTGATTGTGGCGGCAATGCGGATTTTATGGCTGTTTTCTTTAAAGTAATTTTTAGATTTTTTGCATTCAAGACCACGGATTGTCAAGACATATCCGATCATGACAACCAAGGCCGCACCAAACCAGCCAATTGGGCTGGCGTAAAAAATTCCGGTATAACCGATGATATGCGCCAAATATATGGCTGAAAATGAGCGGGCACCAAGTTCTACCAAACTGGCAATTAACGGAATAAAAGATTTTCCCATGCCTTGTAGCGTATTACGGAAAATAAAAATCATGCCTAAGAAAAAGTAGAACAAAGTGCTGATACTTAAATATTTCTTTCCGGTGTCGATGATGAACAGATTGTCTTCTTTTAAGAATATGGAAATCATTTCTTCACCGACGTATCTGACCGATAAAGACATCAAAACACTAATGCTCAAAGACGCAAACCCGGCAATCATCACCCCGCGGCGGATGCGTGAAATGGCGCCTGCACCCCAGTTTTGCGCCGAATAAGTAGCCATGGCAATACCCAAGGCAACCAGAGGTTGCGTTGCTAATTGTTCGATTCTCAAAGCAGCGGTAAAAGCGGCAATGATATCCGCGCCAAAAGAATTACATACGCTTTGTAAAATCATCATACTTAAAGATAATACGGAAAATTGAACAGCCATTGGCACGGCAATATACAGATGGTTTTTCATAAATTGATGATCATAAATCCAGTCTTTTTTGCTTAAATGCATGATGGGAAACTTTTTATAAATATACCACATGCATAAGATAACAGCCACGGAAACAGAGGCAACTGTTCCAGTCGCTGAACCGACAACTCCCATGTTGCAATAATAAATCAAGATAAAGTTGAACAGAATATTTAAAATGGTTGAAAAAATCAGAAAATATAGCGGCGTGCGACTGTCGCCCAAAGCTCGGATAAAACCGGAAAGCAAATTATAAAAAACAATCATAACCAATCCGCCGGAAAGCACCGCCATGAAGTTATACGCATCTTGCAAAATTTCAGCTGGTACATTCATGATTTTTAATAAAGGATGCAAAAACACAATCAGACAAATCATGATAAACACACATAAGATGCCACTTGCCATCAAGCAATGAGTGATCGATTTGCGCATGCCGTTATAATCACCGGCGCCGAAACGCTGCGCGGTGATTACCGTCAAACCGCCTGTAAAGCCAAAAGCCACCAGAAGAAAAACGAAAAAAATCGGCGCTGTGGCGCCGACAGCCGCCAGCGCGCTGACGCCGAGCAACCGTCCGACAATTAAAATATCCGAAATATTATAAAGCTGTTGAAACAGGTTTCCGATTAAAATCGGAAGTCCGAAAGCTAAGATTAATTTTGCCGGTGAACCGGTAGTCATATTTTGAATCATAAGATATCCTTTTTCAATCTTGCCATTTTGGCATAAGAACGTATATATTTTTGTTTTTTATTTGTAAATATCTTTTTTATGTCATAAAGTAGGTTTGGTTTTTAAAACGTTAAAACAATACTTGACATTTATTATACATAACATACACTATACATATAAAACAAGCTATATAGCAAAGCGCTTATAGGAGAGAACAATGGAAAAGGCTAAAAATGTAAAAGAATTTGTGGAAAGAATGGATAACCGCAAAAAGGTTAATCCGAAAGATTTATCATCTGATCAGGATTTAACGATTGCAATTATGAATTTAATTTCAATCGAAGAGCATTTGGTGTTTTCTGGTGCAAAAACCGGTAAAAAAAGCTTTTATGATCTGATCGAAGAAGTGCGCGAAACTCGCAAACAGCTGATGCAAAAAGTTATTCCAGCCTATGAAGGCGAAGTGTGGTGTATATCCAAACATCTGTTAGCTACCAGCATGCGCTTAATGGAAGTCGGCACCAAACAGCAGAGTCTGGGTAATAAAGAACAGGCATATGCCTTGTTTGATAAAGCTTATGATATGTATTGCCTGTTTTGGGGATTGAACATGAATATGCTGCAGGTTGAAAATGCCAAATGGATTGCGGATAGTTTGGAAGATGTCAAAAAAATCACCCAAAAAACAGAAGAAGCTTTAAGATCTTCATCGGTTGAACCGGTAAAAGCCAAAGAGGCGGAAACGGTTTTATCTGCCGTTCAAGCGGAAAGCAAACCTAAAAGCGCACTAGCTAAAATGAAAGCCTTTGTTCGAAAAGCAGTTGATTGCTGCATTGAATAGGAGCTGTCAATGAAAAAAAATATTTGTTTCTGTTTAGCGGCTGCTTTATTATTAACCGGTTGTGAAAAAGCTTCGGATAATAAAACGGTTGAGGAAAATACTGTGGCGTTACGGGAAGAAATTAACGCCCAGATCGATTCGTCAAAAATCTATTTCTTTTATTCAAACACCTGTCCGCATTGTCATGAAGCATTGAAATATTTGGATAAAAAATATCCGGATTTGGAAATAACAATGGTCAACATCGCTGCGCCGGATGGCTATAAACTTTTAGTGGAATGTGCCCGCAAATTTAATTTGGGAAACATGCTTGGCACGCCATTATTCTGCATGGGTGATCAACACCTGATGGGTTGGGCGCCAGAATATGAAGCCAAATTTGACGCCATGGTACGGAACTTTCAAAATAAAACAGCCACGGTACGTCATTAAAAACGGTGTGAAGGCATTTCTTTCCTGTTAAGTCAACATAACGGCTTAAAATTGTCAGGGAAGAGGTCGGAATTTAACGCTATTAAAAGGCAAAAACTCTCGCTACGGCTCTTGTGTCGTTTTTCTGCACATTACCGCTCATCTGGTAGCTTTTCCACTTTATGTTGAGTAAGCTGAATAAGAAATATGTGTTTTTTACATTTTTAAATAAAAAAAAGCTTGATTCTTTTTTATTTCTGGAATATGTCTTGCTTGTCTTTTATAAAAAAGTGCGGCCATGGCGGAATTGGTAGACGCGTAACGTTGAGGTCGTTATGAACTAAGTTCGTGAAGGTTCAAGTCCTTTTGGCCGCACCATAAAAATCTTTCTTGAAAATAATATTAAAATCAGATTAACGCATTTTTTTTAACTCAAGGAGGGCTCGTCATGTTAAGAATCTATAAATCCGAAGATGGCGGAAAGCTCGTAAAGCTTAAAAAGAATCGCGTCATGCCGCTTTCTTGGTATAATATGATTAATCCCAGCGTGGATGAGATGGAAAAAGTTTCCGTCCAATTAAAACTTGATTTTGATATGCTTAAAAACGCGTTGGATTTGGATGAGCGTTCTCGGGTGGAGTTTGAAGACGGCGTTTTGTCGCTGATTCTTAATTTACCTTGGATGAATGATGACGGCAAATTTGACACTTTGCCGTGCGGTTTATTTTTTACCAAGCATAATTTTATCACAATATGCTCTCGGGAAAACCGCATCATCGGCGCTTTCAACAAAAACACGGCCAAAACTTTTGACACGCGCGAACGAGGGCGTTTTTTACTGACCATTTTATCCAAATGTACGCAATTTTATCTAAAATATCTGGCGATTATTAACCAGAAAACCGAGGAAATTGAATATTCTTTGCGTAAAACAACGCAAAATAAGGCATTGTTTAAATTAATTGAAATCCAAAAATCCCTTGTTTATTTTACCACGGCGCTTAAAGATAACCATTTAGTTCTTCTCAAAATTTTACGCATGATTAATTCGCCGGCCATGAGCAAGTTAATCAAATTTACCGATGATGATATTGATGAACTTGAAGATGTAATTGTTGAAAATAAACAGGCTATTGAAATGGTAGATATGCACCGATCCATTTTGGAAGGTATGATGGATGGTTTTGCCTCTATTATCAACAACAATCTTAATCTAGTCATGAAGTTTTTAGCAGCTATTACAATCATCCTTTCAATTCCGACGATGTTGGCGAGTTTCTGGGGAATGAATGTTCCGGTTCCAGTCGCGGACAACCCATATGGCTTTTGGATTGTTATGGCATTATCGGCACTGGCCACTATCTTGGTAATCATTTATTTCAGAAAAAAAGGCATGTTTTAAAGCTACCTGCAAATAAAAACCTGCCTATCGGCAGGTTTTTATTTGAAAAGGCATTACAGCCATTCAAGGAAGCGTCCACCAGCGTCATATATGACTTTAAAGAAAAGCAGAGCCAAAACAGTTAAAATCACAATGCGAATTATTTTATTGCCGTTTTTAATAGCTAGCCCCGCACCAATATAATTTCCGGCAATACTGAATACTGCTGCTGTCAAACCGAGCGGAATTAAGACAACGCCGTTGTATAAAAAAATCATTAAAGAGCATATGTCAGCCATCATATTGGTGATTTTAGCGTTTCCTTCAGATTGCAAAAGTCCCATTTTAACGATGCCAGAATAAGCTAAAATCAACAAAGTTCCAGAAGCGGGACCATAAAAACCGGCATACATTCCCAAAAAGAGCGTAGCAATGGAAACGCTGATATACTGCCATCTGCGGGAAATATTTTGAACGTTTTTAGGTTCCAGATCTTTTTTAAGAAACACGTACATGGCAATCAGCGGCAATAAAATCAAAAACAAAATCTTAAAAATTATTTCATCGACTATCAAAGCCAAATTAGCCCCGATGATGCCCCCAATGGCGGCGGTAATAACCCCGGCGACAGCCAGACCGTAATCAATATATTTGTTTTTACAATAACGCAAAGTCGCAACAATAATGCCACACGTTGCCGACAACTTATTGGTAAATACGGCGGAACTCGCCGGTAAACCGGCAATCACATAAGCAGGTAGCGAGATTAAACCTCCTCCGCCACCGATAGAATCAACTACACCAGCCAGAAAAGCGAACGGGCAGACGATTAAAAACATTGATAAAGTGAGCTCTTCCATAAAATAAACTTCCTTAAAATTAACATATCGCCATAAATAATACAATATATTTAATTTTGTGTTAAGCACGATATATAAAAATCATGGACGGGTTTTGAAATGTATTTTTCTGTATATATGTCAAAAAGGGGCTTTTAATAGAAAAGAAAATTTTTATAATATCATCTTAGTTTTATGCAAATGGAGAGAATGGTGATTTTAGGCATAAGTATGGCGGTTATAGCGTTTGCTATTGATTTTTTAAGTAAATGGTGGGTTGCAGAGTTTTTTATGCAAAACGAAACTCCAAAGGTGTTGATGCCGTTTTTCAACTTGGTGGAAGCCTGGAATACGGGGGTCAGTTTTTCCTTATTTAATAATGGCGGCATATGGGGAACTGTTCTTTTATCCGTTTTTGCTTTATTGGTGGTTGTTTTTCTGTTTTTCTGGCTGTATCACGAACCTTCGCACTTGGTACAGACGGCATTGGGAATGATTATCGGCGGTGCGCTCGGCAATGTTGCCGATCGTGTTCGTTTTGGCGCTGTTTATGACTTTCTGGATTTTCACTATGCGGGATGGCACTGGCCGGCGTTCAATGCTGCAGACAGCTTTATCTGCCTCGGTGTGTTTTTAATTATTGTCCATAGCTTTCTAAATCGTCAAAAACAGTCATTAAAGGAGATTTAAAATGAAGAAAATGTTAAGTTTGCTGCTGGCGTTATCCTTTGCTTTGGCAGCATGTGGTTTAACCAAAAAAGACTTAGGCTTAAACCGTGCGGTACCAGACGAAACTCAAGTGAAAATGCGTCAGCCACTTGATATGCCACCTGATTTTGATACGCTTCCGGAATAATAATAGATTTTTAAAGGCGTAAAATCCTGAGGTAAAAGATGAGGAAAACAGTATTTTTGATTGTTTTTGCTTTGTTGTTGTATGCGTGGAATGCGCCGGCAAAATTGCTTCCGATGGAAAAATTTACCTTAGACAATGGTTTGCAGGTGATTGTCGTTTCCAATCCCAAGGCGCCGATTGTTAAACAAATGGTATGGTATAAAGCAGGCAGTATTGATGAGCCGATAGGCAAAGGCGGCGTGGCTCATCTGTTAGAGCATTTGATGTTTCGTGGCACAAAAAATGTGCCAGGGTCTTCTTTTAATGATATTATTGCCCAAAATGGCGGCGACAGCAATGCCTTTACCTCGACAGATTTTACCGTTTACCATGAATTTATGGATGTCAGTCGTTTGGAAGTTGCTCTAGCTTTAGAGGCCGATCGAATGGTTAATCTTGATTTTAGCGATGATGCCTTTAAGCAAGAACAAAAAATTGTTTTTCAGGAACGCCAGCAACGAATTGCTAATAATCCGTCGGCGCAGTTTGCTGAAGTTCTGAACCGGATTTTATGGCATGATTCGCCGTATGCCCGTCCAGTCACCGGTACTGAAGAAGAAATCATGAATTTACATCCGGATGATGTCCGCACCTTTTACCGCCGTTATTATTCTCCGGATAATGCCGTTTTGATTTTATCTGGAGATATTGATGTGCAAACTGCCAAATTTCTAGCAAAAAAATATTTTGGCGGCATTAAAGCGACTTTTGCGCAGCCGAAATTTCCACATACCGAAGAGAGGCTGTCGCCAGGACATTATAAAATGTCATACCGCCTGGATATGTACCACCCTGAAATAAAAACGCCACGGGTTGTCCGCCGTTATCTTGTGCCGTCTTTAAAAGAAGATTCCCGTAAAGCTTATGCTTTAATGGTGTTTGCCGGATATCTCGGTGGCGGTGATAATTCCTATTTAAACCGCAAATTGGTGTTAAACGGTCAAATGGTGGCCGCCGGCGCATCGTATGATCCTTTATCGCGCGGCGCGGGAGTTTTTGCGCTTTCTGCTGTCCCGTCTGCCGGAAAAACACTGTCTGAAACCGAAGCCTTGTTGCAGGAAAGTCTTGAAAAAGTGCTGGCCGAATTGCAAGAAATGGATATTGAAAAAGAAAAAAAGAAAATGCTCTCTGGCCTAGTGTATGTTCGGGATAATCCGGCTGATGCAGCCATGTTGGTCGGAGAAATGGCTTCTTTAGGTTTCATGCTTGAAGAGATTGATGGTTATGAGGAAAGCCTTAAAAAAGTAACGCTTTCTGATATCAAAGAGGCGGTTTCGGACATGCTTTCTTCGGCAAGCATGATTACAGGATATCTGTTGCCGGCCACCAAGGAGGAAAAATAAATGCACCATCATTACCGCCGTCGCAAATTTTTAACCGCCGTGCTTGATTTTTTAATTGTCGGCATTTTTGCTTATGCCGTTTGGATGGGATATGCTTATTATAACCATACAGGTCTGGATATTGAAAAAATTAATGCCGAATCTGTTTTAAAAGAAAAAAAGTTTGATAAAATGCCGGTTGAAATTGTCAGTTCTTCAGGCATAAAAGCCTGGCTGATAGAAGATCACACTGTGCCGATTGTTGCTATGAGCTTTATTTTTGAACGCGCTGGCCGCGCTTATGATGCAAAAAACCAAAACGGACGGGCAGGTATTGCCGCCAACATGCTTGTGTATGGCGCTGGTTCGTTTACCCGGCAACAATTTCAGGAAATTCTAGAGCTAAACGGTATTCAATTGTCGTTTTCTGCGGGTCTTGAAGATTTTTCTGGCGCTTTAGTCACTCCGTCCGCAAACCAGCAGACAGCTTTCAGCCTGCTACGTAATGCTTTGACGGCGCCGCATTTTTCCGCCACGGATTTAAAAGTAGAAAAATTGCAAAATATTGAAGCTTTAAAAATGCAAAAAGAACATCCGGGTTCTGTTTTAAGCCTCGAATTTGCCGAAGAGCTTTTCGGCAGCATGCATCCATACAGCCGCAATCCGCTTGGCGATGAACAAAGCATAGAAAATTTAACGCCGAAAGATTTGCATTCCTGGCTTAAAAATTCCATAGCAAGGGATAATTTAATTATTGGTATAGCCGGCGATATTCTGCCGGAAGAAGTCGCCACCGTTCTGGAAACGGTTTTTGCTGGCCTGCCAGAACGCAACACCAATCGCGAACTCACTGCGCCAGATATGAATCTTAAGCCACATGTCAGACAGATTGAACATGATACGGCGCAAGTTATCAGCAGTTTTGCGGCCGCTGGAACGCAACGTACGGCACCGGATTTTTATCCGTTGTATATTGCAAATTATATTTTCGGCGGTTCGGGATTAACTTCACGCTTGTCGCTTAAAGCTCGTGAAAGAGAAGGTCTGACTTACGGGGTTTATACATATTTATCAACGGATGAAAAAACGCCACTGATTTTAGGGCAGTTTTCCTCAACGCCAGAAAATTATTCAGCAATGAACAGAATTATTGCCGAAGAATGGCAAAATTTTGCTTACAACGGTGCTGAGCAGAAAGAATTATCTGCCGCCAAAAACTATTTGCTGGCTTCTTATAACTTGCGTTTTGATTCCGTCGGCGGTTTGGCAGATATGCTTGTTGCTATGCAAAAATATCAATTGGGGTTGGACTTTTTACAAAAAAGAAACAGTTATGTCGAAGCAGTAACTTTAGATGATGTCAATCGGGCAGCTGCTAAATATTTTTCCGTATTGCCAATAGAAGTGTTTATCGGTAACATCAATTATAAGGAGTAAAAAATGTTCGGACTGAATAAAAATAAACAAAAAAGCAAAGCATGGAGAAAGTTAGAAAACGAATACAAACGTTTTAAAAAAATCGAAATGCGCGATTTGTTTTCTGCCGATGATAAACGGGCGGAAAAACATACCTTGCGGCTGCATGATTTGATACTTGATTATTCCAAAAACCGTTTTGACGATAAAGTGTTGGCAGGTTTGTTTTCTTTAGCATATGAGCGCCAGATACCAGAAAAAATAAAAACCATGTTTGCCGGTCAGAAAATTAACAATACCGAAAAACGGGCGGTGTTGCACACTGCTCTGCGCAATCGGAGTGGCAGTGAAGTTTTATGCGATGGCAGGGATGTGATGCCGCAAATTAATGAAGTTTTGGCTAAAATGAAAAACTTCTCTGAAGCTGTTCGTTACGGCACATTTAAAGGTCATACCGGTAAAAAGCTGACAAACATCGTCAATATCGGCATCGGCGGCTCGGATTTGGGGCCGGTTATGGTTTGTGAAGCCCTGCGCAAATATTGGGCAAAAGACATTAACTGTTATTTTATTTCCAATATTGACGGCACGGCCTGTGCCGAAGTCTTGAACAAACTCGATCCAGAAACAACATTGTTTATTGTCGCTTCCAAAACTTTTACAACGATTGAAACCTTAACCAATGCCAGAACTTGTCGCAAATGGTTGGTTAACGCATTGGGCGAACATGCAGTAGATAAGCATTTTGTCGCGCTTTCCACCAATCGGGAAGAGGTTGTTAAATTCGGCATTAATCCGGAAAACATGTTCGAATTCTGGAATTTTGTCGGCGGACGCTACTCATTGTGGTCGGCTATTGGTTTAATTATCAGCATTGCCGTCGGTTTTGAAAATTTTGAAAAGCTGTTAGAAGGCGCCTTTGCCATGGATGAACATTTCCGCACCGCGCCGCTGGAAGAAAACATGCCGGTGATTATGGCACTTTTGGGCATCTGGTATAATAATTTCTTTAATATTCACCGTTATGCAGTTGTTCCTTATGACCAATACCTGCAATATCTGCCAGCATACCTACAGCAGCTTGATATGGAAAGCAACGGGAAATCGGTGGACAGAGACAATAATTTTGTTAAATATGCGACCGGTCCGGTTTTGTTCGGCGGGGCAGGAACCAATGTCCAACATTCGTTTTTCCAGCTTCTCCACCAGGGAACGGAAATAGTTCCGGTGGATTTTATCATACCGGCCATATCACATAATGAAATCGGCAATCATCATCACATCTTACTTTCCAATGTTTTGGCACAGGGTGAAGCTTTAATGAGAGGAAAGACCGTTGCTGAAGTGGCTGAGGAGTTATGTAAGGCTGGAAAAAGCAAGACAGAGACTGATGCTTTGAAAAAATACCGAAGTTTTTCCGGTAACCGCCCATCCAACACGTTGTTATGTAAAAAAATTGATGCCTTTACGCTGGGTATGCTGATTGCCTTATATGAACACAAAATTTTTGTTCAGGGTATGATCTGGAACATCAATTCGTTTGATCAAATGGGCGTCGAACTGGGAAAACAGCTAGCTTTGAACATTTTACCCGAACTGGAAGGGACGGTTTTGGAGCTTGACCATGATTCTTCAACCCTGTCCTTAATTAAAGCGGTTAAAAAATTCCGCAAGTAATCTATGAAAGAGGACTTCAGGTTATGACAATCCGCATTTTGCCTGATAATCTAATAAACCAGATTGCCGCCGGAGAGGTTATCGAGCGCCCGGCTTCGGTCGTGAAAGAGTTGGTGGAAAACGCCATTGATGCCGGTGCTGAAAGCATTGAAATAAATCTGGTTGGTGGCGGCAAAACTTTAATTTCCGTCGCAGATGATGGAAAAGGCATGATAAAGGATGAATTAAATCTGGCTGTTGAACGTCATGCCACTTCTAAATTACCCGATGATGATTTGTTTAATATCAAATACTTAGGTTTTAGAGGGGAAGCTCTTCCTTCCATTGCTGCCGTATCGCGGATGTCGATAACTACCCGAGCCCAAAATTCAGAAAATGCCTGGAAACTGGAAATAAACGGCGGACATAAATCGGGAATCATGCCAGCGGCGCTTTCAAAAGGGACCCGTATTGAAGTTCATGATTTGTTTTACGCCACGCCAGCGCGTTTAAAATTTTTAAAAGCCGATAGTTCGGAAGCGGCGCAGTGCATTGACATTGTCAACCGCATAGCCATGGCCAACCCACATGTTTCATTTTATCTGACAAGCGACGATCGCAAACGCATAAGTTTAAATGCCTGTCAAGGTGAGTTGTTTGACGCTAGATTAAAACGCTTAAGCGCGGTTATGGGCAAAGAATTTGCCGAAAATTCGATTCTGATTGATGCTTCCCGCGAACATATCCGCATCAGTGGCTATGCAAGTCTTCCGACTTTAAACAAAGCCAATTCTCTGTCACAGTATTTGTTTGTCAACAGCCGACCGGTGCGCGATAAATTGTTGCTGGGTGCGATTAAAGGCGCATATCAGGATGTTCTGGCATCAAACCGTTATCCGCTGTGCGCTTTGTTTATTGATATTGATCCGGCATATGTTGATGTTAACGTTCATCCGACTAAAGCCGAAGTTCGTTTTTATGATGGAAACAGCGTGCGAGGGCTACTGATCGGATCAATTCGACATGGTTTGTCATTAGGCGATAAGGCTGTAGCCAACACACTGGACTTATCGGCTTTTGTTCATGATAACATCCCGGATTTTGCCACATTGCAGACAATACCGCCAGCGGAATTGCCCCGTCAGACAATGGTGCTGTCCGAAAATGTTGATGAAATGAAAATGCCCAACCCTGTTCATCCGTCGCAGGCAATGTTGTCGCCGTTTTCGGCTTCGCGCCGGTATCACGATGTACTACCTGAACTTGAGCGTCTCTATTCGATTGAAACCGAAGAAAATAATGCAAAGGTTTCTATCGTGCCACCAGTTGATGAAATTGGTCCGCTCGGCTTGGCAAAAGCTCAGTTTCACGATACCTATATTATTTCGCAGACTTTAGACAGCATTATCATTATTGATCAGCACGCGGCCCATGAACGGATTGTTATGGAAAAACTCAAAGCCTCATTGGTGGCCAATCATAAAGTGGTCACCCAACTGCTGTTGATTCCCGAAATTATTGATTTAAGCTATGCTGAAAAAGAACACATCCTTTCCCAAACGGAAAATTTGACCAAATTAGGTTTAGCTATAGAAGAGTTTGGTCCAGCGGCGGTTATTGTTCGCGAAATTCCGGCGCTTATTTCGGGGGCGGATATCCGCCAGCTGATTATGGATTTAGCAGCCGAAATTGCCGAATGGGGCGGGGAATTTTCCTTAACTGATAAACTACATCACATTTGCGCAACCATCGCCTGCCACGGTTCGGTGCGCGCTGGCCGGCGTTTGAACATAGAGGAGATGAACCGCTTGCTGCGCGATATGGAAAAAACTGATCATTCCGGTCAATGCAACCACGGCCGGCCGACTTATGTTGAATTAAAACTAAGCGATATTGAAAAATTGTTTGCTCGCCGTTAGCTTGCCTTGAAATGCTTTTAATCAAGATTATCTAACTCTAGTCGGTGAAATGGGCGAAGATGTCGCCCAAAGCGCAAAGCAAATTATTAAAGACGGCTATGATGCAACCAAAGATACAGTAGAAGCCGGTTATTGGGCAACAAAAGAACAGGTGGAACAGCGCGGATGACAAGGAACCTTTGCCGCAGCTGGAATAAATATCAGGTACGACGGTGGAAACAGATAAAGTAGGGGACAGGCTTAATGAAAATTAAAAAAATGCCTCACAACTGGAAGTTTTGTTTTTAGAAAAATCATCATTTTGCTTTACAAACATTTTTCTTAAGCTATACAGCCCGATACGGTTGATTAATCCGCAAAGTTCGGAAGGTGCGAAAGAAAAGGATAATCCGTTAAAAAACACGGAAACGCTGGAATTAATTCGTAATTATTATCGAATAAATAACTGCAAGCTGGCGCAAGATATTTTTAATTTGGTGCGTGACATAAGCATAAACAACGGCTCGCTGCCTTCATAATTGTTTTTTTTATATATTTAGTGACAACAGCGGCGCTTTTAAACTTAGTCTTGAGCGGTATCTTTTTTGTTTTGGTCATCGGTTGTGTTATCGGTAGCTTTTTTAATAACGACTGCTGACTTTTTCAATTTCAGCCATTTGTTCTGAATTTCCTGCCAAAAACTCAGTTTTTCTTCACAGGTTTTTGAGGCTTCATTCCACACGCCGCCGCTCTCTTCACAGTTTATGCGATCCATGTTAACATAACGGTAGTAAGCGTATGCGCCACAGCCGATAATCGCCAGAAAAAGAATTATTTTAATAAAGTTTTTCAGAAAAAACCATACGCCCCAGACAAAAACAACGGCAAGCATAATGGTTTTATTTAAAAACGCATCTTTTTCCAAAACAAAAGCCAAAAATCCAAAGTAAACGAGCAGAACGCCAGCTAACACATTAATTGGCGACCGCAAACAGGTGCGCCATATTTTTTGTCCGAAATTTGTTTTATTTCCTTCGCCCATTTTTATCTCCCAGTATATGCTTTAACATATTTTTATAAGGAAACAAACAAAAAAAAACAAAACATTTGTTTTGTTTGTTAACTTTTAAAAGTCAAAATCAATTTTAAGGTACTTTTTTTGCCCGTAGAGAAAAAACAAGGTCAAAGTTTGGGTATAAATCTTAAAAAAAACTTTTGCCGAAAAAGGGTTTTTGCTATATTTGCTTAAAATTAAACATATCATAAAATATAAGGAAAAGTCTATGGAAGAAAATGAAATTGCCGTGGCGAAGGCTGAAAACATCACTCCAACCATGATTACCGAGGAGATGCGCCGTTCATATTTGGATTATGCCATGAGCGTTATTGTGTCCCGCGCACTGCCGGATGTTCGCGACGGCTTAAAACCAGTGCATCGTCGCATTATTTACGCAATGTATGAAAATGGTTATGACTGCACGAAGCCTTATCGTAAATCAGCTCGTATCGTTGGTGAGGTTTTGGGTAAATACCATCCGCACGGCGATAGTTCGGTTTATGAAGCAATGGTACGTATGGCGCAGCCGTTTTCTATGCGTTTGCCGTTGGTTGACGGGCAGGGGAATTTCGGTTCTATGGACGGCGATGGCGCGGCTGCCATGCGTTATACCGAAGCAAGGCTTGCCAAAGTTGCTCATAAGTTGATTGAAGATATTGAGTATGACACGGTTGACTTTATGCCTAACTATGATGAAAGCGTGCAGGAACCAACCGTTTTGCCGGCCCGTTTCCCGAATTTGCTGGTCAATGGTTCCAACGGTATTGCCGTCGGTATGGCAACCAATATGCCACCGCATAATTTAGGTGAGGTCATTGATGCCTGTTGTGCCTATATTGATAATCCGGATATTACCCCCGACGAATTGGTTAATATTGTACCTGGACCTGATTTTCCGACCGGCGGACTCATTTTGGGGCAGGGCGGTGCTAAATCGGCGTATTTGACGGGTCGCGGTTCGGTTATGATGCGCGCGAAGTGCACAATTGAGGAAATCCGTAAAGATAAAGAGGCTATCATTGTCCACGAAATTCCTTATCAGGTTAATAAGGCTGCTTTAGTGACCCGCATTGCTGAGCTTGTTAAAGAAAAACGTGTTGACGGTATTTCCGACATTCGTGATGAATCTGACCGTCAAGGTGTGCGTGTTGTTATTGAAATTAAGAAAGATTTTCAAGCCGACGTTGTTTTAAATCAGCTTTACAAATATACACCGCTGCAGACAAGTTTCGGCATGAACATGCTGGCTATCAATCACGGTCGGCCGATGATGATGACTTTAAAAGATATCATTGCGGCGTTCGTTGATTTCCGTGAAGAAGTTATCCGTCGTCGAACCATTTACAGGTTAAACAAGGCGCGCGACCGTGCTCATGTTTTAGTTGGTTTGGCTATTGCCGTGGAAAATCTGGATCCGGTAATTGAGCTTATCCGTACGGCGCCAAATCCGCAGGAAGCTAAAGATGCATTGCTTGCCAAAGCTTGGCCGGCTGGTGATGTTGAGGTTTTGGTCAAACTTATTGATGAACCCGATCGCAAGGTTGAAAATGGATATTATCATCTGTCCGAAGATCAGGCAAAAGCTATTTTGGACTTAAAACTGCAGCGCTTAACTGGTCTGGAGCGCGATAAGATCCATGAAGAACTGACAGGTCTTGGCGAAGATATTAAAAAATATCTTTCAATCTTGGCCAGCCGTGAAAAATTATACGGGATTATGCGCGATGAATTAGTGGAAGTTAAAGATGAATATGCCACGCCGCGCCTAACCAAAATTGAAGATATTGAATATGATACCGATATAGAGTCTTTAATTCAGCGTGAAGAAATGGTGGTGACCGTTACCGAAGCTGGTTACATCAAACGGGTGCCGCTCAATGCCTACAAAGCCCAGAAACGTGGCGGAAAAGGGAAAGCCGGCATGGCCACCAAAGATGAAGATTTTGTAACACGGCTGTTTGTGGCCTCAACCCATACGCCAGTACTGTTTTTCTCTTCTAAAGGGTTGGTTTATAAAATGAAAGTTTATAAACTGCCTTTAGGTTCACCGACATCAAAAGGCAAGCCGTTTATTAATCTGCTACCGTTGGCCGAAGGCGAAAATATAACGACTATTATGAAGCTTCCTGAAAATGAGGCTGAGTGCAAAGATATGTCGATTATGTTTGCCACTGCTCAAGGTAATGTCCGCCGCAACTCGCTGATGGACTTTGTCAATGTGCAGTCCAACGGCAAAATTGCCATGAAACTCGACGAAGGCGATAAACTGGTTAATGTATTCCTGTGCACTGAAGACAATGATGTTATGCTGGCGGCCAAAAACGGTAAATGTATTCGTTTTCCGGTTACGGAAGTACGCGTGTTTGCCGGCCGTAATTCTACCGGGGTGCGCGGCATGAAGCTGGCTGCTGATGACGAGGTGATTTCCATGTCAATGCTGAAACATTCCGCTGCCACTTCCGAGCAGCGGGAAGAATATTTGAAAGTTTCTTCGGCCATAAAGCATAAACAAGCTGAAGTTGGCGAAGATATGGCGGTTACGCCTGAAGAAACCGGTTTGCTTTCAACCCTGACAGCTGAACAGTTCAAACAAATGCAGGAAAATGAAGAGTTTATCTTAACGGTAACTTCCAGCGGTTACGGCAAGAGGTCTTCCTCCTATGAATACCGCGTAACTGGTCGCGGCGGACAGGGCATTGCCAATATGGAAATGTCGGCGCGCAACAGAGAAATCGTCTGTTCGTTTCCGATTGAAGACAAGCACCAGTTGATGATGGTAACCGATGGGGGCAAATTAATTCGTATGCCAGTTGAAGATATCCGCATTGCCGGTCGCAAAACGCAGGGCGTTATCCTGTTCCGAACGGCAGAAAATGAACGTGTCGTTTCCGTGACCCGCTTGGAAGCTGACGCCGGCGATGATGAAGAGTTGGCGCAAAAAACCGGATCTGAAATTTTGGGTGACAGTGCTGATGATATTGACGAAGCATCGCTGGATATAGTCAGTGAGCCGGAAACCGCTCCAGAAGATGAATAATCTTTAATTACCGATGAAAAACGGCCACTGCTTAGAGCAATAGCCGTTTTTTTTAGATACCCCAAGATGCTTCCTTGACCTTGTTGGGATTGTGGTGATATAACCACAGTGCAAGGTCAATGGATTGCTGCATCCAGAACCCATCTGCGTTTTCTTGCACAAGGTGCAAGAACGCTATGAGTTCTTTTTTGTTCCTGCAGACAGGAGCGAAAAACCTCAGTTTCTCGCAACAAGTTGCGATCACAAGTTCTTGACCTGGAAAAAATTGGTCAAGACCAAGTGTCTCTATCTGGTCTGCAGATATTTTAATGCGAGCATCCAAGTGATTACCTCTCCTGAGGTATATCCCTTGGTAACCCAACTCATCTCCGTTTTCCGCACGGAGAGAGTTTTCTTCCTGCCTAGCATGCCCCCAAGAAAAACCTGTGGGCAATGCCTCTCTTCCCCAGCCTTCGAAATCGCTGATGAATACGGGGAAGTTAAATAATATTTTTTTTATATCTCCCATAATGTTATAATAATTTATTTATCATTAACAGTATGACACAAATCGCTAGTTTTGTCAAGATATAAAATATATTGTTTTTTTTAATCTTATCGTTAAGATATGCTCAAAACAAGGAACGCAATATGATTCGGATTAAAAACTTAAATATACCGCTGGCTTTCACGTCCGCTTTGCTCAAAGAACAGGTGGCATATCGCTTGAATTTACCTGTAAGCGCGGTTTATGACTGTCGGCTGGTTAAATTGGCTGTGGATGCCCGCAACAAACATAATATCCATTATGTTTGCACGCTTGATTGTACGCTGGAAAGCGAGCGTATAATCAACCCCGATAAAAATATTGGGCCGGCTCCCCTGGAAGAAAATTACCTTTTGCCACACAAAACAAGCGTGTTGCCGCCAGTCGTTATCGGTACTGGTCCAGCAGGCATGCTGGCTGGTTTGGCCTTAGCTGAAGCCGGCTTGCAGCCGATACTTTTAGAGCGCGGGCGTGATGTTGAACGGCGTAAAGCCGATGTTGATATGTTTTGGCAGAGCGGCAACTTGGATATTGTTTCCAATGTTCAGTTTGGCGAAGGTGGCGCCGGTACATTTTCAGACGGCAAGCTGGCAACCGGTATAAAAAAGGATAAATATACCCGCAAAGTTTTTGCCGAATTCATTGCCGCCGGTGCCCCGGCAGAGGTAGCTTATCTTGCCAAACCGCATATCGGTACGGACAAACTGGTAGCCATGGTCAAAAACATCCGTCGCAAAATTGAGAGTTTGGGCGGAAAATATCTTTTTGAACATCGAGTGACGCGATTGATTGTTAAAAACGATTACCTGACAGCCTTGGAAATAACCAAGGCCGACGGCCGCCGTGATGTTTTGCCGTGCCGTCATGCGATTCTGGCTATTGGCCACAGTGCACGCGATACATTTGAAATGTTATATGAACAAGGTGTGGCTATGCAACAAAAGCCGTTTGCCGTCGGTGCGCGGATTGAACATAAACAAAGCTTGATTAATAAAGCGCAGTATGGCCGGAAAAACGTAAAAGATCTGGGCGCGGCAGATTATAAACTGGCAGTTCATTTACCAAACGGAAATTCCGCTTATACCTTTTGTATGTGTCCCGGCGGCTGTGTTGTGGCGGCTGCTTCGGAAAAAGGACGAGTCGTTACCAATGGTATGAGCGAATATGCCCGTGATGGGGAAAATGCCAATGCCGCATTGCTGGTTGGCGTTGATGAAAAAGATTTTACCTCTAAACATCCCTTGGCGGGAATGTATTTTCAACGCAAACTTGAAGAAAGGGCTTTTATTGCTGGTGGTAAAGATTATAAAGCGCCAGCGCAATTGGCGGGTGATTTCTTGAAAAATAAGGAAAGCATCCGTTTCGGTTCGGTTATGCCAACATATCGTCCAGGCGTTGCTTTAGGCTCAATTGCCGGCATACTGCCGCCAAAAATTGCGGAAACCCTGCGCGTTGCTATGCTGGAAATGGATAAAAAACTTCATGGTTTTGCCGCGTCTGATGCTGTTTTGACCGCACCAGAAACCAGGAGTTCATCACCAGTGCGCATTATCCGCGATAAAACGTTGCAAAGCAACATAAAAGGGCTTTATCCTTGCGGTGAGGGCGCCGGTTATGCTGGTGGCATCACCTCGGCGGCAGCTGATGGCCTGCGCGTGGCGGAAGCTCTGGTCTGCGCGCTTGATAATTAAAACGGAAAGGCCTTGCATAACTTGATAAATAAGCTTGCAAAGCTTGGTAGAGCGGCTAAAATTCACGCATTAAACATATAATAACCTGCGAAACCCGAGGCTAGTTTGAATATATATTTTTTCATAATTTCAATATGTTGTTTCCTTATGCTAATGTTTTGCATTAGTATATTTGCAGTTTATTTGCGTCGCGGTAGAAAAATCTATACTTTAGAACTGTCTAAAGCTCAGAGTGATGTTTTGATTGAAGAGAAAACCAAAATGCTGGCAGAGGCAAATATTCGTTGTGGCGAGCTTGTGGCTGAAAATACGCGCCTTTTGGCGGAAAACGCCAAAATCAAGTCCGATATTGCCAATCAACAACAATATATGGAAGAAAAATTAGCATTTTTAGAGAAAAATAAAGAAGATTTGGCTTTAAAATTCCGCGATATTTCCAATGAGGTTATTAAAGCGCAGAATCGCCAATTCGGTGAAGAACAGAAAAATGCTTTCACACTGATGATTAAACCTTTTCAAGAGCAAATTGCTGAATTTAAAAATAAAGTTGAAAACGTTCATCAGGATAATCTGAAGAATAAATCTTCATTTGATGAACAATTTAAAACCTTGTTGAATCTGAATCAGAATTTAAGCAAAGATGCGCAGGATTTAAGTGCTGCGTTAAAAGGAAACAAAAAAATTCAGGGGAATTGGGGAGAGTTTCAGCTGGAGCGGATTTTGGAGATTTCCGGCTTGATAGAAGATATTAATTATATTAAGCAGGAAACTTTCCGTAACGAAGAAAACCGCATGCTGCGACCGGATGTCATCATTAAACTTCCCAATGAACGCAGTGTTATTATTGATTCAAAAGTTTCATTAAACGACTATATCAATTATATGAATTGCGAAGACGAAGCTTTGCGCCAAGTGTATTTAAAAAAACATATCCAGTGCATTCGCGGGCATATTGACGAACTTGCTGGAAAGGATTATCAGAAACTGATAAAAAACAATGCGCTTGATTATGTTGTGATTTTTATCCCGATAGAAAGCGCATATGTAGAAGCCGTCCGTTCCGATGACAAACTGTATGACTACGCCGCCAAAAGAAACATTGCCCTTACAACGCCCTCGTCATTGCTGCCGATTTTACGAACCATTGAAAACCTGTGGCAAATTGAAAAACAAAATAAAAATGTGGCGCGGATAGCCGAGCTTGGCGGTTCTTTATACGATAAGCTTGCCAACTTTACGGAAGATATGCAACGTATAGACAAATCCATTGATATGGCACGCAAAAACTATGATTTGGCGCTTAAAAAATTATCGACAGGCAAGGGCAATGCGCTGTCGCTGGCTGCACAGCTCAAACAATTCGGTGCTAAGGCTGGAAAAACTATAGAATTGGAATATGATGAGGAAAACAATGTTCCTCAGTTAACAAACGAGGCGGTTAATGACTAAAAAGATTATTTTTACCGGCGGCGGTTCTGCCGGTCATGTAACGCTTAATTTAAATTTAATTCCGTTATTTTTGAGACGGGGCTGGAAAGTTGTTTATATCGGCTCTTATCAAGGCATTGAAAAAGAATTAATTGCGAAACTTCCCGAGGTTAAATATTATTCTATTGCCACTGGCAAATTGCGGCGTTATTTTTCCTGGCAGAATTTTTGCGATATAATCAAAATTCCGTTCGGCATTATGCAGGCAGTTTGGATTATATTTAAGGAAAAACCAGATATGGTTTTTTCTAAAGGAGGATTTGTTTCGTTTCCAGTGGTGGTGGCTGCCAAAATCAATGCTTGTCCGGTCGTGATGCATGAATCCGATGTAACTCCCGGATTGGCCAACAGAATGTCTTTGCCGTTTGTATTTAAATTTTTCACCACGTTTGAAGATACGGTAAAATATATTAAAGATAAAAATAAAGTTGAATATATCGGTCCGGTTATATCTGACCGCCTGCAAAATGGCAGTGCGGAACGTGCCCGAAAAGCATGTGGTTTTAAAGCCAGAAAGCCGATTATTATGATTATTGGTGGCAGTCTGGGGGCCAAAAGCCTGAATCTGGCCGTGCGCAATAATTTGTCGGAATTGCTGAAACATTATCAGATTATTCATATTTGTGGTAAAGGGCAAATTGAAAAAAACGGAGATTGTGCTGGCTATCGGCAATTTGAATATATTGATGCCGAATTGAAAGATTTTATGCAGGCTGCGGATGTGGTGATTTCGCGCGCCGGTTCAAACTCTATTTTTGAGCTGTTGAGTTTATATAAACCGATGGTTTTGGTGCCACTTCCGAGCGGTTCCAGTCGCGGAGAGCAGATGTTAAACGCAAAATCATTTGAATCTAAAGGCTATTGTAAGATTATTGCCGATGAAAAAATAAATACTGATACGCTTTTTTTGAATACAATTGCCGAAGTTTATCAAAACCGTAGAAAATATGTTGAAAATATGAAGAATGGCGGGTTTAAGGCGTGTAATAATGAGAAATTGGCAGAAAAAATAATTGAAATTGCCCAAACCAAAGGAAGTTAAAAATGAGAATATTAGTCGGTTTAAGCGGTGGCGTGGATTCGGCGGCCACGGCATATTTATTAAAAAGAAACGGTTTTGAAGTAATTGGCGCCACCATGTCCATTTGGGATAAAGATACCGAATTTGGTAAAAGCTTAAAAGCTAAAGGTTGTTTCAGTCCGCATCAGGAGCAGGATATCGCCGCTGCCCGAAAAGTTGCCGAAACACTTGATATACCTTATTATGTTTTTGATTGCAGCAAAGAGTATCAAAACCTCGTTCTGACAAATTTTAAAGCGGAATATCTTGCTGGTCGCACGCCTAATCCATGTGTTATTTGTAATTCAACGATTAAATTTGATGCTCTGCCAAATATGGCGTCGGCAAATGGTATAGAATTTGATAAGTTTGCCACCGGTCATTATGCCCGCATCGGGCATGATAAAGTGACAGATCGCTGGCAGCTGTTTCGCGGCCTGGAAAAAAAACGCGATCAGTCCTATTTTTTATATCGCCTCACGCAGGAACAGTTAAGTAAAGTAATGATGCCACTAGGACGCTATGCCAAAAATGAAGTGCGTTTGTTTGCTAAGAAAGCCGGCCTTGAAATATATGACAAGAAAGACAGTCAGGATTTTTATTCCGGTGAGATAAACGATATTTTGCATGAACCGCCACTGCCTGGAAATTTTGTAACAGTTGACGGCAAAGTGTTGGGGAGGCACGAAGGCATTTGGAATTATACGGTCGGGCAACGACGGGGAATGGGTCTTTCCGCGGAAAGGCCTTTGTATGTCTTGGAAATCCGGCCACAAAGCAATGAGGTCGTAGTCGGCTTTGAAGAAAACGCTGGTTGTTCCGGATTGGTTGCAGATGGCTTAAATTGGCTTTCTATTCCGCCTGTGGAAGAAGAATTTGAAGCGACGGCAAAAGTCCGTTCCGCTCAGGAACCGTTTAAAGTGCGCGTTTTCCCTTTGCTAGATAAGATGATGAAAATTGAATTTTTAACGTCGCAAAAAGCTGTGGCGCCCGGACAGTCGGTTGTATTATACGATGGCGATATGGTTTTGGGTGGCGGTTTTATCAAAGAAACATTTTGTTAATTAGAGAATGGAAGTTTTAAAAAATATTTTATATCAACGTATTCCTCGGAAACATTACTGCAGAGATCCTTTTGTTTTTGCTAAAGAGGAATTGTTGGGCGCGTACTTGTGTTCAAATGTCGGCGGTATTCTGACAGCGGGAAAAATTACCGAACTGGAGGTCTATATCGGCAGCTGTGACAAAGCCTGTCACGCTTATCCGAATAAACTGACAAAGCGCACAGCGACAATGTTTAAAACCGGCGGCTGTGCCTATGTGTTTTTTGTATACGGCATGTATAATCAGTTTAATGTCGTCGTCAGTCCTGAGGGTGAAGCTAATGCCGTTTTAATTCGGGCGCTTGAACCAGTCATGGGGATAGAGGCCATGCAAAAGCGCCGTAAAACGGCTATTATCGGAAACTTAACGACAGGTCCGGGAAAACTTTGCCAGGCATTAGGCATAACAGCCAAAGAGCATGACGGAATAGATTTGCAGGGCAATCTTATATGGCTTGCACCAAATAACGGAAAAGAAGATTTTGCGTCCGTTCCGCGGATCGGAATTGATTATGCGCAGGATTATAAAGATAAACCCTGGCGTTTTTATATTAAAAACAGTGCTTATATTAGTCGTAAATAAATTTTTCATGTTTTTTTAAATTGTTCATATTAAAATATAAATAATTATATTTGACAATAAAAACGAATTTATTGTATTTTACATACAGCATAAAAATAAGGAGAAAGCCCATGCTTGGAAGATGTCAATATACCGCAAGCACACTAACCCTCGGAGAAGAAATTGAATTGGTCGGCAGACTGCATTATTTTGCATTGATTATTCCTTCTTGTTTGACCTGTCTTTCATTTTTTGCCACATTTATGGCTTTAAGTTACAGTTCGGTTGTTGTGCATCATGGGCAATCAATGTACTATTTTGCTGTCTGGCTTCCGGTAATCGCTCTGTTTATTTTTACAATTGCCGCTTGGTTAAAACGCAATCTGATTGAAATGGTCTGTACAAACAAACGCGTGGTTAAAAGAACAGGGATTATTAATGTTACTACTGAAGAACTGCATCGGGAAAGAATCGAGTCGGTTGAAATAAGACAAAGCATTTTAGGCCGTATTTTTAATTACGGAGATATCTTGTTTTCAGGTACAGGAACATCTAAAGTTGTTTTTAATTTTATTAATCAGCCACGATTGATGAAACAGATTATTGACTCTGTCATTAATCGACCGATTTCTCTGCGTCCGTCAGTCTAGATAAAAGATTTTGCAGTCGGGCAAAAGATTTTTCCGCAGCCGTTTTCCAGAAACGGATGTATTGTTTTTCATGATGCGGACTACCAGCAATATCGCTGATAAGTCGTAAAATCAGAAAAGGCGTTTTATAAATATGGCAAGTTTGGGCGATGGCGGCAGATTCCATATCGACTGCCAAAGCATTGGGAAAATGTTTTTTGATATTAGGACATTCTTCCAAAGAAGAAACAAAATAATCACCGCTGACAATTAAACCTTTTTTGACATCGGCGTCCAAATAAGGAAATAGTTTTGTAGAGCTGTGATAAATATGGGGAAAACCTTGCACTTGACCGTAAGCATTCGGCTTGCCACACCAGACGTCATGATAAGAAATTTCTGTACCGCATACCGTGTCGCCGATTTGCAATATATTCTGTAAACCTCCAGCTACGCCGGAATTAACAACCAAATCCGGACGGAAGTTATTGATAATTTCAGCAGTTTTAAGCGCGGCCGCCACTTTCCCGATTCCGCAAGTCGCAATCAGTAAATTAGAATCAGCTAGTTGGTTTAACAGGTTTTTTTCTTTATCCATGGCGACAATAACAGCAATCTTCATAATACAACTCCTTGTCTTTAAATCATTTATGAAGATATGCTTGACAGATGTCAAGAATAATGATAGCGATAAAGCCACTAATGTGTGGATTTAAACCAACTTGTCCGGCACTATAAACGGACTAAATAGGAGAAATAAAATGCGAAAAACAGCAGAATTCGTATCTTTGGGGCATCCCGACAAAACCGCCGACTATATTTCAAGCTATATTTTGGATCGTATGATTGAACAAGACAAAAATGTTCGTTATGCTGTTGAAGTTATGTTTAAAGATAATACGGTGGTTTTGGGCGGGGAAATATCTGGTGCTGTCAATCTGGAAAATCTCGAAGGGTATATTAAAAAAGCTTTATGTGAAGTCGGTTATACGCCGTCTTATTTCGAAATTTGGGGTAACAATGCCGTCAATATTGATAAGCTTAACGTCATTAGCCTTATCGGCCAGCAGTCAGATGAAATTTCATGCGGTGTTGAAAATGGCGGCTGGGGAGATCAGGGAGTTTTTGCCGGTTATGCCTGCCAGGGACATGACTATATTCCCGAAGAATTATATCTGGCGCGCAAATTAAACCGTGCGCTGTATAATAAAGCCTTGAAAAGCAGTAATCTTGGCCTGGATATCAAAACACAGATAAGCTTAGATGAAAATAACGCCGTACAGACGGCGATTACCGCTCTGCCGATGAAAGAAGCCGAAGATTTAATGCCGTTTATAACCGAAGTTTTGGAACAGAAACCACAAAATCTGATTGTCAACGGCACCGGAATATATACCCGCCACTCAAGCATTGCCGATTGCGGTATAACCGGACGAAAACTGGCCTGCGATTTTTATTCTCTAGCTTGTCCGATCGGCGGCGGTTCGCTCTGGGGCAAAGATGCTGGCAAAGCTGATGTATCATTAAATATTTTGGCACGGCGACTGGCTGTAAAATATTTAGAAGACAATGACGAAGCTTTTGTTTATTTATCATCATGCATCGGAAGGTCAGAGCTACCGAGCGCCGTTTTAAAAACCATTAAAAACGGCCGGATAAACATAAAAAAATTAACGGGGGATTTTAGCCCGGCTACGGTTATCCCGGCTTTGGGATTGGATAAACCCGTATTTACCAAACTGTGCCGCGACGGAATTGATGGTTAAAAAACTTGACAATCTATTTTCGGCGCAATAGTTTGGGATAAAATAATTTAAGTGCTGGAACAAATAAAATGAAACAAGAACTGCTGGCGCCGGCCGGTGATATTGAAGCTGGTTATGCGGCGCTATATTACGGCGCGGATGCCGTGTATCTCGGATTGCAAAAGTTTTCGGCACGAGCAACGGCATCTAATTTTGATGAGAAAGGCTTAGATGAATTTACGGCGTATGCCCACCATTTGGGACGCCGTGTCTATGTTGCAATCAACACGATTCTGCAAGAAGGAGAATTGCCGGAACTGCTAAAAACGCTTGATATTTGTTCACGCTGTAAGGTTGATGCAATTATTGTCCAGGATTTAGGCGTAGCCCGCGTCCTCCAGAAAAGTTATCCAGATTTGGAAATGCATGCCAGCACGCAAATGGCCATCCATAATAAAGAAGGGGCAGTGTATCTGCAAAAACTTGGCTTTTCCCGAGTGGTTTTGGCGCGGGAATTGACCTCGGAAGAAATTAAAGACATCGCCTCCATTCCAGGATTAGAAACTGAAGTCTTCATTCACGGCGCATTGTGTTATTCATACAGTGGCTTATGTCAGTTTTCCGCTTTGGAAAACGGTCGCAGTGCCAACCGCGGTAAATGTTTATATCCGTGCCGCGCCTGTTTTCAGGGAAATATGGGAAACAAGCATATTTTTTCAATGAAAGATATGGCTTTGCAGGCTGATGTTTTAGAAATGCCGGTTACATCCCTAAAGATTGAAGGACGGAAAAAATCAGCCTTATATGTTGCCGCTGTTACCGATTACTATCGTAAAATTTTAGATGGCAAAGGTACGGATGCGGTCAGAGCGGAAAATATTAAACAGATTTTTTCCCGTCCTTGGTGCAAGTTCCATTTTAAGGGAAAAAACAAAGAGATTATTGACGCCGATTTTGTCGGTCATCGCGGACTTTTAATCGGTAAGATTGAAAAAGTATACCGAAACATTATAGGCTTTACTCCCGCGCATCAAGTTTCCCGTTTTGATGGTTTGCAGATAGATGTGTCGGGACTTGAAAAACCATTCGGATTTTCCGTGCAAAATTTGCGTTCTAAAGCTAAAAAAACCGTTTCCGTTGCTAAAGGCGAATATGTTGAAATAGAGTTAACTGGCAGATATCCGAAGTTAAAAACGGGAATGAATATATATTTAGCCTCATCAAGCGCTGTTAAGGGAATGTATGGCTATTTTAAACCCAAACCAGAAGAATTCCGCAATTTAACAGATGTAGAAGTCACGGCTGAAGTATTGCCCGATAAAATTAAAGTGTCATCCAAAAATATTTGCGTCGAAGCGGCGGGAAGTTTTGCAAGCGCCCGAAATGCCGCAAATACTTTGGATGCTTTCCATCATGCTTTTTCCAAAACCGGTGGCACATCCCTGCATTTAAAATCGCTAACGGTGGATAATCCATACAATTTATTTGTGCCAGCCTCTGAAATCAGCAAACTCCGTCGCGAACTGTATGCAAAAATCAAACCGAAATACAAACAAGGCGTTTTACCGCTGGTTGTAAATGCAAGAACGCCGACCACGCCACGGTGGATTGTAAAGACAGATGATTTATCTTGTTTATCCAAACTTGATTTATCACATTTTGCCGAAATTATATACCTGTTTAATCCGCAAGCGATTCCCGAAGATGTTTCGATTTTTCCAAAAGATAAAATTCGTTTAGCATTGCCGGCCGTTTGCCGTCATCCAGAAATTTATCAGCGCGGCATACAAAAATTTCTTGCCGCCGGTTTTGAAAAATGGGAAGTCGCAAACTATTGGGGATTGGCGTGTCTGCCGACAAAAAGTCTTGATATAAGCTTTGATACGCCACTTTATATGTTCAATACGCAAGCTATGTCACAAGCAGTCGAAATGGGAGCCACAACAGTGGCGTTTGCTTTGGAGGATACTCTGGAAAATATCCAAAAACTAGCCGTTGCGGCGCCGCTTATGACAACATTTGTTATCTATCAGAACGCGCCATTATTCATCAGCGCTGCTTGTATCCGCGATAATGAGTGCCGTTATTGCCGAGGCGGCAAAAAACACTATGAATTATTTAAAGACGGGAAAAAATATGAAGCGGTTTCCCAAAACTGTCAAACTATGGTTTTTAATAGCCGGCCTTTATGCTTTGCCAAAGAAGCCAAAACCATCAAGACGGATTTTTACCGGATGGATTTTGTTTATCGTAAGTATAAACCGGAAGAGGTACGAAATATTGTCGGAAAATTGATGCAGTATAAAGATGTTGATAACGTCAATAAAGGAAATATAAATAGCCGAAAAATATGATAAATTCTTCTTGATATAAAAAAATAAAAGATTAATATTTAGCTAAACGATAAAAATAGTAAGGAAGCCTCATGCTGGAAGAGAAAAAAACAGAAACGCTTAAAGATTCGATAAAAACAATAGTTTACGCGGTTTTGATCGCCGTTTTGATACGTAGTTTTTTATTTGAGCCCTTTCGTATCCCGTCAGGTTCAATGTATCCGACATTAGAAGTTGGGGATTATTTATTCGTTTCAAAATACACTTACGGTTATTCTAGGCACTCTTTTCCAGCGAGCATAATCCCTTTCAAAGGCCGTATTTGGGAATCTTTGCCTGAACGTGGCGATATCGTAGTTTTTAAATTTCCCGGCGATAATAAGACGGATTTTATCAAAAGGGTTATCGGCCTTCCGGGAGATACAGTTCAAGTTCGCCGCGGCCGCTTATATCTCAATAATGAAGTTGTTGAACGCCGGAAAATCGGCGATTATAAAATTGATGAATTTGTCATTCGGCCAGAGTTATATACAGAATATGAAGAAACCTTGCCCGAAGGTGTTAAACACCATATTTTGGAAGTATCCGATCATGAACCGCAGGTTGATAACACAACCAAAGTAACTGTTCCGGAAGGTCACGTTTTTGTTATGGGGGATAACCGCGACCGATCGGATGACAGTCGTGTAAGCGTTGGTTTTGTGCCGATAGAAAATTTGGTCGGTAAGGCGCGCATTTTGTTTTTTTCTCATAATGATAAAGGCTGTTGGTACAAGCCATGGACTTGGCCGCAGGCAATTCGATGGTCAAAAATATTTAACACGCTACATTAGGTTTGTTTATGGATACAGAAGATTTAGAAAACACCTTAGGATATCATTTTAAAGATAAAAAACTTTTAAAGCAAGCGCTGACCCACAGTAGCTGCACTTCCGATATATCTAAAAATTATGAGCGTTTGGAGTTTTTGGGAGATAGGGTTTTAGGCGTTGCCATGGCGCATTTGCTTTATAATCTATTTCCCAATGATCCTGAGGGGAATTTGTCGCCGCGACACACGCGCTTGGTTCGCAAGGAAACAGTTGCCGCCGTTGCTCGTGAATTATGGCTTGATAAATATGTTTTGGCTGAAAAGAAAGCTTTATGCAACAATGAAAATGTGTTATGTGATGTGGCGGAAGCGGTTATCGGTGCCATTTGCATTGAAGCCGGATTTGAAACTGCGATTGATTTTGTAGATAGACACTGGCGTCGATTAATAAATGAAAATACCTCGCCGCAGATTGACAGCAAAACCACATTACAGGAACTGGCACATCGGTTAAAACTTGAAGTGCCGGCATATCGTCTTGTAAGCAAAGAAGGAACAGAACACGAACCTCTGTTTCATATGGAGGTCCGCATAGGGTCACATACGGCTACTGGCAACGGTAGAAATAAAAAAACAGCCGAACAAGCTGCCGCAGCAAAATTGATTGCGGAGTTAACTGCCAATGGCTGACAACAACCTTACCCGTGCCGGATTTGTCAGTTTAATTGGTGCGCCGAATGCCGGAAAATCGACAATTACCAACAACTTTGCTGGTTCAAAAGTTTCAATTGTATCTCCTAAAGCCCAAACTACCCGAACAATTGTCAAAGGCATCGGCGTATATAACAATACGCAGATAATCTTTCTTGACACACCTGGAATTTTTAAGCCGAAACGCCGACTTGACCGCGCAATGGTCGCTTTGGCGTGGGGCGGTTTAAAAGATGCGGATATTGTGGCTTTAATTGTAGATGCCAAACGCGGTTTTGACGACGAAACTAGAGAAATTATCAATGAATTGAATCAAAACAAAATACAGGCAGTTTTAGTTTTAAACAAAGTTGATTTGATACATAAAGAAAAATTGTTGGTTTTAAGCGCGGCGCTGAATGAAACCGGAAATTTCAAAGAAACTTTCATGATTTCAGCTTTAACCGGTGAGAATATAGAAGATTTCTATCAATATCTGGCAGACAATCTGCCGCTTAGCCCCTGGTATTATCCGGAAGAACAAATGTCGGATATGCCACTAAAACTTTTAGCGGCAGAGATTGTGCGGGAAAAATTATTTTTATTCCTTCGACAGGAGTTGCCATATTCGCTGACGGTTGAGCCGGAATTGTGGGAAAGGCGGGAAGATGGTTCCATCCGAGCGGAAATGACGATTTATGTCGAACGGAATAATCAGAAAATTATTGTGTTGGGTAAAGGCGGCAGTATGATAAAAAAAATCGGGCAGGCGGTTCGGCATGAGTTGGAAGAAATGTTGGAAGAACGGATTCATCTATTTTTGTTTGTCAAAGTTCGCGAAAACTGGCTTAATGATCCAGCACGGTATAATACATGGGGACTTAATTTTAACAGTTGATTGCAGTCGCCGTGGTCTTTATATACCTCCTGACGGCCTGGATAGTGCCATCGGTTATTGTGAAACGAATCTGGACATTAGGCTTTATGCCGGTATTCGTAGTAACAGCCGTTTCAACTCTGGGAATTATCAATATCTGGATATATCGCAAGGCTTTGTATAATATCATCTGAGGACGATAAAAAACCGAATTTAAATAACAGCATCTTCAAAAATCTGTTCTAATTGTGTATCAACCAAAAAAGGCGAGACTATCAGCCCGTTTTCAAAATGATAACTGTAAAGCACATATAAAGGTGGTTGGAAACTGTTGTGTCTTTTCAAAAATTCTGTATTCTTCCGGACATCGTCATAAATATTAAAAGGCACATATTCAAATCCGTATAATTTATTCCAACGCTCAAGATTATGGCGGTTTAAAGTAGTAATTTCATTAATGTGGCAAAGCGGGCACCAGTCGGCAACCATGCCAACTATGATAATTTTGCCTTTCAAAAGTTTTTCATTCAGATTCTGCTCAAATTGCAATATAGTACTACCCGAAGGCGACAGATTTTGTTTGTCGGCAGAAAACCATGCAAATAGAGCGTATAGTATGGTAAAGGCGGTAATAACAATCCGTTCAGTAATAATTTTCTGATTTGGCGGCAAAGTAGTCTGATATAGCGCCTGCAAAAAGAGAAGGACATAACTGCAAATTATTCCGAAAACCAAAATCAAAGCTAACATTTTAAGAAAAGCGCCAATTGAAACTTGCAGGAAAAATATCAACAACAGCCAGATAATTATACCGATAAGCATAACATATGAAAAAAGCAGCAAAAAATTTTGCAAATTAACAGAAACTTTTTGTGTAAATTTTATTTTCGGCAGCCGATATATTATCACATAAAAACAACTTATGCCTGCGGCCAGCATGTTACAGAACAGAAATATACTGCCAGTTTCGGTGTAGAAAAGGTTAAAAACATTTTCCGCCAGCCAAGGCGTGGAAGAAAAAGGCAGCAGGGAAACCAGCAAAACGCCGCCGAGCCATCCTTTAAATCGCGGAGTATTCTTAAGCAACGGAAGATTATACTTCGCAGAAAGAAAAACAGTTATCAGGAATAATATAAGCGCCGTCAGAAGAGAAAATTTTTGATATAGCAACCCCAAGATAAAAGGCAGATTTTGTTTTTGCAGAAAACACAATAGCGCGGCATATAAATTTCCGCCGGTAAAAACTCCCACCGTCAAAGCTAAAAAATGGGAAAGGGGAATTTTCCGCTTTGGCATTTTAATTCTGAAAAGCAACCACAAAGGCATGGAAATCGGCATAAAATTGAACAGAAAACCGATAATTAAACCGAATAAAACAAAATGAAAAGCTGACGGAGCAGAAAGCGACGTTACCGCACTGAAATCAGCAAACGTTATTTCTTGGCGCAAACTGGTATGTGAATTCAGCCGAACCGTCATGACGGCTTTTTGATTTAGTAGCAACTCTCGGTTGTTTTCCGGAATAACCGTAACATAAATTTCTGAATCTCTGACAGCAATTTTAGGAGCCTGAAAATGCGAGTTAAATTCATCATCAAGAAACAGAGAGAAATTATTGATGCTACCGGAAAACTTGAAAGTAAACAGAAGTTTTTCAAGCTTTTTCCCGTCAGGAGATGTTTGTACATTAATTTGTTGTAATTTTAGATTTTTATTTTGATTCGGTGGCAGATTATAATAGCTTTGTTTAACAAAATTCATAATGCTGGAAGCTGCGTTTTCAATCCCTTGTTCAATAACCAGTTCTGGAAAAAATTCTATTTTTTCACAGTTTAAATTATAGTCGCAGCTCTGAAAAATAACTTTAGCTTTTAATTTAATGCCTTGGTGCGGATCAATCGTAGTCAAAGAAATTGGAAAGGCCAAATCTCCAGCATAAGCACCGATCATGTCGGTGTTCAGAACCTTAACGGGAAGAGGATAATAAACATGATAAGATTGAACATTTTCAGCTTCAATCAATTCAATTTCTGGTTTTGATAATTCATCGGACAAAGATGAGCTTAAAATAAACCGATGATTAGGAATATTAACATGCACAGCGGCTAAAAATTCTTTTTGCTCGGCAATTCTGGCCACATTGGAAAGCAGTCGAACTTTAAAACCATTTTGCTCTTGCCATTCCCCGATTCCAGCATTGCCGACAAACGGATTAGGTAGTGAAATTCCATAAAAAGGAATTTTGGAAAATTCCAATTTGCTGACCATAGACTTAAACTGTTCAAAAGCCGTCTTATTTTTTTTATCATCCAGCTGTTTTTGCCGATAGGCCTCCATAGCTTTGATATCGCGGGGATTATTTCCATAGCCTAAAACTTTTTTGAAATCATAGATAACCGCAACTTGTCCGTCCGGAACATCGACATATTCATGTTGCCCGGGTAGGGCGTAATCATTTTCATCCACAATCAACGGTGGCTCTTTCGGAGCAAGTAGCTGTTCCTTTATTTCGGTATATTTTTGCATTCCGGCGCGATAGATACGGACGGCCTGCCGTATTAAATTTGTCCGATTGTAAACTTCCTGTTGTGTCAATTCGGGAAAAAGTTGAGCGATATCTGTACTGAAATTGGCATTGATAGAATTTCCTGGATACTTTTCATCAAAGTATTTTCCAATAATAATCATACGGCCGATAGGGCTATTATTTTCGTTTTTCAATAGTTCACGCAGCCGTGCGGCATGAGGAAGATCGTTTCGGGAAGGATAGATTAAAGATTCGTTGGGTCGTTCGTTTTCGTCAAAATTATAAATTATTTCGGCGGCTTGAAGTGCGGAAATATTGAAACAAAAAATAAAAAACACTATATATTTTAACAACATGCTTTTGCAAAAAAAAATGTTTTATTTAGAATACACCTATGATATAATAAGGTTGTTGAAGAAACAAATATAATTTTGGGATATGTACAACAAATGGAAACAATGTCTGATAAATTTTTAACTGGAAATTTTCTGGTTTCTATGCCGGAAATGGATGATGAGCGTTTTGCTAAAACGGTTATTTACATTTGTTCGCACGGCAAAGAAGGCTCTATGGGATTCATTATTAATAAAAAACTTAAAGATTTTTCATTTTCTGATTTGGCGGTAAAAATTCCGATGCACACACCAGCAAATCTGGAATCAATGTTTTTATACCAGGGCGGCCCGCTGGAAAAAATCAGAGGTTTTGTTTTACACAGCGCAGAATATAATAAACCGGGAACTTTTCAAATTGACAATAATGTTGCCGTTTCTTCATCAATGGATGTTCTGACCGACATAGCCTATGGCAACGGACCGAAAAACAATTTGATTGCTTTGGGGTATTCAGGGTGGGAACCAATGCAGTTGGAAGCTGAGTTAATCCATAACAAATGGCTGGTTGTTCCAGCCAATGCCGATTTATTGTTTAACACGCCTGACGAATTAAAATGGCAACGCGCTATGGATGAAAGCGGCGTGGATTTAACCCGTTTTATTGCCGCAACCGGGTATGCCTGAAATATAAATAAAAACGGAACGCCAAATGGTTTCGGAATTATGTTTTGCAAATCTGAAGCAGTGTTTATTTCCTTAAGCCTTAAGCATAACTTCCGGAGCTTTAATACCCAGAAGATAAAGCAACTGTTTTAATACATCGCGCGTCAACCGTGAAAGTTTCAGTCTTGAAGCACTGATGGCGACATTGTCGGTGGCCATAATCGGACAACTGTTGTAAAAAATACTGAAATTCTGCGCCAGCGTATAAGCATAATCCGTAATAATACTTGGTTCTTTTTCATCATGTGCGCGGAAGACAACATTTCCAAACTGGCTGAGTTTCAAAACCAAATTGCGCTCATCGGCATTCTCAATCACAATTTTGCCTTCAGAAAGATTTTTAGTTTGGGCTTTGCGCAAGACTGAATTAATACGAGCAACGGCGTATTGAATATAAGGCCCTGTTTTGCCGTCAAACTTAGCAAAATCTTCCAATTCAAAAATGTAACCTGAAGCAATATTGTTTTTCAAATCCTGAAATTTTATTGCCCCCAAAGCAATTTCAGACACCAGATTTTCAATTTCTGCTGTGCCGTATCCTTCAACTTCGCCGGGCTTTGGCAGCGACTGGCGAACTTTTTCTTTGCTTAAGGCAATCAAATCTTCCAAATTCATAACACCGCCATCGCGAGTTTTAAAAGGCTTACCATCGGCACCATTGACCGTACCAAAACTAATATGTCGCAATGTAACGTTAGGTGCGATATTAAGCATTTGTGCGGCCTGAAAAACTTGTTCAAAATGTAGTGACTGACGTTTATCGACCACATAAATAATTTCATCTGCCCCAAAATCGTCAACCCGCATTTTAATTGTCGCAATATCCGTAACCTGATAACCGACTCCACCGTCCGATTTAACCAAAATAATTGGCGGCATTGGTTTGTTGGTTTCTGGTAGACGGATAATTGTGGCGCCGTCGTCAACTTCAGAAACGCCTTTATCTTTTGCCAGTTTAATCACTTCGCCACAGGCGTTATGCGCGTCACTTTCGCCAAGCCATAAATCAAAATGAGCCTCAAGTTCATCATAGTTCTTCTTAACCGCGGCAACCGAAACATTGCGCAAATGCTGCCATGCCTTACGATATTCAGCATGTCCGTTTTGCAGTTCGGCAGTAATTTGCCGGGCATTTTCTTTTGCATTTTCATCTTCTTTGCAACGGGCGTTTGCTTGTTTATAAAAACTGGAAATATCTTCAATGGAATAAGTTTCTACTTTTTGAAGCCCGCCGTCATGGAGGATAATTTCAGCTAAAATCATGCCCATCGGCGTACCCCAATCGCCAAAATGCACGTCAGAAACAACTTCATTGCCGACAAATTGTTCAATTCGGCGAAGGGATTCTCCGATAACTGCTGACCGCAAATGTCCGACGTGTAAAGCCTTAGCCACATTTGGTCCGCCAAAATCCATAACGATTTTAAGCGGTTTAGCCGTTTTGCTACAGCCGAACCGCTCGTCCTGTGCCATAGTTTCAGCAAGCTCCGCAATAAAACCATTAGTTAAACTAATATTGATAAATCCCGGCCCGTCAACGGAAACAGCGGCAATGTCGTCATCTTGTTTCAGTTGTTCTGCAATCATATCCGCAATTTCACGAGGATTTTTATGTAAGGTTTTTGCTAAAGCTAACGCCCCGTTGCACTGAAAATCGCTTAAATCGGGACGATCTGAAACTTTAACAAAGGCAAATCGCAGATTTAATTCAAGTTGTTGAAAAATTGCAACGAGTTTTTGGTTTAACTTTTGTTCAATAGACAATTTCATAATTTTTTCCTTAAATGTCAGATTAGTCAACACATTTATAATATGCGTGCGAGGGCAGAAACAGTTTGCATGAAAATGAGGTTTTATGAGTCTTTATGGCATGCGTGCCGGTGTTATGTTTTTGGCATTCGTCATCGGCCATATTCTGCAAAGTTTGTTCATCTGTCCACAGACCGTTATAGCAAATTGCCGGTGCATTAATTTTAGATTTTCCAACATATAGGTGGCTGATATCCTGCGCCCCAGCGTTGCGTCGCCGGTCAACAAACGGATCAAAAAGTGCACACGCCGACAAGCCACACACAATTAAAATTGCAGTAACGATTTTTAGACTGGACAATTTTAAAAACTCCATTAAATTAATAACAATATTTTACCTATAATATACAAAGAAGATTTAAATGCAAAGCGAAAATGAATATATTGGCGATGATAAGTTCAAAAAGTTTTTGGAGCACTATACCTGTCCAGCGCCGCTGAATGTTGTCAAGATGCGTTTTGCCGGGGCTATTTGTAGCCCAAACTTAGATTTGCGCCCGACAGATGTTATTTCTTCATTTTGGGAAGAAAATAAAATTCCTCGGTTGGAAACAAAAAGAGAAGCGGAATTGTTTTTTAAATTTTTCATGGGGCTGTGGGATAATATTTTTCAGGATATCAAACGCAACAGGCTACGCCTTCCAGCGGCGGATAAAAAGAAACTGGCCGTATGGTGCCGCAACCGTCATGAAGAATTAGAGCAGGGATACCTTGAAGGATTTTGGGGCGGTCAAACTGATCTGAAAATCTCGGCGTATATTGCCAAAATATTGGATTCTCTGTCTGAAATGGCCGACGTCTATGCCGCTTTAGCTCAAAGAGCCGAAAATAAGGAAAAAGAAGCCGATCTGCTTCAAACAATTGTTCATACGGATAAGGTGGCGGAACGGGCAATCGGTTTTATTGTTGAAAATTTTGTTCTGCCACGAATTGATGAATTACAAAGAAAAGTAAATTAACAAGGAGTTGAAATAATGGAACTTTTAGAAGGTTTGTTAACAAGGCGTTCGGTGCGTCGGTATGATGCCACCAAAAAAGTAAGCCGGCAGGACATCGAAGAAATATTAAAAGCCGCCTCATATGCGCCATCGGCACACAATAAGCAGCCATGGGAATTTATCGTTATTAAAGATGCTGAAAAACTGGCAGGATTCCGTTCAGTTCAACCTTGGACAAGTTTTGCCAAAGACGCCTCATGCATCATCGTGGTTTGCGGCAATACGACAGAATCTTTCCATCGTGAAAAAGAAAATGAAAATTGGAATTTTGCCGATGTCGATTGTTCTTTAGCCGCACAAAACATTTTACTTGCTTGTCACGCCAAAGGTTTGGGAGCTTGTTTTTGCGGTGCGGCCCCGATGCCATTGGTGATTGAGGGCGTTCGCAAATATCTTGATCTTCCGGAAAACATCCGTCCATTAGCCATTATTCCAGTCGGTTATCCAGCAGAAACGCCGAAACAACCAGATAATCGTTATAACCCGACCAAAGTCCATTGGGAAAAATGGTAAAACACAGACTAAAAAAATTTATATTTATACGCCAAAGCTTGATATTGCCGAAAGCTTTTAACTCTTTAGATGAGATAAAGAAGTAATATCCCGAAAAGCAATCCTTATTTTCCGATTTTGCTACATTAGATGATTGTTGTTCACTAAGTGGACGTGTCGGCAGAAACGGTATTTGTTATGCTATGCTAAACCTCAATATATTAACGTTGGTTATGGATATGGCGCAAAAGCTACAGGGGGGATAAATATGTATCTTCTGTCATTGGACGGGATTCATTCGGAGACGACATTAAGGTCGACTTTATAAGCATTTACGCAGAAAGTCCTGACGACGCTCTTTTCCCAAATTTTGGCATTATTAATTTGATAAATGTTGAAATTTATGGTATAATAAACATATCGGAGGGGATATGGATAGTCAGCAAGATATAAAATTTGATAAGCTGAAAGATTTGCCATCTTTAAGAGAAGGCTGGGTACGTTTAGTGCATCGTTGCGTATCCAAACATGGCAGTGTTGAAAGTATTAAGCAAAGGGGGTTAATTTTCAATTGTACAGCAGCTAAAGATCTATGGGGTGGCTCATATAATACCGTAACCTCAATGGCTTCTGTATATGATGAAAAAGGTTTTTGGCAAAGCATGGAAAAGGATGACTTTTACTGCTATGATAATGCCAGCGATGCTGATACAAAACTTGTCTTTGATATGCCGATGGATGAGTTTGCTATTTTGCAACGGTATGGAAGATTGGTTAAAGGAAAGATTGACAGTAAATACTTGGTCGGTTGCATTCAAAATGTTAATGGAGCAAACAAAAAACTTTCCATGGATCCGAAGGAAGTACGGATAGCTGCCTACTATTCAATGAAAAATCCGCCTTCTCAGACAGAACCTAATAATATGGAAAGTTTAATTTTAACAATGTGTCGTCATCTTACAACAAAAGAAGAAATTATGAAACAAAGAGAAAAAATTATGGAAGGTGTAAGAAGGGAAAAAGAAGTGGTTATGGACGCCTTTAAAGAAAAAGAAAAAAAGATTATAAAAGACTTAGAAACAACAAAACAAGATGTTGAATTGCAGAAACCCTTAAAAACAAATATATCAACAATACGTCAATCTACTTTCTGTAATGACCGATAATGTAAATCCTTGTGTCGGCGGTTTGATCCCGTCCCCGAGCACTATTGATTTTCAAGGCCTGGCGAGAAATCGCCAAGGCTTTTAATTTTTACCAGTAAGCAAATAGTAAGCAGAAAAAAGAGAACACCAGCCAAATTCTGCTGTGTTATAGTAAAAAATAAGAAAAATTAAGGCGGAGTTCTGCTCCGCCACTATTTTCTTTTATGAAGTCTTTTGAAATAACGTTGTTAAACTTTTTGGGGTCATACCAATAACATCCTTGGCACGTTGATGTATTCTCATCACCAGCAATAAATCCTTCCTTATATCCTAATTTTTTAGCATTATATCTCTTTCCTGTTCTCATACATTCCTTGCAATGTTGGCGCTTAGCATCATTAGCCGCTTTTGATAATGCTTGAAATTCTGTTTCTCTCTGCTGTGAAACATCAATGTTAGAAAGCGTATTATACCGCCCATCCTTATGGTCTATTTCCATATTAGTTGATACATCCAATATAGAGCAGCGCTGTTTTATCAATTTATTACGAATATCGCTTCGTATTTGACGAAATCTTTTTACAGAGTTTTCATTAGGTCCATCCAGTTGAATTGCAAACACTCTCCCTTTTTTCTTTGGGCGTTTTATTTTATACTTCTTTCCCAAATAGCTACCATCAGAACGAGCCCACTGACAACCATTAGTATTTTCAAAATTAGGATGAATGTTTTCTTTTAGCTCATCAATCGTTATTTCTCTTGAAAAGCAAGAAATAGAGTCTTCTTCATCATACTTAATGCCAGCGTAAACTTCAAAAAGCATTCCTAATGTCATAGGAGTCAATTGTACAGCTTGGCATTCGTCTTTTACATAACGAATGATACTATCAGCATTATCTTTATTAGATAATATCATTTCTCGTATTTTAGTATTTATATTACTTTTATCAGCCATAAAATTATTCTCCTTTTATGGCTTGAATGTCTTTGAGTCTACGAATTGACTTCTGATAGTAGTCTTTTGATAATTCACACCCAATAAAATGCCTGTTCTGATTAAATGAAGCTACCGCTGTCGTTCCCGAACCTGAAAAACAATCTAAAACTGTATCGTGTTCATTTGAATGCTTGATTATGAGGTCTTCAATCAATGCTAAAGGCTTTTGCGTTGGATGAAATCTACCTTTATCGTGGCATATAGGATACTTATAAATCCCATTATCATATTCGGAGTTAAATGTTGGGCTTCCTTTCTTTACTCCTACTAATGCTATTTCTCTAGCATTTGTCAGATAATTTGTTTTACTGTTTATTGGAACAGGATTAGTCTTCACCCACTCAATGAAACGCAACTGTTTAAAGTTTGCATCATCAAAATATTTTTTTGGCGTAGTTAGCTTCCATAAATCGTAAAAGCAAATTAGAGTTCCTTTGTCTTTTAGCACCCGATAGGATTCTTCAATAACTTTATCCAAATTTTTAAAGCCAAAATCCCATTCACCGAAATCCATTGATATTCTAAATCTATCAACATCTCTATTTTTAGCTTTTCCAGATTTGAAGTTAGTTTCTCTTGAAACCTCATAAGGTGGATCAATCAAAACAAGGTTTATACTGTTAGAAGGTATAGTTTCAAAAAATCTGAAACAGTCTTCATTTTTCAAAGTAATTGACAATGCTTCATTAGTCATATTTCACTCTCCATAAATAGTCATTTATGAAGAGGCGCTTTTAGAGAATAATTTTATGTGTTTATATATCCTAATAATCCTAATAAAATCAGATAATAATCTTGGGATTAACTCTATTTTTATAATTGCTTATTAGACTGCTTTTCATAGATAATCTAAATGACCGTTTAGATTAAAATTATAAGTCTTTGCAAATTTCTCACAAAACAAGAGAAACATCATACTTTCCAAAGATTTTCAAGGTGGAGTATCAGTAATGATCGGTGCTAATTCCGCAGTTGGTTTGCGTTTTATGTCGGCGCCATGCAAACCTTAACTGATAATGTTATGGACGGATTCTTTTGCAAATACAAAAGATCCGCAAAATCCAAAACTTATTTTTGATTTTCTTTGATTCTTTGAACTTCGAGGCGTGCCAGTGCATCTACGCGTTCGTTTTCCGGATGACCGTTATGGCCTTTAACCCAAATCCAACAGATTTCATGTTGTTTAACCAACTCATCAAGCTGTGTCCAAAGATCCACATTTTTTACACAATCTCTTTTGTTTGCGGTTTTCCAATTATTGCATTTCCACTTTGGCAGCCATTCAGTAACCCCGTCCATAACATATTTGCTGTCAGTATAAAGCGTAATATTGCAAACGGTTTTTAAAGCTCGCAAGGCTTCAATAACTGCCGTTAGTTCCATGCGATTATTGGTTGTTTCTGCTTCGCCGCCACTTAGTTCTTTTTCAATGTTTTTATAGCGTAAAATAACACCCCAGCCGCCGATTCCTGGATTGCCGGAACAAGCGCCGTCAGTAAATATTTCCACTCTGGCCACCATCTTTAGACACTCTGTAAATAATTTATGAAAAACTCATTCAAAAGCCCCGCGGTCTCATCTTCTTCGCGCAACGCTTTAGCGACAAATGAACGTAGCTGATTTTTAGGAAGATAAATCCTAAAATCTTTTGGGGCCGAGCCTTCCGCACCGATAACACCGTTTAAGCAAAAATCTTCATCAATATAAGGCGAGAGAATAATCTGCACCTGCGTAAAACGCAGCATGCCACGCGGTGGTAGCCTGAGCTCGGGTTTGGTAATCAAGTTAAGATGACCGGAAATACCCGTTAAGGCATCCATTTGGTTGGAGTTTAGAAAACGAACTTTATTATATTCGCCACCAGTTGCCTCGGTGGTGCAGGATAAATAAAGCTCTCTGCCGATGGCGTTGCTTTCATTGCGTGCCTGAATATAAAAACTGATTTTAACATATTTTTCTGGCGGATTATCAATCGTTTTAGGATATAGAATATCTTCATCGGCATTTTCCAAGATTTCCAGATTTTTATCTTTGATATCCAACTCTATATTCGGCTGCGGTCGTTTGCCAAACATTCCGGCAATCACTGCGTATGGGGCAGGGACATTGTTTGATCCAGAACGGATATAAATTGTGCTGTTAGTGGTGGTCATTAACGGCGTAATTTCAGACTTTGGAATATACGTAGCAATAAAGCCGTCGCCGTTTTCATCACAGCTGATAATATGGTTGCGCACCCCATTATGACTAGGAATTGTACAACCAGAGATAGCGCTTTCCAACCAGCTTAAAAAACGATGGACGTTCCGTACCTTAACCTTAGCCTGCGCCACATCGCCCACCTCTGTATCACGGGCGCACTCCACACCCCAGACAACAACACCGCCTTCCGAATTGCCAAATCCAGAAATAGACTTGGCTAAATTTTTGCGGTCATCTCGATGCAGGGTGTTGAAATTCTTTCCGGTGGATACGGCTTGTTTGAAGTCTAAAAACAATTCTTCGGTCTGGCCGTTGATAATAAACTCGTCAATAGCATCTTCGCCAAAATAAACCAGTCTTTGAAAAATGTCTTCTGCCCGCGACATCGTAAACTCCAAGAACAAATAAAAGCAGTATATTTTCCATATACTGCCATATTGATAAAAAAATATTTAAAATTGCAACAATTTCTGTACATCTTCATATGCTGGATAATTTTTTAAATCGCCCAGAAGCGTATAGGTCGGCTGTGTGGAAAACAAACTTTGCGCGGCTTTTTGAATATTGTCAGTGGTAACCGCGTCAATGCGTTCAATAATTTCTTCGGTCGGAATAACCCGGTTGTATAAAAGCATCTGCCTCGCAATAACCTCCGCAGTAGCCGACGAGCTTTCCAGTGCCATCAGCATACTGGCTTTAAGCTGCGCTTTAGCGCGGTTAAGTTCCTTATCCGAAACTTTTTCCTGCACAACTTTTTTGATTTCATCAGTAACGACCGGAATAAGTTTGTTAAGCTCTTCTGCGGAAGTACCGGCATAAATGCCGAACAATCCGTTGCTGGTATGAGAATTTGTAAAACTATAAACCGTATATACCAATCCGCGTTTTTCACGAATTTCTTGGAACAAACGCGATGCCATGCCACCGCCGAATAGTGTTGAAAACACCGAAACCGAATAATAGGCTGGATTTTTATATTCTATCCCTCTAAACCCCAACAGCACATGGGCTTGTTCAATTTCCCGTTTTTCAGCGTAAAATCCGCCCTGATAGACTTGTGGCGCAATACTGAAAGAGGTTGTTTGTCGATAAGCCGCCATTCTGGCCTCGACCATTTTAACAAAGTCTTCATGCTTAAGCTTGCCGACGGCAACAATAACCGTATTTTCCGCCGCATAATTATGGTGCATGTATTGATGCAGCTTTTGGACAGTAAAAGAACGAACCTTTTCGGCTGGGCCGAGAATTGTCCGTCCTAAAGGCTGTGCTGGGAAAGCATGTTCCTGAAAATAATCAAACACTACGTCATCAGGCGTATCAATGCCTTGCTTGATTTCCTGAACTACAACCTCTTTTTCTTTGACCATTTCATCATTGGGGAAAAGTGGTGCCATGACAAAATCGGCAATTACATCGAGCGCCAATTCCACGTCATTTTTAAGCATTTTGGCGTAAAATGCCGTAAATTCACGGGAAGTGTAGGCATTGTTTTGACCACCGACGTTCTCAATTTCTTCGGAAATCTGCAAAGATGTGCGTTTTTGTGTGCCTTTGAAAACCATATGCTCGACAAAGTGGGATATGCCGTTAATATCTTCACTTTCATAAGCCGAACCAGTATTAATCCAAATACCCAAGGAAACGGTTTCGTTTTGCGGCCGTTCGGAAGTGATGATTCTTAGGCCGTTGTTTAAAATAGTCTGCTTAATCTGCATTTTATCATCCTGTTTAATTTCAAAATTGACAGCATTATATAGCTCATATAATATAAATCAACACCAAACAACAGAAAGGATAAATGAAAAATGAAAAAAATTGCCGTGATACTTTCCGGATGTGGCCGTGCCGACGGGTCAGAAATCCATGAAGCGACCTGTGTGCTACTGGCAATTGATAAAGCAGGCTGTTCTTACCAGTGCTTTGCTCCGGATATGATGCAGACTTCTGTCATCAATTTGCTGACCGAGCAACCAATTAATGAAAAACGTAATATTTTGGTTGAATCTGCCCGCATTGCTCGCGGCAACATTCAGGACATAAAACAATTCCGCCCTGAAGATTTTGCCGCCGTCGTTTTTCCAGGCGGTTTCGGTGCCGTAACCAACTGGTGTGATTTTGCGTCCCATGGTGTTAACTGCCACGTTGTGCCGGAGATTAAAGACGCCATTCTGAACAGTTACAAACAAGGACTGGCAATTGGCGCCATGTGCATTGCCCCAGTCTTAATTGCCAAAGTTCTGGGCCCCGAGGGCGTGCATGTTACTATCGGCAACGACAAAACCACGGCAGCTGCTGTTGAACAAATGGGTGCTGTGCATCAAGAGCGGAGCTCAACGGAAGTTTGTATCGATGAAAAATGCCGTGTTGTAACCACGCCAGCATATATGCTGGCACAGTCCATCAAAGAAGTTGCCGAGGGGGCTGAAAACATGATAAAAGCTATGCTCAAACTGTAAGAAACGCCTGAAGATGCAACTTTGCGACACGCATATTCATTTACAGGATATAACATCTGAGTTATCAGGCTTTATGCAAACGGCGGCAAAACTCGGCATCAACCGCTTTGTTTGCGTTTCAGCCACAGAAAAAGATTGGGATAAAGTTGCCACCGTTGCTCAAGAATATTTCCGAAAGGTTATACCTGCTTTTGCTCTTCATCCCTGGTATCTAACAGAGGCTACGTCCAAATGGGAAAAACGTTTGGAAAAAATGCTGATAAAACACCCGCAAGCCCTGATTGGCGAATGCGGATTTGATTCATTAAAAAACAAAGACATAAAAGCGCAAGCCGAGGTTTTTGATATTCATTTACAGCTGGCAAAAAAGCATAAGCGGACGCTTTTGATACATGCAGTCAAAGCAGAAATGTCGCTTGAGGCTTATTGGTCTCAACTTCCGGAAAAATTTGTTATTCATTCCTTTAACGGAAACATCCAAATGCTTGAAAAAATAATAAAATATGGCGGTTACGCAGGTGTTAACGCAACAATTTTAAAGAAAAAAAACGCCAATGAACTTTTGCGAAAGATACCGTTGGCGCACTTATTGTTTGAAACCGATGCGCCTTATCAAACAACTTTTAAAGACATGCTTGCTTTATGCACCCGCATAGCGACCGTGCGGGGTAAAAATGTTGAAGATTTGGTTCAAGAAGTTTATGCTAACAGTTTGAGGATGTTGAATAATGAACAATGACAGGTTTATGCGCACACGTTTGCTTTTAGGTGGGCAGGGGATTGAAAACCTCAAAAAATCAAAGGTAATGATAATCGGGCTCGGCGCTGTCGGCGGTTATGCTTTGGAAGCACTTGCCCGTGCCGGGATTGGACATCTTATTTTGGTTGATTTTGATGTTTTTGAGATTAGCAACATCAATCGCCAGATTTTGGCTCTAGATTCGACCATCGGTATGAAAAAAACAACCATTGCCGCCCAACGAGTACGGGATATTAATCCGTCCTGTCAGGTGGAACTCAAAGATATGTTTGTTGGTAAGGATAACCTTGAAACATTGTTATCGGAAAAACCAGATTATGTCGTAGATGCTATTGATTCAATCGGGCCAAAGTGCGATCTGATGGAGGCTCTGTGTCGCCAGCGGATACCCTTTGTGTCATCAATGGGTGCAGCACTAAAAACAGATATTTCAAGTATTAAAGCCGCCAAGCTTTCCCAGACGATTAATTGTCCGATGGCTCGCTGTATTCGTCAGAATTTGAAAAAACGTGGTGTAAATATTGCGAATATTGATTGCATTTTTTCTGCCCAGCAATGTATACTCCCCTCAAGTGCAATTGTTCCAAGTCCAACGGGGAAGAAGGGTGTTTTAGGTTCCTTACCGACCATTACCGCTGTTTTTGGTCTGATGATTGCCGATAAAGTGATTCATGAATTAGCAAAAGGAAAATAACCCATGCAGCAAACACCTAAAGGCTTGCGGCTACAAATTGCCCTTTTAGGGCGTGTCAATGCCGGGAAATCAAGCTTTTTAAATCTGGTAACTGGTCAGACGATTGCCATAACTTCGGATATCCCAGGCACCACCACCGACGTTGTTGAAAAAGCTCAGGAACTATTGCCAATCGGGCCGGTTTTATGGCTGGATACGGCAGGTTTCGGCGATGAAACTGAATTATCGGCAAAGCGTCTGGAAAAAACTCAAAAAGTCCTTAATCGCGCCGATGTCGCGATTTTGGTTTGCGAAGGCGATAAAATCGGAACGATAGAACGAAAAATCATAGAGCTGGTCGAGCAGAAAAAAATTCCGCTAATTGTGGTATTTAACAAAGCAGACACCCATAAAATCAAAAATCCGGACGGGGCGATTGTGGTTAATTCGTTAGACTTATCATCCCGCGATCGCGTACTTGGCGAACTTAAAGCAACACTTATCCGCCTGTGCCCGGAGGAAATTTTTAATCAGCCAGCTTTGGTGGGAGATCTGGCACCCGCTCACGGAACGGTTGTAATGATTGTCCCGATTGATTATGAAGCGCCGAAAGGACGGATTATTCTACCTCAGGTGCAAGCTATTCGCGATTGTCTGGATCATGATCAGGCTGTGATGGTCGTCAAAGAAAACGATTACCAGCAGGTGTTGAAAAATTTTAAAAAACAGCCGGATTTGGTTGTATGTGATTCACAAGTTGTTCGTCAGATGGTAGAACAAACGCCTCCGAAAATAAAATGCACCACATTTTCAATTTTAATGGCGCGTTTAAAAGGCGACTTGTCAAAACTGGTTGAAGGGGCAGGGGCGATTTGGCGGTTAGATGACGGCGATAGAGTGTTGATTGCTGAATCCTGTACCCACCATGCCATAGAGGATGATATCGGCAAGGTAAAAATTCCGCGGCTACTGACACAGAAAACCGGTCGCCAACTGATTATCGATCATGTTTCGGGGTGTGAGTTTCCAGGCGGTTTATCTAAATATAATTTAGTTATTCAGTGTGGCGGTTGTATGCAAAACCGCAAAGAAATTTTATCAAGAATTAATCAGTGTGAAGCCGTCGGCGTGCCGATAACTAATTACGGCGTTTGCCTTTCGGCTTTAAATAACGTTTTGGAAAGGGTTTTAGAGCCGTTCCCAGATGTGTTAAAACAGTATGGAAAGGAAAAGAATGGCAAACGGACTACCAAAAATTGACGTTGAAGGTTTAAAATCGTTTATTAACGAAGCCGAGATTGAAGAATTATTGGCTCAAAAGAGCAATGATAAAAGTCGCATCCGGGAGATTATAGCCAAGTCTCTGGCTAAAAACCGCTTGGAATCGGCTGAAATGGCCGCGCTTCTAAATACCGATGATCCGGAATTGGTAACAGAAATAAAAGAAGGCGCCCGGGAACTCAAACGCCGGATTTACGGCAATCGAATAGTGCTATTTGCCCCGCTTTATATCGGAAATGACTGCATTAACAATTGCTCTTATTGCGGTTTCAGATCTTCAAATTTAGAACTTGTCCGCCGCACGTTAACTTTAAAAGAACTTGAAAAAGAAGTCCGGACGCTGGAGAGCCGCGGTCATAAACGTTTGATTTTGGTTTACGGCGAACACCCACGCTATGATGCTGATTTTATTTATGAAACAACCCGTAAGGTTTATGAAACCAAAGAAGGCAAGGGCGAAATCCGCCGCGTCAATATCAATGCCGCACCATTCGACATCGAAGGATTCAAGAAAATCAAGTCAGCTGGTATCGGCACATATCAGATTTTTCAGGAAACATATCACCAAAAAACATACGCTGATGTTCATCCGAGCGGTTTGAAAAGCAATTATCTGTGGCGGTTGTTTGCTTTTGACCGTGCCATGGAAGCCGGCATAGATGATGTCGGCATGGGAGCGCTGATTGGCTTATACAATCATAAATTTGAAGCCATGGCAATGTTGCAGCACACAATTCATTTAGAGAAAAAATTCGGCGTCGGGCCACATACCATTTCGTTTCCGCGGATTGAACCGGCTATCGGCACGGAATTTGCCAATCGTCCGCCATATCAGACAGCCGATGAAGACTTTATGAAAATGATAGCCGTTATTAGATTATCTGTACCATATACCGGCATGATTTTAACCGCCCGCGAACCGGTGGCTTTACGTAATGAAGCCATATCATACGGGGTTAGCCAGATTGATGCAGGCTCGGATATCGGTGTCGGGGCTTATGCTAAAGAAGATGAAATTGAAAGCGCCAAAAAAAGCCAGTTTGTATTAAGCGACAACCGCAGCCTTGATGCGGTGATAGGCCAATTATGTGAACACGGATTTTTACCATCGTTTTGTACCGGCTGCTACCGTTTGGGACGGACGGGGGAACATTTCATGGAGTTTGCCATCCCGGGTTTTGTTAAAAAGTTTTGCACCCCCAATGCTGTTTTGACTTTAACGGAATATTTGTTGGATTATGCCTCGCCCGAAACTAAAGCCAAAGGGATTAAACGGATCAAAGAAGAACTGGCCGACATACCGGAAAGCAACCCGATTAAACAACAGTTGGTTGAAAAGCTTTCCAAGGTGGAGCAGGGTGAGCGCGATTTGTTTTTTTAAAACTTTAATCAGATATCCCTGGGCAATCCCGGGGATATTCATCGGCAATAAACTGCCGTGTTTGGCAAGCCGGAAAAGTGCTTAAGATGTTGGGTGAGGGATTTGTCCGTTCGTTTGGCGTTCCTGACGGTTTAGCTCTGTGCGCACACATAAAAAAGAGCGCCGAAGCGCTCTCTGATATGGCGGAGAGTACAGGACTCGAACCTGTGCATCGCTTTAACACGATGACGGATTAGCAATCCGCTGCATTACCACTCTGCCAACTCTCCATCGTGGTCAACGCAGATATATTTATATTATCTTTTTCTGGTCGTCAACCGATTTTTTGCATTTTCGCAATAATTCTTTGATAATAAGCAAAAGCTTGGTCTTGCGCACAATATTTATCTATTTCGCTTAAATTAAGCCACTTGACGCCCGAATTTTCATCAAGTTTTGCTTTTAAAGGCTGATTTTCGTCGGCTTCAAACAAATATGTCAGATTATAATGCAGATGAGCCGGAACAAAAGCGCCGTGTTTATAATGTTTTTCAACGGTTAAAACACCTAAATCAACCGGGAAGGGCGCTAAAAGCTTGAAGTCCCGAAGAGAGGATTCCTCCCGGATTTCTTTATGAATGACTTTCAACAAATCTTGTTCATTGTCCGCATGTCCACCGAGCCAGGCCCAGAATTGATAAAGATTATGAAAAGCCATTAAGACTTTATCCCGCATAGGATTAACAATCCAGGCTGAAACGGTTATATGTCCGATAAGGTTTTCACGTGTGTAAGAAAACTCTCCGAAAGCCTTAATAAATTGTAAAAAGGCCAAGCGTTCAGAGTTTTCCTGATTATCCGCGCTTTCGTATGATTCTAAAAAAGAATACAGGTTTTTGACGGTTAAAATGTTTTCAGTATGTTTCATATCCAAATTTTCCCATAAAGCGCTCATACAGAAAATATAAAAATCTCTGATTTGCGTCAAGCAATTTCATGTAACCTGCAAAAGTTAACGTTTTGACAAACGAGGCGTTGCGGAAACAACATGTTGATTAAATGCAAAAAATTAAAAGAAGGATGCTAGATTATATAATAAATTTGTCGCATAATGTTTATTATGTATAATAAAAACACACAAAAGAAACCTAGCAAATTGTTTTGGTGATATTACTCTTTTTTATAATATTCCGCGGCGCAAGATTATGCAGCCTCTTATCATTCTAGATTTTTAAAAACTTTTCAAATTCCTGTTTACAGGTTTTATAAAGTAGCTTGCCAATATGGCCGCGTTCCGGAACAATCACTAGTTTTGATTTCGGCAGCGCTTGGTGCAATTGATAAGCGCCCTTAAGCGGACAAACAAAATCTAAGCGATTATGAATGATAATTGTCGGAATATCTTTAATTTTACTCGTATTTTTCATAATCACATCATCTTTTAACATAAAATTTTGTGCAGCATAGTGCATAAATATCCGATTCGCTGCCAATATTTTTTCATCAATATTGCTTTCATTATTCCATTTCGGCGCCAACTGGCCACAAATTCGTTCATACCAGCCGTAATAATTTACGGCATCTAATTGTTTTCTCATGCTTTTTGAGTTAATTTCTGCTGAGAAGTAAGCTGGAATATTCTCTGCTTTTCCGGCTTTATGTTCCAAAACACCAACAAAATCGGGATAAAAATAGCGCATTCCTTCAAATTCCCAGTATCGATTGTCTTTATTTGCTAAAAATATTTGCGAAAGCAGCATTTTTTCAACCATTTGCGGATGTTTTTGCGCAAACAACAACGCCAGCGTAGATCCCCAAGAACCACCACGTAAAACGATTTTATCTTTTATTTTCAAATACCTGATAAGCCTTTCTACATCTTTAAGTAAACTTGTTGTATCATTATTCAGTAACCTGCCAGACGGCTCGGAACGACCGCATCCACGCTGGTCAAAAATTATGACCCGATATTTTTTCAAATCAGCAAAAGCAACCTGTCTGACTTTTGAACAACCTCCTGGCCCACCGTGAAATGCTAAAATCGGTTTGCCGGATGGATTGCCGAACTCGGCAAAATATACTTTATGCCCTTCTCTTTCCGGTAAATATCCTTCATTGAAAGGTTTGGGTTCTAGCCATTTTTTCCACCATTTGAACATTGCTTTTCCTTAAACTGATTACTTTTTTGCATTTGTTTCAATATATTACCATTAAAATGATACTATGGGAAGGCTTGATGTCAACAATTCTTGGCTATTCATCAGGAGTTTATTTTATTGATCCGCAGGATGTGATTGTTTTAGCAGACGCACGGTCGGAAAAAGTCGCCCAGATTCATACTTCGGACTTAATTGGCAATGCTTTCAATCAAACCGCCAAAGAAGCCTTTATTAAAGCCTGCGTATAACCTTCTTGCTGGTTGTCAAAAATTTCTTCTGCCGCACCAATCTCTATAATTTTTCCGTCTTTCATAACAGCTACCCAATCCGCAACCGCACGAATTGCCCGCATATCATGCGAAATAAAGACATACGCCGTTTGAGATTTTTGCTGCAGGCTTATTAGCAATTCTAAAATCTGTGCCTGCACCGTCACATCTAAAGCTGATGTCGGCTCATCCAGAATTACAACTTCCGGATTAAGAATAAGCGCCCGGGCAATGGCAATCCGCTGCCGCTGGCCACCGGAAAATTCATGCGGATATTTGTATAGATCATCATCTGAGAGACCAACTTCATTAAGCATATGCCGCACTTTTTTTTGAATATCCACCGCATTCAACGTCGGAAAATGCACTTTCAGCCCCTCCCCGATAATTTGTAGCACATTTAATCGAGGGTTGAGGGAATTATATGGATCCTGAAAAACAATCTGAACTTTACGGCGAAATTCCTTATTACGGCACGGCTGCGTCCAGACAAACCGTCCGTCATATTTTATAAGATTTGCCAAAGCCAAGCCCAAAGTCGTTTTTCCGGAACCGCTTTCGCCAACCAGACCGAGAGTTTGTCCACGATATACCTGAAAAGAGACATGATTAACCGCAAGAAGTTTTTGTGTTTCTTTACCCCAAAAATTCTTTTTTAAAGGAAAAGAAACCGTGATATCTTCAGCAGAAACAATTTTGTTTGTTAGGAGTTTTTCATGCTTTTTCAATGGGAAAAAAGATTTTATTAAAGTTTTTGTATAAGGTTTTCGTGGATCTAAAAAGAGATTTTGCACCGTATTTTGTTCCACAATTTTTCCTTGATGCATAACAATGACATTGTCAGCAATCCGGCGGATCAAATGCAAATCATGACTGATGAAAATAATTGACATTTTAAGCTTATCTTTTAATTCCGTCAGCAGATTAATGATTTGTTCCTGAATTGTCACATCTAAAGCCGTTGTCGGCTCATCAGCTATCAAAATTTTCGGATTGTTAGCAATGGCCATCGCAATCATAACCCTTTGCCGCTGGCCACCAGAAAGCTCAAACGGAAAAGCTCTGTATCGGCGCGCTGGATGCTTGATGCCAACTGTCTTCAACAGTCTTAAAGTCTGCATATAGGCGGCTTTTGCGCTCATTTTCTGATGTATTATAAGCGTTTCAGCGATTTGATCGCCGATGCGATGCAATGGATTTAAAGAAGACATGGGTTCTTGAAACACAAAACCAATTTTTCCTCCGCGTATTTCCTGTAACAACGCTTCTTCAGCGTTAATTAATTCTATTCCTTCCAACTTAACTGAGGCATTCGGATTGTGAAAAGCTCGCGGATAAGGCAACAAACCGAGAATTGATAAGGCTGTTACCGATTTGCCTGAGCCACTTTCGCCAACAATTCCAAGAACTTCGCCTGCCTGTAAGAAAAAAGAAATGTTGTTAACAGCTGTAAAAGTTTTGTTTTCATCTTTGAAACAAACCGACAGGTTTTTAACTTCCAACAAAGTCTTATTCATCGGTTTTTCCTCGTATCAAATGCATCACGCACGCCTTCGCCGATAAAGATAAGCGTTGCCAACAATCCTGACAAAACTATAAAAATTGTCATTCCGATCCATGGAGCCTGCAAATTATCTTTACCCTGGCGTACTAAATCTCCAAGCGAGGGATATTCGCTGGACAACCCCAAACCTAAAAAATCAAGCGAGGTCAAAGCGACAATGGATTCTGAGAGAATAAAAGGAATGAACGTAATGCTCGTCACTAAAGCATTAGGCAAAACATGGCGGAAGATTATCCGGAAATTTCCCACGCCTAAAGCTTTGGCCGCTGTTACATATTCAAAATTGCGCGTGCGTAAAAATTCGGCACGTACCATAGACGTCAAAGACGTCCATGAAAACAGCATCAAAATCAGTAAAATTGTCCAGAAAGTCGGCAGAAAAACACTGGCAATAATAATCAAAACAAACAGTTGTGGCAAAGATTCCCAAATTTCAATAAAGCGTTGCAAAATAATATCGGTTTTGCCGCCGAAATATCCCTGAACCGCCCCAATAACAATACCAATGCCTGAAGAGCATAATGTTAATAAAAAAGCAAAAACCACAGACAGGCGGATACCATACAAAATTCTAGCAGCGATATCCCTTCCCTCATCATCCGTTCCTAGCCAATGGCGCTTGTCGGGTGCTGACGGAACCGGAGAATTGATTTCATAGTCAACCGTATTGTAGGAAAAAGGAATAATCGGCATAACCATCCAACCGTCTTTTTTGATGTTTTGCACAATGTAGGGATCTTTATAATCCGCTGGTGTCGGAAAATCTCCGCCCCAAAAAGCATCTGAATATTCTCTAAAAACCGGAAAATAAAATTCCCCCTTATATTTGACTATAAGTGGCTGGTCATTGGCAAGAAATTCAGAAAACAAGGATAAGATAAAAATTCCCGCAAAAATGATGAAAGCCGTAACAGCCCGACGGTTTTTCTGAAAAGCATGAAATCTTTTTCGCCAAACCGGATTCATTGTGCCGCCTTATCTAACAGCAGGGTTTCGTTCAACAAATCAGGCGTATCGTTGCCAAAAATTTTTGCCTGTTCCGCCTGATATCCTTTTTTTATAATGTCGACAGGTTCCAACAGCTTCATATTATTAATTGTATACCAGCGGGAATACCATTCTTTAAAAATTTCCACGTCATTTGTAATTTCCGTATCCGAAACTTCAAGCATGGATAAAGTATTTATAAGATTTTCTTTCAGACTTTTGTGGATATTGATTTGCTCTATGCCTTCACATTTTCTATCTTTATATAAATAATCGCGAATAATGCTATCTGATTCGCATATATCATCGTGGAAAACACTTTGAGTATTAAGCGGTGATTTTATCGCCAAGGTAATCAATTTTCCACGAACAAAATTTTTCACAAAATCATCATACGGCTTATCCTGAAAATCATTAACCAAGGACATTCCTTTGATAACCAAAACCGTTTTATCCAACAAATTTTCTTCTTTCAGGCGTCCGAGAAACTCTTGTAACTTTCCATACAGACATTTGGTTTGATCATAATAGGATCGTTGTTTCAAGACTATGTTGTTTACTTTCACCCAAGGCATATTTTCCATATTTATCCACTCATGCCGAGGCTTAATCTGGCAAAATTCATCGTAAATAAACATATCCGAAGGAATATCGGCATAAACGAAATAAGCCTGCCGCCCTTTATCGGCGATTATGTTGTCGGCTAAAACATTAAAAGTTTCTACCGAATTAATAACATACAAGTTATTATAATTGATGCCGACCAAGGGCATCTGCTCCGGTCTGCCAAAAATCTGTAATGCCTGATAAACAGCTGACATATCGCTAAACAATTTCATACTTGAAATCCATTCCAACATCAGCATTTGTGAACGATCAAGTTCACCCATGCTCATGCTGTATAAATTGATGGGACGATTGAGCTTTTCCGTACAACGATCAACATTAAACATATGCTTTTTATGACACAAATCAAAACCTCTCGATTTATAGGCGGATATTTTGTAACCCGCTTTGCGGAACGTATCAAACAGCTGATTGTTCTTCAGAAAGATATATTCATCATTAACATTAAAGAACTTCCAATATTTATAAAGAAGCATTGTGCCCATAAGATGATTCTGCGGTGCATCATCGCTTAACAGATTTACTGCGCGAACCATATTCATAAAACAATCATTATCTGAAATATAAGCATTGCTGAAAACCTCAAAGTTATTTTCGGCATAAAACCCTGTCATAAGTTGCCGTACAGAGAGTGCACCATCAGTATTAATATCTGCAAAATACTTATGAGAAGGCAAATTAGGCAGCATCAAATAGATAAATTTTTCTTCATGCTCGACCGCATTGTTTTTAATTTGTGACTGATACAACTCAATAAAGTCATGTTGATTGGAGGTGTTGTTAAGCCCTTGACGGACAATGCCAGCAAACGCAATAACAAAAAGGGAAACATAAACTGTCAGAAAAATCAAATTGGAATTAAATATAAACAAAAGCCACATTAACAATAATGCAATTAAAAGAGCAAAAATTACAGATGAGGAAGAATATAAAAACCCTGGTGCGGTACCCAGAAGCGATTTTAAATACTCGCCTAAAAAACCATTATAATCAAACTGGGCGAACTGATTAAACAGAACCACGATAAACCAAAAAGTCATTATGCAGCATAAAATATCTTGCGCCCAACGTAAAAAAGAGGCAAAAACCATAACCACGGCCGTAACCGCCAGTAAAATCCCCAACAACAAAAGAATATCACTCGTTAAAATATATTCTCCGCTATAAATATTTAGATTTCCCGAATCCGTAAACAAGACCAAATCAATAGCCATTAAGGTAAAAACATAAACAATTTTCAGAAAGGTAGCAATCACCAGGGCGGAAACTTTAAACTTTTTGGGAACTTTACGTCCTCTGAAAAATTTATCTTTTTCAAAAGTTAAGGGAGCGCTGAAATGACGTTTCTGCATAATTAAAAACCTTTTCAATTAAATACCTTACGTTTTACTAGATTATTTAATACCATCAGAGATAACAAGGTTTTCTCCCAACCTATCCACACTTAAGAAACAATTTTTAAAAGAAAGATAAAAAAAAGCAGAGTCTTAAAAAACTCTGCTTTGAACAGATACATAATCCGATTATCTGGAGTAAAATTCGATAACCAGATTTGGTTCCATTAATGTAGCATAAGGAATATCGTCATATTTCGGCACAAAAGTATATTTTGCCGACATTTTTTTGTTATCAACTTCCAAATAAGAAGGCGTTTCGCGAGTCTGTGATTCAAGTGCGGTGATAACCACAGCCATGGATTTTGATTTTTCACGAACCTCAATGACGTCGCCAACCTTAACCATATAGGAAGGAATATTGACTTTTTTGCCGTTAACAGTAACATGCCCATGATTAACAAATTGGCGCGCAGCAAAAACTGTCGGAACAAATTTTGCTTTATAAACCAAATTGTCCAAACGAGATTCCAACAACCCCACCAGATTTTCAGCAGCGTCACCCGACCGGCGAATAGCTTCAACATAATATTTATGGAACTGTTTTTCAGAAATATTTCCATAATATGTTTTCAGTTTTTGCTTGGCATTTAATTGCTGACCATAGTCTGTCGTTTTCTTTCTTCTCTGGCCGTGCTGCCCGGGCGCATAATTTCTTTTTTCAATCGGGCTGTTCGGATCGCCCCACAGATTGACGCCATAACGGCGGCTAGGTTTTTTCTTTGCAGAAACAATACTTTTCATAAATAACATCCTTTTTTAAGTTAAACATATTATTGTCCCGGTAGTTATAAACCTTAAATATTTATAACGGGATGAAAATACCGCTTTCACAGCAAGGTACAACATCCGCCTGCCCGGAAGTGGCATCAACATATTACAAAATAAAATAAATTTCAAGCATAATTTAAAATATTTCTGGATTTTATGACAAATATACCTGATATAATATATCGGAGGGCAAAATGTCATATGATTTAATATTTCAAAAAGCTAACGAATTATACTTGCAAGGCGCCTTAAATCAAGCCGAACAGCTTTATCGGCAAATTTTGGAAACAATGCCTGAAAATCCGGATGTGCTGAATATGCTTGGTCTCCTTGCCCAAGCCAAAGGTTTGCATAACGAAGCCGCCGACTGTTTTTACAAAGCTTTGAAATCTGCCTCAAACCATTTGCCGCTTTATTTCAATCTGGCGGTTTCCCTTACCTCAGCCGGACATCTGAAAGAAGCCGCAGCCGCTTATGAGCATGTCCTTACTTTAAATCCCCAGCTTAAAGAGGCCCATAACAATTTAGGCGGAATTTATGAAAAATGCGGAGATAATTCTCAAGCCGCCGCCGAATACCGAAAAGCCCTAGACATTGACAGTCAATACCTTGAAGCTGCCGTTAATTTAGCAGCACTCGAAAAAGATAAAACAAAACTGCAAATACTGGCGAAAAAACATCCCGAAACATCCCTACCCCTTTATTATCTGGCATATTTGGAAAATCAAGATTGTAATTATAAGGAAGCCAAACACTATATAGAAGAAGTTCTAAACAAAACCGATGCCACAGATGAAGTTTTTCTGTTGGCCGGTGAAATTTTTCTGAAAACAAACAACCTTCCGGCAGCAACAGAGGCTTTCAGCCGTGCCTTAAATCTTAATCCCAAATCCATCCCTGCATTAATTAATTTAGGCGTATTTAACGATGATGAAGAAATGTTGCGTAAGGCTTTGAACCTGGCCCCAGACAATGCTGAAGCCCATGCCAATTACGCCAACTTACTCTATAAACAAAAACGCACGTTGGAAGCTTTGGAAGAATACCGCAAAGCTGTCATTCTCCGACCAGACATGCCTGAGCTCAGCAATAATTTAGGCTTAATCTTGAAAGACAATGGCGATTACGCTCAAGCTCTGGATTTGTTTTTAGATGCCTATTTAAAAGCTCCCGAAAAAACGGATTTTTCAGTTAACCTAGCTGAAACTCTGGTTTTGCTGCACCAAAAAAATCCTGAGCAGGCCTTAGATATTGCTCAAAACTGGCATAAAGTCGCACCGGAAAACCCTTTTGCCACCCATACTCTAAATGCTTTTTCTGGTAAAATATCGGAAAAAATTGATACGGACTATGCTCGGGCCTTATTCGATGTTTTTGCCCAAAATTATGATAAGACCATGCAAAACATCGATTATGCCGTGATTGATAAAATCAAAGAACTCAACATTCCTTTTCAAGGAAAAATTTTAGATTTGGGCTGCGGCACCGGTCTGGCTGGCAAAACCTTCAAAAATAACAAAAACATTTTCATCGGCGTGGATATCTCACAAAAAATGCTCAATATTGCCACTCAGACCCAGGCCTATGAAAAACTTATTTGTCAAGACATTAACAAATATCTAACTGATGCCTCAAAAGATTACAGCCTGATTATGGCGCTTGATGTGTTTAATTATATAGCTGATTTCAAACCATTGCTGCAAAAAGGCTTTCCTGTTCCGCTTCTCTTTACGATAGAAAACGCTCCCGCTCAAGTTAAAACTTATACACTTGCTCCCAACGGACGCTATCAACATAATCAGGAATATATTGCGACTATGCTTATGAGCATAGGTTATCAAAACATCTCTCAATATCCGTTGGAGCTGCGCAAAGAAAATGACAAAACTGTATCCGGCACCCTGTTCTTCGCGCAAAAATAGCTTGCAAGAAACCTAAAAAAATGATATTCTGTTTTTATATTTGGGCTATTCTTATAAAGGAGCTTTACTATGAGAATCATTGGTATTGAAAGTGAAGGCGCCGGCACCAACAATCAGATCCGTGGCATTATTCTGGAAGGGGCTAAAAACGATAAGCTGCCGTCCACACGTGAAAATCTTTTAAAAGCCGAGGATAGCACGCTTTTACTCCCCAAAAATTATGCTTCCGCAACTGAATTTAAAGCGGCTGTTGAAGTAGCCGTAACAAACTTTTGCCACAAAAGCGCAAATAGCCCCGAACAAATGCCCGCATATGTTGTACTGCCGTATAATCAAGCTGGCGGTTCCAAAGAAAATCAAGATGTTGATGTTTTATCGGCAGCTGTTAAAGAAGCCTTTGCCAATATTGGTGCGAATGTTCAGACCATGGTTGTCGCCAGCAATGTTTATAATTACCAAAACGTTGATTTAATTCATGTCGGAAAGCATCAGATAACGGCTACCGACCAAAAACTTCTGCAAGAAAATCCGCAATTAAATCGCAAAGTTATACAAACCCTTGGCGTGCCAAGCAACCTCAGCATGTTGCGTATCCGCCAAGAAGCAAACATGCCTAATAAAGCTATCTTTCTGCAAAAATATCATGATAAAAAAACCGCTCTGTTTTCTCTAGGCGGAAAAACTGACGATAATGTTATAAAATTCACGTTGCAAGACGCCGATAATTTGTTCAAAAGTGCTTTAAAACTTAAATCTATGGGTTATGAAGTTATTTTTACCAACAGTCCGCGGACGCCGAATGATGTGACTGATCACCTGTATAAAAAGTGTCAAACCTTCCATATGGACTTCTACAATTCCAAAAAAATTGCCGAAACGCTGGAAGAAGCAAAAAACAATTTCCGTATTTATGACGGCGCATACAAGAAAGAATTTGCCGAACAAGCTAAACAAGTTGGCAACATCTACCCGGCAGTTTTAAATGTTTGTGACTTTGTTGTTAATACGCATGATAGCTTTTCCTACACCTCAGATGCCGCGGCATTAGGTATTCCCAGCGTGGTATATACCGGTAATCAGATTGACTTTAAACGTCGTCCTGACTGCCAAAAGTTGTTTGAAATATGCGAAAAAGATGGTTATGCCATTTCCTTAGATACGGCCATGAAACAACTTGCTGCCGGTCAAAAACTCCACACCCGAACCTTATCAGGTGTTTCCGAACAACTCGTGCAGGTTATGGCACAAAGACAAAACAATACGAATATCCGTAGCGCAGGGCAAGAACGAGATTAAAAAATCATTCTTTAAACTCAAACAACGCCATTTTGTTATAAAAAAGCGACGTTGTTAAAGCTATTTAACGCTCTTAATAGAAGTTTTTGCTTTTTCTGATGCGTTTTATCAAGTAAAATAATGCCTTATAATGCGTATCACAAGCCTCACCTCAGGTCTGGCAATAACATAAACCGAGCATTTTTTCGGCCGATTTAATTAAATGCGCCACAGTTAAAAACAAAACGCCAATTTCATAGTAACTTTAACAACATCAATTTAAAACACCCACCATAATTATTTATGTTTCTGATTTTACATCTAGAAAATTCTCAAAGTGGCGCAAAACTTTTTAAAAACTTTTAATATGAAAACCTTTGGAATGCGAAACTTTTCGCCCAATAGAGGTTATCCTCTGCCGAACCTCCGACAAACTTCTATCAATACTATAATTTGTAGTTGATTTACCTGGATAAAGTTCGTAATGCCGGCGATATTGCGTTAAAGTAACATTAGGCATAATCACGTTTGCCCCAGATTGCAGTGCTCGTACCTGCCCATTCGGGACTAAAGTTTCCATAGCTGTGGTTGCAGGAATATTAATATCCGGAAGCAATAACCTTGTTAACGACATAACTTTTAAAGCAAGCTCAAAATTACCTTTTATCGCATTTTTAAGCGGTGTATCCGGATGCGGAATAAATGGTCCGATACCAATCATATCAGCATCAATTTGTTTAAAAAACAAAATATCATCAGCCAGGCTTTTCAGCGTTTGTCCTGGCAGCCCGACCAAACAACCAGAACCGACCTCCAAGCCAGCACGGCGTATATCTTCCAGACACTGCCGCCGCTGCTGCCAACTCATGCCAGGATCATGACGCTCATAAAGAGCTTCATCGGTTGTTTCTATTCTAAGTAAAAAACGATCGCAACCAGCTTGTTTATAAGCAAAATATTCATCAGCACTTCTTTCGCCAACACTCAAGGTCAAAGCCGTATCAAGCGTTTTAATGCGTCGGATGAGCGCACATATTTTATCGCAATCAAACCACATATCTTCGCCAGACTGCAAAACAACCGTTTTAAGCCCCATTTGCCGAACGGCATATTCAGCCAGCTCAAAAATTATTTCTTCTTCTAATCGATACCTGGTGATTTTATGATTATCCCGCCTTAATCCGCAATAACAGCAATTGTTTCGGCAAAAGTTTGAAAATTCAATCAACGCTCTAAGATGTACTTCATCTCCAACATATTTTCGGCGGACACGATCAGCTGCCCCGGTAATTTTTTCTAAATTAGTGGTGTCCTCCAGAAGCTCAATCAATTCCGCCTGTGTTAAATCATGCGTATTTTCGGCTTTTTCAATTAGGATATCCATTAATACCTTTAATAGAAATTTTTATTTTCTTTAATACGTTTACTTGGTCGCAAATCAACCAATTTTCCATCTTTAAGCAGTAATTGCCGATCCATCTTGCCAGCAAGCTCCAGATTATGCGTTGCGATTAAAGCAGACAAGCCTGTCTCTTTAACCACATCCAGCAAAGCCAAAAAAACATTATCAGAAGTATGCGGATCCAAATTTCCTGTTGGTTCGTCAGCTAATAGCAGCTTAGGCGTGTTGGCCAATGAACGGGCTATAGCCACTCGCTGCTGTTCACCGCCAGAAAGTTCGGCCGGGCGATGATAAATACGTTCTGTCAATCCTAGACGATGTAGCAGCCATTCACCCTTTTCTCTGGCTTTGGCAAAGCTTTTGCCGGCAATCAATTGCGGCATCATTACATTTTCCAAAGCATTAAAATCCGGTAGCAGATTATGATATTGATAAACAAATCCCAAATAGTCCCGACGCAAAGCCGTTCGCAAAGAATCATCAGCTTTGCCGCAATTTTCGCCGTCTAAAATAATTTCGCCTTTACTCGGATGATCAAGCAAACCAGCAATCTGCAACAAGGTTGATTTTCCCGAGCCAGACGGACCAATAAGCGCCACTACCTCGTTTGCGCCAATATTCAAGTTAACGCCTTGCAAAACTTCAAGTTTTTGCTCGCCTTGAAAATAATGCTTATAAATCTGTTTTAATTCCAAAGTTAAATTTTTATTCATAGCGTAAAGCCTCCACCGGATCAAACTTTGCTGCGCGGTAAGCCGGATACAGCGTTGCTAAAAACGACAATAACAGAGAAACGACAGCCACAGTTCCAACCTCCGTCCAGTCAATTTTTGCCGGAAGTTTGGAAAGAAAATAAATTTCTGCCGAAAACAACTCCCGTCCGGAAAGAGTTTCCAAAAAGCGGCGGATAGATTCAATATTTTCACAAAACAAAATTCCTATAACCAACCCGATAAGCGTACCTATAACGCCGATAAAAGCCCCGTCAATAAAGAAAATCCGCATAACCATTCCCTTAGTTGCGCCGATAGTGCGCAAAACGGCAATATCCCGTCCTTTATCCTTTACCAGCATGATTAATCCTGTAATAATATTGAACGCCGCCACCAGAATAATCAGTGTTAAAATCAAAAACATCACATTGCGTTCTACGTCAATAGCATTGAAAAAGGCGGCGTTGCTCTGCTTCCAGTCATACACATAGGCATCAATCCCGATGCTTTGGGCAATCAACTCCCGCATTTGCCGTAAATCACTATCGTTTTTTAGTGTCACATCAATCTGTCCTGCGGCATCATATAAACCAAAATATGTTTGTGCTGTTTCAAGAGGCATAAACAAATGCGTCGAATCATATTCATACATACCGACATCAAAAGTTCCCAACACCTGATAAGCTTTCATTCTCGGAACTGTGCCAAAAGCAGTTACCTTGCCGTTAGGCGAAATCAATGTAATTTTATCTCCGGCAATAATGCCCAGTTTGTCGGCAAGCCTTGTTCCAACAATGACTTTATCATCCGTAAACTGGTCTATATCAACATCGGCTATTCCGTTACGCAAAACTTGTTTTTTTAACAAATCTTCTTTAGTAATCCCCCGAACCATAGCGCCCTCGGCCGTTGCGCCGGTTGAAACCAGAATCTGCTTTTCTATCATCGGGATAGCCAAAGACACTCCGTCAATGTCTTCCAAATCCTGCACGGCTTCTTTATAATTTGTAAAAGGAAATCCAGGTGCCGAAACAATCATAATATGTCCGTTTATCCCCAAAATGCGAGATAATAATTCGCTTTTAAATCCGTTCATCACTGCCATAACGATAATCAGCGTCGCAACGCCTAAAGCAATCCCGGTGAAGGCGAACCCCGTGATAACCGAAATAAACCCCTCTTTACGTTTGGCTCGAAGATAGCGGCTGGCGACCATACGTTCAAATTTTGAAAATATCATACAAATTTCTCCTTAAGGCCTTATTTTAATAAAAGCGCCAAACTTTTCAACTTGAGGTGCTCAGCATGTGTATAAATTCTATTTAAATAAGTCCTTTATTTTATTAAAAAAAGTTTTAATTTCCGGCTGGCAGGTTTCATCTTTGCCTAAAGACCGAAACTCCTCCAACAGTTCTTTTTGCTTGGCGGATAAATTCGTCGGAATAACCACATTTAAAATAACAAACAAATCGCCCCGCTTTTCAGAATCCATAATTTGCATACCGGCACCTTTAACCCGAAGTTTGCTACCAGTTTGAGTTCCTGCCAGAATATTTAGCTCTACTTTCTTCCCGTCAATTCCCGGAATCTCGACCTTTCCTCCCAAGGCTGCACAAACCATAGAAATCGGCACGGCAGTATATAAATCTTTTCCCTCGCGTTCATACAGTTTATGTTCCTTCACATTAATAAAAACATATAAATCACCTTTGGAGCCACCACGTCTGCCGGCTTCGCCGGCGCCACTTATCCGCATCCGCACATTATCTTCAACACCTGCCGGTATTTTAACTTTTAATGATTTCTCAATCCGAATGGATCCCTTGCCGCCGCATTCTTTGCACTTATCCTTAACGACGCGCCCTTCCCCACGGCAAGCCGGACAAACTGTTTCAAAAATAAAGAAACCTCCCTGTTGACGCCGGACTTTGCCACTACCGTGGCACATTTCGCAAACCGGCGCTTCTTTGCCGTCAGTCGTTCCGTGCCCATGACAAGTTTCACAAACTTCGGTTGTCCTAACTTTAATTTCTTTTTCCGTTCCGTTAAAAGCTTCTTCCAGAGAGATGGACAAATTATAGCTTAAATCAGCACCACGCACCGGTCCGTTCCGGTTTTGCGTTCGTCCCCCGCCCATAAAATCCGAAAACATATTTGAAAACAAATCGGACAAATCCTCAGCATTAAATCCGAAACCACCCCCGAACGGATTTCCGCCGCCCATACCACCACCCTGAAAGGCCTGATGTCCATAGCGGTCATAAGCTGCGCGTTTTTGCTCATCTTTCAGAATTTCATACGCTTCATTAATCTCCTTAAAACGCTGCTCCGCCTCCTTGTCGCCTGGATTTCGATCCGGATGATACTTCATAGCCAGTTTGCGAAAAGCGTGCTTTATTTCCTCACCACTGGCATTTTTACTGACTTCCAACAACTCGTAATAATCTTTTTCTGTCATATCAAAGCCCTATTCTGATTTCATCTGATTTAAAAATTTCGGACTTACCCACATTTTTCCCCGACACAAAAATTCTGGAAGTTCTTTTAACGAAGACGCGCCGGCCGCTCGGGCATGTCCGCCACCTCCGAATTTCTCTGCAATTTTAGAAACGTCAATATTATCTTTAGCCGTATAAAAAGACAAATTCCAGCAGTTCTTTTTATTCATGAAAAAATTAACCATCATATCATAATCTTTAATATTATCCAAAGAATCATAAAATTCCGAATACCCCTGCGGAATATTAGCGCAAATGCACTTCAAACCTTCATATTCGCTTTCAAACGCTTCGGCGCGCGCCAAACGAAAATTACGGTTACGAATGTAAGACAAAATGGCGCGACCTCTCTCTACCATCATATTAACATCCATCGTATCCTCAATTAATTCATGCCATACTTTGTCTACCGGACGATTAACGCCCAAAGCCTGCATGGCATATTCAAATGCCCGCACCCGTTTGTCACGCAAATCAAATACATCATTTAAGCCCAAAAGTTTAATACCGAGCGGCACTGGTCTATCCGGATAAAAATATTCCCACGTCAGAACGATTGCCGCTGTCCCGACTCTGCGAATGCCTTTAATCGGTTCATACCCCTGCTCGGTCAAATTTTTTTCATATTGTTCAATAACTGAGATATGATGATCAATCCAGGTAAAATCTATTGTCTGGCTTAATTGAAACATAAAATCTATCGGCAGAGAAATATCACATACAATAACTTTGTCATGTTTTAATATTTCATCATAAGGAATTTCCATATCATGATTTAATCCCATCAGCTCAATTTCTGGATAGACACTTTTAACAATCGCGGCAGATCCTTTTCCGTCATGATCGGCAATATGATAAATACACAACATTTTCAAATCTCTTATTTCCTAAATTTCCACCACCATATTATCGTAAGCCGGCGCCACATCCAATGGCGTCAACTCATCAACCATAGTATAATCACATTCTATAGCCATGTGATTAATAATTGTTTTACGCGGTTTTATGATATTGACATATTCTAAAAGCTTGTCAAGCCCCATGTGCGTTCCGCTTTCATTTATCGTTGTCAAAGGCAGCACCAAAAGCTTCGGCCGTTCCTTAATCATTGCCAATCCTTCTTCAGAAATTTCCTGACAATCACCAATATAAACAATTTCACCATTGTTAATGATATAACCGGTAGATTGAACGGAATGTCCAGTCAGAGCAATCGGTATAATCTGCAAATTTTTAATAAAAAACTCTTCTTGTTCCTTAACTTCATTAACAATCAAACTCGGCCAAAACCTTGGATCGCTAATATGATTTTTTTCTACCGTCAGATAGGAAAACCGCTGCCGAATAATATTCACCGTTTCCTGATTGGCATAAACATCAATAGATTGTTCACTCAAACGGTTTAATTCGCGCAAATCGTCAATGCCGTGCAGATGATCGGCGTGTCCATGCGTATAAAGCACACCGTCGACATAGCGTATGCTGTTATCCAAAAGCTGCATACGAATATCCGGTGAAGTATCAATCAAAAGCCGAACGCCGGCCGCTTCAATATATATCCCCGTTCGCCGACGTATATTTTTAGGATTATTCGGATTGCAAGCGCCCCATCCACCGGCAATAGCCGGAACTCCAGGCGCCGCTCCGCTACCCATGATAATCATTTTAGTCATTGTTGTCCTTCATTTTATTATTCTTTGCTTTGGTAAATAAATTAAAAAAATTATCCGTCGTAATTTCTGACATTTCGTTTAAATCAATTTTTTTTATATCAGCCAAACACTTGGCTATATGTACTACATTTGCCGGTTCATTGGTTTTGCCACGCACCGGCACTGGTGCCAGATAGGGGCTGTCCGTTTCTATCAAAAGCTTATCAAGCGGAATCTTTCTAAAGGCCTCGCGCAAATCTTCCGATTTTTTAAAAGTAATAATCCCTGACGCCGAAATGTAAAATCCGATTTCCAAGGCCGTTTCCGCCACTATCCAACCAGAAGAATAACAGTGAATAACCCCATTAAAAGGTTTTTGCCGATAAGCTGTTTTCAAAATTTCCGCCGTATCATCTTCTGCTTCGCGCGTATGTACAATCAAAGGCAACCCGCTTTCCTGAGACGCTTTTATCATTTGTTTAAAAGCCATAATCTGTACATCTCTCGGGCTGAAATCATAAAAATAATCCAAACCACATTCCCCAATACCGATAACTTTTTCATGCGCCGTATTTTCCAACACCTTTTCAGCCGTTATGCCAGCATATGTAGCAGCATTATGCGGATGCACGCCTGTTGCCGCAAATATATTCGGATACTTTCGACTGATTTCCAGCTGCCGTGGCAGTTCATCAAACAACCCACCAGCATTAAGCATATAACCGACGCCAGCATCTGCTGCCCGTTTTATAACAGCATCAAGCTGCCCATAAATTTCTTGAGAGCTTAAATGGCAATGACTGTCAACCAACATCGGACACCGCCTTGCAAATCATTGACAAAACATTAAGTATTGTCTGTCTTTTATCCATATTAAGCGCTATCGTTTCATTAAACATTTTCAGGACTTTTTTCCAAGCCTCCCCGATTTGCCGAATATTTTTGCCGGTTTTACTGTAATCGGCAAGAAATTTAAGAATCAGCTCTGCGGTCAAATTCCAGACCATTTCATCTTCTGCCGCATTACCGCTTAAATCAATAGCCGTCATTAAATCAAAATTTTTTCCGGCATAGAAAATTTTTTCCAAATTCTGATATAAAGCCAAGCCGTTGTTTTCAGCATAATTCAATGCTTTGCCGATACTTCCAGAGCTGATTTTGGCAATACCGGACACAGCCGATTCGGATAATTCCGGCATATAACGCCGCAACAATGAAGCAACCGTGTCTTCGCTTAAGGGCTGCAGATTAAGTTTGGCACAACGAGATTTAATCGTCGGTAACAATTGATTGGGATTATGGCTGATTAACAACAGAAGGCTTTTAACTGGCGGTTCTTCCAAAATTTTTAAAATGGCGTTTGCGCCGGCCGTATTTAGGTCATCAACACTGTCAAGAATAACAATCCGCCAATTGCCATCAAAAGATTTTTTATGCAAGAACTCATTAATTGTTCTAACCTCATCAACTTTTATAACTGTTGATTTTTTCAGATCCTGCATATCATCTTCGCTCAAGGTTTCGCCACTGCGGATAGCTTTAACAATTTTTTTCTTATCGCTTTCGATAAAATCCCGTTCAATAATTTTCAAATCCGGATGCGAAGCACCGGCCACCAATCGCCAGACCGGATTATTTTCGGTCACATTTATTGAACTATAAGCCTCGCGCCGGTTTTCATCGGCAGAAAGCAAAAAGCGGGCCATGCGACAGGCCAATGTCGCCTTACCGATTCCTTTTGTGCCAGAAATTAGCCATGAATGATGCAATGCGTTGTTTTTCCACGCATTTAAAAAAAGCTTTTCAGCCTCCTCATGTCCCATTAAAAACGGATTATTTTGCGGTAAAGGCGCTGTCATAATTTCTTTCACAAATTAAATCTGTTACAAACAAACGCCGTAATTTCGGCATGAAGATTTTCAACCGATTTGTCAGCCTCAAAAACAACGCATCTTTCGGAATTATTTTTGGCTATTTCCAAAAAACCGTGGCGTAAACGCTCGTGCCATGCCAACCCTCGGCTTTCAATTCGGGTTTCTTTATGAGACATACTTTCCGATTTTTTAAAAGAGCGCGCCAAGCCGATTTTTGGATCAATATCCAGAATAATAGTCAAATCTGGCTTGAAATTACCGACACTAAATTGGTAAAGATAGTCAATATCTTCTTTACGAAGTCTTTTATCATAAGCGTAATATTGATAAGCCACGGTTGAATCGGCAAAACGATCGCTTAAAACCCAAACGCCTTTTTCTAAAGCTGGCCATACTTTCTGTACCATATGTAGCCGTCGATCGGCAAAAAACAACAAAGCTTCCGCCACCGCATCAAGTTTATCAGCTTCGCCTTCAGTCAGTATCCGCCGCAACTCAAGTCCGGTTTCCGTGCCTCCCGGTTCTTTGGTTAGCAAAACATCTTTATTTTTTTGTTTAAGAAAATCTGATAATAGTTTGATTTGAGTTGATTTTCCTGTTCCCTCTCCTCCTTCAAACGTGATAAACTTCCCCAACATTTATTTATTTCCCAACACCAGATATTTTAAATTAGCCATAAATTTTCCCCATAAGCCGAGTTCCAGTACCTCGCTTCCGGCAATCAAATCAATTTTCTGCACATTGCCCTCCGGGTCATTTAATTGAACATAGCCGATAACAGCACCTTTTTCTACCGGCGCAGTAATCGGTTCATCGTATACCAACTTCAGATTATATTGATTACGCAGGCTGCGCCGAATTGTAACCACAATATCTTCTGGCACAAGCAGCTCAACAGATTTTTTCATACCGTACCACACTGGAACTTCGGCTAGCACCTGTCCCGCCGACAAAATCCGATAATTATCAAACTCCCTAAAACCGTAGTTCATCAGCCGTTCAGCTTCTTCCGAGCGTTCTTTGCTACTGTTCATACCGCTCATAACGCCGATTAACCGCCGGCCGTTTTTCGTTACCGATGCCGTCAGACAAAAACCTGCTTCCGCCGTATGTCCGGTTTTCAAACCGTCAGCTCCCGGCATACTATATAAAAGAGGATTACGGTTTCCTTGCTTTATCCCATTATAGGTAAATTCTTTTTCCGAAAAAATATGGTAAAACTCTGGAAATTCTCGAATAATATGCCTGGCCAAAACAGCTAAATCTTCCACCGACATTCTTTGATCTGGATGTGGCAAACCGCTTGAATTGGCAAATGTACTGTTCTTAAGCCCAAGTTTTTCCGCCGTTTCATTCATCAACAAGGCAAAATCTTCCTCTGTTCCGGAAATATTCTCCGCCGCCACAATACAGGCATCATTACCAGATTGAACAATAATCCCCTGCAGCAAATCTTCCACCGCAACTTTTTCGCCGACTTTTAAAAACATGGTTGAACCGCCACTAGCTGCACCGCCTTTCCGCCAGGCATTTTCGCTGACATAAAAAGTATCTTCCAAAGAAAGAGACCCATCCCTGAGTTTGTCAAACAAAATATAAATTGTCATCAGTTTGCTCATGGAAGCTGGAGCCATTTTGACATCTTGGTTTTTGGCATAAATATAAGCGCCAGTATCATAATCAATTAAAATTGCGTTACGTGCCGTCGTTTCGAAAGCTGCAGCACTTCCTGAAACAATGCCCATCAGCAAAATCATCAACATGGTTTTTTTAACATTTATCATCAAAAGTCTCCTCAGTCTCTGACAATTCGGGCATCATAAATGCCATAATTGCGAACTTTGTTAAGAGTAACAATCGCCTCTTCCTCATATGAGAAGGGGCCTAAGCGAACCCGATAAAAAGCCGCCCCGTCAACATAAGCCTCAAACACCCGGCTGTTGCCAAAACGGACAAGCTTGGAATTAAGATTGTCCGCCAAATCTTTCTGCGCGAAAGAACCCGCCTGAACATAATAAGTCGCATTTGCCTCGTTATATTGCGAAACGGATGTTTTGGCCACGGTTGATGCCGGCGTCTGCCCAAGCATTGCGGCTTTAAGGGCTTTACTTTCCTCGGGCAGAATTTCCACCCGCACTTTAGTCACGCCCTTAGTCTGATACCCCAACAACTGAGCGCCCCGTTTGGAAATATCAATAATCCGGTCTTTGGCATACGGTCCTCGGTCATTAACACGTAGCACCAAAGAGCGACCATTTTCAAGATTGGTAACCCTGACAATGGAAGGTAGTGGCAACGTACGATGCGCTGCTGTCAAGGTATTCATATCATAACGCTCGCCATTGGCGGTTTTTTTAGCATGAAAATCATCACCGTACCAACTGGCCATGCCAACTTCCGAATAATTGTAATCTTCCGCCGGATAATACCACTTTCCCATAATTTTATACGGATTACCGACTTTATAAACCCCGCCGTACTGCTTTATGGCAATCGCCTGTGCCTGCGGTGACAAACCGGTTAGCTCTGGCGTCCCCTGCGTGGAGCATCCATTCAAAACCGCAACGCAAAAAAGGCTTAACAGATATATTTTCAAATGCTTCATAGTTATACAAATCTACCTTAACCTAATCCGAAAATTAATTTAACTTGTTTTTTTGTGTTCGTCCAGCCTGATTTCAAACCTGTGCAATTCTCAAAATTTTATTTTCTTTCAACTTTTTGTGGCTGCACCGGCATAGCAAAACCCATATGAGGATTGTAACTGTCAATTTTATTTAACAACCGATAATCTGGATATCCGTCTGGATGCAAATGAGCTTTAATCTGTAGTTGTTTAACCGCCTCTTTGGTTTTCTGGCCCAAAATACCGTCTTCTTGCAAATTGGTTTTCAAAATCTTATTGGCAAATATCTGCACTTTCCGCACCTCTTTATTGGTCAGCGGATATTGTTGCCCAGCCTCAATCGGGCGATACAGGTGGTCGTTTGCTGTATAATCTGCCAAAATGCCAATAACCAAAGCATAATTTTCTGAACGATTCCAAATCATGATGCGTCTGAAATTGTCAAACACGATAAAAGCTACCCCTTTATGCCCATCCGGCACAATAATAGAACCTTTCAGATCATCGGCGAAAGGAAGTTTTTTGCCATCTACGCCAACCACGCCGATTTCCCGCCATTCCCGTACAGTTTTCCGCTTATTGCGGCCGGCCAGCGCATAGTCAAAATTCCAAGGCAGACGCACTTGTCCTCCCCAAGGTTCTTCGCTTTTCCAGCCCAAACTATTAAGATAGTTGGCTGCCGAGCCGATAGCATCATCCAGAGAATCCCAAACATCAATTATGCCATCGTTATCATAATCAACAGCATAAGCATTATATGTGGATGGCATAAACTGAAAATGCCCCATAGCTCCAGCCCATGATCCCATCATTTTATCATTATCTAAATTATATTTTTCCATAATTTTTAAAAGATTATACAACTCATTTTTGAAAAATCCAGCCCGCCGGTTATCATAACTCAGGTTGGTTAACCCGTCAATCAGATGATATTTTCCTTTATTTTGCCCAAAATTGCTTTCAACCGCCCAAAAGGCTGTCAGATAATTGAGTGGCACCTGATACTGCTTTTCCAGATCGGAATATTTTTTTTTCAATTCAGCATAACGGACACGTGCGGTTTTAATGCGTTTAGCGTTAACCAGCCGATTGATATAATCTTTTGCGGTCAAGACAAATTCTGCCTGATTTTTATCTTGTTTAACCACCTCTGGCCATTCATGATAATAAGTATTATTACCGTAAACCTTATGAATTGTTTTTGAGGAAATCCCCCGTTCAATCATTTCCTGCTTAAGGTTTTCCAAAAAACTGCGCCATTTTTCAGGAACTTCCGTTTGATTTTCGGCAAAAGCACCCTGTGGCGCCAATAAGCCCACCACCAAAAACAAAAGCCATATTTTCTTAAGAGCAAACATTATCATCCCTATTCTTTTACCAACCATAGAGCAAATTTACCCAATTTGCAATCAGGACTTAAGGTTATAAAGAAGATATTTTTTGTTCTATTCGGTATATTTATAATCTGAACACGCACAATTATGCCGGTTTGGCAAATAAAAATCACCAGCACAACACTTTATTTATTAACGCTTTTAGCAAGACGGAAATCTCCATAAAACGGCAACAAAGCAAAACGGCGCCTCATCGGCGCCGTTCTTTATAATAATTATTTCACCCGGCTTCGGCTACAACCGAAGTTGAAGCCTACGGACAGGTAAACCATACCCTCCGTACGTGTATTATTCACGTACGTGTTTGGTACAGTTTTGTAGCCTATACGCCCGACCAGGGCGTTTCCCGTAGCAAAAAGTTGCATACGGTATTCTAGTCCGAGGCCATAAGTCACCCCGGAGCCGTTGTGCTTGACAACGGTGCTCCACACACCGTCGTCAGCTTCTATTTTAACCGCATAACGGTGCTGCCCATACATGTAGCCAATAGTGGCGTACATGTTAAGGACATTTACACAAAACCTGTCTCTCAACAGGTTTATGTGAACTGCTCCGTCTGCGGCATAAGAGCCGTACATTTGTCCCGGGTTAATGCTTTCCGCATTATACTCCCGCATTAAAGCGGAAGCAGTAACCCGGTACGACACTTTCTTTGCGTCGTATCTGAAGCTCAGCTCGAATTCCGGAGTAAATGCCTCATCGGCGTGGAGATATCCTCCACCCAATGAGACCTCTATTCCCCATCCGATGGCGTCAGCCGCCTTCAGGATGGTCCCATCTTCGGCCTGATAGGCCTGAATGTAGGGTAAAACCTCCATTCTTTGTTCCTTATAGCCATTGAGGCTTTCGGAACCAACCTCCGTTTTGGAGATTGAGAAAGAGGTTTGAGCATTTGCGGCCCCAGTTGCCACCAATGACAAGGCGGCTATTATTACTACTATATTTTTTATATTTTTCATTACTTATTTAGTATTAAGGGAAGGCAGGTGTAAGATAATATTTTACCCACCTTCCCAGAGATTAAACTTTATAAATTATAAACAAATTATGGCTTAATTCTGGTTTATGTATAAGAGATTATCTCCACAAAATTGAATGGCGCAATATTAAAATCCTTGTATGTAATTTTGTTAGGATTTGTTTCAATTCTGCTTTAACAATCGTGCCTACACTAAACCAGACCAGCTCCCAAGATTAACGGATCTGCATCACTACAGTTCCGTTCACAGTAATGGTTAACACACCACTCTCAGAAACTGAGAAGATGTAACCTTCCACTACTGTGGAGTAATTGCCATTCCTCCAGCCCCACATACCGAGGACTGAATGACGTATATTCCTTACCATGTCATCGCCGTTGTAATAAGCGATCCTATCACTAAGATCCTTAGCGATAGCCGGTGCCCACACTCCCAGGTCATAAGAGCCTTGGTTAACGGTTGTGGTGTAGAACCCTGAGTTATACTCAGCGCTGAAGTCACCTTCAACGAAGTATCCGCTCAGGATATTAGACACCTCAGGAACATTGTCACTCATTGAGAACGGTACTGCAACAGCGCCCTTATCGGTCCTAATGGTCAAGCACTTCTGTGCTGACCCGCCATTAGGGTCCGTAGGGACAGCACTGATGCCAGCTCCGACAATAGTACCCCAGCTTTCCGGGATAACTTTGTCGATGACTTTTTCTACATAAATGCGAGCCTCAGCCGAAGCTGAAGATTCGTATTTACTTGTAGAAATACTATAAACGGTATTGATATTATTCACGTAGTTAGAAACTGCGTAAACAATGCCGTTTATAGTGGCATCACTAGTCGCCACAATAGAGGATCCAGCCTCACTGATTGACCAGTTAGCATATCCAAACTCGACGGTATAATACTCGTCGGTATACACTGCTTTCTGGTAATCATACACATATATGTTACTAAACGGATTAACCCCGTTCGTAGCAGTAGAAGTATACTGCATATAACGGGTCGTAACCGTCCAATTCCCACTTATACTTTCAACCTCACTGATCAAGCTTGATCCGTTGGAAGAAGTATTGTAGGAATTATTCGTAGCATAAACGTCCTGCCTTTCAGGTTCCGTGAAGTGGCGATACAGGTACAAGCTGATTGTATTAGTCTTCTCCCCAGACACAGACCAACTTTCAACTTCTGTGAAGCTGATGCGTTCTGTGTTGGCGTCCAGAATTTCTCTAGACATGTTTTTATAAGACTTCCCTATCAGCTCATCCTCCTCTTCTTCGATGGGCAGTATCCTTTCGTAAGGTACTGCCACCTCGTATGTTGAGGTTGTAGATGAATTATCGCCGTTCTCCGTAACCTCCACATTGAAGTAGAGAGTCACGGGAGCAACCATCTCCTCCCCTGAAGAAGTGATGGTACCTACCTCAGCCCTGTTATAGCTGACATTGCTCACGCTAGCGTACGTGAACGTCGTGTCAGCAAAACTTAGACTTTGGTAGCCAGCCCCCACATTCACAATTCCTCCATCATTCATACGGAAGTAATACTCCCGTCCAAAAGATGTCGTTGTGAATGCCTCATCCACACTCCTAGAAGAGGTCGTCGTCGACCTACTTGACGCAGCAATGGCAGCCCCGGAAATCAACTCACCCTCACTATCCACATACACCCTTTCAGGTGATGTAAACAGGGCTTCCAGGTTCAAGCTACGCTCGAACCCTTGTCTAGAGATTTCCATGTTGTCCCTATAGGTAACAAGGTCACCAGATACGATCTGGTAATCTGTTACCAATGACAATGTTGCTACCGAGAAAGCCGCCTCGTAGTCGGTGTTTTCAACGACTACTTCCTCCACTACCGGGGCCTCAGGCATGGACCCATCCTTACGGAAGATCCTAACCTCAGGAACTCGTACAACGTACGTTTCCTGAGTTCCATCATATACCACCTCCACGTTGAAGTAGAGGTCAACATTAACCACCGTTGAGTCGGTGTTTGATGTTGAGTCAAGCGTTGCTTCGAAAGAATCGAAGCTCACGCTTTCTATACTGGCATACGGAAACTCCATTCCTGTAACAGCGCATATAGCGCTCTGCCAGGTAGCGGTAGCGGTAACGCTCTCACCACCATTGAACTCAAACACATAAGATTGTGTTTCCTCAATGATGATAAAGGCCCCGCTCTCATCCATCTCCTCGGTTTCTGAAACCGAGGAGATGGTTTCAGAGACCATCTCAACATTAGATAGCAGGGCTTCCTCAGCCACATACACCACAGAGGGTGTAATGGAGAAGATCACGCCTAAGTCAAGGTTAACGGAGAATTCCTCTTCCGCTACCTTTTCCCCACCGTCGACGACGTCCTTAACACCGTCGATCCTCTGCTCAACCGTATACAACCGGTTTACGGTTGTATCAAATTGAGCAATAAGCTCAACATCTCCATACTGGAGTCCTGAATCGGACCCAGTGGAGGAAAAGCTTATTTCTTCCAGTCCTAAAAAGGTTGAATCCTGGCAGGATGCCAGTACTAAAATCGCCACCAGGGCAAATAAAATCTTTTTCATGTTTTTTTATTTTAATTATTTTAATTTTGCTTATTTAAAGTTTTATGCATACCAAAAGTAATGAAAAATCTTTTCGAATTTTCAATAATTAACCTAATAGCATACATAATTTTTATTTTATGTTATCATCATAACATAAACTCAATTTAAAAACAAGCAAAATTTGTCAAACCGTAGATTCGTTCCGCCTTAATTTTGGATAGTCAAAAAAAGGCTAAATAGTTTCAGTTAATTAACGCACCGTATCTCGGAAGTATATTTGACAAATGCGGTCTTCATCTGCCATACAACAGGACTTTTTACCCACCTGATACTCACTTGCTTGCGCAACTTCACAGGCATGGCAAGAAAAGGATATAACCGTTAACCTTCCACAAAAATCCGCCCGCCACAGATTTCAGCTTTTCCGCCCAGCGGCATGGTGTTTATCGGCGTGGTATGTCCCGCATCAAGGTTCGCAATAATCGGCATATTCCGCAGTTCCGCCTTGTTTCTCAGCACAAACTCCAGTTCTTCGCGCGTTACTTTAGAATCCTTTTGAAAACGCCCGATAATCAAACCTTTCACATTTTTAAAATCTTCTTGATTAATCAGCGCCTGCAAATTGCGCTCAAAATTAACGAGTTTGGCTTCCGCATCATCTTCTAAAAACAAAATCGTGTCTTTTACAAATTTTGGACGATACGCTGTGCCTAAATGCAGATTAAACGTGCATAAATTACCGCCGATAAGCACCCCTTCAGCACTACCGTCGTTTATCTGCCACCAACCTTCATTTTTGATAAACCCGCGGTTGTCTTGATCCAAAAACCACAAATCATCGCTCCATTCCGCTGACGGCAATATCTCACGTTTTCCACCTTCAAACAAAGCTTTAACCATATTTTCTAAAGTATATTCACAACCTTTTTTCATACCCAAAGAACTATAATGCGGACCATAATAGGTAATCAATCCAGTCTGGGCATAAATAGCTGCGTGCAAAGCCGTAATATCTGAAAACCCCATAAAAATTTTCGGATTTTGCTTAATCAGATTATAATCTAGGTGCTTAACCAGTTGGTTGGCGTTAAAACCGCCAATAACCGTTAAAACCGCCTTAATCGATTTATCGGCAAAAGCCGCCATTAAATCCGCCGTCCGTTTTTCAATTGAAGCTGAACCAGTTAAATCAAAATTCTCATCCGTTGTGTTAGGCGCAAACTCAACTTGCAAACCTAAATCAGCCAACCTTTCTTCAGCAATCTGCCGGCAGTCGGCGCCTATTAGCTTTAAGCCTCGCGACGGCGCAACAATCATGACTTTATCGCCTTTTTTTAATCTTTCGGGCACGATAGACATCTTCCTCTCCTTTTTAAAATTATTATTCTCGATAAACATGGCAAAATGTAACTGGTTTAATATCCGTGGCGCGCCAAACCATTTTACGGATAAGGCCACGGATAAAATCTTTGATGGCCACATCAGTTCCCATGCCGGCGCTAAGCTTTTCTTCAATCTGCGGCACGGCTTTTTCTTTAACTTCAGCAACCAATGCCGACCATTCTTTTTCTTCTAAAATATCTATAGATGAAATTTCCAAATCAACCACCCGATTGTCATGATTGATAAATACGCTGATAAACAAACTGCAGTTATAGGCAATCCGCCGGCGGTTGCGCACCAGCTCCGAACTTAAAGCAACCGGCCGGCCACGGTCAATCCCTATAACATCCGAGGTAGCTTCTTCTATTTTGGCAATTTTGCCCTCTGCAAGCAAAAAAACATCTCCGTTCCGGCCGGAACATACCTCTTTAATACCACAGCTTAACGCAAAGCGTTTATGTTCGCGAATGAAACGTTTATCGCCGTGCACAGGAAAAACTACTTTCGGTTTCAGGATTTTATACATCTTTTTAAGCTCTTCTCGGGACGGATGACCCGAGGTATGCACTAAATCCGTCTCGCTGGTAATCACTGTTACACCCTGTTCAATCATCATTTCCTGCATACGTTCAATTTTTTCTTCATTGCCGGGTATGATTTTGGAAGAAAAAATAATCGTGTCATTTTTATCAAGCTTCACATATTTGTTTTCGCCTTTGGCAATAGAACTCAGCGAGCTACGGTAGTTTGCCTGCGAACCGGTACAGATATAAAGCGCTTTATCCGCTGTTAGCCCCTGCACTTCTTCAGGTTTATACGCATTCGGCAAGCCCTGAAAATAGCCACATTCTTTAGCAAGCTTCATGTTGGTTATCAGGCTTTTGCCAAGCAAAACCGGCGTGCGACCGGCCAAATCCGCCGCCATAAGCAACGTTTCAAGTCGCATCAGGTTGGATGAAAAACAGGTCACAATTAAACCGCCCTTTATCGACGGAATGAGTTTAAAAAGGTTTTTACGCACTTCATCTTCGCTTGGCTGTGGCTTCTCAACCATTATGTTGGTAGAATCGCACACAAACATATCAACTCCCGCTTTACCAACGGCTTTAAGCCCCTCCGTGCCAGCTGGCAACATAGCGATTTTTCCATCGTCAAACCGCCAATCCGTCGCGTGAAAAATATTGCCATATATTGTGGAAATAAACAAACCGCAGGTTTCTGGCACCGAATGTACCAGAGGAACAAACTTAACCTTAAACCCGCCGGCAGTTATTTCATCATCAGCGCGAACAACCTCAATCGGCACAGTATTTTCCAGTTTATACTCTTTTAAACGCGCTCGCATCAAACCAGCAGCAAATGCCGTGGCATAAACCGGACATTGCAATGCCGGCCATATTTGGGCAATCGCCCCCATATGATCTTCATGCCCGTGGGTAACAAACAAGCCTAACACATCGCCTTTAAACTCTTCCAAAAACTCCGGCGAGGCATAGCACATATCCATCCCCGGATAATCATCATTTAAAAAACCGCACCCGGCATCTACGACAATCCATTTTCCATTAATGCCGTAAGCATACATGTTCATTCCGATTTCATCGGCGCCGCCCAACGGCAAAAAATAAATTCCCTTATATTTTTTCATTTTCTTCCTTATCCGTGGCAGCAAACACATCACCAGTCAAAACATTTAATCTGCCTTCTGTTGTTTCCAGTATTAAACTACCGTCATCATTAATGCCGGCAAATATGCCACATATTTTTTTATCCCACTGTTTTATTGTTATTGTTTTACCAAGATTATAAGCGTTGTCAAGCCATTGCTGTCTATAAACGCTGAAACCTTCCTGACAATATGTTTCAAACATATTATCCCAAACGGACACAAACTTCCGCAACACGGTCAATCGTTCGGTTTTTGCTCCAAATGCGTTCAGGCTGGCGGTCAGATAACCAGTCGCCGATATTTCCGGATGCGAAACTATATTTATGCCGATGCCCATAATCCAAAAGCCGTTTGTCGCCCGTTCAAACAATATTCCAGAAATTTTTCCACCTTCCGCCAAAACATCATTCGGCCATTTAATCTGCAGCCGGATATCCGGACAGAAAAAACGTACGGTTTTCAAAACCGCCAAGCCACCTAAAACGGCAATCTGCCCAATATTGGCAAGCGGTGCCGGAAACGCAAATGACATAAACAAGTTCCCCTCTTCGCTTATCCAGCTACGTCCATAGCGCCCTCTTCCCGCCGTCTGTCGTTTGGCCGTAACAACGCATTTGCTTTTAAGCTGCCCGCACAATTTGTCAGCCTCATCATTTGTACTAAAAGTTTCTGTTGCGTCAAACCAAAACCAGTCGCCGATCTTTTCCATTCTTACCCCTCTAAAACCGTTAATTACTTAAACATATCCACCATTTGCCTCTGGCAGATTAACAACGTAATCAAACCAAGGATAATCTCCAAATACACATCTGTAGGTAACTCCTGCCGGCAAACCTGGATTCTTCTCTAAAATTTGCCATGCACAAAAGCACAACACCCAAATTATAAACACCCCTGCCGGCAAATTTTTTTTCATCTTTTCCTGGCGAAAAAAAAGATTAGGGAATAATGAAATATATGCAATCATAAAAAACGGAAAAACAACGGCATAATTCTGAAATGCCGAATTAATAGCAATTCTAATATCCCCGCTTGCGGAACTATCCCATAATAAAAAGAAAAAGCTTTCCTCGCCTGCCTCCCAATTCCGCAAAAAAGCGAAAAGAAGTCCGGAAACAGCTAAAAAAGAACCAATAACAACAAATCTATCATAACGCTGGCCAAACTTCCATAAAGACAAAATTCCAAGCATCAATAAACATATAGCAAGATTTGCAATCATATTACAACTCATTAAAAAGGGGCATATACAGCCCCTATAACTTATAGGTAAACCCTAAATTAGTCCATTAACGCTTTAACATCTTTGACGATTCTGACCGGAGCCACATATTCTCTAGTGACCTCATCTTCATTAATTTCAACAATTTTCATTGTTGTAACCGCTTTCAAAGGACCTCTAGCACCTTCAACAATATCATCAAAATAAATGGTGCTTTCATGGCTACGGTATAATAAAGCATACTTGGAACCATCATAAACAAACAGAGGGTTTTCCGGACCGCCATTGCGTTGTTGGATAATAATTAAGATTTCTCCTTTATCGTTTTGTAAAATATCATACCTGCTTTTTGAGTTAGTTGAAACTTTGTTTTCAGCCATTTTTAACCTCTGCACACATTAATTCCACATTATTTTTAAGTAAAGATAACATATAATTATTAACAAATAAACAGCAATTTCACTTTTTTTAACTTTTTTTATTTTTTTTATTGACAGCATATGTTTTATCATCTATATAACACACAACAATTTAGGGCTCGTAGCTCAGTCGGTAGAGCATTTGACTTTTAATCAAAGGGTCATGGGTTCGAATCCCGTCGGGCTCACCAATAAGAAAACTTCTCCTTTTAGGAGGAGTTTTTTTTATTGGTCACGAGAACGAGAGGGATTTGAACCCATGGGCATGGGTTCGACTACCAGCGAAAAGCGGGCGAAAGAACGCTGGTCGGTTGGCAAACCGATGAGCGCCGTGAACAAAGCGTAAGCGAAGTCATCCCGTCGGGCTCACCAATAAGAAAACTTCTCCTTTTAGGAGGAGTTTTTTTTTATTGGTCACGAGAACGAGAGGGATTTGAACCCATGGGCATGGGTTCG
>CAYPFN010000002.1:109072-116810 GCA_964410325.1 uncultured Azospirillaceae bacterium
GCGTAAGCGAAGTCATCCCGTCGGGCTCACCAATAAGAAAACTTCTCCTTTTAGGCGCTTTGGGTTTACCGCATAACCATGCCGGTCACCCATATACGGAATTGTGTACCGCAGACAGATTTAACCCGATATCCAACAGATATGGCAACATCTAAATTATAACAGTCAATTTCACGCTCAACCTGTCTTTTCCCTCGGTTTGAACTATCCGGAATTTCCGGACAGTTGAAGCTTTTTCAAGTTCTCCTTCCTTATAAATATTGTCGATATGCTCACTGATTGTGTGCGTATCTTTTTCAAACAGCTCTGACATCTGCCTTTGAGAAATCCAAATTGTGTCATTATCAAACGGAATGTTTAGTTCTATTTTTCCGTCTGCCGATTGATAAATTGCAATATTTTTGCTTTGTTCCGAAATTTCTCGTTTAGGCAAAAATTTGTTTTTATTACCGTAAAAAATTGGCCAAAAGATAAACCGTTATGCATTTTATACGCAAGTCGTGCAAAAGTTTGTCGCGGGTTATTTTCCACTTGTTTTTTTTGACAAAACAGTGTAATATTTATTTATATTGAATATATGAAAAGGATTTGAATAATGACTGTATTTAGCGCCAACGGCAAACCTGTCGAAGAAATCACCAACGAAAATATAGACGAATTTAAACAATGGTTTTGGGCAGAACGTCATCCGGAAATGGAAAGGGGCGTGTATGTACGTCTCGGAGAAGATGTTGCTCTCTCCCAAATTCTGACCGGAGCAGATGGCAGGAAGATACCCCTCAGTGAAGAACAGCAGAAATATCTGGCCACAGCGGTAGCGCGAAGTGGTAGCCGGGCTCATGTTCAGGTTATAGTGGACAGAGCGGCGGATTATCCTGTCTTGCTGGGAACGGTTGACCAGATTGCCGGCAATTCTGTCGGTAGCGTGATGTATGATTATATCCAGGATGAACTAAAAAAACACTCGTTTGCGGAAAATTTACCGGCGTACCGCGCCATTTTGCGACAAGGTGGCATAGTTCATCATTTAGGTGCTGGAAATGCAGATAACTTGTCTCCTGAAGGTTGCCGTTGCCTGGACGATATTTTCAATATGTCGGAATATAACCGTGAAAACCGGATGAACAGAAACCAGACCTCTGGAGCCACCATGTTTATCCGCGATGCCTTGTCCGCAGACAAACTTTTAAATTACGGCAGGGCTTCGGGTGAGTTCAGAAAATTGATCAATGAATCTATTTTCGACGGCAGCAATAAAGTACTGAAAAGGTTGGACAAATTAAAAGCGGAGTTCTACACACCAGAACTTCTGTCAGAGGTTTTAAAAAGAAATTACATTCCAGCGGCATCGCATATCGTCAGAGATACGAGCAAAGCCAAAACCCAGGCGGAAAAAAACGTGAATATCCTGCCACCGTATTATACCAAGGTGTGCAATGCCCTGTTGCGCTTTGCCGAAAAAGAAGAAATCCACGACCGTAATAATTATGGACAGCTAAAAAGCCTGACCCAGCGTTATCAGGAAATGTGCGCCCGTTTAACCGGTGCCCACGACTATCAGTCTATCCCGGATGATATTAAAAATGGGATTATGGAAGACGGCTATTTATATGCCGCTCAAAAAGACATTATCAACGGCAATGCAGGCAAACTCTCTGCCGAAACGCTACAAATGGTATTGGGCGACGACTGGAACAACTTTTATGTACGCCGGATCCCTCAGGACGTCATAAGACAAAAAGGCATACAGCTGGATTATTCCAAGCAGTTGGTTTCCTCCCTGGAGAATAAGGATAAACTTTTAGATTCCGCCAGAATTGATGAACTGGTAACCAGGACGGATTTAACCACTAAGGAAAAAGAAGACCTTATTCAAAAAGAAGAAAGCCGTGAAACCAACCGCCAGCAGACCAGAAAATTTCTAGAACAGGAAATAGCCGAATACCAGCAGGCGGTCGAGGAGCAAGATGCCCAGCACGCGCAAACCAGTAAAAAATATTTCGTAGCCAACAGTATTCACAGAATTCAGGATGCATACCAGAATATAACCGAAAATTTCAAAGACGGTCAGCCCAATGCTACGGAAGCCCACTTGTCGACGGAAGCGGTTGAACGCCTGATAGCAGACCGCCTTGAAGGGAAGTATGTACAACTGTCCCGCCCCGCGCAAAAATCGCTACCACTCCTTTTGGGCCGGAAAGACGAGGCCAAGCGACGCGAATGGTTGAACAAGGCCGTTTCCAGCTTTAACCTAACCTTAGACGATATCATGGGAGCTACCGGCCGTTCCGAAGGTTACCTTGAGGAGATGCAGGCCATTAAAGGAAAAATTCTAGCACCGGAAACAAAGGAAAAAGCAAACCTTGAAGCGAAAGAAAGCCTGGAAAAAAATGAAAATCTTCGGACGGATCTTTATTATAAATATAAAGATATAGATCGCCGCCGCTATCAGTTGGATGATCTGAACAAAAAAACGAAAGAGTTGGCAAAGGCCAAAGAACACCTCGCCTTTTACAAAAAGGTGCTGAAAAATGTCGCTGAAGATCGTCTTGGGTTCAAAGAGGGGGAGCCACTCCGCCCGGTAAAGGAAGAAATGTCGCCAGAAGAAAAAAGATCTGTTCGCGCTCAAAATAAAAAGGTGACAGACAAATTGTCCGAAAAAGAAAAAACCAATAAAAACAAAACGGACAAAGAAAAAGTTAAAGATGTTATAGCGGAAATTTGGCGGGCAAAACACACCAGATAATTCCTGTTTTCAAACAAAGAACGTCCCGACAAAGGGGCGTTTTTTATATTTCCGGAAAGCTTTTGCAAGTTTTTTTATTTATTTTTTGTCATGAAAAACTCGCCTCTAAAGGAGAGTAGTGATATGCCTGGCCAGACTCGAACTGGCTTGTCCTTGCGTACTTTACCTTGAAGATAATAAATAAATTCAATCATTTTTTATTGTAACCATTGACACTACAAAACAACCATCGTATAGCATATTAATGTAATAATAAATATTATAATAAAGGAAAAGCATAATGACTGAATTTATTGAACGAAACAAAGAAACAATGAGAAAATTCGAAACAGCTATCAATACGGCCGATGAAAAATTAGCGGATGAACTTATTGCTCCTCAAGCCTCTTTTTATTCATTAACATCACCTGATGTCCTATACGGCGGAAAAGGATATTTAAGCGCGGTTTATTTTATGAGAAAGGGCTTCTCAGATATTCAGTGGATTATAAAAGACATGGCTGCAGAACAAAACAAAGTTGCCGTAACCTGGGAATGCACCGGAACTCATGACGGCGAATTTATGGGGGTCAAACCGACCGGTAAAAAATTCAAAAGCACCTGCATGAACTTCTATTATTTTAATGAAAATGGTCAAATAATAAATGATATAGCAGCTGAAGGCATGCTTAAAATTATTGAACCGTTAGGACTTGTAAAATATGTTGTTTAAAATTATAATTTAAGAAAAAACACAATAACTGAATATACAAATACCGATTAAGGAATTTAAAAATGCAAATTTCAAGTCGTTTTACGATTGCTTTGCATATTTTAACGGCTATTGAAACATTCAAAAACCAATACCGAATAACCAGCGGATTGCTGGCAAGTTCAATACAGGTTAATCCTGTTGTTATCCGCAACATTTCACTACAATTAAAAGCCACGGGGGATTCTGAAAGTCTCCCGCGGCCACAGTGGCATAACACTGCTTAAATCCGTCGATAATATAAGTCTGCTGGATGTATACCGGGCTATTAACCTTTAGAACACGATACGCTATTCAACTTTCATAAAAACCCCATCCGTGCTGTCCGGTTGGCCGGAACATTCACAATATTTTAGACGGACGTTTATATACCGTGCAAAAAGCCATGGAAGATCAGCTCCAAAACATGAAATTATCAGACATCCTGACTGATTTGCAAAACTTTCTTTGATATAAATGGTTCGGACGCCCGAACAACGCGATTATCCAGCAATAGTTTTGCCCAATTCATAAGCCTGTTGCGGATATGCCGTACGATTGACGGCACCAACCGGCCAAACCCCTGCGGCAATAATCTGTCCAGCATCTTCCCAACCAAGATATTTCAGCAAAACATCATAGTGTGATTTTATCGGCACAGCTTCTGAGGCCGCCGAATTGGCATAAGTCATAAGCAAAACGGCTTTCTTAGGACGGTGTATTTGGCCGTTAATGGCATAAAATCTGTCTATAACCGCCTTTAACTGCGCCGAAATACCAAAATAATACATCGGCGTTGCAAACACCACAACATCAGCATCAACAATATGTTCTCTGACAAACTCAAAATCATCTTTAAACACGCATGGACCGTTCATGCCACACTTATTACAGGCAACACACGGATGAACATCCTTAAAAGCCGCGTCAAAACGCTCAACCTGATGCCCCGCCTCTTCTGCCCCTTTAATAAAATAATCCGCCAATGTGTTTGAATTACCGTTTTTTCGCGGACTGCCTGTTAAAACCAAAATTTTCATCTTATTCCCCTTTGCTTGTGTTTTCCTAATAAATCTCGGAAATACCGATAATACTGCTGTTGCCATTGTGGCTTTTAAAAAATTTCGTCTGTCCATATCACCACCATTTTTTCGTTTCGGTTACACCCGGAATAACTTTCTCGCCCATTATCGGTGTAAAAATTTCCACATCTGTAGGTTCGGCTTCTTTTACCAGCATATCAATCGATTCATGCCAGGGATGCAAAGCCAGGTCAAATACCGCCCAATGCAAAGGAAAGATTTTTCTGGCGCGTAAATCCTGTGCCACCTTAACAACCTCATCCGGAAACAAATGGATGTTTGGCCAGCCAGGATTCCAGCCGTCAATTTCCAAAGCCACAAAATCAAACGGCCCGTATTTATCACCAATCTGCTTGAAATGCTGTCCATAGCCACTGTCGCCACCCCAATAAATATTCTTGCCACCAGCTTGAATAACATAAGAATTCCAAAGCGTTTCATTACTGGCAAGCTTAGCACGCCCGGAATAATGGATGGCGGTTTCGGCAATAATCGTTAAGCCGTCTTTGGCAAAAACATCGCCCCACCCCAGTTCCGTAATATTTTCTTTGGCCACGCCCCAGCCTCTAAGCGCCGCACCAACACCCAAGGGAACAATAAAATGACTGTTTTTCAGTGCTTGAACACTTTTCCGTTCCAAATGATCATAATGATTATGGGTAATAACCACATAATCCACAGCAGGCCAATCTTTATACGTTATCGGCGCCGGGCCATAACGTGGCACGGCAAAAGGAACAGGCGCCGAATTGCCGAGAACCGGATCAAAAACGAGACGTTTACCATCCAATTCTGCAATAACGCTTGAATGCCCAAGCCAATAAACAGCATAATCTTCCGGTATCTGCGCAAAACTCTCCGCACTTAGCTTAACCTGCGGCAATGGTTCTTTAGGCGCAAATCGTGATGTCAGCATCATTCGTGCAAAACCTGCCGGCCCATTGCGCACCTTATCCGGATATAAGCGCATTTCTTCCGGACCATAAAACCGTCCGTTCTTAAAATAAGGAAGTTTTTCATAAGCCTGCAACTCCTCTTTTGAGGGAAGTTTTCCGATTTCCCGCCAGGCGTAACCTCCTAAAAAAATCACAACAGCAATAACAACTATCAATATTTTTAAAAACATTTTCATCAAAGACTCCATAAATTTTTAAATATATTTCATCATGAAGTTTGGAGTATGCTCTAAGTCAATAAAAAAAAGGCTCTCTTAAACAATTTTGTTGAAATATGACTTAATTCTAGCTTTTGTTCAGATATAAATACTTATAAAACAAATAGATAGATAGGTGGGTAAAATGAAACAAGATTTGCTAGCGCAGTTGAAAAAATTATCCGCGGAAAAACTTAAAAAAACAACCTCCCTTTTATTAAAACATCTAAACAGCACCTCACCCAAAATCAATAAAATTTTCTAAAAAGTTTTCACTGATTATAAAACCCAAGGGCATAAAAAATTTTTTATTGACAAGCAAAAAACCTTACGTTATAAGGAAACCCGTCATGCCGACATAGCTCAGTTGGTAGAGCAGCTGATTTGTAATCAGCGGGTCGGGAGTTCAAGTCTCTCTGTCGGCACCATTGATTTTCAAGGCTTTGCGGAAAATCGCTCAAGCCTTTAATTTTTACCAGTAAGCAAATAGTAAGCAGAAAAAAACACCAGCCAAATTTTGTTGTCTTATAGTAAAAAAATTAGCTACTTTTGATAATCCTGAAATGGGTTCGCAATGGTGATTGTGTAGAAGTTCATAGCCTCACCCATCTGGCACGCAATATTCACCAAACCAACTCTTTGCTTGAAGTGGCTAAAAAGTAATTTACTCCACTTTTATCTATACAGGCCCTGTATTGCCCAACAATCCCTCAATATCATACCCAGACTTGACTATATCATACCCGAACTTAAATCCCGGCATTCAGTTAAATATAAAGCCTTATTCTCCATAAAATAAAGGGAGCTTGTCGCTCCCTTTATCTTTGCTTTTATTCCCCAAAACCTGGAACTTTTTTCAGGTTAGAAGGCGTAGTTAAGACCCACCCCGAAGGTTTCGGCGTCGTAGTCCGATCCAAAGGTGTAGTTGAACCATCCGTAAACCGACAGCCGATTCGCAAAGCCGTAACGACCACCCAGCTCAATCCGCCCCAACGTCGCATCGTCAACCCCGCTGAACTTATCCAAACCCGTGATCTCCACGTCTCCTCCGTCTACAATCGTCTGAATAACACTCGGTTTCACGTAAATACGCCCCAAACCATTGCTAGTTCTGAATATCTTCGCAAGTTTGATACCCGCCTCCAGCTCAATCTGGCTGATGGCGTCGTATTTTGCCGTTTTACCCATGTTGTCTTCAACATCATCATAGTCCACCCGTGTATAGAACACACCAAGTTCCGGCGACAGAGTCATATCGTTGACAAGGGCGAAGTCATATCCCGTCTCAATGCTCGCACCAAACTCAATACCGTCAGTGTCCGCCCTTATCCCGTCATCGGTTTCAATCTCCGCTTCCTGAATACCACCGTATACCGTCGCAAACGCCCAAACATTGTTTTTGTCATAACGATAGTACAGACCAGCCATATAACTGTTAATCTCTATCTCCGAACCAACCGTCGCATAATAACTCTTCCCTTCGCCGGAAAGATCATAATTACCGTTGCGGTAGGAAACAAACACACCCAGCCGGTTGTTGAAGTCAGCCTGAATGTCTCCACCGGCTTCAATGCCCTTTATGTCGGCCTCCATATCAAACGGCGCATCCACGTTGGCAAAGTGAATGGTCGGGTTGACCCAGAGGTTGTTATAGGGTCTACCGTACCAGTACTCATCAATAAAGTTGCATGCGCAGGTATAGATACGGTTGTTTTTAACCTGATTGCCAACGTTCTCAACCATACTCCTGGTCTGTTCCAGAGCCGCTGCCGGCAAAGCCCCATAGGCTGCCACTTCAGCATACACCTTTGTGGCAGATGTTGATGAGCCACTCTCAGAGCTTGAACTCTCATTTTCGTCAGGGCTTGTGTTGCCATCCGTGTCATCCTCGGAGTCTTCTTCGTCTTCGCCATAGGAACCTTCGTCTCTACCAACGTTAGTGCCAGTTTCAGTTTCACCTTCGTTGCCTTCACCAGTTTCGCCTTCGCTTCCAGTTTCACCTTGGCCACCTTCGCCAGTGTCGCCAC
>CAYPFN010000003.1:0-107332 GCA_964410325.1 uncultured Azospirillaceae bacterium
TGAACAAAACTCGAATATATCGCCGGCGTCGAATACCAGTATAAAGGCGAACCAATGCCCCAGCGTAGCAACATATCTTCATAATCATTGGTAACCGTATAACGCGATATCAGATATTCCTGAATATACTGCTCTGTTATCAAATCACTGACCGGATAACGAATTTCTCTTTTTTGCACACGCTCAATCTGACTAAAATACTTATTAATACTATAAAACTCCGGAGAAACGCGTATCAAAGGTAACATTAAATAAATAGCGCTGGCCAGCATCATATTAAAACAAATACTTAGACCCGACAGAATAACCAAAAGTCTGGATGTCCACAAATAGCGTCGTTCCGGAAAAGCCTCCACATGCACTTTTTCCGGGAAAAAACCCAATTCATCAGGACTTTCTTTTTCTTTATACTTAAAAAGGGTGCGAAAAATATCAAACATGCGCTAATTTTAACCTCAATTTTACATTTATAGGTTATTTTATACATCAAAGTTGTATAAAAGCAATTAAATACTATCAATTTTTAAAAAATAGTATAACAATATTTTTTATAAATACACGTTTAAGGATATAAACAATGAAAAAAGTTTTCTGTTTTGCGGCAAGTTTACTGATGCTGACATCCTGTTATTTGCAGGGAAGTAGTTCCAGCAGCGGACAAGAACCCAATCCGGCATATTATTCCGACTGGGATCGTGCTATTCGTATTGATGTGGATATGCAAAATATGTATCTCAATACCCCGCGCAAAATCGAGCGACCAATTGACATGTATATGGCAATGTCCTTGGCCTTAAAATATAATTACACCCGCCGCATGATAAGTTATGAAGAAAATCTCTTAAAAGCAGGAAACTCTAACTTTGCTCAATTGCAGGAAATTTTAAATAATGCCGGATATATTAACACCAACAGTTCTTCACAATTGAGCCCTGATTTAAAAGTGGCTTGGAACATCCTTGATTTGTCAACAATTTATTACCAAACAAGCGATCCTTCCTTCAAGGCCAACATTGCTGTTGAACAGAGTCGCAAGGTTATCCATAATATTTTACAGGAAACACGCTTGTTATATTGGCAAACATTAACCGCCCAGCGTTTACTGCCAGTTGTCGATGAGATGACTGAATTCATGACGCTCGAGGTTGATGAAATGAACGCATCCGCCAAAGAATTAGCCGATAAGGGGGAAGCGCCAACGCGTGAAAACCTGATTAAAAAAAGAAAATATATGGAAGCGGTCAAAAACTTATCCGCACTTAAACGCAACTTTGAAACCGCACAGACCCGCATGGCCAGTTTAATGGGGTTCCATCCTTCCACCGAATTTAAACTTGTCGGCGCTCAATACGGTAACTTTGAATTGCCGGATATCCACTTCAACTTAAGCCAGTTGGAATGGCTGGCATTATCCAATCGCCCAGAATTGCGCGTCCATGACCTGATTTCAAGCGCAGAAGACAAAGAAATCATCATCCGCCAATTTCGTAAAGACAACCAAAACAAATATCAAAACAGTCCGCAATACAATCGCCAATGGTCCAAGCAAGGTTGTGAAATCGGTATGAACGTCATTGAAGAAGTTCGCAAAGAAAATGCCACAACGTTGGAATCCCTGCGGCGCCAACGCATGACTTCTTTAATCTTAAACCAAGTTTATGTTTCATGGGCACAATATATGGCTACTATTGAGGATTATCAAATTAATATGGAAATTGCCTCTACTTCCGAAAACATTGCCGAGGATTATACCATTACCGACGGTGCTAAAAATGAACAAAGCCAGCTAGAAGCTGCGCGTGCCATTGAAGATGAGGTTAAAGCGTTTGCTTCTTATGTCGATGTACAAGAGGCTTTAGGCAACCTTTATGCCACCGTTGGGCTGGACGCCCTTCCTTATTATATGTTGGGTGAAAAACCTTCAAAAATTGCCTTATATTTGCGCGCCACATTGGAAAAATGGAATGATGGCAAATTCTTGCCGGACAATCGTCCGTATCTGATGAATATCCCGGCCAAAAGGCCACCTGTCAATTTATCCACATCAACTACGTTGCCAGACGTAGTTGTTGAAACCGGCGAGCCGATATCTATTCAAATTCCGGTAGATTTATTTGAAAAGCTCGGCTGGAAAAGCACGATTAAAACCCGTGCTGGCTTAATAGATGACAGCCGTCTGCCCAAATGGCTCAATTATGATGAAGAAGGCTGGATATTCACCGGCAAGGCCATGCCTAAAGACGGTGGCGTATATCACATCAAAATATACGGCATTGATGAAGACGGCAATGTCGCTTACGCCACTTTCAAATTGACAGTCCGCGAGGTTTACATTCCTTCAATGCGACTTCGTGGCTTAACCGAAGGACGTAAAGCCACAGTTTTAAAACGCTGTACGGGAACAAAATGCAAAGATGCATATATTGATTCCGACGAACTTGGCAAAGAAGTGGAAAAAACACCGACATTCTAAAACAAAAGCCTCGGAAATCCGAGGCTTTTCTAATACTTTTTCCTAATATCGGACAATTTGTTCAATTTTAAGCGCCAAACCAGTGGCATCATCCGTTTCAACATATATACCGTAAAGTGTTCCCACACCCTTTGCCGGAACCAGACGCTCGGATGGATATTTTCGACATAAACGCTGAATCGGCACAGCTGGTTCAAAACCCAAAACCGAATCATAATTGCCGCACATTCCAATATCCGTAATATAAGCGGTACCTTGTGGCAAAATCCGAAAATCAGCCGTCGGCACGTGGGTATGTGTCCCGGCGACGATAGAAACTTTTCCATCAAGATAATATCCAACAGCCAGCTTTTCAGCTGTTGCTTCCGCATGAACATCTATCAAAATTGCCGCTGTGTTTTTAGTTAAAGTATATTGTTTTAAAAGCTTGTCAAGCGCCTGCACTGGACAATCCAAGGCTTCCATAAACACACGGCCCATAACCTGAGCCACCACCAGCTTTTTACCATTTAGAAGTTCAACTTCACAGCTACCGCGACCGATTGTGCCTTCTGGATAATTCAGTGGCCGAATAATTTTTTTACACTCATCAAAATAAGGAACAATCTCCCGTTGATCCCAAACATGATTGCCAGTTGTAATAACATCAACGCCGGCAGCAAAAAAATCTAGGCAAATACCAGGAGTCAGACCAAAACCATGGGCGGCATTTTCAGCGTTAACAACAAAAACATCCGGATTATATTGTTCTTTCAAAGCTGGCAAATTTTTTAAAACCGCTTCGCGCCCAGGTCGGCCAACAACATCACCACAATAAATAATTTTCATTAAATTTCCTTTCGCAAAATTTGATTTTAATGTAATGAAGCCCCGCCGATTATGCAAGATGTTTTTTCAACTAACCGCTTTTCTAATTTTCTCACCCGTCCAACCGACGCCTCATTGTATGAGTTAATGCAATAATTTCTGCCATATCCTAAAATAAACAGAACCGTCAAGCAAATGCAAAACCAACCCCGTTATAACCACAGATATGCCGGCCAGGTCAGAATGGGGACGGCACAATTTCATCAACAAACGTGACCAGAGGTTTTAGCCACGCACGCAGAAGATAATTATAAAAAGCTACCCCGAGTTAACTCAGAAAATTATGTTTATTCTACTAAATTTTCAGCACATTCAATTATTTTATCAACCGTAATGCCAAAATATTCGTATAATTTATCCGCCGGACCGGAAGCACCAAAACCGTCCATGCCAATAACATTGTCTGCCGAACCGACATATTTTTCCCAACCGAACTTAGCGGCCGCTTCAATTGCCACTCGCGGACAATCACCCAACACTTGAGCCCGATATTCAGGACTTTGCTTATCAAATAACTCCGTACACGGCATAGAAACCACCGCCGTTTCAATCCCCTTTTCACGCAGTTTTTCCTGTGCTGCAACCGCCAAAGAAACCTCTGAGCCAGTTGCAATCAAAGTTACCTGTCGCAGTTTTCCTGTTTTAGTATCAGAAATAACATAGCCACCTTTTGCCGTCAGATTTTCTTTTGCCGATTTTCTTAACAAAGGCAGCCCTTGACGCGATAAAGCCAAAAGGCTTGGCGTAGATTCGCTGGTTATTGCAATTTGCCAGACTTCGGCTGTTTCCACCACATCACACGGACGGAAAGTATAAATATTCGGCATTGCCCGATATGACGCCAACTGTTCAATTGGCTGATGTGTCGGACCATCTTCGCCAACACCGATTGAATCGTGCGTTAAAACATAAATTACCCGAACACCCATTAAAGCTGCCAAACGCATTGTCGGCCGCATATAATCGGAAAACACAAAAAACGTGCCACCGTAGGGAATCACGCCGCCATGTAGCGCCATGCCGTTCATAATTGCACCCATGGCATGTTCACGAATACCGTACATGACATTATTGCCGGCATAATCATCCGCCGTTATGGTTTTCATGCCATTGACAAAAGTCAAATTAGACGCCGCCAAATCAGCTGAACCGCCAACAATCTGCGGCACACTCGGCACAATTGCCTCCAAGCACATTTGCGAGGCTTTACGGGTAGCCACCTTAAGCTTTTCCGCAATGGCTTTGTTTTTAACTTCCATCAAAGATTTTTCCCAATTTTCCGGCAGTTTATCAGAAATATAATCCTCAAACTCCTGTCCAGCCTTCTTGGCAAACTCACGCCAAGCCACATAACTAACCTGATTGCGTTTTCCCGCTTTTCGCCAAGCCTCCAACACTTCACAAGGAACTTCAAACGGTGCATAATTCCAATTTAATTTCCGACGCATAGCGGCGTTTTCTTCTGTGCCCAACGGCGAGCCGTGGCATTTGGATGTGCCGCTTTTGTTTGGCGCGCCAAAACCAATTTGGGTCTTGCAGGAAATTAACGTCGGCTTATCAGATTTTTGAGCGGTTTCAATGGCTTGTTCAATCTGTGCGTAATCATGTCCGTCTATTTCAACAGTATTCCAATCCAACGCTTTAAAACGCATAATTTGATCAACCGAGCTGGTCTTATCCACCGTACCGTCAATCGTGATATTATTGTTATCCCATAAAACAATTAATTTATTTAACTTCAAATGTCCGGCCAAAGCTGCCGCCTCTTCGGAAATCCCCTCCATTAAACAGCCATCGCCGCTGATGACATAGGTATAATGATTGCATAATTCATCACCGAATTTAGCATTAATAATCCGCTCCGCTAAAGCCATACCGACTGCTGAAGAAATCCCCTGTCCAAGCGGACCAGTCGTCATATCAATGCCACTTAAATACCCATATTCCGGATGCCCTGCAGTTTTTGCGCCCAGCTGGCGGAAATTTTTAATATCTTCAAGGCAGATATCCTTATATCCCAAAAGATATAAAAGAGAATACATCAGCATAGAGCCGTGCCCAGCCGACAAAACAAAACGGTCGCGATCAAACCAATGCGGTTCTTCTGGATTCAGTTTGATATATTTCGCAAACAAAACCGTTGCCACATCCGCCATGCCCAAAGGCATACCCGGATGTCCGGAATTAGCCTTATCAATAGCATCAGCACTCAAGAAACGGATGGCATCAGCCATACCACGATAATCATCATGCATCAAAAACTCCTTTATTTTTTCTTATATTCAAGATCATAGGCGTTAGCAATCAAACCTAAGAAAATATCCAAATCATATGTTCCAGGCGTCGGAATGGTCAGTTCACCGGTATCTGCAGTAAATTCCAGTTCATTAACGCCAACTGGCATATTGGCCGATGTAAAATAAGTTTTGCGGCCTAAAAAACTTGTCGGCCCTTCAACTGTTTCCAGATAATATGAAAACTGCACATCTGTTACGTCGCTGTCACTCAAGCGCGTAACTTTGAACTTTGGTTTAACAACTGCACGATCTTTTTCCACTTTCTCATTAAAATAACAAAAGCCCTCATACCCGACAGCTTTAATTTCAAACAATTCTTGATAATTCTCCTTTTGTACGATTTTAACATCATCATGACGGATATGAATTTTAGGGCATCCTTCAACATCTTTTAAATAAGAAGTATCATCTGTCCCCGACACCACCACATAATGATTAGAATTGTCATTATTAAAGGAACAAGCTACTAAAAGAGCTGCTACAGTTAATCCGAAAATATGTTTTCTCATGTTTCCTCCATTTCTCCTAATAACTGCAGTATAGTGCAAAATAATTATTTTGTAAATAAGGCAGCCAACTCACTGTGATTAGAATAAACAAACTGGTCAACCATTGTTACTTCTTTAAGCTGGTAGCCGCCTTCAATTAATATTTTAGAATCATTAACAAAACTGTGCGGATTGCAGGATATGGCAATAATTTTCTCCGGCTTTTTATCCGCAGGCATCTGCGCCAGCGCTGTAACCTGAGCGGCGGCACCAGCCCTGGGAGGATCAAATACTACGGCGGCAAAATCTTCCAATTCCTGCCCGATAAAAGGATATTTAAAAAGATTACGCCGGATGATTTCAATATTATGCAGCATCTGCCGATTTGCGGAAAGCTGAAAATTTTTGAGCAAACTTTCGCTGGCATCAGCCGCTATAATTCTATTTTCGGGCATTGTTGCCAGCGGATAAGAAAAAGTGCCGATTCCGCAAAACAAATCGGCAATCTTGCCTCGTGTGCCATCTAAATATTTAACAACCAAATCCGTCAACGCTTTTTCGCCGGCTTTAGATGCCTGCAGGAACATTCCAGGCGCCACATAAACATCGCAACCGCCGATTTTCACTACTGGTTTACCTTTTTCCATAATAGGCTCAGCCTCTTCAGAATTTTTACGTCGCCATGAAAAACGGATAATTTTTTCTTCGCCATTGACATACTCAAAAATATCCTGCCGCTGATCGAGCGTTAATTCATCGTTATATTCCAACACAACGTCTAATCCGTTGTCTGCCTCTAATAAAAAAACATCGCCGCCGACCGGTCGCGGTTTCTTTTTTTTATTTTTCCTTTTCATGCTGACGCTTGGGCTCGGACAAGCGCAAAAACTTTCTAAAAAGAGCCGCATCCCAGGCAAAACGGCGTTAATACCCTCCGTGACTGCAAAACAATGCTGGTAGTCAACAATTCGGTTGCTGCGACTTTCATTAAAACCCAGAACAAATTTTCCATCCTGATCGGCAAAAGCCAGCGTCGCACGACGCCGCTGCCCATCAGCAAGAAAAATCGGATTATTCCAGATATAAGTTTCTTGCCCAAGAGCCGAATCCAGAATATATCGTACTTTTTCCGCTTTAAATATCCGATATTCCGCCTCTGGCTTATCGCGAAAACAACATCCTCCGCATTCCGGATGATAACGGCATCCCATCTGTTAATCCTCTGTCATATAATTCATTTCAATACCGTCAAGCAGTGAAATTTCTTTACTATCTTCTTGGGAAAATGCTGGATGAATCATTTCTTTCTTTTCCGTACTTTGATAATCGTTTTCTGCCACCGCGAAAATTTTTTCATCATAAAGTTCAACACGGTTACGGCCGTTTTCTTTTGCCAAATACAAAGCATCATCCGCCATCTTTATCATTAGCCCCACCTCATCGGCAATTCCCGAAGGCGCCACACCGATACTGACCGTAAAACGCACCGGCCGCCCTTCATCTGAGTAAACCACGGAGTCGCAAATAGCTTCTCTCAGACGATTGGCCACCATTTTAGCAATTTCAGGCGTTACCTTGCTTAAAAAAATGACGAATTCTTCACCACCATAACGAGCCAGCATATCTTCCGGCCGTAGAGAACGCTCACACACTGCCGCCAATTCTATCAAAACCTTATCGCCGATTTTATGCCCGAATGTATCATTGATATTTTTAAAATGATCGGCATCCAGCATTAAAATGGCAAAAGTTTCCTTCAGACGGCAGGCTTCTTGAATTTTTTCAGCAGCTTTGTTTTCAAAAAAACGGCGATTGTAAACCGATGTCAACGGATCTCTGTCAGCTTGCGATTGCAAAAGAACCTCTTGCCGTTTGCGCAAAGTAATATCCTGAAACGCTGAATATAATACCACATCATTATTATAATCAATCACATTAACCGATGCCAAAAGCCAAAACGGCGTATTACCAGTTGCCGTTTTAACCAAAATTTCAAAATCATGGACTTCTTTGCCTTTTTCCAGTTTTTCAATCAGTATTTTCCTATTGTCGGCATCAACAAAAAAATCCTTAAAATGATACCGCGGTAGCTGATCATTTGTCAAGCTAAACAACTTAATTGCATTATTATTAGCCAACAGTAGCGTATCATCACTTAAACGCGAAATAATAATCGGAAACGGCGATGATTTGATAATATTTTCAATATCCCGATTTGTACGTCGCTGAACCTCACCTTGCTGAAAAATTTTGTGTTGAAGCTCCTGTTGATACAAAAGATAATAAGAAAAACCCAAAAGCACAATCAAATCAACCGGAATATACCATGGGTACCTCTCAGCATACAACATTGGCCATATCATCAGAAGAATCAAACCCGCTGTTGCCACGCCGGCCGTCATTTCTCCCGGACAATGCCATATTTTTGAACGGGAAACAAAACTTAAAAAAACATATGTCATACCAATAATCGGCAAAATCTGACGGATGTTGGCAACAATATTAGCATCATTAACAATAAAAACGGCATATAAAATCAGTAATAGGCCAACGGAAACAAAGCCAAAAACAATATTAACATTAAGCACCGCATTCATTAATATCCACGAAGATGCCATAATCAGAAGAACCGCGCTTGTCAAAACCAGAAGCAACTCCGCCAAAGTCAAAATCTGCGCCGAAACAGCCCTAGAATAGAAGAAGTCAGCACAACTTTGCATAAGCGACGTCATAAAAACAACAGCCAGTCCGATCAGCAAAAAAAATAACCCATGCCCAATTTTAAGCTTACGGACATAAAAAGTCGAAAATGCTAAAAAAGCAAAGGCCAAACTACTTAACACCCATCGGGCGTTATTTTCGAAAATATCAAAAAACAGCATATTAACTACTCTTAAACTCTCTTAATGTATTTACTATATAGTGAAAAGTAAAAAAAACAATGAAAACTTTAGCAACAATAAAAAATTCGCAATAAAAAATTGACGATTATTTTTTAAAATTGTATAAGATTAAGAGTTGAACATTTTAAGGAAGTCATTTGATAAGGATCAACAAATGTTAAAAAACTGTCCTGACCATTTCAGCCATCGATTCACGCTTAATATTGAAAAGCTTCCGGCTAAAGCGACCGATTGCTTTTCCCGATCGATTCTGACATTAGCGATTATCTTCGGTTTGCTGTTGTGTTTTCTTGGCCTCTATCACTTTTTTAGCCCAAGCATCACTGGAATTGCCGATATTGAAAAAAATCTGCCCTATACGCATATCAAAGTCCATACATTGATTCCGCCAGTAATTTTTAATGCAATTTTATTTATAATCGGCACCGGCATCGTTTTAACTGCCTTATTCAAATTAACCAGATATAAAATCATACATTTCGACGGCAACAACATTAATGTCAAAACATCCCTGATTTTTAAACAGGATTTTGCATTCACAGAACCTTTATATAACTATACCGGCGTCCGTTTACGGGTTAAATTTTATCAATTCGGTATTTTTAACAAAAATAAATTCATTATTGAACTATACCACAAAGATCCGAGAAAAACCATCCCTTTATACATCAGCACTAGTACGCGCCATCTGCGTAAACTATGGCGAACCTATGCTCAAAAACTTAAAATGCCTGGCATAACAATTTCTGAAAAAGGCATGGTTTCACATAATTTTAAGGACTTGAGCCGATCTTATGCCGAAGTTGTTCCTTCTTGGCATCTACCGAAAAATTTCGCCTATGCCCAGGACAAGCCTCTTTATATCACTTTTAAGAGCCGCTCAACCGGCGAAAAAATGATTAAAATACGCAAAATATTCTTTGATGCATATAGTTTTTTAAGCGCCTTTGCTATTGTCGTTTTTGGTACGTTACTGTTTTACGCCAGCATTAATTATGATGTCATAAAAAGCCACGTTCCTTTTAACTTGCTGTTGGTGTTTTACGCCTTTTTATTATCCGTTATTTTATATTCTCTGCTTAATCTAATAATGACGGATATCATTATCATCACCCGTAGCCAGCTTATTGTATTCCGCAAAATAGGAATTCTGAAAATTCGCGACGGGATAATTAATTTAAAAGACATCAAAGGCCTCGACATTAATTACACGCCAACCACCAATCGTTATTTTATGGCCATTGTTTCCGATAAAAATACCATGTTCATCGGCAATAAATTACCCGTGAAAGGGTTAAGATGGATACGTTCAATCATCATTAACGAAATAATTGGTAATTAATGACATAAACTGATTGATATGCTGATATTTTGATTTATATTTAAATAAGTTTATTTTATAAAGGAAACCGCTATGAAAAGTGTTAAAAATACAAAAATTTCTTCTCGCGCCACCGCTGCTGGAACAGCAAAAAATCAAAAATCCTCCGGCCATCCGGCAGCTTATGACGATGCCATAACCGATGCTTTCATTCAAGAAGTTACCGAAGAGGTTAAAAATGACACCTGGAAAGCTTTTTGGAATAAATACGGCCTATTTGTTATTTTGTTAGTCATTATCGCTGTCAGCGCCGCTGTCAGTTTTGAAACCATCAAAAGCTGGAAACAAAAACAATATCAGGCACAAACTGAAAACTACCTTATGGCTCTTGAAACCAACAAAAATTATGAAAACAGCTTAATTGCTCTGGAAAAAATTGCCGCTTCCGATCAAGGAATTTACAGTGAACTAGCGCGGATTCAGATTGCTGAAATTTTATTTGAACAAAATAAAAATGCTGAAGCTGAGGCTATGCTTCAGGCTATTGTTGACAATGAAAAGCTGAGTCTAAGAATTCGTCAGTTGGCAACCGTTAAATTAGCCACTTATAAAATCGACATCGCACCACGCGCTGAACTGCAAGCTTTACTGCAGCCCATAATGGATGCCCAAAATTCATGGTCACCACTAGCTCAGGAAATGCTGGCAATGGTAGCTATTCGCGACGGTGATATTGAAGCGGCACGGACGCTTTATAAGTCTTTGCTCAACAACGGCAGCATCTCTGAAAACTTTAGAAACCGCATTCAGGATATGCTGTCTGCTCTGAACGATATGTAAAACGTTTTTAACAACCTAAAAAACTACATAAATATAAAAATTTTGGAGAAAAATGTTGTTAAGCAGATTTAAAGTTTTTAGTCTGATTATGTTATTGGCAGGTCTGTCATCTTGCGGATTCTTTTCAAAAGATAAATCCCTTCCTTCTGGTACACGCATATCCATATTGGCAGATAAAACATCCGAATATACAATAATAAACGAAATTTCCGCCACCTCTCTTCCTGTTGCCGTCATGAACGGAAATTGGGAACAAACTGGTGGCAATGCCCATCATATAATGGGAAATATTTTAGGGCCAAATGACTTTAAAAAAAGCTGGAAAACCAGTTTCGGCGAAGGCGGATCTAAAAGAAACTTGCTGTTGACCGGTCCGATTATTTTTCAGGATGTTGTCTATACTCAGGATGTCAAAGGTACGGTCCGAGCCTTTAGTCTGGATAATGGTAAAAATATCTGGAAACAAAAATTAAAACCATTAACAGAAAACGAAAATGATACAGGTCTAAACGGCAGCGGTCTGGCTGCTGATGCTAACGCTTTATACGTCGCAGCCGGTTTCGGCAGCGTTTTTGCCCTTAACCTGCAAAACGGCAAAATTTTATGGCGGCAGGATATCGGGACGCCTTTGCGTGCTGCACCAGCAGTTTGCGAAGGCAAAGTTATCATCCAAACATTAGATAACCGCATATTCGCCTTAAATACTAAAGACGGCAGCAAAATTTGGAAATACAACATATCCGCAGAAGATACCGTCTTAGCTGGCGGGCCAACACCAGCCTGTCTGCCAGATAAAAACCTAATTATCGCTGGCTTTTCTAATGGTGAAATTCAAGCTTTCAATGCCGGCATCGGTTATCCGTTATGGTCGGCAACTTTAATCGATAACAGTCGCACTAACCTCTCCACTGACATAAACGCCGTTAAAGCGCCTCCAGTTATTGACGGCGATATCATTTATGCTATAGGCCATAATGATTTATTAGCAGCAATTGACTATCGCACTGGTGAAAACTTATGGACTCTAAAAATCGGTGGCACACATATGCCTTGGATTGCCGGTGATTATATTTTTGTTCTGTCAAACAACAATGAACTATTTGCCATAAACAAAAATAACGGAAAAATATTATGGCAGACACACTTTCTGGATGAATATCCGTTGGAAGAGCGAAACGATATTTATTTAAGCGGACCAATCATGATAAATACACAGTTGCTTCTGACATCTTCTAACGGAATTGTTTATGTTATTTCAGCACAAAACGGTAAAACCTTAAAACGCCTTGATTTTAAAGAGCCACTTCCGCTAGCACCGATTGCGGCCGAAAAAACTGTTCTTTTCATGACTAATGAGGCTGATTTACTGGCTTATAAATAAGGAGTGCAAATGGCTTTAAAAGTTGCAATCATCGGCCGGCCAAATGTTGGCAAATCTACCTTATTCAACCGTCTTGCTGGCGTTAAACTGGCGATTGTCCACAACTTGCCGGGCGTTACCCGCGACCGCAAAGAAGTCTCCGCCAAATTCCGCGGGCTTGACTTAATTTTAATCGATACGGCAGGTTTTGAGATTGCAAAAGATAACAGTATAGAACAACGAATGTATCAACAAACAAAACGCGCCATTGACGAGGCTGACATCTGCCTGTTTATGACAGATGCCCGTAGTGGTCTGCATCCTTATGATGAAACCTTCGCCTCCTTTGTCCGGCAAAGTGGAAAACCTGTTGTTTTACTTGCCAACAAATGCGAAGGAAAATTACAGGAAGATAGTGTTTTTGAAACCTATAAACTTGGTTTGGGTGAACCAATACCCTTTTCAGCTGAACACAATCTGGGGATGGAGGATTTATATAATGCTTTGGCTCAATATGCACATCAAGGCAGCCATCAAAAAGAAACCTCTCAAAATTCTAACGAAAAACCGCTTCAATTGGCTATCGTTGGCCGGCCGAACGTCGGCAAATCCACCCTTGTTAATGCTCTTCTCAAAGATGAAAGAATGCTCACTGGCCCTGAAGCAGGCATCACCCGCGATGCCGTGGCATCTGCCTGGAAGTGGAACGGCCGTCAGATTAATTTAGTGGATACGGCTGGTCTCCGCCGTCAGTCAAAAATTGCCGGATCATTGGAAAAACTGTCAGCAGCCAGCACTAAATACGCTGCTTTTATGGCACAGGTCGTCATTTTAGTTTTAGACGCCGATATGGTTTTAGATAAACAGGATCTGACCATTGCTCGCCAAGTTATTGACGAAGGCCGTGCTTTGGTTATAGCCGTAAATAAATGGGATATTGCCAAACGACAAGAATCTTTGCAGCGACTTAATGACAAACTGCAAACTTCCCTAACCCAGGTGGCGGGTATTCCGACCGTAACCATATCCGCATTAAAACACGAAGGTTTAGATAAATTGATGAGTGCTGTTTTCAAAGTATACGACCGTTGGAACCTGCGCATCCCCACAGCGCCTTTGAACAAATGGTTCGCTGATGTTCAAGAACAGAACACCCCGCCTTTAGGCAAAAACAAACGCCGCATAAAATTAAAATATATCACGCAGGCTAAAACCCGCCCGCCGTCATTCTATATTTTTTCCAGCAATCCAGAAGGGCTTCCCGATTCATATCTGCGTTATTTAATAAACAGTTTAAGAGATACTTTTGACCTTGGTGGCATACCGATTCGCATTACCGTACGCAAAGCTGAAAATCCTTATGCAAAAAAGATGGAAAAAGATTAGCCTTCTTCCATATGCAGCATAACCGTCACGCCTAAAAGACCAACAACCAGCGTCGGCGTCCACACTGCCAACCATACCGGAATATAGCCGTTAATACCAAAAGCATAAACCACCTGTGAGCTGAAATAAACCACAAAACCCGTTGTAATACCGGCAACAATCATAAACATCACGCCACCTTGCCGCATATTGGCTTTAAGTGCGAAAATAGACGCCACCAAAACCATCGCCATCAGCAAAAAGGGCGACGCGAGAAGCGATAAATAACGCATACGGTGCCGTTGCGCAGAAAACCCCGAAGATTCATAAAAACGTATAGTGTCTGGCAACTCCCAAACCGAAATAGCATCCGGATCAATAAAATTTTCCTTAATACGTTGCAAATCTATGCTTGTTTCATACTCTGTCATAGACAGTGTTTTTGTCGCCTCGCCACTGGCATATATCTTTACGCCGCGCAGTCGAAACATATTTTCATTCAATTCGCCGATTAAGCCTTCAACTCGACGGATAATCTGTGAATTTCTATCCATTTCCAAAATACTGACATCTCGCATAGACAAGATTTCGCCTTCTTCCTGCCGTAAAGATTTTGCCTGAATAACCAAAACTTTATCATCTCCAATGGCTTCTCTTATCCATAACCCTTTACTGGAGAACAGCATGGCGTTCGGATTTCGTGTTACAAAGCGGTATTTAATCGTCTCATGCAACTCATACATTTTGGAAGATATCGGATTTACAAACGCTACATTAACAACTCCGACAATAAAAACCGACAACAATACCGGAGTCAAAAATCCCCACACAGATACGCCAGCCGACCGAATAATCACATACTCATTATTTTTACTGACACGCCAAAAAGCAATCATTGCCGCCACCAGCATCACAAAAGGCAAAACTTTATCAACTGTTTGTGGCAGACGTGTAATGACATATTCAACGACATAACTTATTCCGACATCCTCACGTCCAGAAATGCGGCGCAAAGCTTCAATAGCATCAAACATCATGATAATTCCCATAATTGTCACCAGTACCAACAGGAATATCACAACAATTTGCTTTGACAGGTATCGTCCTAAGATAGAATTTAAGCGCATATATTTCCTTCTAACATTTTTTAGTCAAAATACTCTAAAGACAAATATCTCTCAATGGCATCAGGTAAGATAACCACAATATTTTTACCTTGCATTTCATGACGTTTGCCAAGTTGTAAAGCCGCAGCCAAAGCCGCACCGGCGGAAATTCCGACCGGAAATCCCTCTGACACGGCTGTTTCTTTAGCCGTTGCCAAAGCTTCCGCACTTGGTATATCAATAATTTCATCAACCAATTTGTTTTCATAAAACGGCGGCACAAAATTAGCCCCTATTCCTTCAATTTGGTGCGCACTGGCTTTTCCACCCGCCAAAACCGGGCTTTCTTTCGGTTCAACGGCAACAACATATAAATCAGGATTACATGTTTTCAGCGCTTTGGCCACACCAGTTATGGTTCCGGCTGTACCGACGCCGCACACTAACACATCAAAATTTCCACCTGTATCTTCCATAAGCTCCATTGCCGTTCCTAATGTATGGGCGCTAGGATTGGCTTTATTTTCAAATTGTTTTAAGAAAATAACATTCGGATTTTTTTCAGCTAAAATTTCCGCCTTTTTAACGGCACCGGACATACCGTCTTCCGCCGGCGTTAAAATAATCTTTGCGCCAAAATATCTCATCAGTTTAATTCGCTCTGGCGACATGTTTTCCGGCATAACAACAACCAGTTTATAACCTTTGGCCGCACACATCGCGGCCAAGCCAATTCCCGTATTGCCTGACGTTGCCTCTACAAAAATCGTATCCGGCGTAATTTTTTCTGGCGCAATTTTTTCCAGCATTTTCAGGGCAACCCGATCTTTAACCGAAAAAACCGGATTATAAAATTCACATTTTCCCAAAATTGCAGCTTTAACTTTATGTTTAGCTGTCAGCTTATTTAATTTCACAAGCGGCGTATGCCCAACAAGTTCTGTAATTGATTGATATATTTTGGCCATAAAAAACTCCCTGACAACAAAGATTAGGCTTCTTCAGCTTCTTTAACCAGAGAATCAACAAATGCCGGTAGCCCTACCTGACGAACACGCTTCATCCTTTCGCAAGAAATAATTTTTTGGACTTTATAAATGGTATCTTCCACATTTTCATTGATGATAACATAATCAAATTCATGCCAATGTTTAATTTTCTCAACAATTAAATTCATGCGTTTCTCAACAACTTCCTCTGAGTCCGTGCCACGATTAACTAGCCGGCGACGCACCTCTCTAACCGAGGGCGGCAACAAATAAATCGTTACCACTTCATCGGGAGCCTTTGAACGCATTTGCCGAGCACCAATCCAATCCATATCAAAAACAACGTCTTGACCGACATTAATAAAACTATCAACCTCCGAACGCAATGTCCCATAACGCGAACCATATTGCGAATCAACATACTCATAAAAAGCATCTTGTGCCAAATAAACATCATACTGTTCGTCAGTAATATAATAATAATCAACGCCCTCTTGCTCGCCTTCACGTTTAGCGCGCGTTGTGACCGATACCGAAAATTTCAAATTAGCATCTCTTTTCAGTAATTCTTTAATAACTGTGCTTTTGCCAGTTCCAGACGGTGCCTCAATAATAAACATGGCACCCCTGCGGGTTTTTCTTAAAACATCAATAACACCTGCCATTGTCTTTACTCCATATTTTGAATTTGTTCACGAAATTGTTCAATTAAGGCTTTTAAAGTCATCCCACATCTGGTTTGTTCAATATCCATAGACTTGGAACATAGAGTGTTGCTTTCGCGGTTAAGTTCCTGGCATAAAAAATCTAAGCGACGGCCTATCGGCGCTTTTTCCTCCAAAAGTTCTTCTGCCATCTTAATATGCGCCGCCAACCGATCAAGTTCTTCTTTAACATCTGCCCGCAAGATTAAAACCAAAACCTCCTGATAAAGCCGATCTTCCGAAATACTGATATCTTCCGTCAATTCGTTAATTTGCCAGCGGAGCTTTTCCCTTATTTTTTTCGGCTGGCTTTCACTAATTTGCCGAGCTTTTTCGACCATTGCGCAAATGTCATCTAAAATTTTAAGCAAAGCCTCGCCGATTTTTGCGCCTTCCCTCAAACGATCTTGTTTTAAATCCTCTGCCGTCTCATATAAACTTTTCTCAAGAGCATTCTTTAAAACGGCAAACTCTTCTTCACTCGGCGCTGCTTCAACTATTTTAACCACACCGCCAATCCGTAAAATTTCTGCCGGAGTGGGTTTGGCAAAAAATTGCGGCTGTTGTTCATAGAGTTCCTGAGTTTTATTAAGCAGCGCTTCCAACAAAGCCGTATTTATCTCAAGTTCAGGCCGGGCATTTTCAACTTCTATCTCCAAACAAACATTAAAAGTTCCGCGAAAAAAAAATTTGGCGCAGACATCTTTAACATTATCGCCCATATCATCCAGCCATTGCGGCAGGCGGATTTTGACATCCATGTTCTTTGCGTTGACGCTTTTTAATTCCCATACCCAGCTGTATTTTTTATCTTGATAAACAAAATCAGCTTTACGGCGGGCAAAACCGGTCATGCTGGATAACTGCACAACTTTTCTCCTTTTATTTTTATTTTTTTGTAGTATATTTTTTTACCAGTTAATATTCTACTAGGAAATTCTCATGAAGAAAAACATAAAAAACATTTTAATAACAGGCGCTTCTTCCGGTATCGGCGAAGCCTTGGCTTTATACTATGCCAAACAAAAGGCGCAAAACTTGTTTTTATGCGGCCGCAATGCTGAAAGATTAAATAATGTAGCCGAAGAATGCATCCGTTTCGGTGGCAAAGTCCATACGGAAATTTTGGATGTGACCGAACAACAAAAAACTGCAGCCTGGATTAAAAAATGCGAAAAAACCGCACCTCTTAATCTTATCATTGCCAATGCCGGCGTTTCCACTGGCAAAGAAACGCCCGAAAACATCTACAATACATTTAACATCAATATTTTTGGTGTTTTAAACACCATAACGCCTGGTATTGAAATTTATCGTCAGCGCAAAACCGAAGATTTTTCTGCCGTTGCTATTGTTTCTTCCATCGCCGGCTATCACGGTCTGGCCGGATGCCCGTCATACAGCGCTAGCAAAGCCTGCATTAAAGCTTACGGCGAAGCTTTGCGGATTCGTCTGGCTAAAGAAAATATTCAGCTCAACATTATATGTCCCGGATTCGTCAGATCGCGTATTACTGATAAAAATACCTGTCCAATGCCGTTCTTCATGGAGGCCGAAAATGCCGCCGAAATCATTGCCGCCGGCATTGAAAAAAACACCGGGCTAATCGCCTTTCCTTGGCCAATGCGTTTCGCTGCCTGGTTTGGTTCAATCCTACCCAACCGCATCAGCAGTTTTATTTATGGAAAAATCCCATTCAAAGTATAAGAATTAAGCACGCCGGCGGCGGAGTAAAAGACACAAAGCTCCCTCGCCGCCCATTTTGGCAGCCGGATGAATATACGTCAAAATCAGTTGTTCTAAATTATCCTGACCAAGCCATTGCGGCACGCGTTCACGCAAAATTCCTCTAGGTTGAAAAATGTCTTCATTCTGATGATAAAGCCCCTTACCTGTTATAATCATAATACATCTTTTGCCAGAAAGGTACGATTCGGTTACAAATTTACATACCGCTTCATAGGCTTTATCTTCCGTATACCCATGCAAATCCAACACGCCTTCAACCGGGAATTCACCGCGCTTAAAACGCCGCATGGTATTGCCGTCAATATCAGCATGTGTACCCAAGGTCGGCTTATGTTTAAAAAGTTTAAGTGGCACATGCTTTTCGCGCGACCGACGTAGCACAGCTGATTTTTTTGCCACAACCTCGACCCTTACATCCCGAAACGGTTCAATTCCGCGGACTGTATCCTGCCAAAAAGCCTCATCGTCTTTATCTGTCACTGATTTTTACCTCAGTATTACGCGGCAGCAAAATGTAATACTGCCCGGGCGAACTCATTTTACCAGCAGAAAACAAAGCCTGTTCGCCATGCCCCCAAAAATAATCACCGCGCACCACTCCTTTAATTGCTCCGCCGGTATCCTGCGCCGCCACCAATTTTTCAATCGGCTGCTTATCAGGACCAGTTGTTTCCAGCCAAATTAAACTTCCTAGCGGAATATAACGGCTATCAACAGCCAAGCTCCGCCCTGCGGTCAAAGGCACGCCCAAAGCACCGATTGGCCCCGGCGCATCGGAAAGTTTGTGAAAAATAAAGCGCGGGTTTTCATCCATATTTTCCTTAGCTTTTTCAGGATTCGCCTTTAACCAATCGCGGATTTTATCCATTGAGGCCTGTCCCGGTTGCAAAAGCCCTTTTTTAAGTAAAACACTGCCGATTCCGACAAATTCATGCCCATTATTATCGGCATAGCGGATTCTCACGGCCGTTCCATCATCCAAAAGCGCTACGGCCGACCCCTGTATCTGCATCAGATAAATATCTACAGCATCATCACCCCATAATACCACCGGCGCATCAACGCCGCCACGGCTGATTTCTGCCCGGGTATAATAAGGCACAATCTTACCGTTTTCCGCCCGTCCCAACAAGCGCTGGCGCGGCAAAGTTTTGTCAAAATCCTGCAAATTAATTTCCAGCAAATCATTCGGCCGGCCATAAATCGGATACTGATATTTGCCATGCCTATATTTTGCCGCGCGGAGTTCGGCTTCATAATAAGAAGTAAAGCGTCCTTGCGGATTGAGTTTTTCTAACACCAGATACGGTCGGAAATTATCGACCAGAAACTGTCGGAAAGCCTTTGTTTCCGCAACATCTTCCGCCAAAAACCGACGGCATATATTTATATAAGCGGACGGCTCAATTTGAATTTGTGCCTCACGTAGCACTTCTGGCCTTTGCAAAACAGCTTCGCAGCTTAGCTTAAAAGCAGGAACAGCTTCTAACAAATCATCTTGCTTGAAATTTTTTAAATCAGACCATCCTACCGGTTGTAATTCAATGCTCTGTTCCGTTCCAACAACAATTTGTGGCAGCTTTTTTTCCTGGACACTGCAGGCAAACAACCCCAACACTAACAACAAAAGTTCGATTCTCTTCATTTAAACCCTCTTTTTTGTTGAAACCAAAAGCCATACTGGAGATTTTGCATTAATATTGCGCTCAAATGTCCATATATCAGTAATTTTTTGCACAAAATTTTCATCGCCTTCAACCACCTCACCGGTAGCATTTTTTAATAGATTAATTTGCTCACTGATAAACTTAACCACAATTCTAGCAATACCTTTGGAAGAAACATCGGCATCCTCGATACAAAGTTCGTCTATTTTAATCAAATCCGTTTCTGCCGTAATTCCTTCTGCGGCACGCTGCCGGATAATTTCTTGAAATTTTGCAAATAATTTTTTACCGGTCAGCATTTTTAAAGTTTCTTCATCGCGACTGGCAAAAGCATTTAAAATCATTTCAAAAGCTTTGCTACAACGTCGGCAAAAATCCCCCCGATTGAAATGTGGAATAGAAGATAAAATTTTATCCACACCTTCCAGCCCAGCGCTTTTGTCGCTATTTTGTTCTAAAAGAACATCCGATTTTCTTTCGGCTTCGCGACGCAGATTTTCATAGACTTTTTCAAATTCTTCCCGCGAAACAAAACGTGCCGAAACTTTAGCTGACGGTTTATCGCCGTCTTCAGGACGCGTACCGAGAACACTATTTAACCGCACAAAAATCAAAACGACGACAATTAACAAAAAAATTATATCCAGATAAGCTGACATCTTTATACCTCTATTTTTAAAACTATTTATAATATATAAAGGCTTTTCTCAACATTATCAACTATTATATTTGACGGATTAGAATATTTGCGTTATGTAATATGGAAGTTAACTTTGTTGTAAGGTAAAGGAAAAAAACATGAGTAAAAATACTGCTGAAAACACCCAACAGCCAGCAATTGTGATAAACACCCAGTACATTAAAGATTTATCGCTTGAAATTCCGCACGCACCGGCTATTTTTGCCAAAATGACCAAACAGCCTTCCCTAAAAGTGGATCTTAATGTCCAGTGGCAAAAATTGGAAAACTCAAATTATAACGTAACGCTAAATTTAGCCTTAAACGGAGATATTGAGGATGAAAAGCTTTTTATTCTTGAGCTTTCATATGCGGCTGTTACAACCTTAAACATCCCCGCGGAACATATCGAGCCAGTTCTGAGCATTGAAATTCCCAAATTGCTGTTTCCATTTGCCCGTAGTATCATCACCCAATGTTTAACCGAGGGAGGGCTGCCGCCGTTTATGTTAAACCCGATTGATTTTACTGCCATATACAATGCCCGCAAAGCTCAGAAAAGTTCTGCCACGGCACAAGCGACAAACGCCAACTCCTAGAAAACAAGCAGTTTTCAACCCGCCTATCAACGTTGACTTAAAATGCGTTTAGCCCTTTTCCAACCTGACATTCCTCAAAACACTGGCACACTTTTGCGTTTAGGTGCCTGTTTAGACTTACCTTTAGATATTATTGAACCCTGTGGTTTCTTATTTAACGAAAAAGCTCTGCGCCGAGCCAGTATGGATTATCTGAATTTAGCCCAATACCGCCGCCATAACTCCTGGACAGACTTTTTGGAATACCGCCAAAGACACCCGGAAACCTATGGAAGGATTGTGCTTTTGACCACCCATGCCGCACAGCCGTACACTGATTTTGAATTTCAGCCTAATGATATTATTTTAATGGGACGCGAAAGCGCCGGTGTCCCAGAACAAGTGCATAAAACAGCCGATACCCGGCTTTTGATTCCGATGAATGCAAAAGCGCGCTCTCTTAATGTCGCAGTATCTGCGGTAATGGTTATCGGTGAAGCTCTGCGTCAAACAAATTTATTCCCGCAGAAATAGTTTTTTTTAATTTTCTGACTCTATTAAACAATATTGTTGAAGAATGCCTCAAGTTTATTCTTTGTTTCTATGTAATCTATATAACAAAAGGCTAAAAGTTTAGTAGAGCAGTTGAAAAAATTATTGGCAGAAGAACTGAAAAATCTTTTGAATTGATTCAATTATGATTTATGTATGATTTATTGAGAGGTTATTTCAACAAAATTGTTTAATAGAGTCAATCTATAAATAATTAAGCCGTTTTGATAAAAGTCAAAAAATCGCCAAACCCAGTAACCATCCCGGCCATCAATGTCGCCTGCAGTCCTTCTGCAAAAAAATCCGCCATTTTTCCTTCCTGACTTTTTTATTGCCTTAATATAATCCCCAAAAAAGAACTGTGGGCGACAGAAAATTTATGCCCCTGTGGATGACTAAAAAACTCCGATTTAATTTTGTCGGGGTTGTTTTTGCTGACCGATAATGCTTTCCGCCAAAATCCGTTTATACAGTTTTTCCCCGTTTTCGGAAACAGCCTTAAACAGTTTTTTGCTTTCTTTCGTGTCTGCTGCCAGAGCTTTGATTTCCGGAATTCCCTGTTCCGGGGTCAGTGAATTTTTAACCCCATTGATCAGAACTTTGGCCGAAAACGCTGTTAAGGCCTGCCCTTCCTGGCTCATTTCAGGGGAAGGATGATATCCCCAGAAGTTGTGTTGATCAACGTCTTTTCCCATATCCCCGACTAAAAAGATGTTGCCTCAACGACCAGGAAAATATGAAAGAGGAATTTCTTCTCTATTGTTCAGAGAACGTACATATTTTTCAAAATTGTTATAATGACTGACTTCGTCATCTTTAACCGAAGCAAACGACACAAAGGTCGATTTTGACTCTCCTAGCGGACAGTACGGCGACTGCGCCACAACCAGCAACTGGCGCTGGATATTTTCCCTTTCCCGTTTGTCGTACCCTAGTTCTTTCATTTTTTGCTGCATCATTTCCTCCAGCCGAAGCGCCGTGTAGGCACCATGGCAATGCGCTACGATATTCAGTCGGCGGATGCCGGTAGCCGCTTCTTTTTCACTCAGCCGGCGGGTGCCATTGTCCACCGAAATCCGAGGCAAAACAGCCCTGGCAAAAATCTCTCCGACGTACTTCGGGTCTGTTGTTTCGGAAGAAAGTTCCTTCTTGATATGGATTTTCCGGCCGTATTTTTCCATCTGTCGGTTGCGGGCATGATTGAGGTTCATAAAATCGCCAAAATCGTAAACAACGCCGTAAACATTCGCCTTTTCCTGCAGGTTGTTTTCTTTAAATAGTTGGTAAATATCCCCCAGATAGCCGTTCAGCGCTTTTTCGCTGCGGGTGCCGTCGCCGCCCAAAACCAGCACGCAGATTTCGTCCGCCTTTATGCTTTCCGTCTTTTCCAGCCCGAATGGTTTTTCTTCGTTTTTCTCCCCGCGCCGGCAGAAAGAAACGCTGCTACATAGTTTGTCATATTCTCCCAGTACCCGCCATGCAACTTTTTTTGAAAATTCATTATTGGCAACGTTGTCAAGCCCCGTTTGCACAACCTCTTTCATTGCAGGTGTCAGCTTTCCGAAGGCAACCATCATATTTTCGATTGCTTTGTAGGCGGCCTTCAGCGAGACCGGAGTATTGTCGTCTTTTTGCAGGTAAGAGGACATCAGTTTAAGCACCCGGACATTTTCCTCCTCCCCCGTCATTCCTATTTTTCCGAGGTTGGCATAAAAAGCATCATAGTTTTGTGGGCCGAGCAGTCCGGGGGATTCCAAGAGGGAGAAAATCCGTTCCTTCATTTCCGGATGCGCATCGTACAGATTGCCGAGGAAATTGTACATTCCTTTTTGCACCACCGGATTTTCTCCGACAGCAAAGATCTGATCCATCATTTTGCTGGCATCATCCGCCGCGGCATAGTGTACGCAGCTTCTGATGGTGGCAACTGCTTTGCCGGAACCATTCGCATTCTGACCGGAGGCTTTTTCCATTACGGACGGAAACAGAGCCGCAGACAGCTCGGGACGTTGTTTCAGCAAACTGGGAATAAGATAAAAGGCAAAGGAAGGATTGCATTCAAAAGACCTTTTTGTTTCCCTGACGACTTCTTCTGCCGGCAGATTGAGTGTCGCACGGATAAACAAATTTCCGACTGTCGGCTGAATATCCGGGTTAAAGCCATCATCGCCAGCCATTTGCACCGCGGTCGACAGGATATGCCCTGAATATTGAGGATATTCTTCGATAATGCTTTCTAACTGCTTGCAATCTCTTACGAAATCAGTCCAATTTCGCTTCTCTGTCCTGGTACTAATACTGTCCATGATGTCCTGAACTTCGCTTTCCCGCATTTTTTATCTCCTATTGTGTTCTTTTACCATATCACATATCTTTTATTATATCACATATATCATATTTAGCATAGCCAATTTTTTTAATTTTTTTAATTTTAGGGCTAGATTCAAACCAAAAAATGTGATATATTTCAGAATGTTCCATATAAAGAAATCTGATATAAGGAGAATACATGAGCACCAAAAAAACACCATCTCTGGCTTTTAATGCTGGAGAATATGTTGTTTATCCGACCCATGGTGTCGGCAAAGTTTCTGATATATCCAAACAAAACATTGCTGGAAACGAACTGGAACTTCTGGTCGTTAACTTTGATAAGGATAAAATGACATTAAGGATACCTCTCAGCAAAATTGAACATGTTGGCTTACGTAAAATTTCAGAAGCCTCCACCATTAATGATGCTTTAAGCACCTTAAAAGGCCGGCCGAAAATAAAAAAAATTATGTGGTCACGCCGCGCACAGGAATATGAAAACAAAATAAATTCCGGTAATCCTGTCGCCATTGCCGAAGTTGTCCGCGATTTATATCGTAATGAAAACCTGGCCGAACAATCTTACAGCGAACGCCAGATTTATGAGCAGGCGCTTAATCGTTTAGCAAGTGAGGTTGCCGTTTTTGACAACACAACTCTTGACGACGCCAATAAAAAGATTTTGACCATATTGGCCAAATAACAAACTCTAAGTAAAAAACTCCGCCCCTATCGGGCGGAGTTTTTTACATTCAGCCAACCTTAAAAAAGCCTTCAAAATCAAACATTGAATTGCCGCAAATACCGCCATCGGTTGACAATAATATCTGAAACAAAAAAACTTCCCTACACAGGAAGTTCCAAAAAATAAAAATATGACAATCTCACCTATCAACTACGTTCATTTCTCAAAACCGGAAGCTTGCATTTCATAAAATTTATAATAAGCCCCTTTTTTCGCGAGCAGCTCTCTATGCTTGCCGGTTTCTAAAATTTTACCCTTATCCATCACCACCAGTCGGTCCATCTCATTCAAGGTCGAAAGCCGGTGGGCAATCGCAATTACAGTTTTGCCTTTCATCAAGTTTTTAAGTGAACGTTGGATATAGCGCTCACTTTCACTGTCCAAAGCTGATGTGGCTTCGTCCAAAATTAAAATTGGCGCATTTTTTAAAATCGCCCGTGCAATGGCGATTCGCTGCCGTTCACCGCCAGAAAGCATTACCCCTCTTTCACCAACTTTGCTTTCATAACCGTTCGGCAGAGTCATAATAAAATCATGAATATACGCTTTTTTAGCTGCAGCAATCACCTGTTTATCCGTTGCTTTCGGATTCCCATAACGGATATTTTCCATAATAGAACGATTAAACAACGTGCTTTCCTGCGGAATAACCGCAATGTTTTTACGTAGTGATTCCTGAGTAACCTCTGCAATATTTTTGTTATCGATCAAAATTTGCCCTTTATAAATATCGTAATAGCGTCCTAAAAGCTTAATTAAAGTAGACTTCCCGCTACCGGAATATCCAACCAAACCTACCTTTTCATTCGGCATAATATGCAAACTAAAATTTTTAAACAGCGGATTCCCGCTTTTATACTGAAAAGTTATATTATCATAATCAACTCGATTACTTTTAATTTTTAAAATTTTGGCATTTGGTTTGTCTTCCACCTCATTAGGTGTTGCCAATAAATCCAATCCGTCTTGAATAATACCGTAAACCTGGGCAAAATTGCTGGCAAAATAACTCATATTCCGTACCGCGCCCACTAAACCAAAAATTAAAGACGTAGCAAGCACCACATCCGCCACGCTCAAACCATATTGATACCAAAAATAAAAAATCAATACATAAGAAACGATCGTCATCAAATCAAAAGTAACTTGTGACATAAACCGTATCGCAACATCTTTGCCCATCTCACGCTGCCGCGCTTCTGCCGCTTCACGCACGGCTTTAAAATAAAGCCGTTTTTCATAAAAATAATTGGCAAAACTTTTAACCAGAAAACTGTTAGTCACACTATCAACAAAAAAACCGTTTGCTGCCGCATCCAATTTGGCTTTAATTACCGTATAAGGCGTAACTTGTTTACGAATATAAATAGCTATCGCCAAAAAAAACAAATTCATCAATCCTAAAATCAGTGCTAGGCTTTTACTGGCAAATCCAATAAAATAAAGGCTCATAATCATTTCAATAATCGGCATTGAGAAGCCAAACAATATATTAAAATAAAAATGCTCAATACTGTTGATAATATTGCGCACCTTACCGGAAACATTGCCCGACAATTCCTCCTCAAAAAAACGCATAGAATGTTTGTGCGTCATCACAAACAAATCTTTCGCAACTTTAAGCGTAACGAACGGCACAAACCTAGCTTCCACCTTGCGCCGAATAAACTCTATCGCGCCACCAACAAACAAAACGCCTGTCATAAATCCAAGATAGTTTGCTAAAACCCTTGCCACATCAGGGTATTTTTCAACAGCTGAAAGCACACCAATCATCTCCGCGGCAATATAATTTTGCAGCCGTAGCACAAAAGCGGCCCCAGAAAATAAAAGCAAAAACCCAACCAGTAAATATTTAGCTTGACAAGTATATTTCCATACAAATTTCCATACGGTGAGCTGACCACTTCCTTTTTGCAAGATGTTTCTCCTCAATTGCAAAGCAAATCTTAAATCAGCAGTATACATGCTTTCACCGCTTTTTCAAAGCAATTTTATACAAGCGACACAACTTTTCACACAGAACTTTATTTCAGATTATCATAAAAGTAAAAAGGCAACAGCGCCCAAAGCTAAGATAATTCCGGCAATCCCCCAATATTTCTGTGTTGATTGTTCCATATTGTAAACCGGCGGAACATAATCTGTACTTTTCCAAACAGAGCCCTCCTGAACAGCTTTTGAATTAACAAAAGATTGGTAATAAGGTATATTCAAAGTACAAGGATGATTAGGGTTTGCACCAACCAAACAAAAGGTATTATATGCGGTGACATCACGCTTTTTAACCGCAACACATATTCCTGAATCTCCTTCAGCATTAACAGCATTAATATTTAACCCTCTATATATAGCCATTGACAAAGCTCTGGTATTTCCGCTGGCCGCCATATTATACATCTGTTCAAAACTGCTGGGTGAAAGACGGACGGATGATGCGCGGACGGTAAAAGCACTGATACAAATAAACAGCAGTAATATAAAAACAAGTCCGCCAGATTTCCAAACGACCTTTAAAACCATGGTTACCTCATAAACACGACAAGTTTTAAACAGGCTATAGATTTTTGCTTAAATTTTCGTTAAAAACCTTACGCTATACCCTTAGCTACAAATCCCCACACAGCTTTATAGACGGGCGGGGATTCAACAATGCTGATATGCTAATTTTTAGCTTTAGTTTCTGGCTTTTTCTTTTTTATGTCTTCACAATAAAAAACCACCCGATTTTCAGGGGTGGTTTTAACATGATAAAAGTTTTATTTATCATCCAAATCCAATTTAATATGCAATTCCTTAAGCTGCTTTTCAGTAACCGTATTCGGCGCTTGCATCAGCAAATCTTGAGCTTTGCCGTTAAGCGGAAAGACAATCACATCACGAATAATCGGTTCATCCAGCAAAAGCATAATCGTCCGATCAATCCCCGGTGCACATCCGGCGTGCGGCGGTGCGCCATATTTAAAAGCATTAATCATTCCACCGAATTTATTATCTACCACACTATTGTCATATCCGGCAATTTCAAATGCCTTGTACATAATTTCCGGTTTATGGTTTCTAACCGCGCCTGAAGCTAGTTCCACGCCATTGCACACCATATCGTATTGATATGCCAAAACTTCCAGCGGATGCTTGTTTACCAATGCCTCCATACCACCCTGCGGCATAGAAAAAGGATTATGCGAAAATTCAATTTCACCACTTTCTTCGTTTTCTTCATACATCGGAAAATCAACAATCCAGCATAATTTGAAAGCATTATAATCAAACAGGCCCAGCTCCTCGCCAAGCTTATTGCGCACTTTGCTGGCAAACTTGTTTAAAAGTTTTTCCATACCGCCCACAAACAAAACGGCATCTCCCTCTTTCGCGCCAAAAGTTTGTTGAAGCTCTTGCAGCTTTTCTTCTGAAAAATACTTGGCAACCCCTTTCACACCATTAGCAGAAAAGGCGACATACGCCATACCGCCCATATTTTCTTCTTTAGCAAACGCATCAAGCTTATCAAAGAAAGAGCGCGGTTTATCACCGGCTTTGGGCGCCACAATTGCGCGGATTTTTTCACCATTGGCCACTTTAGCGTCATAAACACCGAAACCGGAATTATTGAAAAATGCAGTGGCATCGGCAATTTCCAACGGATTACGCAAATCCGGCTTATCTGAGCCATATTTTAACATAGCTTCCTTAAACGGAATACGTCTAAAAGGTGCCTGATCAACTTTTTTGCCATTGGCAAATTTATTAAAGATTCCGCCCATAGTATATTCTATAACTTTGAATACATCTTCCTGGGTTGCGAAAGACATTTCCATATCTAACTGATAAAATTCACCCGGACTACGATCAGCGCGCGGATCTTCATCTCTGAAACACGGTGCAATTTGAAAATATTTATCAAAGCCCGAAACCATCAAAAGCTGTTTAAATTGTTGTGGCGCTTGCGGCAAAGCATAAAACTTGCCAGGATTAATGCGTGACGGCACCAAAAAATCTCGCGCCCCTTCTGGTGAGGAGGCTGTCAAAATCGGCGTTTGATACTCCCGAAACCCTTGTTCAATCATCAAACGGCGCATTTCGGCAATAACTTCTGAACGTAGAATAATATTATTATGAATCCTTTCTTTGCGCAAATCCAAAAAGCGATATTTCAAACGCAATTCTTCCGGCGCATCATCTTCACCGAAAACCTGTATCGGTAAAATATCAGCCTCGGAATAAACAATCATAGACTTTACTTTAACTTCAACATCTCCCGTCGGCATATTTTTATTAATGCTTTCCCGCAAAACAACTTCACCTTCAAAACCAACAACACTTTCAACTCTGGTATTTTCGATTTTTTCAAATAAATCAGATGAAGAATCAACCACACACTGCGTCAAGCCATAATGATCTCGCAAATCAACAAAACACAAATTACCTAAATTGCGTTTACGATGTATCCAACCAGCTAATTTAACTTTTTTGCCAATATCTTCACGGCGCAGTTCGCCACAGGTATGAGTCCGATATTCGTTCATTTTTTCCCCATGTATTATTTATTAACACAACTTTTTTTATTTTTAAGGCGGTTTGATAAGAAAAGCAACAATAAAATTAAAAAAATATTAAGCAATCCGCCGTATTTTAAAAATCAACCAATTGGGAAACACTCATGAGAATAATTACCAACACCGCCGATTTGAAAACCCTTTGCCGGGAACTGGAACAACAGTCTTTCATTACCATTGATTCCGAATTTGTCCGTGAAAAAACCTATTATCCCAAATTATGCCTGATACAAATCGGCTGGATTGACAACGCCGCCATTATTGACCCTTTGTCACCTGAAATGGAGTTCTCTGCCTTTACTGAAATATTAAGCAATAAAAATATTTTAAAAGTCTTTCATTCCGGCCGGCAGGATATTGAAATTTTTTATAATTTAACTGGCAAAATTCCAACCCCGGTGTTTGATACCCAAATTGCCGCCATGGCTTGCGGATTTGGTTCTTCTGTCAGTTACGATAATCTGGTGCGGGCAATTACTCAGGTTGACCTTGATAAATCCAGCCGTTTAACCGATTGGAGCAAACGTCCTCTTGAAAAAAAACAGCTGGAATACGCCTTAAGAGACGTCACTTTCTTAATTCCCTGTTATCAATATCTGGACGCTTACCTAAAAAAACATGGACGCGAACATTGGATTGACGAAGAGACTGCCGCAATATGCGATGAAAATTTATATAAACCAAACCCTGATAACGCCTGGCAAAAAATCCGCCACTCGGCACATAGCCTGCAATCTCTTTCCTTGCTTAAAGAGATAGTTGCCTGGCGGGAACGGCGCGCCATGCACTATAACGTGCCACGTCATTCTATCTTAAAAGATGATATCTTATTAAACATTGTCGCCGCCGCACCAAAAACACTGGAGGAGATAGAAAATGTCCGCAACATCGATCGTAATCTCGCCCGCGGAAAACTCGGCAAAGAAATTTTAGAGGTGCTGGACAAAGCCCGGCAAACACCTTACAGCTCTGAATTGCGTAAAATTGACCGTGCTAGGCAAATCAATATACCTAGTTCAGCCAGTGCTCTGGTTGAGGTTCTTCGTTTGCTTTTAAAAGTCAAAAGCGAACAAAACGGCATTGTCCCACATTTAATAGCTAACGAAAAAAACTTACGGGATATTGCCTGCGGTACCGAAGATAAAAACAATCCAGCCCTAACAGGCTGGCGGTATGAAATTTTCGGCAAATTTGCCTTGTCTTTCCGTAAAGGACAAGCTGCTGTAAAATATGATTCCGTGACAAAAGAAATCATTATAGAAATTTTTTCCCACAAAACAGCCAAGCAGCATCTTGAAATTACGGAAAACAAACCCTCTACCGATAGTTGTTGACAGGGATTTAACTAGTAAATAAAAAAACATTTATGACAAAATCTGAATATTTCCAGCAACATTATGGTCTCTGTCATCATAAATTTCATAACTGACTTTTTGCCCGTCATATAATTTTTTAATTCCTTTATCCTCTAACTTGGCAACATGGACAAAAATATCCTTGCCACCCATTTCTGATTCAATAAACCCGTAACCTTTTTTGAAATTAAATCATTTTACAGTATCTGTAGACATAATGTCTCCTTTCTTAGTTTATTTATAGCTTGTTATACAAAATAGTCCGCCTATGTATATTAGCAGAAACACCGTATGACAAAAAAACATGATATCAGGTAAAAATAGACGTATTTTATATAAACAGCCTTTAAATGGAGTTATGAAGACGTTGTCGCAAAATTAAATTTTTGTTTCATATTTTTTATATACTCCGCACGTTGCGGAATTTTTTCATGCTCAGATGCATAAGAATCCAAAACGTGTAAAATTGCTTTTTCGTATTTAGGTTCATTAACAGCAATTGTGCACAAATAAAACACTGCGGCTTCAAAAACCTTCTGCTTATTGCTTCCCAACTGCGCAGCAACTGCCACATAAGGCGGCGTGCAGATTTGTTCAAACTCTTTTTTTGAAATAAGGTAGCTTTTTTTTTGAATGGCATTAGCTTGCCGCGGCGAAATTTCGCCGATTTCCGGCTTTCCCGACCACCATAACCTAAAAAATTCAATAATTTTTTTATTAGCGCTTTTAAACATTTTATTTCTCCAAACATTTTCTAAGATAATAATAAAATTTTTACAAAAAAGATATTAAAAAACATTTGACTTCTGAAATAAAAAAGCGTATGAACAACTCACAAACATTTATTGCTTTGTCGTCTAATGGTAGGACAGCGGACTCTGACTCCGTTAATCTTGGTTCGAATCCAGGCAAAGCAGCCACAGAATATAAACCGTCAAAAATGACGGTTTTTTATTTATATATCAAGCACTTATACGGATCAGGATGTTTAAAAGTCAAAATAGGCTTTTTTTGAGCAACATTCGAACTTTTTTATTGCCAATCTTTGTATTTCAAATAGCTTACGGAATTTCAATCAATTTCATATCTCACCTGAAAGATATTATCCATTCCTCAGACCCGATATTTTTTCTAACTTATCACCATCAATGACTTAAGGTTGAAAAATATTATGTTGGCTTAAACTTTCCAAATCAGATATGCTATACCCTTGTCAATGCAACTGTGTCCGTCCTGTCCTAAACCTAGTACCATATTCAGTTCTCAGTAAAGCTGTATGCCATGAGTAATTTTTACATGATTTTGGTATAAGGTATAGATACTCTTTGATAAACTATGGAATTTATATTCCGACATAAAAACAGGCTCTTTTTATAAAAAAACAGAGCCTGTTTTTACTGATAAACTTTAATACGAGCGGGCATAAATAACATCTAAATCTGCCTCATCGCCCGTAAGCAGGCATTTCCCGGTTGTGCCGCTTTGCTCTAGCGGAATGCAGCGGATTGTAATTTTTAATTCCTTCAAAATTTCTTCTGTTTCTGGCTTTCCATTCCATTTACCGCGGACAAACGCCACTTTACCTTGCCTACCGTCTTCTATCCATTCATTGGCATTAGCAAAATAAGCTCTAAAATCTTCCGGCGTTTTAATATCGGTGCGGATGTTAGCCTCCAGTCGCACTTTGGCACGATTAAACATCTCTTGTTGAATTCTCTCAAGACGGCTACCTATACTACCGATAAAATCATCTGCCTTAACAATTTCCTTGCCTTCCGGCATGCCTAATTTAAGACGCTCTTTAACCATCATGCCCCGGCTTTCCACATCGCGCGGTCCGATTTCGCAAATAATCGGCGCACCTTTGCGCGTCCATTCCCAAAATTTATCAACACTTGGCTTATTGCGCTTATCCAATTTAATCCGAATTTTTTCACCAAAGGCATTTTGTTCCCGAAGTCTGCTATAAACTTCATTGACATAAGCCAAAACATTCTCCTCATCTTCCTGTTTTTTAATAACCGGCACCAACACAACTTGATAAGGCGCAACTTTCGGCGGCACGGCCATTCCTTCATCATCGCCATGCGTCATAATCAACCCTCCGATTAACCGGGTAGAAACACCCCATGAGGTCGTATAGGCAAATTCTGGCTTATTATCGCGGTTAACAAAGGTAATGTTGGACGACTTTGCAAAATTTTGTCCTAAAAAATGCGAAGTTCCGGCCTGTAAAGACTTGCCATCCTGCATCATCGCCTCAATACAGTATGTATCAACCGCCCCAGGAAATTTATCATATTCCGGTTTCCTGCCAACAATTACCGGCATCGCTAAACAGTCTTCTGCTACCTCGCGATAAATTTCCAGTATCTGCTTAGTTTCCGTCTCAGCTTCTGCGGCCGTTGCATGTGCCGTATGCCCTTCCTGCCACAAAAATTCACGAGTTCTTAAAAATAGCCGCGGGCGCATTTCCCAACGCACGACATTTGCCCATTGGTTAATCAAAACTGGCAAATCGCGATATGAATGTATCCATTTAGCGAAAGAATCTGCAATAATCGTTTCGCTGGTCGGACGCACAATCAACGGTTCGTCCAGTTCGGAATCTGGCACCAATTTACCGTCTTTGGCCGATAATCTGGAATGGGTTACCACTGCCATCTCTTTAGCAAAACCTTCCACATGCTCTGCTTCTTTCTGGAAAAATGACAGCGGAATAAAAATCGGAAAATAAGCGTTTTCATGCCCTGTTTCCCGAAAACGGACATCAAAAACATCGCGAATACGTTCCCAAATACCGTAACCCCACGGCTTAATCACCATACATCCCGGCGAAACGGATGTTTCTGCCATATCTGCTTCTGCCACGACACATTGATACCACTCGGGATAATTTATCTTTCGGTTTGTTTTAAGCGCCATTTTAAAATTCCTTTTCTTTTAATTTCTTAATTCACCGCCGGTTTTCTTACCAACTTCAACAATAACTTTATTCATCAAGTTTTCAATATCCTTATCGGTAAAAGTCTGCTCTTTAGGTTGGAAGGTAACACTTAATGCAACAGACTTTTTATTATCCGGCAAGCTGCCACCTTCATAAACATCAAAAACTCGCACATCGCTGATATATTCGCGGTCGGCATTTTTAGCGGCAGCCATAATATTAACAACAGCCGTATTTTTATCAACCACAAAGGCCAAATCCTTATCAACCGGCTGGAACGACGAAAGCTCAAGCTTTTTCTTAGTCTTATCATGTGTATTGCGTGGCAGCGGGATATTATCAAGATAAACTTCAAAAGCCACAATCCGCCCTTTCATACCAAGCTTTTTAATAACCGCTGGATGCAGTTCGCCGAAATAAGCCAAGACATTTTTACCCAAACGCAAAGCACCACTACGCCCCGGATGATAATATGCCGGCGCATCACGCGTAATCTGCGGATTTTCAAACGGGCCTTTTGCTGCGGCAATTGCTGCCAAAGCATCGGCTTTAACATCAAAAACATCAAAATCGCGCGCCGAACCCGTCCAGTCTTTCTTAGAAATCTGACCAACACGGATACCGGCAGCCACCGCGCTTTGTTCGCCCGGATGGCGACCGTAAAATTCCGGACCGATTTCAAACAATGAAAGATTGGCATAGCCACGAGCAATATTATTTTTAGCCCCCAACAGCAAATTCGGCAACAAGGACGGACGCATCTCATTCAAATCAGTTGCAATCGGATTTTGCAACATAATTTGTTCCGTTTGCTTAACTTTATGAAAATATTTTGCAATTTCGGAATCCGTAAAACTCCACGTAACCGTTTCATACATGCCACGGTTGGCCAGCTCATGGCGCACGGCCACCACATTAGTCTGTTTAGGCGATAAGGTTTGCATCGGAAACTTATCATGTGGCAAGCTTTCTGCAGGAATTTCATCAAGCCCGATCATACGCACCACCTCTTCAATCAGATCATGCTCACCTTCAATATCGCCACGCCATGTCGGAGAAACCGCTCTAATTTTATCGCCTTCAATTGAAGTTTTAAATCCGAGATTATGCAAAATTTCCATAATTTTTTCCTGTTTCACTTCCAGGCCGATAAAATCTTTCAGACGCGACGGACGAATATACGCCGTCCGCTCCGGCACGTCTTCATTACCGCAGATAATCAAATCGGCTGGCTCGCCGCCGCAAATATCCAAAATCATTTTTGTGGCGTAATTAGAGCCGGAAATATTTGATTTCGGATCAACCCAACGTTCATTGCGATAACGGGAATCCGACTCAATGGCATATTTGCGTCCCGTGCGGGCAATACATTCTGGCTTAAATAACGCCGATTCCAACAAAACATTGGTTGTTTCGCTGGAGCAGCCTTTTTCCAAACCACCCATAATGCCACCCAAACACTGGATTCCTTCATCATCGCAAATACCCAAGCATTTGTCATCTAGAATATATTCCTTTTCATCCAAAGCCACAAACTTCTCGCCCTCATGAGACATACGAATTGTCAACCCGCCTGTCAGCTTATCCGCATCAAAAACATGCAGCGGCCGCGCCAAATCATAATTGATATAATTGGTTACGTCCACCAGTGGCGAAATTGAGCGCAAACCGATAGCCGTCAAGCGATCTTTCATCCATTTTGGCGTTTCGGCTTTATTGTTAACGCCACGGATATATCGACCGACATAAGTCGGACAATTGTCTGGACACTCGACTTTAATTGCAACCGGACTTTGGAAAGTGCCTTTAATCTCTTTAATTTCCAGCGGCTTTAAGGTGCCCAAACCGGCAGCGGCCAAATCACGGGCGATGCCCCGTACTCCCAAACATTCCGCCCGATTCGGCGTAATAGAAACCTCAATCACCGGATCAATATTAAGTACCTCGGCCGCCGACATGCCAATCGGCGTATCTGCCGGAAGTTCAACAATCCCGGTATGATCTTCGCCAATACACAGCTCCTTTTCCGAACAAAGCATGCCAAAGCTCTCCTGCCCGCGGATTTTTCCAACTTTCAAAACCTCATTATAACAAGGAATAACCACGCCCGCCGGCGCAAAAACACCTATCAACCCCTCTTTAACATTCGGCGCCCCGCACACGACCTGAATCTTTTCCTTGCCGGTATTTGCCAGCAGTACATGCAAATGGTCAGAATCCGGATGCATCGCCACATTTTCGGCACGCGCCGTAACAAAACCATTCAATCCGGCCGCTGGATTAATAACTTCTTCAACTTCCAGACCGATTTTCGTCAGAGTTCGAACAATTGTATCCAAATCAGCCGCCGTATCCAAATGCGACTTTAACCAAGATAAAGTAAATTTCATCGCGTCAACCCTCCGTTATTGCTTAATCCTCCAGTCATAGAAGAAAAATCCAAAGGATTAAAGCCGTAATTTTTCAACCATCGGACATCAGATTCAAAAAACGTCCGCAAATCGGGAATTCCATATTTCAGCATTGCCAAACGATCCAGCCCAACGCCGAAGGCAAACCCCTGATATTCGTCCGGATCAATGCCGCCAGCCTTCAAAACATTGGGATGCACCATGCCGCAGCCTAAAATCTCCAGCCAATCGCTACCAGCGCCTACTTTAAGTTCAGTTTTGGTTTTCAAACAACCAATATCCATTTCTGCCGAGGGCTCAGTAAACGGAAAATATGACGGACGATAACGCACCGGAATTTCATCTAGTTCAAAAAACGCTTTTACAAAATCATACAAACAGCCTTTTAAATGCGCCATAGTGGTGGTTTTATCAATTACCAGCCCCTCCACCTGGTGAAACATCGGCGTATGCGTAGCATCAAAATCCGAACGGTAAGTACGCCCCGGCGCAATAATGCGGATCGGTGGCTTTTTATTTTCCATGGTGCGGATTTGCATGCCTGAAGTATGGGTGCGGATAACATAAGATTTATCCATATCAAACGGCTCGTCGGCGCTGTGCGGAAGATAGAAAGTATCCTGCATTTGGCGCGCTGGATGGTTCGGCGGCATATTCAAAGCATTAAAATTATGAAACTGATCCTCAATATCCGGCCCATCGACAACTTCAAAGCCCATCTGCCCAAAAATAGCCACAACCTCTTCATAAATTTTGGAAACTGGATGAATGCGCCCCTGCGTTTCCGGCCGAACAGGCAGAGTAACGTCTATTGTTTCAGAAACAAGCTTTTTGTTAAGCTCTTCGGTTTCTAAAGCGGCACGGCGCATTAAAATTGCCTGCTCAATTTCATCTTTCAAGACGTTAAGTTTTTTGCCAGCCTCAATTTTTTGTTCCGTCGGCAATGCGCCCAAGCCCTTCATTTTTTCGGTGATTAAGCCTTTTTTACCCATTGCCGCAATTCTAGCCTCATCAAGAGTTTTTAAGTCAGCCGCTGCCGAAATACTTTGTAAAATTTGTGTTTTCAGACTTTCTAAATTTTCCATGGTTTTAAACTTTCTCATACATAACATAAAAAAGAGCCTTCTTGGCCTGCCAAGATGACTCTTTCATTGCTTAATATATTACTGTATTTATTTTATTTAAGAGCCGCTTTGGCAGATTCCACCAGTTTAGCAAAAGCTTGGGGCTCTTTTAAGGCGATATCAGCGAGAACTTTACGGTCAAGCTCGACACCAGCTTTGACGAGCCCGCTGATAAATCGGGAATAAGTCATATCATGCAAACGGGTTGAGGCATTAATGCGTTGAATCCATAAAGCACGAAAACTTCTTTTCTTGGCTCTACGGTCGCGGTAAGCATATTGCAAACCTTTTTCAACTTTTTCAACAGCAACTCTAAATACGTTTTTATTACGGCCTCTGTACCCTTTAGCCATACCCAGAATTTTCTTATGACGAGCGTGGGCGGTCATTCCTCTTTTAACACGTGACATCTTTCAATCCTCCTTACAAATACGGTAAAAACTTTTTGACAATCTGAACATCGGATTCGTTCAACAGAACGGAGCCGCGAGCCTGTCTTTTCATCTTTTGGGATTTGCAGAAGAGGCAGTGTCTCTTATAGGCATAATTTCTTTTTAATTTGCCAGTTCCAGTAACGCCGAAGCGTTTTTTGGCGGCGCTTTTTGTTTTTAATTTAGGCATTTTAAAATCCTTTCTTTTATTTTTGGGATTAATCTTAAAGCAGTCAGGCATGCCAGTTAGCCCGAACCGCCTACTTACGTGGACGGTTATACACTTCTCTATTTTAAATTGCAAGCAAAAAACATCAAAAAAATAAATATTTTCTTGTTTTTTCCCAGTTTTATGATAGTTTGCAGACAAACTTTAATTATTTATCAATTATGAGCACGATTGAATTTATACTGGCGGCGGTTATTATTACCATAGCCGTTGTTGGTGCCTATCTGCACTACAAAGAAGATTCAACGGTTTTGCGGTTTCCTTCTGGCGGTTTGGTTCCTCCTGACGAAACGCTTCTTCATCTCACCCATGCCGAGCTGGATTACATGCAAACCCGCGACATTTACTGGTTGTTGGAATATGCCAGGCAAAAAATCCTTTCTGTTTCCGATGAAAACGAGCGCCTTTCCTGGGAAAGCCTGTACGATCGGATAGAAGATGTCTGCTACAACCAAATCAGCAATTAAAAAACTTCCTAAACGGAAGTTTTTTTATCTTAGAAGATTTCGCCTCAGTCCGCGATTTCAACTTTAAGGATTTTTGCCATATTCTGGCGATATTCTTCCGCCCAAGCGATCATCGAGTCAATCACTGGCTTCAATTCATAACCGAGCTGGGTCAAAGTATAGTCCACCCGTGGCGGAATTTGGGCGTAAACCTTGCGCACCAAAATACCTTTTTCTTCCAGCGCGCGCAGATTAGAAGTCAAAACTTTTTGCGTAATATCGCCTAATTCTTTTTTGAGTTCGCCAAAACGCTTAGTGCCATCCATCAAGTTCTGAATAATCAAGACCTTCCAGCGGTCACCAATCATTTTAAGCGTCATCTCAGCCAGAGAATCCTGTAAGCGCTTAACCATTTCTTTTCCTTAACAAAATACATCAAAAACTGGCGCCGTTTTCCTCTTCAGCAACCTTTGCGCCACCCAAACACCCTCTTCTTTACACCAAAAGCAAAAATTTATCAAGTAAAATATATAAATTTTCCGGCAGGGCAACCAGCAGCGGCAAAAACCGGCGACGCCCCCGTTTTTTTAATAAAAATTTTACCTGCCTGCGTTATAAACGGACTATGTTACAAAAATATGAATATTTGCTCTTAAAAAGTATCAAAGCTGGAATTTAAAACAACTTTATGTTATTGTTTATAATAGGAGTAAATATGCGTTAATAGGTTTATGAAATGTATTTATGGGTCATTTTAGCAACGTTTATCGTCGCTTTATATTCGTACAATCTGCCAGTGCGGTCAGATTTAGACCGGCTTTATGCAGAAACCAAAGCCAGCGTCGTCATTACCAAGTTTCGGGCGCTGCATAACGGCGTGAAAGATTATTTTAACTCGCAGGCACCATCCAAAACTGGACAAACTTACGTAACATACTACCCAGGTGACGGCGTAAACATCTCTGCCGAGAGCACAGGAACCCAGGACGGAACCATTATCCAGGCTCAGGAATTAAGCGCAGATGACATCCGCAAATATTTGCCAGTGGGTTATGCCAGCTCAAGTAGCAGCATAGAAGATATGGCCACCATCAACGGTGGCGGTGAAATTGTAAGCAAAGTGTTTTGCTTTGAAAATGGCGACACCACGCAACAATGCGTTTCTACGGAAAACAGTCACAGTTGTTGCTCCAATTCTTGCTCTGAAGATACTTGTACCGGTATTTACGTTGTTTCGTTCTCCCAGATGCCCTCGCGTTGGATCAACAAAATCACGCTTAACCCGAATGCCGATATGAAAACAGCGATTGCCAAAGTCCGCGGTTACGGCGAAACATTCGGCTACACAGACACAATTGAAAATAAATTGGTTTTAAGCGGCGGACGCATGGTTCAAAATTACGACGAAGCCGGCAATGCTATTGGCGACAAAGAGTTTGAATATTTTGAAATCTGGCAGGCGATACAAAATGATACGGACTTTCAAAGGCTGAACTGTAATGAAGAAAACATACACTGTCTGTTTGCCATTCAACAGATATATGGTTAGGAGAAAAGTCATGGAAACGGAACCTAAAACTTTATTAAGAAAAATAAGCCAGGCCGGTAGCATGATGGTTGAGGCCATGGCGATGCTGGCTTTGATTGCATTGGTAACTCCGACGCTATACAAAAAATCTGCAGAACGTACATCCGAGTTGCAGGATATCAACACCGCAACCCATCTGCGCACCATCATGAAAGCCGTGGACAGTTATGTCACGGCCAACTATCAAAGTTTGTTGGAAGACCAGTTGCCAAGCGAAGACTCTATATACGAAATCGACTTATCCTCCTCATCCAGCCAAATTTCCCAGGGAATTCACGACTATTTTCCCTATGGTTACCAATTTGATGAAATCAAAAATTTCGACGCGCCAAAAGTTGTGTTAAAACGTCAAGGAGCGTCGATCACCTCATTTGTGGAGTTGCCTAAAAAACTTGACATCGGCAACATGCGTACCGCACGGATTGCTTCCATGGTCGGCAGCAACGGCGGTTATGTTGACACCAACGGCTCGGCCCTGGGCGTCGGCGGCGTATGGAGCTTAACCCAAAGCGAACTAAACGAGCTCGGTCTGGATACCACAAAAGGGTCAATTGTCGTGGCCTCTTCTGATGCTATCAATTCAGCAAGTTCTGGAGCTTTGGAGAATGAAAAATATTTGCAAAGAACCGCAGTCGAATCAGACGACCAGTTATGGCGCAACACTATGGTAACCGACCTTTACATGGGCGGCGTTCAGGATGCGATGAACATGTATAAAATTTTGGGTGTTGATCAGTTAATCATCGGCAGTACTGACTGGGCAACCCATGAACAGGATCTGGTTTTGTCCGAAGATAGCGACAATGGCGGTTCCGCCTGGCTGGCCGGGACTTTTTCCGCCTTAAACGATAGTTTCACAATCAGCGGAGATGAGACAAACCCCGAACTGCTTTTCGGCTCGGAAAGCGCTGATTTTTTGTTCATGAATTCTGAAAAAGCGGAGATTTATTCCTCTGATAGTGATGTCGGCTTGGAGCTGGATAAAAACTTAAAAGAAATCCAAACAGACTATGCCGCCGAAATTCGCAACACTTTAGACGTTACCGGCGACACGACCGTTGCCACCGGCGACACAACCACAACCTTCAAGGCGGGCCCGGACGGTTCTTACATAACGGCCTCTGCCAATAATGTCGCTTTATTGAACAGTAACCTTGAAGTTTCCAGCGACGAAAGCGAAACAAAAACCAACATCCGCACGGCGCAGACCAACATCACCGGAAAAACGCGCATCGGCGCAGAAGCAGACAGCGAACGCTCGGCTGAAATCGTCACGGATCCGGAATTAAACGTTCAGGGTAGCGCCTATGTTCGCGATAATCTGGAAGTCGGCGACACGCTCTATGCCGAAAAATTCAACACCAAAGAACTCCACGCCGGTGGCGACAGCTTTTCTGACAACAATAACGACCGTTGGCTACATGCTACGAACACTGGAGTTATAGTATCCAATCCGGAAAATAACTCAGGAGACCTAATTACCCCAACTCTAAACATAGCCGCTTTAACAACAGAATTGTATGGTCCGCAAGGCAAAAGTGAAGAAAGCAGCTCAGTCTTATTAGGTTATTATGACGCCCAATTGCGTGGCCCGGATACTGTTGAATTATATACTGTAAATGCAAACGGCGAAGTAAACATCCAAGGCGACGCTTTAGTTTTGACCGGCAAACAGAGTGACAATGTTAATAATATCATTGACATTACTGCCTATGAAACAACTGTTCATGATGGTATCTTTCAGGTTGCTAAAAACGTAGTAAACGACGATGATGAAAGTACTTATACAAGCAACTCATTTTATGTTAATCCTAACTCCAGCGAAGTTATTGCAAACGCTGAAGAAACAACAGTCCGTATTGAAAGTGAAGATGGGTTATTCCAAGTTCTTCAAAATGATGATACAGGATTATTAAAAGTTAGTCCGACGTTAGACGAAACGACGGCGACAGCTACCATAAGTGAGAAATGGTTCAGGCTAGCAGACATGTCTTCATCTGTCGATCCAGATATCGATACCAATAAAGTTTTAGAAGTATATTTAGATTATAATGATGCGGGAACAGAATTTACCAATCAAGGCAGTGTCTATATCCGTCGCGGTGCCATCGAACTCGAAGAACCAAGTGGTTCCAATTACGATGCTGATCAAGGCTACGGTTACATTGAAGCGGGACGCTTCGTATCTAATGCCATAGATCTTGATGAAACTCTTGCCACACCTGTATTTTCCGACGATTATAGTAGTAGTTCCTACAACACTGGCACGCTTTATGACCGCTATATGGTTAATCCTGCCTATACGTCCGTTATGCATGATATTAAACTTACCACCCGTGGCGGTGCGCGGTTAAGCGATATTCTGCCAGACTTTATCAACAAAGGTATTTATGTAGTCAATAATAGTTACAAAGACACTGGAATTCAATTCAATAATATCACAGCTAGTGTAACTGAAGGCAATTCAATTTCTTTATCTGGCAACACCTATGACGATAATGCCTCAGGTACATTAAGCGGTACGGATCAGTGGGGATCACCGTTTATGGGCGTGGTTCCAGCGCCACAGTGCCCGCCAGGATACGCCCGCGTGATTACCATCACCCCGGCTGGTTTCCAGATGGCTCAGGCTGGACAAATGGTCAGAGAACTACATGTTAACGGCGATGCTTTTGATTTAGACTATCGATTCGTCGTCGACGAACACTCCTATTTGAACAAAATAGGAGAGATTGATAGTGGTACTATAAGTGCAAGCCAAACCTTAACCGGCGCGCAATACACTACAACTACCTTTACGGATCAGGCCGCCACGGAACATCCTATTTATTATCTCGGCCACGCCAGTGAACCGACTATTACAATCAACAGCCAACCCTACTCGCCACAACCGCTTTATTTCCAACAAAGTACCTGGCTGCGCAGTAAAGTCCAGCCTCAGGCAAACGGATCAGCAGGTCCCTGTAATCAGAGCGGCAGCAGCAATACTCAGTGCGGTACTAATTTTATAGGATGGTCGGCAATTATGGGCTTTATTTATCCTTACTCTTATTATGGGGATATAATAGATAAGCTTGGCTCCGGCATAGAAGATACCAGTGATGACGTGTATTGGAATGTCTTTCCGGTACGTCGCAGCACGCTAGAAGCTTATGCTACGGTGTACTGCTACTTTGACCGCACCAATTTGTATAATTCCGGGAATGATCCAACCTATGTCGATCAATACGATCAGTTAAACAGTTTCCGAACCGGCTACGGGAAAAGCGGCTACAACTCATCAAACAGTAGCAGTAGTACTAATGATGACTACATTCAACGTCTGAATGATCCGACATTAAAATATACCGATCCATGGTAATCTGCCAAGAAAAAATCCCCGACCGGCACGTCGGGGATTTTTTATAAAAACCAGCAGTTTAGCACTCGCATCTGCTTATTCCAGAACCATAAACAAATATGTCATAACAATAAACCCACCGAACACAGCAAAGGCAGACTTTGCCGTCTGTTTATAACCATAAGTTTCCGGTAAAATCTCATTAATAACCACAAACAGCAGTGTGCCACCAGCCAACGCCATGGCGTAAGGAATAATCCCCGAGCCAAATCCGATAAAAGATAAGCCAGCCAACGCGCCCAGCGGCTGCAACATGCCGATTACCAGCGAAACCAACCCAGCCTTTAAGCGCGATACGCCAGCGCCGATTAAAGAAATGGCCGTGGTCAGCCCTTCTGGAACGTTGTGCAGTGCAATACCTAAAACCAAACTCTCGGGATTAATTAGCTCTCCTGCGCTATACGCCACACCAACCGCCAACCCTTCCGGAAGTTTGTGCAACGAAATCGCAATAATGAACAGCCACGCCTTACGCAGGCTAAAATGCGGCCCATGATGCCCCATATGGTTATGTTCGTGCGGCAGAAATTCATTCAAAATCCATATCAGCGAAACCCCGAAAAACACCGCGAGACAATATTTGAACGCCACCATTTCCGACTTGACGTCCAAAGCCGAAATTTCATGCATTGCCGGCACCAAAAGCGCAAAAAACGACGCTGCCAGCATCACGCCCGCCGCAATGTTAAGCAACAAATTAATATTGCTTTTGCTGTAACGCTTTTTGACAAACACCAGAAAACCGCCGATGCCGGTAAACATGCCGGCCACCACCGCCGCCAGAAAACCGTTAGCAAACGCCGGATTAAACAACAGGCTGCTCATCGCTTTCCTCCTTTTTCGGACATGTTAGCTGCGCTAGAGAAATTTTCTTAGGCACCAGTTTTTCTCTAAAAATTTCACAGAACTTTTTCCGTAGAGCCACACCGTCAGCGGCTTTAGCAAAAGAAACCTTAACGCTTTCTCCCTCTTCCTGTTCAAACGCACCACCTGAACGCTTAAATTCGCCGTCCACCAACGCCAAAGCTGCAAGCATATTACCCACTACAGACGCTGTATCACCGCCTTTATCCGCCACCAGCTGGCGGATGACCGGATTTTTGCTTTCCGCCGCGGCATCTAAAAATTCATACCCTGTTTCCAGATATTTAACGCTTGACGGTGGCACCACCACCAAGCGCACTTCTTTTTCCTGCGCAAAATCAAATAAAACTTTGGCCGCCGGATAACCGATTTTAAAATTAAAACTCTCCGGATTCGGCTGATAAAAGCCCCGTTCGTCTTTTTGTGGCAAAACATCACCGACCACCACGATTTTTCTGACTTTTTTCTTAATTGCATTTGCTGCCGCCTTAATATATTTGGCAAAATCCGGAAACGGCGCATTAAACAAAATGTAAACATTTCGCTTTTTAACCGATTTAATGTATTCCTGCACAAAAGTTGTGCCGCTACGTAAAATCGTCATACCACGCCGCGCAAAAACCGCCGATATCTCATTTTCTGGAAAGCGGTTTTCTTCTTCGTTTTCCACTTCATAATCACCACCCGGCACAACCCGTAAAAACGGTTGCCCCAGTTCGGCCATCGCCCCTTTGGCGTAAATCGCCCGCCGCCGACGTATTTCATATGTACCAAGCTCGGTAACAATCCCTTTAATGTTAATCAGCTTTTTATCCGCCAGATACGCCAACACCACAAAAAACGCCAAATCGCCCGGATGATGGTTAATATCCGTAAACACTAAAACCTCGGGCGCTTTGCGTTCTTTTTTCTTCTTCACCATGCTTAACCTAGCTTTTGTTGCAAAATCTGATTAACCACGCCGGGATTGGCCGTGCCTTTGGTTTCTTTCATCACCTGACCGACAAACCAGCCCATCAAATTAACTTTGCCAGCCTTATAAGCCACAACATTATCCGGATTTGCCGCCAAAATCTTATCAACAACCGCTTCAATTGCGCCACTGTCCGTTACCTGCTTCCAGCCTTTTTCTTCCACAATTTTTTCCGGATCTTCGCCAGTTTCCGCCATTAAGGCAAAAACATCCTTCGCTGTCTTGCCGTTAATCACGTTTGAACTAATTAAATCTACCAACTTACCAAGCATCTCTGGCGTAACCGGACTTTTTTCCAAAGGCAGCCGCCGGGCATTCAGCATTGCAAAAAAATCGCCCATTATCCAGTTTGCCACCTTTTTGGCATCATGCCCCGCGGCAGCTTTTTCAAAAAACGCCGCCGTTTCTTTACTCTCGCACAACACAGCCGCATCATAAACGGTCAGCCCCATCTCTTTAACAAAGCGCGTCTTTTTAGCATCCGGAAGTTCTACCATTTCGTACCGAATATCCTCAATAAAAGCGTCATCTAACACCAGCGGTGGCAAATCAGGCTCCGGGAAATAACGATAATCATGCGAAAATTCTTTCAGGCGCAAAAACTTTGTGCCGCCGGTTGCCGGATCAAAATGGCGCGTCTGCTGCGACATTGTTTCGCCGGATTCATAAATCTCAATCTGCCTTTTGGCCTCAGCTTCAATGGCCTGCATTACAAACTTGACTGAATTAACATTTTTAACCTCCGCCCGCGGTCGCAGTTCATCACTGCCTTTCGGCCGGACAGAAATGCTAGCATCGCAACGCATGGAACCTTCGTCCATATTGCCGTCGCAAGTGCCTAAATAGCGCACAATGGAGCGCAACTTTTTTAAAAACTCTCCCGCTTCTTCTGGCGAACGAAAATCCGGCTTAGTCACAATTTCCATCAACCCAACGCCGGCACGATTCAAGTCAATATAACTCTTCTTCGGGTTTAAATCATGAATGGATTTTCCAGCATCCTGTTCAATATGGATCCGTTCAATGCCAATACGGCGGGTTGAGCCGTCTTTTAAATCTAGCCAGATTTCGCCCTCGCCCACCAAAGGATATTCAAACTGCGTAATCTGATATCCCTGCGGCAAATCAGCATAAAAATAATTCTTACGAGAAAACATGGAATATTTATTGATTTTAGCATTCAACCCCAAGCCCGTTTTTACGGCCTGACGCACGCATTCTTTATTTAATACCGGAAGCATGCCTGGCATTCCAGCATCAACAAATGAAACGTTTTTATTGGCATCATCGCCGAATTCCGTGGAAGCACTGCTGAAAATCTTTGATTTAGATACAATCTGGCAATGAATCTCCAGACCACAAATAATTTCCCATTTCCCTTTCGAGGTTTCTATTACAAATTCTGCCATCTCTTACTTCCTCTTAAACCCGGCATCCTGCTCCAAAGCATAGCCTGCCTTAAATACCGTTTCCTCATCAAATGCCCGACCAATAAATTGCATGCCTAGTGGCAAACCGCCTGCAGACAACCCTATCGGCAGGCTCATGGCTGGCAGCCCCGCCAAGTTGACCGATACCGTAAACACATCGTTCAAATACATATTAATCGGATTCTCCGCCATTGATTTGTCCCCTATCGGAAAAGCCGTAGTCGGCGACGTCGGCGTTAAAATAACGTCGCAGTTTTTGAAGGCTTCGATAAAATCATTTTGAATAAGTCGTCGCACTTTTTGCGCCTTAACATAATAAGCGTCATAATAACCAGCAGACAACACATAAGTTCCAATCATAATCCGGCGCTTAACTTCTTTGCCGAAACCAGCTGTACGTGTATTGATGTATAAATCGTCCAGTCGCTCGCCGTCAATTCGTTTGCCATATCGAATACCGTCGTAACGCGCCAAATTGGACGACGCTTCCGCCGGCGCAATAATATAATAAACTGGCAACGCATATTTGGCATGTGGCAACGAAATATTCACGATTTCCGCCCCACGAGCCTTTAATAGATCCGCCGCCTTATCCCATGCCTCAGAAATTTCCTTATTCAAGCCCTCCAGCCGATATTCCGCCGGAATTCCGATGCGCATACCTTTGATATCCGCGCCCAAAACCTTTTCAAAATCAGGCACCGGTTGTCGCGCAGAAGTTGAATCCTTGGCATCATACCCGGCCATAACTTTGAGCAACAACGCGCAATCTCGAACATCTTTGCTCATCGGTCCAGCTTGATCAAGAGAAGATGCAAACGCTACAATTCCATAACGCGAACAGCGACCGTACGTCGGTTTCATTCCGACAATGCCACAAAATGCTGCTGGCTGGCGGATTGATCCGCCAGTATCCGTGCCAGTTGCACCGGCGCACATTTCAGCACATACCGCCGCTGCCGATCCGCCTGAAGAACCACCAGGCACCAGTTTAACGTCTTCGCTCCACGGATTAACCACCGGCCCGAAACAACTGTTTTCATTACTGCCACCCATAGCAAATTCATCCATGCTCAGCTTGCCCAAACAAAGCGCGCCGGCTCCGAACAGGCGTTCCGTTACCGTTGATTCATAAGGCGGCACAAAATTATCAATAATATGTGAACACGCCGTTGTCCGTATACCTTTGGTACAAAACAAATCTTTAATCCCCAATGGAATGCCTTCCAAGGCGCGTGCTGTGCCAGCAGTATAATTTTTATCAGCGTCTTCGGCTGCTTTTAACGCCATTTCCGGCGTTTCCAAAACATAAGTGTTAAATCGGCGGTTTTCTTCCATTTTACCAAGATAGGCCTGCACCAATTCCTTAGCACTGAATCTTTTTTCTTGCAAACCAGATAAAGCTTCGGCAATTGTTAACCTTGTCAACTCGCTCATCTTCTTTACTCCACAACTTTCGGCACCACAAAATAGCCAAATTCCTTTAACGGCGCATTAGCTAAAACTTCATCTTTTTTATTGCCGTCACCAACCACATCTTCCCGACAGATAAGATTTTGCTCGTTAACGGACACCAAAGGCTGAACATCTTCCGTATCAATTTCATTTAACTGTTCTACCCAAGCCAATATCTTGTTAAATTCCTGACGCGTATCGTCAAGTTTACCGTCCTCAACCTTAAGCCGCGCCAAGAATGCAACTTTTTCAACCATTTCATTATCTATTGCCATTATTTTGCCCTAACTTTTTATTTAAACTTCAAAATATTAACGTATGTTTTAACAACAGGAACAAGCTTTTGCAAGTACAAAATCTTACATTTCAAGCTTGAAAGGCGGCAATACTGCATCATACCGCAACCGCCACAGCAGTTCAAAATCTTTCAGACTGATACCTTTGTTCTCCAGAACTTTAATTGCCGGTAATCCACCACCGTTTTCCAGAAACTCCGCCAGTTTCTCCTGAAAACTCTGCCGCCGCGGATAATACAACAGCCCAAAATCTGCCCCTGGAATAATGCCACCCAGCTCTTTTGCTTTGTTTAATGCCGTATTAATGCCACCGATTTCATCAATCAGTCCCTCTTTCAAAGCGTCCAGCCCCAACCAAATTCTACCGCGGGCAACAGCATCAATCTGCGCCGCATCAAATTTACGCGCCTTAGCAACCTTAGTCGTAAAATCCTGATAAACATTATCCAGTGAACGATTAAACAACTTTTGTTCTTCCTCGTCAAACTTATGATTCGGACTCAAAATGCCGGCATTACGCCCGAAATTAAGCTCACCCCAATTGATATGCAGTTTCTTCCACAGTTCAGAAAACACCATTTTACCGCCCAACACTCCGATAGAACCTGTCAAAGTTGCTGGCTCAGCTACAATATAATCGCTGGCCAACGCTACAAAATAACCACCAGATGCCGCGTAATTACCCATGGAAACTACTATCGGCACATTGTTTTTTTCTTTAAATCTGTTCAAAGCATAAAAAATTTCATCCGACGCGGCATAACTACCTCCAGGACTATTAATCCGCAATATAAGCGCCCGCAAGTTCTTGCGTTTGCCAATCTCTTCAAGTTGTTTAATAACCGTATCAGCGCCGATAATAGCATCATACATCGGATTATTATTGCTTTGTCCGCTTTGAATCGCGCCTTCCAGAACCAGTATAGCCACCTGCGGCAAACTTTCTCCCTGATAATCATTAATATTATCCATATAATCGGTTATATTAAAAAGTTCCGCACCATACTTGGCAGCAAGAAAATTTTCCATATCCTGCTTATAGCCAAGACTGTCCGCCAATTTATATTCTATGGCATCCGATGAAGAAATCGGTGCCTGATTAATTAGCTCGCCAACCCTATCGGCATCCAACTGGCGCGCATTGGCAATACCGACAAGCAGCTGATGATATAAACCCTTTCCAAGTTTTGACATTTCTTGTTTGTATGCCGGCGTAAAGTTATTGCTGATTAACGATTCGGCTGCCGTTTTATATTCATAACGGGAATAAAACTCCGGTTCTACACCGATTTTTTGCAAAACATCTTTAAAAAACGGCACTTCAATATGCACGCCGGTTATCCCGATATCAGAAACTGGTTGCAACCAAATTTCATCAAAATGCGCAGCCAAATAGTATTCTTTCGTGCCACCACCAAAAGCACCCATACCGTTGGAAAAAATATATGCTTTTTTGCCACTGTTTCTAAAAATATTGACTGCTTCAACGATATCCTGAATTTGTGCCAATCCCAGTGAGGTGGTATTAACCGAGGCGGCAAGAGCCTTAATGCGGTCATCAAAAGCCGCTGTATTAATCGCCCGAACTAAATCAAAAAAAGAATAAACCGACATATCCGTGAACTCTGCAAAAAAGTCATCGCCCCGGATTTCATTATAATCAGTATCAAAATTAACCGTCAAAACAGCCTTTTTCGGCACGCCGGCAATCTTTTTTCCCGGACTCATAATTCCCAAAATACCGACAAGAATTAAAATAAACAGCAACCCAAACACGGCAAAAGCATAGACAACCGTTTTAAAAATCAATTGTAGCCCGATTCGTTTTTTATTTTCTTCGTCTTTAGCCATTTTGCTTTTCCCTTCCTTTGGCAGATTCTAACAATTCCGCCATAAATCTCGGCAATGTCTCGCCACATTTTCCATAAATATGCTTGTCAAAAAAATAATTATTTGAACCTGCTTCCAAATTAAACTCATACGCTTCAGCACCATAACGTTTCGCTGTCTGCACAAACCCTGCCGCCGGATATACCACGCCCGAAGTTCCGACAGAAACAAATAAATCACAAGTTTCAAGCAAATGTTCAACCACCTCCATATACAAAGGCGCTTCGCCAAAGAACACAATATTGGGTTTTATCATTCCGGCAATATTACAATGCGGACAAACTGTCTGCATATCTACCCTGTCCCAAGTTTCCATAACCTGCCCGCAATTTAGGCAAACCGCCTGATTAATCTGTCCATGAATATGGTAAACTCTTTTACTGCCGGCTTTTTCATGCAATGTATCTATATTTTGCGTAATAAGGCTGACTTCTCCCGAATATTCCCGTTCTAGCTTTGCCAGAGCAACATGAGCCGGATTTGGCTCAGCCACAAGAAGTTTCGGTTTCATATCGTTATAAAACCGATGCACATATTCCGGATTCTGCTTGAAAGCTTCAACAGTCGCGACTTCTTCTACTTTAAAGTTATTCCACAAACCGCCCGCATCTCGAAAAGTTGCCAATCCCGATTCGGCTGAAATCCCGGCACCGGTCAAAACTACAATATTTTTATATTGTTTTCCCATAATCTCTCCATAACAGTTAAAATATAATATTTTTACTATGACGCAAGCTTTTAATCACTTTTCTTCTGCGGATTGTTACTTATTTACACCTTTTTTACATCTGCAAAATATGATTGCAAAAAAGCAAAAAACATTTATAATGGATAATTAGATATAAATAGCCGGTGGTTTTGTAAATGAAAAAACTTTTTTTATTATTGCTGTTATGCGCTCCTTTTAACGTTTCGGCCCAAGTTTGCGGTAACGACTGTATTGAACAACCGTCATGTGCCGATTTAGGTTATAAACAAGACATCACCTGTGAAAATGGTTACATTACCTGCCCATTTGACAGCTCTTACCACTGGTGTAAAGAATATACTTGCGAGGACGGCCGTTATTACGCATCTCCGTCAGACGCGGAAGATGAATACTGCTCGGAGGCTCCTTATCACGGTATTACATGTTATGACTGTACCACCTGTTCTGAGGGCTTTACGGCAGGGATTACTTCTTCGACAGATTGTCAGGCTATTCCGCTAAGTGGTTGTATATATTTTATACCTGACAGTTCTAATGCTAATTGCGGTATGTGTTATTATCCTGAGGTTTGTGACGGATCTTACTGTTCTAAAGAGGCTTGTGAGGCAGATACAGGGCATGATTGTTCTCTGGTGTCTGGCTCCGCCGTAGATGACAACGTGTTAAACGATACCATTGTTTGTTATTCACCAAGTGTTGGTGCAGTAGAAGACTGTTGCAATGAGTTAAATGTAACAAGTGGCACAGTTTACTTTTGCCAAAATAATTCAACTATCGGTAATCAGGTATATCCTACAAAATGTTCGTATACAAATACGACAGAAAATGGGTATGAATGTAACCCAGTATCCTGCAACTGATGAGTGCATAGGGTTAACGGGCTTTTCGGCGCAGAGGTTTTAAATTTATGCGCAAGATATTGAGGAAATAACGGATACTTTTGATAATATCTTTTCTGCAAACCGGATTAAATTTATCGCCATCAAACCATGTATAAACTCGTTTTTTTTCAACGTTTATTTCATCGTTATCTGCTTAAAAACAGATAATCCGGATAATTGCAAAATTTTCCGCAAAACGGCAATAATCCCGCAAACATTTTAAATGTCACAAGATTTAAACCAGATAATTCAAGTCCTAAATTTTGTCAGCTATTCTAATTTTCCGTATCGGTAGCTGCAACACCCGCCATAATATCTGGTAGCGTACCGATAGCCTTTTTACGTTTCAGTTTATTGACAAATTTAATGGAACGTTGGGCATCCCATTTCTTCTTACCCTCTTCATGTTGAAAAATCTGCTTATAGATTTCAATCGCCTGGTCAAACTCAGACAATTTCGTCAAACAAGAAGCCAATCCGTCATACATCTTATGATGATAACTCCCGCCAACCAGCGTTTGCGCTTTTTTATAACATTTCAGGGCATCTTTAAACTTAAACATTTTTTGATAAACAAAACCGATACTTATCCACGCCTGAATTTCATTACTGTTGATATTCAGAATCTTGGTAAAACATTTTAAAGCTGAATCATTATCACCCATCAACTGATAGGTAACGCCAATACCGTTCCATGCCTTAACATTGCTTTTATCGGAAGATAGAACTTTTTTGAAAAAAGCGATTGAACGGTCATATTGTTTCAATTTTTGCAACGTCACAGCTATACTGAGAAGAGTCTGCGGATGTTTGTTGTCAATTTTCATAGCCTGTTCCAAAACATCCAAAGCTTCTTTAAATAAAAACATATGCTGCAAAGCAATTGCCTTGCCGTTTAAGGCTTCCAAAGATGTCTTATCTATAGCAAAAGCCTCGTCAAAACAGGCTATAGCCTCTTTATAAAGGCCACGCATGCTCAGAGTAACACCTTTATTATTCAAAACTTCAACTGATTGGGGATTAATTGTCAGCGCTTTATTAAAACACTCAACGGCTTCAGTATATTTGCTCATTTTCTGAAAGGCAAAACCTTTAGAATTAATCGCCTTCCAAGAATCGGGCTGTTCTTTGATAACTTCATCAAACTGCGCAACAGCTTCTTTGTACATACCGCTGTCTAATAACTCTTGCCCTCTTTTATAGGCATTATTTTCATTCATTTTAACCATATTCATCTCTTTTCCATAAGTTCCAAAATAATTATGAGCAAAATTCTATCATGATAAATCTTTTATGTCAAGTTTTGAAATATCCTTAAATCGGCCTCAAATGTATATAAATAGGTAAATCTGTGCGTATTTCTCTATAACGGCAATTAAATTTTGCACAAAATTTTCGAAGAATTTGCCTTTTTTGGATAAAATATTGCTGATATGCCTCATTAAAAAAATCACCATTGCTGACAAGTAGCTGTTTTCGCCCATCATATTGCGCCAAATACTCTCCGAATGGTGGGGCTTTTTCTTCCAGCGTATCAAAAATATTAACTATAAAAACCTCATTATTTTTTGCCAACCTGGCAATTTCACGCTCTTCCTCTGGCGTAAAATTTCCAAAACTGCTGACGATAAAAACAATTGCCCGTTGACTGATTTTTTTATGAAAAAGCTGTAAAGACTTTGTCATTTTTTCCGATACTGTCTCATTATTCAGGCTTGTGGCGACAATTTTCTCAATCTTTTTTAAAATCGCCAGCAGATTCCCCTGCGTTCTTTTTGATTCAAATAAGCGTGTCTGCTTTCCGTTATAAACTGCCGCCCCAAAGCGATCGCGGTTTTCTAGAGCAAACCACCCTAAAAGCGCTGCCGTTTTAGCAGCCGTGACCGCTTTCAACTCATGTTTGGTAGCAAACATCATCTTTGGTGACAAATCAAGCCAGACATACACCTCACGATCTTTTTCTTCCGTATAAAGTTTGGTAAACGGCTGGTTTTTGCGCGCTGTCACCCGCCAGTCAATATCCCGTACATCATCACCGTAATTATAGGCACGCACTTCCGCAAACTCCATGCCACGCCCTTTAAAAGCCGAACGCGCATCACCTGACTGCAAAGAGGTTTTATCAAGTTTTAAATCTTTCAAATACGGAACATATCGGCGCATTTTTGCCAATTCGCGAAATTGTACCGTTAATTCGCTTAATCCCAACTTTTTTCGACGGATTTTCCACCAGCGGGCTATGTCGGCTATTTTAACCACTTTTCCCTCTATGGCAAAGGTACCGCTTTAAGCAATGCCGCAATTACGTCATCGGTGCTTAATTCTTCAGCCTGAGCCTCAAAACTCAAAATAATCCGGTGCCGCAAAACATCATAAACCACAGCATGAATATCTTCTGGCGTCACAAAATCGCGTCCTTCCAACCAGGCATTAATTTTAGAACACTTATCCAAAGCAATTGTCGCCCGCGGGCTGGCACCGTAACGCACCATACCTTCCAAAGCGCTGTCATATTTTTCCGGATGGCGGGTAGCCATAACCAACTGAATAAGATATTCTTCCACCGCTTCCGATGTATGCACCAACAAAACCTCCTGTTGTGCCGATAAAATTTCCTCAATCGTCATTTTCTGCACTGGTTCAAGATAATCTGCCCAGCAGGCTTTATCATCACCGCAAGCTAAATCTTCGCGACGGACAATTTTCAAAATCTTCTTTTCGGTTACAGCATCTGGTTGGTCAATTTTAATATACATCAAAAAGCGATCCAGCTGCGCTTCTGGCAAATTATAAGTTCCCTCATGCTCAATCGGATTCTGGGTTGCCATCACCATAAACAAATCTGGTAGCAGGTAACGCTCTCCGCCAACGCTAACTTGCCATTCAGCCATTGCCTCCAAAAGCGCGGACTGCACTTTTGCCGGTGCGCGATTAATTTCATCAGCCAATACCAAATTAGCAAACACCGGTCCCTTGCGGAATTCAAACTTTCCAGTTGCCGCCACGTAAATATCGCTACCAGTGATATCCGACGGCAGCAAATCCGGCGTAAACTGAATACGATTATAATCAGCACTGATACTTTCGGCCAGAGTTTTAATTGCTTTGGTTTTTGCTAATCCCGGCGCGCCTTCAACCAAAGCATGCCCGCCAGCAAGTAAAGTAATCAACAGTTTCTTGATTAATTCTTCTTGCCCGACAATCCGGCTTTCCATATGTTTTTTCAGTCCGATGACTTTATCTTTTAAATCCGACATAAAAAAATTCCCTTATAATTGTTCATAAAAACTCTTTCCTTTCATGGAATACTATTCTATATATATGGTGAGTTGACGCAAAAAACAAGAAGTATTGCAAAAATGGGCAGCATATTTGATTTAGATGACGGTGTGGCCACCAAAACATATGACAATATCAGCGCCTTACGCCCTGAATTGCCATGGTTAAGCACACTCAATCCGGAACAAAGACAGGCTGTGGAAACAACTGAAGGGCCTTTGTTGGTGCTTTCTGGCGCTGGCACCGGCAAAACTAAAGTTTTAACCACACGTCTGGCATATCTTTTAGCCACCATGAAAGCTCAAGCCTGGAACTGTCTGGTCGTTACTTTTACCAACCGCGCCGCGCGCGAAATGAAAACCCGCATTCAGGAAATGATTGGCGACACTGCTGATTCGGTCTGGCTTGGCACATTCCACAGTATTTGCGTTAAAATTCTGCGTGCCCATGCCGAGCTGGCTGGCCTAAAGCCAAACTTCACCATATTGGGCGAAGACGACCAAAAACGTCTGATTAAACACATTTTAGAAGCGGAAGGCATTGATGAAAAAAAATATCCGCCCCAGGCGTTTGTTGATAAAATCCAGCGCTGGAAAGATAAAAATTTAACGATTGATAAAATTAACGCCGAATTCAAAGGAAATTTAACGACACTAGTATACCAAAAATATCAAACCCGTCTGCTGGAACTCAACTGTGTTGATTTTGGCGATATTCTGCTCCATACTTTAAATATTTTACTTAAGAACCCTGATGTTTTGGAAAAATATCAGACCAAGTTTCGTTACATTATGGTTGATGAGTATCAAGATACCAATGTTACACAATATCTGTTTCTGCGCCTTTTATCCCAAAAGCACCATAATTTATGTTGCGTTGGCGATGATGATCAATCAATTTATTCTTGGCGTGGCGCCGAAATTGAAAACATTCTGCGCTTTGAAAAAGATTTTACAGATGCTAAAATTATCCGGCTAGAACGCAATTACCGTTCAACTGGCAATATATTAAAGGCCGCCTCAAACCTCATTAGCCACAACGAAGGCAGATTAGGCAAAACCTTAAAAGTGGCTGAAAACAGTCCTGCCAATCAGTGTTCAAATGAGCGTATTAAAATTGTCAGCACTTATAACGGCGAAGAAGAGGCTGAATTTGTTACTAATGAAATAGAAAACTTAAAACGTGGCGGTAACTTTCAATATTCCGATATGGCGGTTCTAGTACGCACCGCCTTTCAGACGCGCGAGTTCGAAGAAAAATTCATCGCTGAGGCGATTCCTTATCAGGTTATTGGCGGACCAAAGTTTTATGAACGGCAGGAAATCCGCGATTTGTTGGCATATTTCAGAGTAATTGTCCAGCCAGCAGACGATTTGGCTTTTGAACGCATTATTAATAAACCCGCACGCGGCATCGGTGCTAAAAGTATAGAAAAATTTTTAGATTATGCCCGCGAACACCATCTTTCCATGTACGACGCCGTCAAACAAATGCTAAATAACGGCTTAATAAGTGGCAAATCCAAAACCGCTTTAAGCGAATTGATACAACTTTTTGAAGAATGGCGCACAACTGTCCAAGCCGTCAATCCAGAAGACTTGGCTTCGCAGGTTTTAGAAGATTCCGGTTATCTAGAAATGCTCAAAAATGATAAATCGGCTGAAGCGCCAGGACGCATTGAAAACCTTAAAGAATTGATTGGTGTTATCGGTGATAAGGAAAATTATCCAACACTGGCCGACTTTTTAGAACACGTCAGTTTGGTTATGGATAATGACAGCACTATTGATACGAACAAAGTCATGCTCATAACGCTACATTCAGCCAAAGGGCTGGAATTTGAAGTCGTTTTCCTTCCTGGCTGGGAAGATGGGCTTTTTCCCCATCAGCGCAGTCTGGATGAAGGTGGCAGTAGCGCTTTGGAAGAAGAACGCCGTTTAGCTTATGTCGCTATCACGCGCGCCAAACAGCGGCTTTATATTTTAACCGCCTATACCCGTCGCATTTATGGTCAGCGGCAAACCAATATTCCCTCTCGATTTTTAAACGAAATTCCCCCCTCTTGCCTGGAAATCATCAATCATGCCAACCGTTGTTACGGCGACGGTTATCAAAATTTCAGCAGTTATCAGCAGAAACCGGGAATATCCTCATACAAAGAAACACCACAAAAAAATTATAAGCCGTCTGCCGAACATGAATATAGTTATGAGCCGACCGACGAATATACCTCGCCACAAAATTTAAAAGGCAGTCGTGTTTATCATGAAACTTTCGGCTATGGTTATTTAATGTCAATCGAAGGTGAAAAATGTGAAGTATACTTCGATAAACACGGCCGTAAAAAAATCATGGGCAGTTTTTTAAGAAGAGCCTAAAAGAAAGACTTAACCCAAATAAAATTAGTTTTCAAAACTTGCCCCTTTCCAGTATCCATAAAAAAGCTAACCATATAATACTCTTTTTACTGGTGTAAACTTGTGAAGCACAAAAAACTCTTTAACTTTATTAAGAAAATCAAGACCTTTTTTATTATTTAACTGTAATTGAAACTGATTATTTCAACAGATTTTTTATCTTATTGATTATTCAAATAAAAACTTTGCGCCGCAACAAAATCCTGTAAAATTTTACTGCTTTTATACTCCGGACACCATTGCAATATATTAAGCATCTGCCTGCGTTCCGGATATTGCCGATTTAGCGCTTGCAACATTTTCCCTTCTTTCTGCCGAACATCCATAATGGCATGCGGTGTATAATCAACATTTTTTACTTCTGATAAAGTGTAATCATATAACTTTTTCCAATCAACCCATCCTTGCGGATCAAGATATGCCGCCACACCATGAGTTTTTATTTGAATAATCAAATTTTTAACCACCTGATAATTACAATTTAAAGCACAGTTCTTGTCATCAAGCAGATTTTCGGAAAGCGCCGCCGATTGAAGCAAAACCAAAGATTCTATCCGATCAATCAGACTTTCATCGCCAGATTGCACGATCTGAATCATCAAATAAGCCGCCGCACCAGCATAAGCCTGAACATTACCATAAAAACCCGTAATTTTGCTGATTTTTTCATAATTAAAATTTGTAGCCTTCAGCATAGCTGAAATTTTTTCTTCCGACATACCCTTATCCCGCCACATCCAGGCTTGCCGTTCAATACTGTCAAAATATTCTGGATAAAGATATTTTTCCTGCATAACCTGAAACATTGTCCGGACATTGCCATAAACAGCCATCAGCATATCTGTGTTATTTTCAAAGGTTTTACCGCAACCTAAAACAGCGATAATATGTTTTTTGCCATCCTCTGATAAAACCGAAAAAACGCTTCCGGCAATTTTTCCTTTATTAAGCGCAGTCGCCAAATCCGAAGTTATTTTAGCAAGCCTCGCCGGCTGCCGAATTTTTAAAACTTTGGCGACAAAATCAGCGCATTTAGCGGAATTAAATTTCTCCGGCAATAAAAAATGCACCTGATGTCTGGCGTCATTAATATATGGAAAAAAATGACCGAGGCACCCGGTTATGTATCGACGCAACACTGGCAGAAAAGAAACTTTTTTCTTTTCTGCAGCCAGATCGGATTCAACATCTCCGGACATTTGTGGCTTTAAACAACAATAAGCGGCAACTTCGGTAAATTCCATGCAGCCTCCTTTGACGAACAAATGTATTGTACCACAAATCCCCTTTCTTTTCAAACAATTTTTATCAGTCAATGCTTGTTTTATAAACTCAGAAGCTTATATCAAAATCTGTTATGGATAAAAATCACGAAAATCTGGCATCAGCTCATCATCGTCTTTATTTTTGCTCTGACAATCACCTTTTTCAATTAGGAAACAAAAACATATAATATTTGTTTTAATCATTGTTATCATACGACTTTAGCCATGATATTTTTCAATTAATTTTCGCATTTCTTTTTAAAAAATGCTTGACAAGCATATATTTAAGGCGTATACACAAGCCATCTTAACAAAATAACAATACTCATCGCGGGGTAGAGCAGCCCGGTAGCTCGTCAGGCTCATAACCTGAAGGTCGTTGGTTCAAATCCTTCCCCCGCAACCAAAGAAAATAAAGAGTTTCAAGAGATTGAAACTCTTTTTATTTTTATCTGTTGCCGAACCGTTGCCGAAACAAGAACCGTTTTTCAGATGAAAAAAATACTTGTTCCATTTCAAATTTACTGTCCCTATAATTATCCCATCACCAAGCCAACCTATTATAGGTATAAGGAAAGTTTTGAGAAGTAGAACAGGCAGGGTATTGCCCTGCCTGTTCAGTTAAAAGACTCTTTATTTATTGTACGTTAAAACAGCAGGAAGTTGTTTCAGAAATAATAAATCGAGAACAAGGTAGTGCTCAACCAAATATTAGTGGAAACGATATAATGTCTATATCTTGTACATACCATGGCAAAAATATCATTGTAGATTTTAACAATATTTGCCGTCCACATTTTGAAAAAATCATTACTAACCAATATGAAATATCCGGCTTGCACAACTCCGGGATACGCTTCTTCCCAAGTTAATGAGTGGCGAAATTGATGTTTCAAAAGTTAACATTTCGGCTGATAAATCATCATTTAGCATTCTAATTATATTCTGGGAATATAAATATGTAAGCAAGTAAAACTACATCAAAATCTTAAAGATTGAAATTGCTTGTAATTTGCCTTGTTAACTTGATTTTTACCGTCTATCTGGTTATACTTAGCCAGTTATTGCCAGAGGTATTATGGAATATTTTGAAGACTATAAAAAGCAGGGGGAACCGGAAAAATCACAAAAGGCTGAAAACTGGGGTGTTACCATTGGTTTACAGCAGGTTGATAATCTGACCCCGTCCAAATATCTGATTGAAATTGCAAAGGATAATATTGAAGGAAAGATCTCTATTGATGAGGCAGGCGAGCAGATCAGCCAATATTACAAACAAAATCCGGCAATAACAACTACAGAATTAGCCCAACTTTTAAATATTTCCCGTCGGGCTGTTGCAAAACAAACTGCCTTATTAAAAGAAAAAGGACTTATTCGTCGTATTGGCCCGGATAAAGGTGGTCATTGGGAAGTTTTGAATGATTAGGAATGAAGTGCAATGATTAAAGTTTTATTTGTTTGCCTTGGGAATATTTGCCGATCGCCGATGGCTGAGTTTGTGCTGAAACACATGGTTGCGGAAAAAGGGCTGGCAGATAGTTTTGAAATAGATTCCGCAGCAACGGAAAGTTATAACGAAATGTGTCATGCCGGTATTCATCACGGAACAAAACAAATGTTGAAATCCATGCATATACCATTTGAAGAGCATTATTCCCGCCGTATTCGCCCTCATGATTATGCGCGTTTTGATTATATTTTGGCCATGGATGACAGTAATATTGAAGATATTCAGTCTTTGGTCGGTGTGGATACCGAACACAAAATCTATCGTTTGCTTGATTTTACGAAAAATCCGCGTAACATTAAAGATCCATGGTACACTGGTAATTTTGATGAGACCTACTGGGATATTGTTGAAGGCTGTCAGGCTTTTTTAGAGCATCTGAAAGGAAATTTAAACAATAATCTCTGAAAGAAAATTTAAACATTAATCTGCTTTATAAAAACTATCAAACTTTTTGCTAACAATACGTTTGGGAAGCTCTTCGCTGCTCAATGCTTGCCCAACACTATCAAAAGCGATATCCGCAACATCTTTCAGCCGGTCTAACATTCCCAAAACATAGAGAGCGGTGGCATACAACCCCATTGACACAGTCGGCTGCCCGTCTTCAATGGATTTTAATGTAACACGGAAAATGCCGACACGTTCTGCCATAAGCGCCACTGAAATTCGACGGCGGAGACGTGCTTCTCTTATATCTTTCCCAAGCTTTTTCAAAGCTTTTTTAACAGAGATTGGTGTTGTCAATTTTTGTTTCATTTTTCGCCATTATGTAAAATATATTTTACTTTATGTCAATGAGTTTTGTTTATTAAAAAGTTTCCACCAAGAGATCAATTAGTTGTGATTTAATGGATATAATTATATAACTTTGAAATATTAAAGATTTTGAAGACCTGAATAATTCTTAAAACTGCTAAAAAATCTTGCGACGATTTATCTAATAGTGAGTATGTTAGGCGCTTTCACGACAAATATAAGCGGTCATTTTTGCCTTTCATATAGATCCGTTTATACCGACTATAAACACAACACACCAGAAACAATTAGGTAAATTGACAGAAATATCGTGATTTATGATGAAATATGCTTATGAATTAAGCTTGTAATATGCCTTTTTATGGCAGAAGAACTACACCCACCGATGATGCTGTTGGTTGCGGACAAAAAACCTTATGAACAATTTTCTGATTAGCTAAGAATTTTAAGTATTTAACTAAAAAACAAAAGGGTTGCTTTTTTAACAACCCTTTTGTTTAATCCACGCTGCCCTTAAAACAGTTTCTTTTCCGCTTTTGGCTTCATGGACAAATCTTTTGCCACTTGAACATACTGTTCATAGCTGACTACCTGAACCCGGCAAAGATCCTCGATTATTCTAAGCAGCTTTTTGCGCCTTTGCCTTAAACCATGTTTTGTAACAAGGCTCACATCGTCGCCAGCGGAAAAAGCTATCAAGTTTCGTACCCCCTCCCATCCCGATTTATCCGAAACAACATAGGTGGCGGTAACTTTGAGCTTTTTTTCATCAGAAACATCTGCCTTAACGGTCGCATTCGCTTTGACCTCAAATGCCATTATCACACACAGCAATACTAAAACAAAACTTTTCATAATAAAAATAATTTAAAATTCCAGCGGAACTATATTTTTAAAAAACTTTCTTGTCAATATATCCCATGCACAGTAGCATATTTTTTTATTCTACTTTTTCATACCATGTTTCGGGACTGATTTTCTGGTATATATATTGTTGATATGCGCCCGTCACAAAATTATGAAGTCAAAAACCTCCTCACTGCCATCAATATTCCGATAGCTCAAATCAACAACCTCTTGGTCGAACTGCCCAAAGATAAACTTGTTCTATTTCCCTGTTTCAAAGACTATACTAGCCATATTGTCTGCCAGATTTTACCAGAAAAGGTTTTAACAATGTATACTTATGCCAGCACTTACTTTTACCTTGCGATATTTTTAATGTTTTTATACATGGTTATTTCATCATAAATATGTAAAAACATAAGAACCCTGACTAAAACCAAGGCTCCTACTCATAAAAACTAACTTTATTGCAGTTCAAACTGGTCTTTACCGACACCGCACAAGGGGCAGAGCCAGTCTTCCGGCAATTCTTCAAAAGGCACATCGCCTTCGTAAACATAACCGCAAACAATGCATACCCATCTTTTGTCTTCCATCGTTTTTTCTCCTTTCCATTCAGATTTAAATGTTTCAACTTTTTTTCTGCGCGACTGACGCCTGATATTTTTTAAATGCTTCTATCGCCTGATTTTTGAAACCATCCCGATACATTTTATAAGTTAAAGGTTCTCCCTGCCGACAATCATAAGCATCAATCACTTTGGCAAAAAATACTGTATTACTGGGATATTCCAAACTTTCTGTTACCTGACAGCGAATTTTAGCCAAAGCTTCACGCACATACATCATACCGTCAACTTCCACTCCGTCAACCGCCGACCATTTATCAACCGTCCGACTGCTTTGAAATCCAAAAATTCCGACTATCAATGGATTAATTTCTTTAGGCAGTACACTTAAAGAAAACTCGCCAGTTTGCTCAATAATTTCTTTGGTATAACTGTTATTCATACATGAAATCATCACAAAATCTGGCTCTGTAGCAACCTGACATACAGCATCCACTAAAGAACCAGCGAAATATCCGTCCTCCCGTCTGGCTGACAACACATATAACCCGTTGGATATCATAAATAAAGCATCTGGTTGCATAGGCTGTCTCCCATAAATTAATGGAGAAATTATAATTCCTTTAAACAGTAATGTAAACACCAAATTGCCGATTTTAAGAATGAAAAAATTCATCCTTGACAATTAGCCTAAAAAACATAATTATGGGGTATAGGGGTATAGACTATACAGGAGGAATAATGCCATTCTGTTGTCATGATGAAGAAAAGAAAAAACTGGAGATCCGTTTAAACCGTATTGCAGGGCAAATTCGCGGCATTAACAAAATGGTTGCCGAAAACCGCGATTGCATGGAAATTTTAAATCAGATTACTTCCTGCCAATCGGCTTTAAAAGGCGTCTGGAAAGAAGTTGTCCGCAGACATCTGCAAAACTGTATTACTGATGCTTTCAAAACCAGCAAAAACAGCAATGCTTTAATTGCTGAACTGGTAGATCACTTAAATAAAATGAAATAGGATAAAAAATGGATAACGAAGTTTTAAAAAGCAAAACCTTATTGGTTATTATTGTAACACTTATTACCATGGTTGCTGAAATCGGATTCGGCATTTATACGCATTCTATGGCTTTAACGGCTGACGGGTTTCATATGGGTACTCATGCATTGGCATTGTTTATCACCTTCCTGGTCTGTTCCGTCATATCCCGTTATAAAAATAAAGAAGACGTGCTTAATGCTTTAGGCGGCTACACTAGCGCTTTATTTTTAGGATTGACATCGTTGGGAATTTTATATGAATCAATTGAACGCTTTATCCATCCGCAAACAATTTCATTTAACGAAGCAATTTTAGTAACGGTTATCGGTCTGCTTGTAAATGCCTTATGTATTTTAATCATGTCAGACAAACATGCCCATCCACACGCCCATGCCTGCCATATTCCTGAACATAAGCATGAACATCTACATAAATCCAAGAAAGAAAATTTAAATTTCAAAGCTGCTTACCTGCATATTCTGGCCGATGCATTAACCTCCATTATGGCCATCATTGCCTTAACTTGCGGCAAATATTTCGGCTGGGTTTTCTTAGATCCGTTAATCGGAATTGTCGGTGGTTGGATTATCTTTAAATGGTCTATAGGCTTAATCAAATCTTCTTTTAACATACTAATTGGTTCACCTGTTAAAAAACAGACTTGAAAATATTCTCGCGCTCATCTTATATTGTCTTATCTTAATACAAAAAAATTAAAAGCCTTTTTTAATAAGAGGAGAAAAATGTCAAGCTGTTTAATTTTAGAAGGCGGTGCCAAACGGGGCATATACACGGCCGGCGTTTTAGATGTTTTACTTGAAAACAATATCATAACCGATGCCGTTATCGGCGTATCAGCCGGAGCTATTCACGGCTGTTCTTACGTTTCCAAACAAATCGGCCGGAGCATTCGTTACAATTTAAAATATAATGACGATTATCGTTTCATGAGTTTTAAATCTTGGCTTAAAACTGGTAATATGGTTGATGCGGACTTTGCCTATAAAGAATTACCGGAAAAATTAGACGTTTTCGACCACGAGGCTTTTAACAGCTCTTCAACAGTATTCTATGTAACCTGTTCCAACCTTGAAACTGGCAAAGCCGAATACATACGCTACCCGAAAATGAAAGGAAAATACATGGATTATTTACGAGCTTCTGCCTCCATGCCGTTTGTCTCCAAGATAGTCACTATTGGCGGCAAACCATACCTTGACGGAGGCATCACCGACAGTATTCCTCTAAACGCCGCCTTTAACTTAGGTTATAATCAAAATATCGTTATTACCACCCGTCCCTTGAATTACCAAAAGAACCCCTTTCGCTTAACTTGGCTGGCAAAACTTGTTTATAAAAAATTTCCTAATTTTATCAAAGCGCTACAGAAAAGACACATCATGTATAATCATGAACTGCAGGAAATTGCCGAATTGGAAAAGAATCACAAAATCTTTGTTATTCGACCCAGCCGCCTCATCAAAATCAGTCGCATGGAAACCAATCCTATTCTTATTAAGAAGATGTATGAACTAGGCAGACAAGATGCGCAAAACCATCTTAAAAAATTAAAAAAATTCTTAGAAAAATAAAAACACCAGAAAATAAACCAGCAACGAAAACAATAAAACCCAAGCTAATCCTCTATTTCTGCCTCGTAGGCATAAACAATTTTGCTGTCCTCTTCTTTTTCCGCATCGCTTAGCTCGCAAACCAACAGCTTATCAGCGTCAGCCAGACTGTCAAAAATCGTGTCTGGAATAGCGTCTAAGACAATTGTTTCATTTTTATTGCGGAAAAGCTCCGCTGAACTGTTTTCAATATCTAAAACAATTTTTGCCGCCAAAGGCTCTGTTTCACCGGCATATAAAAGCAGCATAACCTCGTCTTCATCATTAACAACAAAATCATAAGTGGCTGTTTTATCCATAATGGCCTCCTTTAGTGTTTATAATGGGACATATTAAAACGAATTTATAATTTTACAAGGATTTCTTTTAATTTCGCATTTATGTTAATATTTTTACAAAAACTGCTGTATTTTTTATAAATTAATGATATGTAAAAAGCATGTCAAAATTGTTAGACAAGATAATCAATATTTTTAAATGGCCGATAGCGGTTTATATGTTAGTATCTTTACCGGCTTTATTTTCTTCGATTGATTTCTTTAATTTTAGAAATTTCAAATTTTTAAGCCTTGGCGCTGGTTTTTTCATGTATTTTATGGCCCGCACCATGGCCGATTCTTCGGTCAAAACCTCCATGCAGATTATTGCTCATGAATTAACGCACACTTTTTTTGCTCTGCTGACACTCCATAAAATAGAACATATCCGCTTAAATCCTGATGATAGTGGCGGTGAAATGGGATTTAAAGGTGAGGGCAACTGGCTGATTGTGATTGCCCCATACTTTTTCCCGCTGTTTGGTATGTGTTATATGCTGTTAATGTGCTTTTTTCCAAACAACCTTATCTTCAACGGAATTTTAGGATATTTCTTAGGTTATCACACAGATACTGTTGGTTCGCAAATCCATGACAAACAGACAGACCTGCCCAAAGTAAGCTACACATTCTGCTGGATGTTTCTGCCCGGCGCCAATCTATGGACTATTGGCAGTTTTTTGGCTTTCAACAGTCGCAGTTGGGAAGGAATTATTGTTTATTTTAACTTAATCAATAAACTCAATGTACAAAACTTCCAATACATTTGGAATTTAATGTTCTAGCATTCCAACTGGCAATTATCTGCGTCTAAAAAAACTTCTTGTCCAATCGGCAGAACATACCGCCTTTTCTGATGTCCATAGGGGAAACCAGCCAATACTGGCGTTTCAACTTTAAAAATAAAATCTCGCAAAATTTCTTCTATCGTTCCATCGCCGGCATTAGCTTCCTGACAATTAACAAACTCCCCAAATACAATTCCTTTTATTTGTGAAAAACCAGGCTGTAAACTGAGCTGCGTCAACAACCGTTCCAAGCGGTAAGTTTTCTCACCGATATCTTCAAACAACAAAATTTTATCTTTTAAATTCGGAAAATAAGGCGTGCCGCACAAACTGCAAAAAACGCTTAAACACCCTCCTACCACTATTCCGCGGGTTTTTCCCTTTTTATAGCAGACGCCAGCTGAAACACGCTGTTTTTCACCGGCAAACACTGCTTTTAGAGAATTTGCCGTTACCTCGTTTAAATCTCCTGTTAAATCATATATCGGCAAAAAGCCGGTATAAGACACGTTTCCGCTTTTAACAAAAAGGGCGTTTTGCAATGCTGTTGAATCGCTTAATCCAAAAACCGGCTTTGGGTTTTTGCAAACATTCTCATAATCAATTTTATCCAAAACTCCTAAACTTCCCGCTCCGCCACGCAGGCAAAAAATTGCCCGGATATCTGACCGAGAAAAACATTCATTAACATCTGCCGCCCGTTCTTCATCCGCTCCGGCCATATAACGACGGCGGGAAAAGACATGCGGCATGATTTCAACCTCAAATCCCTTATCGGTAAACCATTTTGCCGCCATTGCCGCATCTTTTTCCGAAACCGTTGCGGAAGGCGCAATAAAAGCGACTTTATCATCTTTTTGTAATTTCATTGCCTGATCCTTTCTAAAATCTGCTGGCAAAAATCCGGCAAAGAATTATCTCGTGCGCCCATCACAACAATCCGATCACCAGGTTCTGCCAATTCAATTAATCTGACCTTGATTTCCTCACGAGTCTGATAAAATTCTGCGGCAACACCCAACGAAACGGCATAATCAACCAAATCTTTAGAAGAAACATCTCGATTAACCGTACCGCCGGCATAATAAATTTCCGGGATAAACAGCCTGTCGCCAATCTGCATAGTTTTTGCAAAACTTTGCATTATTTCTTTCCCCATCATCCGCATCGGTGCAAATCCATGCGGCTGAAACATAATAAGCAAACGCCCCGGATAATCCCTCAAAGCACTCATAGATGCCGCAACTTTGCTCGGATTATGCGCAAAATCATCAATAACCGTTATCCCTTCATTCATTCCGATAATTTCAAGCCGGCGTTTCGTCCCTGTAAACTCCTGCAAAGCCATAGCCGCCGCAAATTTATCAATGTCGAAAAAACTGCAGGCAGCAATAGCCGCCGCTGCATTAGCGGCATTAAAAACGCCCGGCAATTTTAATTTAAAACTTTGGCCGAACAGTCTATAAGATATACCATAAGAAAGTGGCTTAATGTCATAAACATAGATATCAGCCGCCGGATTCTGGACAGAAAAAGTTGCCGTTTTCCGATTTCTACCAATTAATACCTGTGAATTTGGGCAATCCAAATTAACAACAGCTCCTCTGGAAGCTTTCTCAACAAAATCCCCAAACAATTTTTGAAGATCGCCAATATTTTTATGATCAAGGGCTATATTATTGACTACCGCCACATAAGGAGAGTATTTTTCAATAGAGCCATCGCTTTCATCGGCCTCCACCACGCAAATATTCCCTGAATTAAGGATAACATTGGCAATCCCTGGTTCATTGATATAATTCTTCAACAATCCGCCGTTAATCATCAACGGTTTTTTACCCAATCGATCTAAAATAAAACCTATCATCGCGGTAACCGATGTTTTTCCGCTGGTACCCCCAACAGCAACGCCATATGAATAACTATTAAAGATTTCCGCCAGCAAATCCGAACGCTTTTTAACAGGAATATGCTTTTCAAACGCAGCTCTGACATCAGGAATGGTATCTTCCACTGCCGTTGAAACATATAAACAGTCCAAATCATCCGACACGACCGAACCGTCTTGGGGAAAAATTTTAATCCCGACACTTTCCAGAGCCTGTCTGTTTTCCCTATCTTTGCCTTGATCAAAGCTACGATCCGATCCGCTGACATCATACCCTTTAGCTTTTAAAACCTGAGCCAAAGCGCTCATACCGCTACCAGAAATTCCGCAAAAACCGACTTTTTTCATCAAAACATTCCTAAAAAATCATAAAGCATTATACAGTTCTTCCTTTTCTTTGCGGACGACCGATAGATTTTTGTAATCAATGACAACATAAGTCTGATTATCACCATCGGCAAGCAGAGTTAAGGTAACGCCAACCATGCCGTTTTCAAAAGTAGCATATAGCGTTGCTTCGCCATCAGCCAATGTTTGCAAAAATCCGCTACCCCCTCTTGGTATTTCCCGGGTTGTTGTATTAATAGACTGAGTTCCGTCTTCGTTAACTACGATTTCATCAACATTAACCGCCGCCGGCGTATAAAATTCATGCGCATTACCGTATTTTTTTTCAAGAAGTTGATAATATTTGCTATATTCTTCCAAACCTTTGGCCGCCGTATCATCATCTTCAATAAAATTCCCATAGGCTTCAATCCGCCATAAAGCCTCACTTTCGCCAAAACTAAGTAAAATTTCACGAAATGCGGAAACCGGATTCGGCAAATTGGTTGCCAAATAAGAATTTGGCAAATCTTTTCGTTCTACCGGATCTAAACGGACATGCAAATATTTAATTTCATCAACGGTTGCCAACCACTTTAATCCCATAGGCGCCGGTTCCCGAATAATTGGCGCGGCTTTTTCCGCTTCCACCCTTTCCTCACGTATTTTTTTACGTTCAACTTTTAAAGTTTTCGGTTTGCTATCCAAAATTTTTCCGGCTTCAAATTGTCCGCTTTCGCCTATTTTTTCCAGTTTCATTTCTTTAGATACAATCAAATCTCCGAAAAAATCTTCCGTAGCCTGCACCTGAACAGGAATTGTCCAAGTCAGCAACATAATAAAACCCAAAAACTTTTTCATAAAAAAACTCCTTGTATCTTAAAGAAAAAAATTGAACACCGTTCATTTTTATTATATCTTATGCTATATTATACGATAATTTATTAATTTAAATATAAGATTTAACATGAACAAAGACAACATACAGGAAATTTTAGTTAACAAAGGCCGGATGCTTATTCAAGAAAAAGGAGCCGAATTTTTAACAGCTCGAAAGCTTTCCGAAGCTTCCGGTTACTCGGTCGGTACCATATATAATCAGTTCGGTAATATGGATAACTTTATCCTAGTTCAAAATTATCTGACCCTTGATGCCCTTTATGCCCGTCTGACGAAACTCCAGGAATCGGGAACAGCTTACCACCGTCTGAACCTTTACGCCCAGGAATTTATTAATTTTGTTCTGCAAAACAAAAATCTGTGGTTTTTGGTGCATAATTTTCACTTGCACAATAATAACCGCCGGTTTTCCAAAATTTATCTGCGTCGCGTCGTCCAAATAACCCAACTGGTCGAAAGTGCCTTCAAATCCCTGTTCCCAGACATTCCCCTACCAGAACGAATTTTATCTTTACAGGTTTTATGGCTATCGTTATTCTCTTTAAGCGCTTTTTTAACCACCGACACACTTGATAGCTTTAGCAAAATCAACAAACGCTCATTATGCGAATTGCTTTTAAACACTTATCTTGCTGGCATGAAAGTTTTGGAAAAGCTGTAAAATAAAGGGATAGATATGGATTTTATAAAGCTTTTTTTTCATAAAGTTGGAATGTTTTTAAGTAGCCCCGAGACATTAGAGTTGGTTGTCAACAATCGTTTTTTAATGATTCTGCTGGTCATCGTTCTCTTAAAAATGAAATACGCCACTTATTCCAGCATGTGGCTCAGCGCCTTGATTAACATTCCCGGAACCATTTTGCATGAAAGTATGCATTTTATTGTTGGGCTTTTCTTAAACGCCTATCCGACAAGTTATGATTTAATTCCCCGAAAAGACGGTTTCGGCAATTATGTCATGGGGAGCGTCGGCTTTCGTAACATTACTTTTTATAATGCTCTGCCATCAGCCCTAGCGCCTTTATTCTTATTGCCGATAGGCTATTATCTCAATCGGTGGTATTTTAACAACTTTGACATTACGCTTGGCAATTACCTGTTATATATCCTCTTACAAACAGTTATCATTGAAAACGCCGTACCCTCCGTAACTGATTTTAAAGTCGGTCTTTCATATCCGGCCGGGATTATTCTATATAGTGCAGTTTTTGTGTTTACCATGATTTATATTTTATAATGTTATTCCTGTCCCAACGCTTCTACAACCTCTTCAGCAACAGCTTTGGTGGCGCCAAGCATAACGGTATTATCAGCATAAAATAATGGATTATCTGCTCCTGAATACCCAGCATTTAAAGAACGTTTTACAAAAAAAACCGTTTTAGCTTTTTCCTTATCCAAAATCAGTATGCTCCGATTAAGAAAATCTGTAGCCGAATTGCCACTTTCTACCTGAAGAGGCTGCTTTGTCATGATAAAACATCTATATTCTGCGCTCTTGATAAACGTGGTATTTTATCCAACGCCAAAACTTCAACCCCTACGCCACAAGTTTTTCCGCCCGTTGTGGATGCTTGTTCGTTTCCATATCCGCAATTAAAATCTGCCCGACATATAAAAAGAAAAAATCTTTTTCTGGCAGACTCTGTATTTTAATAAGCATATCTACCAGTTGCAAAATTTCTTTTCGATTCGCTTTCAGTATACCGCCGGCTTTATATATTCTTCATCGACAAACTATGCTCGTAATCTGGCGTTTTTTCCACCCAACTGGCCACTATATGTTTTTTTAAACCGTATTCAGCACAGCGGACACTCGCGTTTCTTGCGGATTTTCTTCCTTTAAAACTCCGATAATCATATTTATCCTCATAAAAAATCTTTCTTTCAGTATTATTTTAATATAATATCACTTTGTTTTATAAACAGGGAACCTGCAAAATGAATATCCTATGGAAACTTTTTACCTCATTTTTCAAAATCGGACTTTTTACATTCGGTGGCGGTTATGCTATGCTTCCGCTTTTAAAAACCGAAGTTGTTGAAAAACAAAAATGGGCAACCGAAGACGAACTTCTCGATTATTTTTCCATCGGCCAATGCACGCCCGGCATTATTGCTGTTAACGTTTCCACTTTTTGCGGTTATAAACTCAAAGGTATTAGCGGCGCCATTACAGCCACCAGCGCTATTATTCTGCCTTCGCTGATTATCATTACTTTAATTGCCACCGCTTTGGAAAACTATATGCATTTACCTGCCGTTGCCAGCGCTTTTGCTGGCATCCGCCTAGGGGTTACTGCTTTGCTTGCTAATCTGATTTTTGATATGGGGCAACAGATTTTTTCTAAAAATCCTAAATGGCGCCTGCATCTCGTTATTTTCTCCGTAGCTTTTATTTTATTAATATTTGGTGGCGTATCGGCGGTTTTGATTGTAATTATGGCGGCGATCGCCGGTTTTATTCCTAATTTTTTCCACTTTAAAAAAGGCTCATCCACTGGCCAAAAGAGTAAAAACCGAAAGGATAATAAATGATATATGGATTGCTGTTTTATGAATTTTTCAAAATTGGATTATTTGCCATTGGTGGCGGCGCAGTTACGATTCCGTTTTTATTTGATTTAAGCGAAAAATACCACTGGTTCACTACTGAACAGTTGGTTAACATGATTGCCGTTTCAGAATCCACACCCGGACCATTAGGCGTTAATATGGCGACCTTTACTGGCTATCAAACAGCCGGCATTTTAGGCGGCATTATCGCCACCATCGGATTGACAGCGCCTTCCGTCATTTGTATTATCCTAATTGCCAAACTTCTGAACCGCTTCGCCTGCAATCCATATGTACAGACGCTTCTTACTTCAATCCGACCTGGTGTTTTAGCTTTAATCATTTTCGCCGTCTGGCAAATAGCCCGCATAAGCATAACCGGCTTGCTCCAAACGGCAATTTTCGCGACAATACTATTTGCCAGCCGCTTTTACAAAGCAAATCCAATTTTTTACATTCTTTTGTCGGCAATTATCGGTATCGGCTTGCAATTATAAACTTTATGCTTATAAATAAAAATAAGGAGAAGCAAACATGAAAAATTCCGATATAATCTACGATGTTGTTGGCATCGGCAATGCCATGGTTGATGTTTTGGCCAAAGTCGGCGACGGCTTTTTAACTGAAAGAAATTTGCATAAGGGCTGTATGACTTTATTAGATGCCGCCACCGCTGGTAAAATCTACGCCGATATTGTTCCAGAACGCGAAGTTTCCGGGGGATCAGCAGCCAATACCGTTGCCGGCATGGCTTCATTAGGTGCTGACTGTGCCTTTATCGGCAAAGTTCATGATGATGAACTTGGTCAAAATTTTCGCCGTGATATCGGCGCCGCAGGGATTGACTTTTTCACCACGCCTTTGCTTGAAGGCCCGGCAACTGGCCGCAGTATTGTTTTAGTCACGCCTGATGCCGAACGCTCCATGTTTACCTATCTTGGCGCCGCCACGCGTCTAACCGCCGCCGATATTGATGAAAACACTATTAAAGCCTCAAAATATGTATATTTAGAAGGTTATCTCTGGGATGAGGAAAGTTCTAAAGAAGCAGTGCTAAAAGCCTGTGAAATTGCGCATAAATACAATCGCAAAGTGGCTTTCACGCTTTCTGATAAAGGTTGTATCGCCCGCCATCAACCAAGTATGTTAGATTTAATTAAAGATCACGTTGATATTTTATTTGCCAATGAAAAAGAAATAAAAACTCTTTTCGGCATTGACGATTTTAATCAAACACTTGATTTAATCAAACCAATGGTTGAAATTGCCGCCATCACGCGCGATGCCCGCGGTTCCGTTGTAGTTAATGGCCGAGTTAAAATTTTTGTGGAGGCTGAAAAGATTAGCGACGTCGTTGATTCGACCGGTGCCGGCGATTTATACGCTGCTGGATTTCTATACGGCATGAACACTGAACGAAGTCTCGGCACTTGCGCCATGATCGGTAGCATTGCCGCTTCAGAAATCATCGTCCATTATGGTGCACGACCTGAAGTTTCCCTGCGCGGTTTCGTTCGCAACAAACTGCTGCAATATGGCAAAAGATTCTAACTTTACCCCCAAATCCGGCATTTTCAAACAACCGCCAATAAAATTAATATTTCCGCTTAAAACCGGCATTAAAGACTAATGTTTTTTCTGTTGCGCAAAGCAAAATTCTTTTTATATACTGGCAAAAATGGCAAAAGGTAAAAATGAAACATACAAAACATAAAAACATTAACGGCTGGCTGATAATTGATAAACCGGCGGGGCTCGGTTCAACCGATGTTGTTAACCAGACCCGACGCTTGCTTGATGCCAATAAAAACGGCCACGCCGGCACTCTTGACCCTTTTGCCACCGGGGTATTGCCGGTAGCTTTCGGCGAAGCTACTAAACTTATTCCCTATATAACCGACGGCGCCAAAGAATATGAATTTACTTTAAAATTCGGCGCCGCCACCAACACAGATGATATTGAAGGGCAAATCATAAACCATTCAAATATAATTCCTTCAAAAGAACAAATTTTATCTGTTCTACCGCAATTTATCGGCACAATTACGCAAACGCCACCTATTTATTCAGCAATCAAAATCCACGGGAAACGCGCCTATAAACTTGCTCGTGAAGGCAAAGATGTCCCTATGCCGACGCGCCGAGTGGAAATTCATAACCTGGCATTATTAAAGCAGTTAAGCGCCGATTCGTTTTATTTCCGCGTTAATTGCTCCAAAGGCACTTATATCCGTTCATTAGGACGTGATATTGCCGTAAAACTCGGTTCATACGGATATTTAGAAACACTACGTCGCACTAAATGCGGAATTTTTACGCTTTCAGATACGATTTTACTGGAAAATTTAAAAAATATGGTGTATGAAGAAAAACGACTAACGTCGCTTCTGCCGATTGAGACTTCACTGCGCGACATCGCGGTGCTTGCCGTTTCGGAAGAAGACGCTGTCAAATTAAGGCATGGCCAGGCACTTTCGCCTAAATTTTATGAGGTTCAAAACCTTATCGGGAAAACGGCGGCCGCCATGTGTCATGATTGTTTAACAGCTTTAGTAAAAATTGAAGCGGAGAAAATATCTCCGGTTCGTGTATTTAATCTTTAAATGAAAAGGAAATATTAAGATGTCGATTACAAATGAACAAAAACAAGAAATTATTGCCAAATATGGCACAAAACCGAATGATACCGGTTCTCCGGAAGTCCAAATCGCCATTTGGACATATCGCATCAATTCTTTAATTGAGCATTTCAATGTTCATAAAAAAGATTTGCACTCCCGCTTAGGGTTAATGAAAATGGTCAGTCGCCGGCGTCATCTTTTGGATCACTTAAAATCAAAAAGCGAAGACCGCTATCAAGCAATCATTAAAAAGCTGGATCTGCGTAAATAATTGCAGACAAATTAAAAAACTGCGGGGCATGGGGCTCCGCAGTTTCACAAAATCCTGGCAAAATGCCAGGTGAGGTTTATAGGAAAAGAGAAAGGTAGAAAATATGATCGATTTTAAAATATGCCGTCAGGAAATGGATTGGGGCGGAGATAAACTAATATTAGAAACAGGAAAAATAGCTCGTCAGGCAACTGGGGCCGTCATGGCAACATATGGACAAACGGTTGTTGTTGCCACCGTTGTTGCCGCCAAAGAAGCCAAAGCCGATCAGGATTTCTTCCCTCTGACCGTTAATTATCAGGAAAAATATTATGCCACCGGCAAAATCCCCGGTGGTTTCATGAAACGTGAAGGTAAACCTTCTGAACGGGAAGTTTTAATTTCTCGTCTGATTGACCGTCCGATTCGTCCGTTATTTCCGGATGCCTTTAAAAATGAAGTCCAGATTATCTGCACCACACTGGCGCATGACCAGAAAAACGATTCTGACGTCGTAGCTATGGTTGCCGCCTCTGCGGCTTTAGCCATTTCCGGCATTCCGTTTTTAGGCCCTATCGGCGCTGCCAAAATTGGTTACAAAAACGGTGAATATATTTTAAATCCGACTTTAGATGAACGTAAAACTTCCGATTTGGAATTAACCGTAGCCGGCACATCCGAAGGTGTTCTGATGGTAGAATCTGAAGCCAATGAGCTTTCTGAAGATACGATGCTCGGTGCAGTGATGTTCGGCTTTGAAAACTTTCAGCCGGTCATTAATATGATTAACGAATTAAAGAAACAAGCCGGAAAACCAGCTTGGGAAGAGCCAAAATTCCCAGAAGAATTTGATAATTTGTACACACGGATTGAAAAAGAATTCGGTAAAAAATATGAAGAAGCTTTTAATGAAGTTGATAAATTAACTCGTGGAACAATTCTAGGCCAGCTAGCTGAAGAAATTAAAGCCACGATAGATTCGGAAAACGAAATTGAAGTCCGTTATATCGGCGATGTAATTGAACATCTTATGCATAAAACCATGCGCGAAAAAGTATTAACCACTGGTCGCCGTATTGACGGACGTGACACTAAAACTGTCCGTCCGATAAGTTGCGAAATCGATGTTCTGCCCACCACTCATGGTTCGGCATTGTTCACCCGTGGCGAAACCCAGGCCTTAGTTGTAACAACTTTAGGCACAGAAGATGATGCTCAGATTGTTGACGGCTTGATGAATGAGTATAAACAAAACTTCATGTTATATTATAACTTCCCGCCATTTTCTGTAGGCGAATGCGGCCGCATCGGTTCTCCGGGACGTCGTGAAATCGGCCATGGCAAACTGGCTTGGCGTGCTATTCATCCAATGATGCCGGAAGATAAAGAGAAGTTTCCGTATTCAGTACGTGTGGTTTCTGATATTATGGAATCTAACGGTTCCTCTTCCATGGCCACGGTCTGTGGCACCACGTTATCACTGGAAGCCGCCGGCGTTCCTTTGAAAAAACCTGTAGCCGGCATTGCTATGGGCCTAATCAAAGAAAAAGACGGCCGGGTAGCTGTTTTAACCGATATTTTAGGTGATGAAGACCATTTGGGCGATATGGATTTTAAGGTAGCCGGCACTAAAGACGGTGTAACCGCTTTGCAAATGGATATCAAAATTACCTCCATTACCAAAGAAATCATGCAAACGGCACTGGCGCAAGCGCATGAAGGGCGCATTCATATTTTAGGCGAGATGGCTAAAGCTATTGCCGAACCGCGTCCGAATGTTTCACCTCTGGCTCCGCGGATTATTTCAATTAGAATTCCGGTTGATAAGATTCGGGAAGTCATCGGCTCCGGCGGTAAAGTTATTCGTGAAATCATTGAAAAAACCAACACTAAAATTGACATTTCCGATGATGGTATCGTGCAAATTGCCGCTGTCAACACGGCTGACAGCGAAGCGGCCGTCAATATTATTCAAGGCATAGTTGCCGAACCAGAACCGGGCGTTATTTACAAAGGCGTCATCACTAAAATTACTGATTTTGGCGCTTTTGTTCGTTTCGTTGGTTCAACCGAGGGCTTAGTTCATATTTCTGAGGTTAAAGATGAACGGATTGCCTCTGTTTCTGATTTCTATAAAGAAGGCGACACCATGTGGGTTAAATGTCTGGGCGTTGATAATCGCGGTAAATGGAAATTATCCGCCAAACGCGTTAATCAGGAAACCGGTCAAGAACGCAAATAATTTTCTCTTTCTTAGTAAAAAACCCCAATTTTTGGGGTTTTGCTTTTTAATTGACCTTTTAACCTATTTGTTTTATGATAAGGATACTTATTAATTATTAAATATTTGCTTTATGATTATTATGATAATCTGTTTCGTTTTGTTCGTCGTATTCTGTATGTCTCTTACACTTTACGACGTACTCTTTCGTATTAAAATCCCTACGAAAGAAGGTGTAGCAGTCCTCGTATACGAAACGGACGAGGAAGAGAATCTCTGGATCTGCGAATATCTAGATCCAGAAGCAGATGAGATTCGCACGGCATTTATCAAATGCCACAACAAACACCGCGTTGGTGATAAAGTGCGAATCGGCAATTCTATCAAAAAGACAACAGAAGTTATTGTCTTTTATGAAGCCGAGTAAAAAAAACTTAAAAGAAACACCTCTGTACCAGTTCCAGAGGTGTTTTTTAATCCAGATGCCCCAGCGTATTTCTTTGTAATTCTTTAATCCACCGATAATACAGATATTCAGATTCGTTCAAAAATACCGTCTTCAATCGGCGGAAGAAAAAAATTCGTTCTCTCCGGCAAAAAATCAATATGATCCACTCTGGCCAGCAATGGTCCTTGATAACAAGATAAAACCATTTGTTCAATCTGCTTATCCCGTCCCCGCATAAAAATTTCCACACTGCCATCTTCAGCATTACGCACCCAACCGGAAATCTCACCGATTTTCCGAGCTTGGCGCTCCGCCCAGCGGCGGAAACCAACTCCTTGAACTCTGCCTTTGATTTTTAAATAAACTTCTTTCATTTCTGCAAATATTTTTCCACAGCGGAAATACTCGATTTTAGGTTTTTCCTACGCTCTTCAGCCTCCGGCACTTTCCCCCACTTTTGAATCTGATACAACTCCTCAAGTTCAGAAAGTTTAAAAGCCTCATTTGCATTAATATGCCCCCTAACAAGAGCCAAAGCAAGCAATACCGAACGCATATTAACCGCAGCCAAAGAGAAAGCTGCCAGCTCTTTGTCGGAAAAACTGCTGATATAATTGCGTAGCCTTAACGAAGTTTCCTTTGTAGACGGCAGAGATTCTAATCCTGTCGTTGTTTTAAAACGGGCATTAACGTTTTCATCGACCCATTGCAATACCGGACCCCATTTTTTTTCCTGTTCTTTTTGCAGTTTCTTATCCGTGCTCCAATATAGCAACACATCATACAGCGAAAAATCAACCAAACGATCAATCAATTCTTCACGGTGTAATTGGACATCTTCTTCTATTTGTTTCCAATTATAGTCCATGATTAATCCTTTCTTTTAAATAAATTTAAAACATCTTTAGCTGTATTCGTCAATACATTAACCCCATCAGAAATAACCTCGCTTGTACCTTGATAAACTCCCTGTCCAGCAGCTTTTACCCCTTCTGGCGCTGGAAACATATTTTGGTATGTTGTTCCTTTCAAAGCTGTATAACAAGGCGATTCATCAGCATCTAAAACCAGTTGGGAGCCTAAAAATGCCGGACCGGCAGCCGCCACGCCAACTACATTCTTAATCACCGCCGAATTATCAAGCTCTATTTTGGGACTTTCAACAGTGCCCCCGACTTTAACCAGAGAAGATAAAGCCTGCATAACATTTGCATCAACTAATTTACCATTAAACGGATGAATTGTAAAATCAAGTTTGTCATTTTCTAAATTGAGCGTCCCATCACTCACCACCATCAATTGCTCTGAGTTAAAGACAACGCCTTTAGGAAAGCTTGCTTTACCAGATGTTATATCTGAACGAACCACGGCACAGCTCAATTGCAGATTTTTTTGTTGTTTATCTATATTTAAAGCTTTAAGCAGCTGCGTTACAAAATTCTCCGTGAGATATTTTAAAGCACCAGTCTGTATTTCCGATTCGCCGACAATGGCAATAACCTGACCATTCAGGCTTTCAACCATCTGGCGCAAGGTTTTACCTTGTCCTGTCAATTGAACAGAAATTGTTGTTTTGCCACCGGACAATATGGCAAATCTACCGCTGTCATCTGCCATCAGCCCTTTCCATAAATCTTGCAAAACAATATCGTCACCGGTCAATGATATGCTAAAAGCATTATTTGCGGCTTTAATCGACAAGTCTCCTTTTACCACCCCGCCACCAGCATATAGTTCCAATGGCGCAACCGATAAACTGCCGTTTTGTAAAACTGCCGTCAAACTAATATTATTCAATGACAAATCTGAATTGACCACCAATGATGCGATAGACACCTGCAACTTGGCATTGATGTTATGCAAAACCGCCAAATCCAGAGCCGTATCTGGAACAAATTCCGCCGCCGCAGCCGACGGGACTAAAGTAAATGCCGCTGCTGTTTTTACCGGCGATGCTGTAAGCGTTTGCAAATTAACCGCATCACTGTCAAGCACTGCCTCAATGTATGCTTGAGCGCCATTTAAATCAATGCTAACCTTTCCACGGAGAACGTTTTCGGCAATATTTAGCGAATTAAGCTCAAGGACAATATCTTTTGGCGTTCCGGAAAATTCCGCCGTTAAAGCAACCGATGGTGCTCCAAAATTTCCAGCAGGATTTTGCAATTGAAAAGAACCGTCAAAACTTAAATCCGTCATCAGATTCGTTAAAACGGCATCAAACGCAACCGCGACGCCAAAAGCTTTGATGTCAGCTTTCACCGGATATTTTTCAGTCTGTTGCAAAATAGAGTTTATCGAACCTGCCGTTACCGTACCAGAAACATCCTCGCCGTTATAAACCACGTCAAAAATCAAATTTACATTAGAATCCATGTCTTCCGAACGAACAATCAAAGATTTAATTTGCAAATCAGCTACTGAACCAGATTGCATATCCGTATATACCAATTTAGCATTTTCTATACTTATTCGCTTGGCAACAAACCCGGCTAACAACGGAGAAGCGCTTTCTATTCCTGATTGCGCTTCGGAAACATCTTGTGTTCCATCGTTTTTCCCCGACATCGTTGTTTCTTCAGAAGAAGATTCGTTCAAGCCACGTTCTATATCGGAATCCGTTTCTTCCAGCGGTTTGGCAAATTCCCAGTTTGCAACACCGTCAACATTAACAGATAAATAAACTTCTGGATCAATTAAATTAACCGTGTCAATCACTATTTCTTTATGCAACAGTGGGATAATGGAAACAGACACCTCTGCGCTTTTTGCTTTAATCATATCCGGTTCTGTCGCCCAGGAAGCGTTTTCAAAAGAAACATCTTTTAAAACTACTGTCGGTACTAGCGAAATTTTTAAGCCAGCCTCACCTTTTAATGATAATTTCCGGCCTGTTTGATTGTAAACAATCTCTTCAACATAAGATTTATATTTATTAAGGTCAAACGTTTTGATAAAAACAAATCCAGCGATAAAAATAATTAGCGCCAATACCAGAATTATCCATAAAACAAACTTTAACAATTTTTTCATACGATCCAGCTTTCCTTAAAATCCAATCCTAAAAATTTAATATCTTTTCTAAAATAATCTGGTAGCGGCGCTTTTACAACCATCTTTTCATGATATACCAAAGATAAATCAATCTGATAAGCATGCAAGTGCAATTTTTGACTCATTTCCGGAATCCGACAGCGCTGAGAACCGAAATACTTATCATCTCCCAAAATCGGGCAACCAGCATACTCTAAATGCACCCTTATTTGATGCGTCCGTCCGGTCAATGGTTCGGCCGCAAGCAAACAAAACTTTTCACCTGTTGTATCTAAAACTTTATATGCTGTTAATGCCTTTTTACCGCTTGCGGAAACCCTCATGTTTTCACCGGATTTTTCAAGTGGCGCCTTAATTTCGCCTTGTTCTTTAGGCATTTTTCCCAAACATAAAGCCAGATATATTTTCCGCAACCCATGTTCCCGAAAAGCTTTGGTTAACAGCTCGGCATAATGTCGATTACGCGCCAGTACTAAAATACCGCTGGTGTCTTTATCGATTCGATGCACCAATTTCGGTCGCTCGCTTAAATCATAAGCTAAAGCATCCAACATACCGTCAATATGCCTTGCCGTATTTGTGCCACCCTGTACAGCAATGCCCGAAGGTTTATTTAAAACAATAATATTTTCATCCTTAAAAATCACCAAGGAACGAATAAATTCCGCATCAGCTCGGGACACGATTCTGCTGTCTTTCACCGCTTTTTCCTTATCAAGTGGCGGCAATCTGATTTCCTGCCCGGCCACAAGCCGTAAATTTGCCTCAGCCTTTTTGCCATCTACTTTAATTTGCTTCGTTCGCAGCAATTTTTGCAGCCGCCCTAAAGATAAAGACGGATATTCTTTTAAAAACCACCGGTTCAAACGGATTCCGTCATCTTCTGGCTTAACTTTAACAAAGGCAACACCCGACATTTTTTTATTTCTTTTCTATCAATCAGCGCACAATCGACTTTTCTTTTGCCGGCAACGCTAATTTGGCCAAATCCGGCGTTTTGAGCCGATAAGTAAGCTTGTGCAAAACACTGTTGGCTTTACGAGCCGTTACGCCTTTGGGCAAAACCATGCTAAGCCGTCTGATTTCCTCCACATCAAATTCTTTTGACAAAGGGATCAAACCGTCGTCATTAATTATCACCATACCGACACCATATGTGCCAGCGTGATTAACAACTTCGTCAGACAATGCTTTCGCTGTTGTTGGGTTAACCAGCAAAACATGAGTATAATCAGTCATTATCTTTTCCTTTACTTCTCTGTTTGTTTTTCTCACGGCGCAGATTATCAAAATAATCTATCCGTTTTTTTATTTCACGCTCATAACCCCGTTCAACTGGCTCATAAAGTTTAACTCTTTTAATTCCGTCAGGAAAATAATTCTGTCCGGAAAAACTATCATCCAAATCCTGATCATAAATATAACCATCATGATAGCCAAGTTGCTTCATCAGTTTAGTCGGGGCGTTTAAGATATGTTTAGGCGGCATTAACGAACCCGTTTTCTTTGCCAAGGCGAAAGCCTTATCCATAGCCTTGTATACTGCGGCTGATTTTGGGGCCGTTGCCAGATACGCCGTCAACTGCATAATAGCCAGTTCGCCTTCCGGGGAGCCCAGTCTTTCATACACTTCAGCGCAGGCCAAAGCCTGTGTCACCGCATTCGGGTCAGCCAAAGAAACATCTTCCACCGCAAAACGGATCAGACGCCTTAAAATATAGCGCGGATCTTCGCCAGAAGAAAGCATACGCGCCACCCAATATAAAGCGGCATCGACATCCGTGCCACGCAAAGACTTATGCACAGCCGAAATCAGATTATAATGCCCATCGCGCCCTTTGTCATAAACCGGTGCCCGTGAACGGATAACATTAATAATGTTATCTTTATTAAAAATTTCCCCTTCTTTGGCATAAGCCCACACGCTTTCCGCCAAATTAAGAATATAACGTCCATCGCCGTCTGCCGTATCTTTCATTAGTTGACGCGCTTCTTCATCAACCGGCAGTTTCTGTCCCGTTTCTTTTTCTGCCCGTTGTAGCAAAATCTCAAAATCATCTACTGTTAGACGGTTAAGCACAAAAACCTGACAACGGGAAAGCAAAGCGGCATTTAATTCAAACGAAGGGTTTTCCGTCGTCGCCCCGACTAAAACAATCGTGCCATCTTCAACATAAGGCAAAAAACCATCTTGTTGCGATTTATTAAATCGGTGGATTTCATCCACAAACAACAATGTTCCCTTGCCTTGGCTTGCGCGACGTTCTTGGGCATATTGAAACACGCGCTTCAAATCAGCTACTCCGGAAAACACAGCGGAAATCTGTTCAAAATAAAGATTCGTATGTTCAGCAACCAGACGAGCTATTGTTGTCTTGCCACAACCCGGCGGTCCCCATAAAATAAACGACGTAATTTTTCCAGATGCCAACATCCGGCCTAGCGGCGCATTCTGGCCGACCAAATGCTCCTGTCCGACAACCTCTGCCAAACTCTGCGGACGCAAACGATCAGCTAAAGGCCTTTTCACCTGACTTGAAAACAATGTATCTTCCATAAACTTACGCCACTTTAAAATACTTTGGAAAGTTTGAGTTAAAATATTCCGCCAATCGCTAGTTTGCAGAAACTGCGATTCGCCAGAATCAGCAAAGAGATAATAGCACAATTTTTAACTTCAACAACTTTTATTTTTCAAAACTTAACTTCCGGAATAGCTCTTAACTCCGCTCACGATCGCCACGCTGGCGCATTAAAGACATTCGCTCTTTTACCGCCCATTCCAAGCCCTTGTTTTTTTCGTAATTTTCTTTTGCCTTGCGCAACTTCTCTTCACGTTCCCGCTTTTGCGTTTGCTCATAAGCCGCATAATCCGTAATATCCACCGACTGCTGGGGTTGGTCATTTTGCGCCTCGTTTCGGCTGGACATGACAGCCTGCTTATGTGCCTCAATAGCTTTGCGCATTTGTCCATTATGTTCTCTCGCCGTTTCATTTTGTTTTTCGCCACGAATTTCCTGAAACTGTTCCATAATTTCCTCATCTTTAGGTTCCGGCTGACCAACAACGGCATTATAAATCTGCTTGCCGGTTTTCAAAAGCTGCGCTACAGTAACTCCCGGGTGTTTGGTTAAATCCCAGACGCCGGCATTTCCTCGGCCGTCAAAAAACTCCGTGAAATCAACTCCGCGAAATTTTTTCTTCTTCTTTTTTGGCGCCAAAATCTCTTTTAACTCTTTCGGGGTCGGCATTCGTCCCAGTGCCTGAGCGATCTGTTCCGGAGAAATAATGCATTCGCTCAAATCCAGTTCATAAACATTCACGCCCGTAAAATCAACGCCGGTAAAATCGACCCCTCTTAAATCAACCATGCTTAAATCTATTCTTGAAAAATCGAGCAAGGTCAAATTCATCCGTCGCAGATTAAGTTTATGTGGATAATAAACGGCCAAAAATTCTACCAATGCCTGCAATTCTTCAATTGCCAGCTCGTCCATTTCCACATCTAGCAAAATAGCGTCTTGAATATCAGCGTCAACCAAAACCACGCCGTTCATTTTTGCGCCAGAAAAATTAGTCCCGCGTAATTTAGAACCTGTAAATACAGCGCCGTTTAAATTTGCCCCTTCCAAATTAGCTCCGGACAAATCAGCTCCCGAAAAATCCGCTCCTTCCAGGTTAGCTTTGGCAAAATCTGTTTCTTTTAAATCTGCGCCACAAAAAACCGCCTTTCGCAAATCTTCTCCGGCATACTTTCCACCGCGCAAAACCTTGCCACTAAAATTAAAATCACCACCCAACAAAAGTTTTTCCGATGAAGATAAAGTAGAGTTACCTGCCGTAACCTGCGAAATAGCCTGCCAGGAAAAACTTTCTTTATACATTTTCTCAACATCGACATCATCGTTTCGCGACGCTTTAACTTTATTCCGCAGCGCTGAAATATGATGTGTTTTTTCATCAGTGGTTGCCATTTCCAAAAAACTCCACATTTCAATTTTTTAAAGTGTAATCTATTTTTCTTTTTTTGACAAACAAATAATTACGCCTGACGACGCCACAGCCATCTGACAAGATATATACCCGGCAGGCTGAACAGAGCGGCAATCATAAAAAATATCGGCCAAGAAACAACCTCGGCCAACAAACCGCTACTGGCGGCAAACACATCGCGCGCAAAACTCATTAATGAAGATAAAAGCGCATATTGGGTTGCTGTATATAAAACATTACATAAGGAGGAGAGATATGCCACAAAAGCTGTTGTTGCCATACCGGAAGAAAAGTTCTCCAACGTAATAACTCCGGTCAAACACCACAAATTATGTCCAACCATTGCCTGCAAAGAGAACAGCAGTGTTGTCAATCCTTGTATAAAACCACAAATATACATTCCTTTAAACAATCCTGTCTTTTTGAGCATAATGCCCCCAAACAACCCTCCGGCAATAGCCGCTGCCATGCCATATATTTTAATTATATAAGCAATTTCAGTTTTGGAAAATCCCATATCGTCATAAAAAGGGAAAGCCATCGGCGCAAAATAAGCATCGCTCATCCGATAAATAAAAACAAGAAAGATAATCATCAACCAATGTGGCTTTTTAATAAAATCAACTATCGGATTTTTCACCGCCGTTTCAAAAAAAAGCTTTATCTTCCACGTCCCAGGCAAGTTTTTTCCCGTTCCATATTTAAATTCCGTATCTGGTTCTTTAACCAACAAAAGCGTCGTTAATCCGACAATCGAACCAGTGGCCATTATTAAATATACCGTATTCCAAGTCAAAAAGTCTGCCATCCACAACGCACCAGCCCCGGAAAAGATTAACCCGAAACGATAACCCAGAACAAACACAGCCACCCCAGATGCCTGCTCATCTTCACAGCGCTGAAAAGTTTCCACCCGATAAGCGTCCAGAACAATATCCAAAGAAGCAGAGGCAAAGCTTACGGCAAAAGCCCACAGCCACATCAGGGAAGGTTCTGCCGCTGGATCAACGCCTGCCATTGCGACCATAAAAACAAACAATAAAATCTGCATCAAAAGCGCCCAACTGCGCCGCCGACCCAGCCGCCACAACACAGGAAGTTTCAAATTATCCAGCAAGGGCGACCACAACCATTTAAAAGCATACGGAATTTTCACTAAAGAAAAAGCCCCAATGGCCGCATATGTCCAGCCAGCATCTTTCAGCCACAGGCTTAGTGTGCTAAACACTAACAAAAAGGGGAACCCGCTGGCAAAACCAAGCGTAATCATTGCCAGCATTTTCCGATTGCCATAAATTTTCCATATATTTTGCAGCTTATCCTTCATATCGTCCATTACATATCCAAACGGCTTAAATTTAAGTTAAGACACAAATTTATTTCGATTTTCAACTCGAAGAAACCCGTTAAAAAAAGCGCCCTTCGGCGCCTGAAAAACTTAATATTCTCGGATAATCCGACTGTTTTTGACATACATATTCAAATACTGGTGAATATTTTGTTCCATACGAACGTTAAATTCTTCAAACAATTTATACACCATTTCATTCCAGTATCTTTCTTTATCTTCAATACTCGTATCAATCGGCATTGTCAACTCGCGCCAAGCCTCAATAGATGTTTGCGCCTGCGATTGTCCGTTTGCTGAGCTGATTTTCAAAACAACTGATAACGTTGCCCGATATTTCAAGCTGTCTTTATAAAACAATTGTGACGCTTTTTCTTCAACTTCGGTAACGCTGGCATCTTTAACAATAAATTCTGCTACCCGGTTTGAAGCAAAATCCTCCGCCTCCAAACGATCGTTTGCCCAAATGCGCGCGGTCTTTTCAATTGAAACCGGAAACAGGTGTTCAACATTCGGACGAGTAAAAGACGGCGTAAATTCCGAAACAACATCAATTTTATTAACCTTCAACTCAATCTTAGGCTGATTGTTAAACCGAGGTTCAACATAGCGCCGCACCTCAGCAACTTCTTCATTGCTGGCGCACGCGCTTAAAAGCAGAACTACAACTGCCGCAAAAATTTTATTAAATTTTATCATCATTTTCATCCGTTATTAACCATAAACAAAAAACTTGTCCAAAAGACTGAACAAGTTTTTTTCTAATACAATTTTTGAGACGATGCAAGCACTTAATTAATGTTTAAGCAAATCATTCTTGTCAAAAACATATTTTTCCGAACAAAAACTGCATGTTGCGGTAATTTTTCCCTCTTCAGCCATTTCTTCAATTTCCTGTTTTCCAAAACCGCTTAATGTAGAAAAAAGCTTATCGCGACTGCACCGACAGCCGAACTCATATGCCTTTGCTTTAGCAACAACCAAATTATCCGCATGAAACAAACGTTGCAAAATATCAGTCGCGCTTAAATCGGCATTAAAGACTTCATCTGCCGACAAGCTGTTCATAAAAATACCCGCCTCATTCCATGCCTCTGCAAGCGCATCCTCATCTATCGCCAGATTTTTACCGCCTTTAACCGGCGTTTTTTGCAGTATAATTCCGGCCGACTGCCAGCTTTTGCTTTCTCCTTCCGGCCGTTTGACAAACAATTTCAAAACCGTGTCAATCTGTTCAGATTGCTTGAAATAACGCAGTGCTAATTCGGTTAATGTCTTACCTTGCAAATCAACCACGCCCTGATACAATTCCGTCTCCGCCCCCTGATCAATCGTAAAGGCCATATAACCACCGCCCACCAAATGTGGCACTTCTTCAATTACTTCGTCAGTTTTACGCAAAGTTTTGGCGCTCTTAAGTTTTTCTTCATCAAATTTTGCACAGGCACGAACCTTTCCTTCGGAAGTAACATCGGCCACCAGCACTGAAACTGGTCCGTTTCCCTGAATTTGCAAGGTAAACAAGCCTTTATATTTCAGAGCGTTTGCCAGCAAAACAGCTAACGCCGTTGTTTCAGCCAGAGCCGCCGAAACATTTTCCGGATAATTATGGCGCCCCAAAACATTTTGCAAAACCTCATCCAAACGCACGAACCTGCCGGCAAAAGCACCAGCGTGAATATGAAACGGCGTGCAATTATCAAAATTTCTGTTATTCACTTTCGATAACCTCTTTTCTTAATCTGACAATTGTGTACAATTTAGGGAAAATAAAAGGAATTTTCAAGTGTCAGAATCAACCGAAAACGTTCCATGCAGAAAAAAATTGCGCAAAATAACGCGCCAGCGGCTGAAAAATATCGGCTTATATTACCTGAAACGCTTTGAATCTTCAACGGCCAACCTGCGCCAGGTTTTAAAACGCCGCGTAGATAATTATGCCCGCCAAACGCCGGAATTCGATAAATTTGTAGCTTACAGCTGGATAGAAGAGCTTTTACAAGAGTTCAGAAATTGGCATTATCTGGATGACGAGCGTTATGCTGAACTGAAGATTCGCGATTATTTAAATGCTGGCAAATCGGCGCGCTACATTAAGGGAAAACTCCTGCAAAAGGGCATTTCTGAAGAAATGGCCGAACGCCTGTTAAGCTACCAGGAATACGATTCGCGCGAAATGGCCTTAAAGTTTGCCCGCAAGAAAAAAATCGGCCCTTTCCGCCCCGATGAAGAAAGTCGCCGCAACAACCGCCGGAAAGATCTGGCAACGCTTATCCGCGCCGGTTTTGACTACGATGTAGTTTGCAACATTCTAAACGGAGATTTTTCTGAAGATGTCTGAAAACACCCAAATTGAACAAAACATCAACGTCGTGGCGCGTTGCGAAAATGGGCATGGGTAATAGCAATTGCCAAAGCATCTGACGAGTCGTTATTCTTAGGTTTACATCCCGGAAGCAAAACTTTTACCATAGTTTCCACCTGATCTTTAGCCGCCTTGCCGACGCCGACAGTAGCCTTTTTAACCTTGTTCGGTTCATATTCAAATAACGGAATGCCGTATGTTCCCGGCGCCAAAATCACCACGCCACGCGCCATACTTAATTTTAAGGTCGAATGCGGATTCGTATTTAAAAAAACAATTTCGATAGCCGCCTCATCTGGCTTGTATGTTTCAATCACCTGGCAAATAGTGCGGTAAATAAAATCCAGCCGTTGTTCTATCGGAAGTTTGGCCTCTGTCGGGATAAAACCGTCCGCAACGTAGCGCAAACGGTTGTTTTCTACCTCAATAATCCCCCAGCCAGTTGAGGAAAGGCTGGGGTCAAGTCCCAACACTTTAACCAAGGCCAACCTCGAAAAATTTTATTCCTGCGCCAGTTGCGCCATAACCTCGGTGGCAATTTCCGCATTATGATACACGTGCTGGACATCGTCATCTTCCTCCAGCGCATCCACAAAATCCAGAAATTTTTTTGCCGTTTCGACATCGGTAATTTCTGTTTTAACCATCGGTTTCCAATCCAGACGCGATGCCGACGGCGTGCCGAATTGTTTTTCCAAAGCCTCGGTAACGACTGCCAAATCATCTGGCAGGGTTTCAATTTCGTGGAATTCAGCATCAGAAACGACATCATTGGCACCAGCTTCCAAAGCCGCCTCAAACATTTTATCAGGTTCGGCCGCACTTGCCGGATACTGAATGTAGCCAATACGTTCAAAATTAAACGTTACCGAACCGCTTTCGCCCATAGCGCCACCACGTTTGCCGAAAATTGTGCGCACATTGCCAGCCGTGCGATTTTTATTATCGGTAAGGGCCTCCACGATAACCGCTGCTTTATTGGGGGCGTAGCCTTCATAACGCATGCTAACAAAATCAGCGCCACCAGCGGTTTGCGTTGCCTTGGCAATAGCGCGTTCGATATTGTCTTTCGGCATGCTTTCCGCGCGGGCGGCCTGAATAGCCAAGCGCAGACGCGGATTCTTATCAGGCTCTGGCAAACCACTTTTGGCAGCCACGGTAATTTCGCGCGCTAGTTTGGCAAACACGCGAGCCTTTTTAGCATCTTGCGCGCCCTTGCGGTACATAATATTTTTAAATTGCGAATGTCCGGACATTTTTTTATCATCTCCTTATAAAATCTATGTTTATTTAAGGCGCTTATAAACCATGGTAACCTTTTCGGCAACATTTTTTTTGCCAAATATCAAAAAATCCTTTTTTTTAACGCCCTCTTCTTCTCTGCCAGCGCCTTTTTCGCCGTTAACGGATTTTTCCGCGCTACTGACCGCAAAGCACGGCTTAATATTTAGTTTGCGCCAATTCACCTTTGAACAAAATAAACTCTGGTGTTTTATCACCAAAAACTTTAAATTGGTTCAGCAAAGCAACGGCCTCGTCGTCAATTTGCGGTGCTGGTTTGCTTTTATATTCTTCCACCACGTTAGTGGCCTTCTCATCGGTGGCTGGCGCCTCAACTGAGGCTTCGTCTTCTTTGGCGCGGTCGACTTTAATTTCCGCGGGGGTTTTCAATATTTTATCCAAAATATCCTGCGTTTCTTTGGAGCGACGGTTGGTAAAAACAATATTTTGTTTATCAGCCGGAAGCATATCCAAAATTTTTTCCAAATTACCCAACTGGCGCTTTTTCTTAATCAGATTAATATCATCTACCACCAAAATATTGATTTTTGCCAGATTGATTTTATCTTCCGCCACAATATCCAAAAGCAATTCCGGCGAAGCGATAAGCACATTGGCCTCATTATCCACCTCTTGGGCGTTTTCCACATCCGTTTCATGATATTTGTTAAAAACCGCCAACCGGTCAGAAACCGCGACAGCCTGCGCAGAATCCGCCGTAATAATCAGGATATTCTGCCCTTGCCGGCGGGATATAATATCAATCAGCGGAAAGACATACGAACAGGTCTTGCCACAGCGCCCCGGCGCAATGGCAAAAATATCCTTCCCTTCCAAAACCGAGGGGATAACGTCTTTCTGCACGGTTGTCGGCTGCGTAATGCCCAGTTCCTTAATAGCCTTAACCGTTTGTTCGCTCAGACCCAATTCTTCAAAACTCATGTTTTTTCCTTAAATTTGCAAATTTCATTTAAACGCCTAAAATATGGCAAATAGTATAACATTAAGCGTTTAAGTCAAGCCCCGTCTTAAAAAAAATAAAACAAAATTAAGTTTTTTTTAAGGTAGTTCGTCATATAAGTCATTCAGAAGCCCTGCCGCCGGCAGATTTTGACACTGCGCAAGGCATATATCTTTGTTTATGACTAAAGATAGACTTGTCAGAATCGATAATTTGCGGTATGGTTTTCATTGTAAAGAAATTTTTTAGGGGAAAATATTATGAAATATATTAATGAAAACGGCCGTTCCATGGTCGAGATGCTTGGCGTGCTGGCTATTATCGGTGTTTTGTCCGTTGGCGGTATTGCTGGTTATTCCAAAGCTATGAACAAATACAAAATCAACAAAACTACGGATCAGGTTTCTATGCTGGTTGCCAACATCCGCACCTTGTTCTCAACTCAGGGCGATTATGAAGGCTTAACTAACGCTCAAGCTATCAAATTCGGCGTGGTTCCGAATGAAATGTATAGTTCCTCAAACTCAAGCACAGACGAAATCACCAATGCTTTCAGCGGCTACGTGACAATTATTTCCGCCCAGGCAAGATACGGCGACAACAGCGACAACGGCGCTTTCATCATTGAATATGGCGGTCTGTCTGCCGAGGCTTGTGTCACGATTGTCACCGGCGATTGGGGATCTGGTCAGTCTTCCGGTCTGATCGGTATTGCCGCTGGCAATGGAACAGTATCATCTGGCGGTAGCCTCGGAACGATAGGGACTAACCTAAATAGTGCCGCCTATGTAGATAGTGGCAATGGATCAATTGCTGATGGCACAGTTATCGGTGTGCCTGGCGGTACACAAGTTTCGACGCCGATTTCGGTTACCAACGCGGTTCAGGGATGCTCCGGTGCTAATACCGAAGGTTCTGGTTACGCTGTCGCCTGGAAATACTATTAATCCTTTGCGGTTAACTGTTTCACTTTCAAAAAAGGCTCTCTTATCCAAGAGAGCTTTTTTTTACGCTGTCAGCCGACCGCCAAAACCAATTATTTTAATAACGTTTTGCCATTTCGGAAAGCGGTACAACTTTAATTTTATCGGCATGCCCGGCCGCCCCAAAAGCAATATAGCGCGCTTCGCAAACCCTTTGCATTTCTTCAATTGCCGGTTTCAAATATTTGCGCGGGTCAAACTCTTTTGGATTTTCCATAAACAAACGACGGATAGCACCGGTAATCGCCATGCGGCAGTCCGTGTCAACATTAACTTTGCGCACGCCGGATTTAATGCCGCGAACGATTTCTTCCACTGGCACACCGTATGTCTGTGGAATAGCCCCACCGTATGCGTTGATTAAATCCTGCAATTCCTGCGGAACTGAAGATGAACCATGCATAACCATATGCGTGTTCGGCAGTTTCTGATGAATTTTTTCAATAACGTCTATTGCCAAAATTTCGCCATCCGGCTTGCGGGTAAATTTATAAGCACCGTGCGAAGTGCCGACCGCCACTGCCAGCGCATCAACATTCGTTTCCGCTACAAAACGAGCGGCTTCCTCCGGATCTGTTACCAGGCGTTTCCTGTCAATAACACCTTCTGCGCCATGACCGTCTTCTTTATCGCCCTTGCCGGTTTCCAGAGAGCCGATAACCCCCAGCTCGCCTTCCACCGACGCACCGACGGCATGGGCGCGCGCCACCACCTCTTTGGTAACATGGACATTGTATTCATAAGAAGAAGGTGTTTTGCCATCTGCCTCCAAAGAACCGTCCATCATCACCGAAGAATAGCCATTAACAATGGCGGATTGGCAGATATCAATCGATGAGCCATGATCCTGATGCAGGCAAATCGGCAGTTCAGGGAACATTTCCATCCCCGCCTGAACCATATGGCGAATCATTGGATCACCAGCAAACTTGCGTGCCCCGGTCGAGGTCTGCAAAATAACCGGCGCATTAACTTTGCGCGCCGCCTGCAGCACCGCAATAACCTGCTCCATATCATTAATGTTAAAAGCCGGAACGCCATAGCTGTTTTCAGCGGCATGGTCAAGAATCTGGCGCATAGAAATTAAAGGCATAAATTCTCTCCTAAAAAAACAATTACAACAATCTATGCCAAAATATAAGGCAATGCCACAAATTTGCAAGCTAAAACTTTTAACATATAAACAACCTTGCCGGTGACACCATAAACCGGCTTTTCCCAAGCGCCTCCTGAAATTTGCCGGAAACATAAAATTTATTTTATACCCGCTATGCCGATATCCCGCGATCCCCCACGGCGCTATGGCTAAGAAAATATTCGGAAAGCATCCCTAAAACCTTTCAATCCCCGCCCGAACTTTACTTAAAAGGTTTTCAAGAGCAAAAAATTTTCAAATTAGTTCAGGGTACAGCCGTTTTCGCAGTTGCCGATTAAAGGGACTTCCGGAATCCTGACATCCTTAACCAGATTTTGCCGTTCTTTAATAATTCGGCAACTACCGTATAAAACCGCAAAAGCAGACTTAATCGGCGCACTGCTGGCAAATTCAAAATACTCGCCCGGCGCCAGCTCCGGAATCTCCCCTTTAAAGCCCGGCGCATTATCGCAAAAACTATTGCCACGGTCGTCCGTAACATTAAAATCTTTGCCTAAAATTTGGATTTTGCCATCCGAGTTGTTTTCAATCCGCAGATAATAACTGCAGCAGTCCTCCTCCTCTTCCATAAATGCCTGGCAGGCCGAAATCACGATATCATCCGTCTGCGCCGTCACATATTCCGTTTCAAAATCCATGGCAATATCCCTCTATCACTATTCATTCGCTGTTAACTATTAATTAACTTTTTATGATTCGCAATTGCCAATGCATTTTTTTCACAAACTTATGCACAATAAAAAGATAGAGAATTTTACCTCAAAGCATTTTAACTTTCGCTCAATTATGATTTAGCGTATGACAACATAAATCCTTGCCTGTTATTAAAGCAGAATTGAGGTATAAATTCTTACCAAATAATTTAGCGAGGATTTTTATTTTATGGAAATAATCTCTCAATAAATCATACATAAATCATAATTGAGCCAATTCAAAAGATTTTTCAGTTCTTCTGCTGATAATTTTTTCAACTGCTCTACTAAACTTTTAGCCTTTTGTTATATAGATTACATAGAAACAAAGAATAAACTTGAAGCATTCTTCAACAATATTGTTTAATAGAGCCTTAACTTTTAAACCCGGCCGTAAACATCCTCAAACCGGATAATATCGTTTTCATCTAAATTTTTGCCAAGCTGAATTTCCATAAAAACCACCTCGGAAGTTCCGTCATTCTGAATCCTGTGTTTGCTTTCCAGCGGAATATAAACGGCTTCGCCAGCTTTGCGGATAAATTGGTCTTCGTTCACCGTTACCAACGCTTCCCCTTCAAGAATAATCCAATATTCCGCACGCTGGCGGTGCATTTGCAAAGATAATTTTCCCCGCGGTGCAACACAAATTTTTTTAACGCAGAAATCTTTTTCGGCGGCCAAAACTTCCCACGTGCCCCACGGCCGTATGTCCTTATCACCGCACTTATAGACGTTTGCCATTTTGCTCCTTATAAAATAAAGTTTATGCTTGCTGAAAATAAATATAAAGAATATAAAAAGAAAAACAAGAACAAATTTGGTTGGTCAGAGGAAGTCATGCATACCCATGCGGCAAATCAGGCAATGAATATTTTTCGGCAGATACAGCAGGTTGTCTCAGAAAATGGCGAACCGGCCGTAAAGCTTGAAAATGCCCTGCGCATTTTAACCAAAAGTTTTAATGCTGACGCGGCAGTTTGCTATGTTACCGTTGATGATAATTATCTTGAGCTTTTAAGCCAGTACGGCGTTGAACAAAATGCTTTCAAAAACAATATCCGCTATGGCGAAGGCTTTGTCGGCAATATTGCCGCCCGCCAGCGCTCACTTTCCAACATCGACCAAAACAGCCCTTTTTACAAAGCATTGCTCGGTGTGCCACTGTTGCGCTGGAATCGTACCTCAGGGCTGATTCTTATTGCCCATAAACAACCCCTGCAGTTTACGCCGGATGAAGTAGAAATATTGGAAACCATCGCTCCGTTTTTAACGGCAACCCTGTTCAGTGAAGAAATGGTCGCTTATAAGAAAAAACTGATTAAATCGCGTGGCCTTAACTTAAAAGACCGTTTAAAAGGCGTTATTCTGAACAAAGGTTACGGCGTCGGCAGCGCCGTTGTCCACCAGCGCCGCCGAGCCCTGACTAAAATTTTTGCCGAAGACAAAACCAGAGAGCTTACCCGACTGGAAGACGCAAAAGAGCGCATGAATAAAAGCCTGGATGAAAAGTTTAACGCTACTCGTTTAGGGATTGGCGAACATACTGACATTCTGGAAACATACCGCATGTTTGCCCGCGACAAAGGTTGGTATCAAAAAATTTCTGACAATATTGAAAACGGCTTAACTGCCGAAGCTGCCGTCGAGCGTGCCTATGAAGACGCTTGGAATCGGCTTTCCAGCACCAGCGATATTTACCTGAAAGAACGCCTGCACGACTTAAGAGACGTTGCCGACCGCCTGCGTTTGTTTTTAAGTGGCGACGATGAAAAAACAAATCCGATAAAAAGCAATGAAGATATTATTATTGTCGCCCAGACCATGGGACCCGCAGATTTAATGGATTATGATCATACAAAAATCCGCGGGCTAATTATTGAAGACGGCACCCCAACCATGCATGTTTCAATTGTCGCTAAAGCCTTAAACATTCCGGTTATCGCCAAAATCCGCGGCATTTTCAAAGATGTTAAAGAAGGCGAAATTCTGGCTCTCGACGGGCAGGAAGGCTATGTTTACATTAATCCCGCCGATGATATTGTCCAAAAATTTAAATCACGCCAAAAAAATATGGCGCTGTTACTGGAACAACTGCAAAAATTAAGGCGATTCCCGAACAAAACCGCCGACGGCACTAAAATTAACTTAAGCATTAACGTCGGGCTGGATTTTGACTTTGATTATCTGGATTCAACCAAGTGTGACGGCGTTGGTTTATACCGTACCGAAATTCCGTTTATGTCCTCCGAAAAAATGCCCAGCGTCCAGGATCAGATTGATTTTTATAAGCGCCTGATAGAAAAAGCCGGTCGCAAAAAAATTATTTTCCGCAGCCTTGATGCCGGCTCCGATAAACTTCTGCCTTACTGGAATGATATGCATGAAGATAATCCGGCTATCGGCTGGCGCTCAATCCGCATCACTCTTGACCGGCGCGCAATTTTACGCAAACAGATGAAGGCTTTTCTTAAAGCGACCAAAGGCCTTGAGCTTAATGTCATGTTTCCGATGATTTCAAGCCTGGAAGAGTTTATGGAAGCTAAGGAAACCCTTCTTCTGGAAATTGAAAAAGAAAAACGCCGTGGCGAAGAAATTCCCAAAAAAGTTAACATCGGGCTGATGATTGAAGTGCCATCCATCATTTTTCAATTAGATGATGTTCTGAAAGAAGCTGATTTTATATCTGTCGGCACCAATGATTTGGCGCAGTTTATCTTTGCTTGCGATCGAGGAAACCCGCGCTTAAGCGATCGTTACGATGTTTTATCTGCGCCTTTCTTGCGGGTTTTGCTCGAAATTATTAAAAAAGCGGATAAAGCCGGCGTTTTATGCTCGGTTTGTGGCGAAATGGCAAGTAATCCCGTTGAAGCTATGGCTCTTATCGGCTTGGGTTATCAGCGCTTATCCGTCGCCGGTTCAGCTTACGGCAATATAAAAAATATGATTCGTTCGCTCCGCGTTCAGGATATTACTGATTACATGCAAACTCTTTTGCACTCACCCAAACGAACCCTGCGTCCGCAATTATTAGCTTATGCCCATGATCATGGTATTGCAATTTTATAATTTTTATGCTTAAATAACGAAAATTTTTTTTAAGATTAAGATAAGGATACTCGCATTGGAAAAACAAAACGATACCCCTGATAAAAAACCACAAGACACTGAAAACGTCGGTTTGTTCTTAAAATATACGCGCCTCAACCAGAAAAAAACGCTTGATGCTGTTAGCAAAGCTTTATGCATCCGCAAGATTTACATAAAATCTATTGAAGACAGCAATTTTGATGAATTGCCCCCTGTTCCGTACGGTATCGGTTTTATCCGTTCCTATGCGGAATATTTAGGGTTAAACAGCGAGTGGATTGTCCAGCGCTACAAAGAAGAAACCATGCCGCAAAAAAAGAAAGAAGTTTCCGTATCCACAAACCAGATAACCGCCAAACCCAACCGCCGTCAAATTTTGGCTGGAATTGCCGTCGTTCTCTGTGTTTATTTGGTCTGGCTGTTGCCCTCCTATAACTCGGAAAATGAAATAAACCAGCAGGCTTTGTCCGTAATGGAAATCCAAGCCGATGAAGATATCCTTTCGTCTTTGCCAAACTTACAGACTCTGCATTATCCTGAAGAGAGTATAATCACGCCAGAAGAAATGGCTGGAACAGCAAATGATGCCCTGGAAGACAATTTGCAAATAAATGTTACCAATGAAAGTTATTACAGCGATTCGCCAGAAGAGAATCTGTCGGAAACCGATTCTCGGATTGTGGTTAAGTTTAAAGGAGAATCCTGGTTTGAAATTCGGGATGACAGCAAAATATATATTACCGGCACTTTTGAAAAAGGCTATACCTATAATGTGCCGAATCAGCCGGGATTGCGTATTTCTGTCGGGCGCTTTAACAATGTTGACATCTATGTCGACGGTCAGCTAACAACGGTTGTCCGTCCACACAAACAAATTAACATTGCCTTAGATCCGTTTTTGAACCATTAGCGCAAGTATTGTATAAAGAAATGGCTCAGATTTGTCTGCGCCGTTTCTTTGTTTAAATAAATTAGGAAAAAAATATGGAAAAGATACAAAATGTCCGCGGCACTTATGATTTATACGGCGTCGCCAAAAGAAAAGCCAAAAAAGTGATTGCAACAGCTTCAGCTGTCGTTGAAAAATACGGCTTTGAAGAAATAGAAACCCCAATTTTTGAATTCACCGAAGTTTTTTCCCGTAATCTCGGCGACACATCTGATATTGTTACCAAAGAAATGTATTGTTTTCAAGACCGCAGTGGCGAAAGCCTGACGCTCCGCCCTGAAGGCACGGCAGGCGTCGTCCGCTCTTTTATCTCTGAAGGAATGCAACAAAACTTACCTGTTAAACTATACTATACCGGCCCAATGTTTCGTTATGAACGCCCGCAAAAGGGTCGGCAGCGCCAATTCACGCAATTCGGCGTGGAAATGCTTGGCGTGGCAACCCCGCAAGCTGATATTGAAATAATCGCCATGGCTTATGAATTTTTAGAAAGTTTAGGGCTGGCCGGCGCAATAACTGTTGAAATCAATTCTTTAGGAGATGCCGAAAGTCGCGATGCTTACCGGGAAAAACTGGTTAATTATTTTAAACAACATTACAATGAGTTATCCGTAGACAGTAAAGCGCGGTTGGCAAAAAATCCGCTCCGTATCTTAGATTCTAAAGAAGAATGCGATAAAAAGATTATAGAAAACGCACCGCTTTATACCGACAGCTTAAACCAATCTTCCGCAGAGTTTTTCCACGAAGTTCTAAAAGGTCTTGATCTGCTCGACATCAAATATCGCATTAACAACCGCTTAGTCAGAGGATTAGACTATTATTCACATACGGTTTTTGAACTCACAACCAACAAACTCGGCGCCCAAGGCACAGTTTTGGCTGGCGGCCGCTATGACGGTCTGGTTGCCCAAATGGGAGGTGGCGATATCCCGGGAATTGGCTGGGCCTGCGGCGTGGAACGATTAAGCATGCTCTTGGAACAGGATATTGCTTTGCCGAGACCGATTGCAGTTATACCGGTTGGCGACGATGTCGCCGAAGTCGCGCTTAAAGTTGCCTATATGTTAAGAAAAGCTGGATTTAGAGTTGAACACAGCTACAGTGGAAACCTAAAAAAGCGTATGACAAAAGCTAACAAAGTTAACGCTTATCAAGCTGTCATTATTGGTTCAGACGAACTGACAGCTGGCAATGTCACCCTTAAAAACTTAGACAGTGGCGCACAAAAAAGCGTTAAATTACATAAATTAATTGAGGAAATTTAAATGAATTTTGAAGAAAAACTGGACGGCGTCGTTCGTCGCCATGAAGAAATCAGTGCGTTGCTTGCGACTAGCACCAATAGCGAGGAATTGGTCAAACTCAACAAAGAGTTTGCCACGCTGGCACCAATAGTAGAAGCGATTAAAAAATACCAAAAATGTCAAAAAGATGCTCAAGAAGCCAAACAAATGCTTGACGACTCTTCTTTAGATAAAGAAATGCGCGATATGGCCGAAGTCGAATATTATGAATTAAAAGAAAAGCTACCGCAAATGGAACATGAAATTAAAGTTGCTCTTCTACCTAAATCGGAAGATGACGAAAAAAACGCCATTTTAGAAGTCCGTGCCGGAACAGGCGGTGATGAAGCTGCGCTTTTTGCTGCGGTTCTGTTTGAAATGTATCAGCGTTACAGCCAAAAACAGGGCTGGAAATTTGAAGTAATTGACGCAAATGAAAACGGTCTTGGGGGCTACAAAGAAGCTTCTGCAAAAATTACCGGCAAAGATGTCTTTGCTAAACTTAAATTTGAATCTGGCGCCCATCGCGTACAACGCGTGCCGGTAACGGAATCTCAGGGTCGCGTCCACACTTCCGCCGCTACTGTGGCTGTTTTGCCGGAAATTGAAGAAGTGGATTTATATATTAACCCAGCAGATTTAAAAATTGATGTCTATCGCTCTTCCGGAGCCGGCGGACAACATGTCAACAAAACAGAGTCGGCCGTGCGCATCACGCACATTCCAACCGGTGTAATTGTCCAATGCCAAGACGATCGCTCGCAATTCAAAAATCGTGAAAAAGCCATGAATCACTTGCGTGCCAAACTTTATGACATGCAAAAAGAAACCATAGATGCAAATTATTCCGAAAAACGCAAATCCATGGTCGGTTCCGGCGATCGCAGCGAACGCATCCGCACCTATAATTATCCACAAGGACGTGTTACCGACCATCGCATCAACCTGACTTTATACAAACTCAACGAGGTCGTGTCCGGAGAAGCGTTAGACGAAATCATTGATGCCCTGGTTACGGAAGATCAAGTACAGCGCCTTGCTGAAATAGAATAAAACAAATATTTTATATCACAAAATCAGATGTTTTTCATGTTGCCTTAACTTTAATCTGGCGCACTTTTGTTCTTTTGTAAGCATTTTATTAAACACCTCTCGTTTTATTCCGGTTGTAAAACAAAAGTAGCTTAAAATTTAAATTAAAAGAGCTAAAAAATTGCATAAACGCAGTTTATCTTATTTGCGCGAAACTTTATCTTAGGTTCCTTAGCAAAGATCTTTATAAAAAAAGATATTTTCAGACACTGCCCGCAACGCAAAAGCCGTGCTTATCTTAAAGAAAGTTCTGTTTAGTTGTTTTCTAACTGGAAAACAGAAAATTTTGTAACAATATGTAACATATTTTTAAAAGCATTTTAGCGGAATTTATGTTATAAACTGGCTAAATTCGTAACATTAATTAAGGATTTTACATGACTGATATCATAAAAGTTGCTGTTATCGGCGCTGGTATTATGGGCAAAAACCACTTAAAAACCTATAAAAGTCTGCAAGGTGTTGAACTGGTAGGCGTTTATGACATTTTCCCTGAAGCAGCTAAAACGGCCTCTGAAATGTTTGGCATTAAAGCCTTTTCTTCTCTGGAAGAAACTGCCGCCAGTGTTGATGCTGTCAGTGTGGTTACCACCTCTGTTACCCACGCCGATGTTGGCGAATTTTTCTTAAACCGTGGTATTCATTGCCTGATTGAAAAGCCGTTGGCAACAACTGAAGAAGACTGCATGCGCCTGATTAATGCAGCTAAAAACAATAATGCTATCTTATTGGTCGGCCATATTGAACGTTTTAATCCGGCCGTAGAACAAATGGGCAAAATTCTATCAAACACTTCTAAAATCCGTTCACTAACGGCTCAACGTATGTCTGCCGCTAGTGGGCGCATTACCGATGTTGATGTCGCTATGGATTTGATGATTCACGATGTTGAAGTTATTCAGTCTTTAGTAAAATCACCAGTAACCAACATTCAGGCTTGTTCTGTAAAAACACCCGATAAACCGGAAGGAAAAGACTATATTACCGCTATTTTGGAATTTGAATCTGGCGCCACTGCCAATTTAACCGCCAGCCGTATCACGCAAGCCCGTGTTCGCACCTTAACCGTTACCACAGATACCAACTACATTGATATGGACTTTATCAATCAAAGCATTAACGTTCATTCACAAGGGCGTATGCCGTATGTTAATCAGGAAAGTATTCCCGATTGGATGAATTATGGTTTGAAAGGCAGCGTCGAACAGTTGTTTATCCCAACCAATCAACCTCTAAGCGCAGAATTAAATCATTTTACAGATTGCATTCGCGGTAAAACTACTCCCCGCATAAGCGGTGAAAATGCTTTGGATGCCTTACAGGTTATCTGGGAAATTCAACGCAAATTAGGTTTTTTTAATAAGAAAAAAAACACCTCTTTTTTAAGCATAGCTGCTGAATAACAACACCCCTGATTTATTAAGGCAAAAGCCACGATGTGATATCGTGGCTTTTTAAGCATCTTAAACAAATAAATTATGCAAAACCGACAACTCAGAAATAAAAACATACAACAAACAAATTAAAAAACAACCGCTGCCTGTAAATTTATTTTTTCTATAATTTTTTTCAAAATAATCTTTTAAACATATGTGTACAAAGTCATTTATATAATAAATTATTTCGCTCAATTATTTTTAAGCTCAAAAAATCTTTCAAAAAATCTTGAAATTTATAATTTTAGCTGTATGGTACGAAAAAATTCAGTTGTCATGCAAAAATATCAAAAAGGCGCGTTTTTGTTATAAAAACCTGTGCTACAAGCAGTCTTGAAGGTATTGTATCAACAAGCACGACCTTTCACGCCTTAATATGACAAGTTTTTAGGAGAAAAAAATGAGTATGAGAAATATTGCCATCATAGCCCATGTTGATCATGGTAAAACAACTTTGGTCGACGGATTATTAAAACAAAGTGGCACTTTTCGAGATAACCAGAAAGTGGCGGAATGCGTCATGGACAGCAATGATTTGGAAAGAGAAAGAGGCATTACTATCCTTTCCAAATGCACATCCGTAGACTGGCATGGCACGCACATCAATATTGTTGATACACCAGGACACGCCGATTTTGGTGGCGAAGTCGAACGCATATTATCTATGGTTGACGGCGTCGTACTCCTGGTTGATGCCTCTGAAGGGCCAATGCCACAAACAAAGTTCGTTTTAGGCAAAGCTTTAAAAATCGGTTTAAAACCAATTGTCGTTATCAATAAAGCAGATAAAGCCGATGCCCGGCCAGATGAAGTATTAAATGAAATTTTTGATTTGTTTGTCAGTTTGAATGCCAATGACGAACAATTAGACTTTCCGGTTTTATACGCTTCCGGGCGCAATGGCTGGGCGGTTAAAGAACTAACTGATGAGCATAAGGATTTAACGCCTTTGTTTGACCTGATTTTATCGTATGTTAGTGAACCACAATGCGAAAAAGACAAACCTTTTTCAATGCTGGTTACAACATTGGAAGCTGATAAATTTTTAGGACGCCTGTTAACCGGAAAAATTCAATCCGGCAGTTTAAAATTGAATGACGCTGTCAAAGTTATCAATGAAAAAGGCGAAGTTGAAAAAACCCGTATTACTAAAATTTTAGCCTATCACGGTCTGGAGCGCGTGGCTTTAACCGAAGCTCATGCTGGCGATATTATTGCCGTAGCCGGAGTTGTTAAAGGCACCGTAGCCGATACCATTTGTGATTACAGCATCAACAACGCCATTCACGCCCAGCCGATTGATCCACCGACGCTTGCTATGACCTTTTCCGTCAACGATTCGCCTCTGGCCGGACGCGAAGGTGATAAAGTCACTTCCCGCATGATTTGGGATAGGCTTTGCAAAGAAGCCGAAGGCAACATTGCACTAAAAATCTCTCGTACCGACAGCACTGATTCTTTTGAGGTTGCCGGCCGTGGCGAATTACAGCTTGGTGTTTTGATTGAAACCATGCGTCGCGAAGGATTTGAACTTTCTATTTCCCGGCCACGGGTCTTAATGAAAAAAGATGAAAACGGCAGCTTATTAGAACCAGTGGAGGAAGTTGTCATTGATGTTGATGAAGAATTTTCCGGTGCTGTTGTTGAAAAACTTGGACAACGCAAAGCGGAAATGACCGAAATGATTCCTTCACAACTCGGCAACAAAGTACGTTTAATTTTTCATGCACCATCACGCGGTTTAATTGGCTATCATTCCGAATTTTTAACCGATACCCGTGGCACAGGAGTTATGAACCGTAGTTTTTACGCTTACGAACTATACAAAGGCGAAATTGAAGGGCGACACACCGGAGTTTTAATTTCCAGTGAAAACGGTACAGCCGTCGCTTACGCCTTATGGAAGCTACAAGACCGCGGTCCTATGTTTATTGAGCACAACAGCCCTGTTTATATCGGCATGATTATTGGCGAACACACCAAACCGAATGATTTGGACGTCAATCCGACAAAGGCCAAACAACTCACAAATATCCGCGCCGCTGGTAAAGACGAAGCAATTGACCTCATTCCTCCGCGCAAATTAAGCCTTGAACAGGCCTTATCATACATTCAAGCCGATGAGTTGTTGGAAGTAACGCCGAAATCTTTGCGTTTAAGAAAGAAAATCCTTGATCCTCTACAGCGGAAACGCGCCAAACCGGAAATTATGACCTAAAATCTTCCCAAACATTCTTGATAAGGATGCTTTTTGGTCCTTTTAGATAAACCGGCAGACAAAACATCTTGTTATAAGGTAACATAACAAAAGATAGATTAGACAATTTAAAAAAGTTGTGATATGATAGTACAAGACATTAAACAACAGATAATATCATGAAAAAAATTTTTTCTTTAATTCCAAAAAAACAAACCAGGATATTGCGCCATGATTTTTTGACAACGTGTACACCTGTTGGTACACGAGCAAAAAGAAGATGGGCAGATGCCGGCCGTTCCATGGTGGAGATACTGGGTGTCTTGGCCATAGTCGGTGTTTTAAGCATCGGCGGTATAGCCGGATACGTCACGGCAAGCCGTAATCTGCGCATTAACAATCTTAAAGATGAAATATCCACCATTGTTGCTAACATTCGCAGCCTGTATTTTAGCGCCAAAGATTATGCCGGAGTTAATGAAATTACTCTGATAAACGCTAAACTTATTCCGGATTGGATGATAGGCGAAGATGATATCAGCATTGTAAACAAAGCCAAAGGTTCCGTTTATATTGAATCTGCCGCCGCTTATGAAAAAGAAGCCGGCGCCTTTATCTTAATTTTCAACGGATTAGATGCATACACCTGCCGCGAACTGGCAATTTCCAACTGGGGTTCTGATATGGCCAGTGGCTTTTTAGGGATGTCGATAAAAAATGACGGCGACCTTACCATTAACACCAGCGAGCTGACAGATGCCGAACTGCAATCCGGCCAAACCGTTATTTTACCAAAAGAGCAGGCTTCCAGGACATTGAATCAGGTGTATGAACTTTGCAATTGCGGCAGTTTAAACACCTGCGCCATCGCCTGGAAATTTCAATAATAGAACTTTGTGCTGATTTCTGGCAAAAAAAACTTGATTTATTTATGATAAATGTGTATCAATAAGCCACATTATTTAATTTTAGGGGTATAGCTCAGTTGGTAGAGCATCGGTCTCCAAAACCGAGTGTCGTGAGTTCGAATCTTACTGCCCCTGCCATTTTTTGCCCAACTCATTGTAGTTGGGCAAAAATTTTTTTAAACTTTTGCAAAAAATGCCATTTTGCCTGTGTATCACCGGGGTGTATCACAGGAGCAAAATCAGGTGAATGGACATAGCAGGTTAGCTCGCAGAAATCATACATACTATTTACGGGCACGAATCCCAAGCGCTTTGGTGTATCTTATCCATAAGTCGCAGTTTTGGTATTCTTTACGGACGAATAACTATCAGGAGGCTCTAGAAAAAGTCAGAAAAGAGAGCTATAAGGTTGATATAGTAATTAACCTATTGAGGTCTCTGGATATGAAAATTAAAAACAAACAGATAATATTTGCTCAGGAAGATATAGATAAGATAGTTATCAATAAATTGAAACAGGTTGAAGAAATATTTGAAGATTATTTTGATGAAATAGAGAATCGCCAATATGATTATCAAAATATGCTTATTTTTAACAGAGACACAGGCACAACAAATAAAGAACAACATAAATTAAAGTGTGTTGAGTTAGCTGTAAATGAATATTTTAATGATACTCTGAATGATGAAAGAACTCATAAATCGTTAAAAAAGCAGATAGAGAAAATCCAGAAAGAGCAAATTCCAATTATTGAAGATAGGCAAAATCCAAGTGAAGATATACGAAAAATAACAACAGCTCTTACAGGCATTGAAAAATATGTTTCAGCTAAAATCCATTGTATTGAGCAAAATATAGAACTTAATCAAAGTATAAATTCAAGAGTTAAACGATGTTTAGATATTATCCATGCTGAACAGAATGAAAAAGCAAAACGACCGACTGTATCTACTTCGTGGAGAAAAGTTTTTGATGAGTTTGCTTTGGATAAATCAAATAACCGCACAGGCGATAATACCATTAAACAAAATAGACAGTGTCTTGAAACAATCTTTGAAATTATCGGTAAAAAGTATGTAGAGAGCATTACTTATAAGGATTGCCAAAATGTGGTGCGTAGTGTGTATAATATACCTAAGAAATGGAAAGAACGCTATAAGGGACAAAAGTTATCAGATTTGTTGAAAAACAAGAATGATGATGCTATTTCTTTGACCTCTGTTAAAAAGTATTTGCGCACATTTAAGGAATTTATGACATTCTGCAAAGATAATAGATATATTCCTGATAGTTTCCAAGGGGATATAAAAATTACCAAGCGTAAAGAAGAAAATCCAAGAGAGCCGTTTTCAAAAGAAGAATTAAAGGCGATTTTTAATCCTTTAACATATCCACGAATTATGGATACAAAATATTCATGTCGTTATTGGATTCCTTTTATTGCTTTATATTCTGGCATGAGGTTAAATGAGATATGCCAATTGTATGTTGATGATATAAAATTAAGTAAAGGTGTCTGGTATTTTAATATTGATGATAAAAGGAAAGACCAGCACATTAAAAATCCACAATCACGAAGGATAGTTCCAATTCACCCAAAACTTATTGACTTGGGTATATTAGATTTTGCTAATCATGTAAAAAGTATGGGAAATGAAAGATTGTTTTATCAGCTTAATTATAGTCCTAAAAATCATTATATACAGGCAATTAGTCAATGGTTTAGGCGATATTTAAAAAAGATTGGTATTGATAATCCGTCAAAGGTTTTTCATAGCTTTCGGCATACTGTTAAACCATATTTGCGAGATGCAGGAATATCAAAAGAGTATCAAAATTTATTATGTGGGTGGAGTGGTGATGATATAGGAGAGCGAGTTTATGGTGGTAATGCTCCTATTAAAAAGTTATATTCAGAAATATCTAAATTAAAATATCCGTTTTTGAATAAAAATATTGATAAAATAGCTGCAAAAAATAAAATTAAATAAAGGGGAATTTATCCCTATATACTTAAAACAGTCATTCAACCACTTTTGGTTTGACGGATTTTTTTGTTTTTTCAATTTAGGTTTTTTGTAGTTTTATTATTTATTTTATAAATTATATTGCTCTTTATATCTATAAAATGTCGGTTTAGTGATTCCATACTTTTTACATATATCACTAACCTTTATTTTAACAGCAATATCTTTTTTCAATTCTTCAATTTTTGATAACGATAATTTTTTACAGCGTTCTTTACTATAAACACCTTTCTTTTTGGCGATGGCAATGCCCTCCATCTGACGCATTTTAATCATGTTCCGTTCAAATTCTGCGATTGAACCAATAATCTGTAAGGTCAGTTTATTAAAAGGATTGTTTGTGTCATCTGTAAATCTCAAATTCTCTTTGATGAAATATATTTCGGCATGGCGTTCTTCCGTGATGGTCTTCACGATTTGCAAAAGGTCGTTGATATTACGAGCCAGACGGTCAATACTATGAACTTCTACACAATCACCAGTGCGAACCCATTTCAGCATTTCCTGTAATTTTGGACGATTTGTAGAACCACCAGACGCATAATCAATAAAGACTTCGTCATATTGTTCGGTTGAGGTAATTTGCCGGTCAATATGTTGCGAACCATCATTAGAACTAACTCTTGCATATAGAAACTTCATTATAAAATCCTCTCAAAAAGTAATATTATTGTTTAAGAGTATCATTTACTTTTTAAAAGTCAAGTTAAAAATTACCTTAATATTACTCTTTTTGATATGTTTTTAAGGTAATATTGAAGTGTGCTTTAATATTACCGCCAAAAATCCACAAAAAAGTAATGTTAAGGAAGGTTTTGAGAAATAGAACAGGCAGAGTATGGCCCTGCCTGTTCAGTTAAAAAGACTGTTTATCATTTCAAATCCAGTTTGGGCAA
>CAYPFN010000004.1:0-82234 GCA_964410325.1 uncultured Azospirillaceae bacterium
GACTTCGGAAATACATATCATATATACTTTTGTCAGATATTTAATCTAAACCCCCGTTTATTTTAAGTATTATCAACATCCCAATAAGCAGTCTTTAACCAACAAATTATTATCCATTCCTGATTTAATCCACTTAAACCAATTCAGGTAATTATCAAGATAACGAGTACTTATACCATTAAATCCTTTGATAAATTTCTTCAAACCACTATGATATGAGTTGATGCTTATATTAAAAAACAACACTTTTCTTTAATTGAGCGTTCAATAAAAATATTGTTCTCTACAATTTTTTTCATAAAAATGATGAAAAAAACTTCATTTTGAAATTATATTCTTGGTTTAATCAAGGCTCTTTTGCCTTAATGAGCCTTACATAAAATATACATTAATATGTTTTAGACAAAATATCAAAAATATATTGATATAAATAAAAATGAGGTAATTTCTTTGTAAACTTAAAATTATTATGATCCATTTTTCTAGCAATGTATTACTTCCTGCTCCAACGTTCGCGGGAAAAGATCTGAACTATGGCGGAGAAATCTTCGCAAGAAGTTCAGATGGGCAAGCCCAGGAAACCGTAAAGATTTGGGTCGTAAATGCTCATAATCGGAGGGAAATAATCAGTGTTTGCAATAATTTGTTGCAAGAGCTGAAAGAGGACTCTTCAAAAACTGAAGATAATTAGCTAATAAGTTTTGAGGAATTTATGTCTCATATCGGAGTATGCGGATATGAGCATAAGGTTCCAGAAGGTCTTTTGGGCGCCCTAAGTTCTTTTGGAAACTTCCCAAAAGAAGATGTTATTTATATAAGCAGCATTTCTTATATAGAATAACGACGCATCCTAAACAAATAAAAGCCTGCAAGATGCAGGCTTTTATTTGTTTAAATTCTTATCTGTTTTTACTTTATCAGGCTTTTATCAAACCGTGTTTTTTCTTGCCCTGCGAAAGCTTAACCTGTCCGTTAACTAAATCGGCACTGGTAATTTTATAATTTTCATCTGTTACCGGCTTGTCATTAATTTTTAAGCCGGATTGTTTTATCAAGCGGCGTGCTTCGCTTTTGCTTTCAACAAACCCTATTTGTAAAAAAGCATCCAAAACGCTAATGCCTGCCATTAAATCAGCATTGATAACTGGAAGTTCACCGCCAGCTATGCCTTGTTCAAAGGTTTTAACCGCCGTTTCTTGCGCGGCTTTTGCTTCTGCTTCGCCACGACACATTTTTGTTGCTTCGTAGGCTAAAATTTTCTTAGCTTCATTGATTTCTTTATCTTTCAAATCTTCCAAACGAAGAACTTCATTCATCGGAAGATCCGTAAAAATACGCAGGCATTTACCGACTTCCGCATCGCCTATGTTACGGAAATATTGATAATAATCATATGAAGAAAGCTTTTCATCGTTAATCCAGACGGCGTTGCCTTCTGATTTTCCCATTTTTTTATTGGAAGAATCGGTCAAAATCGGACTGGTAAAACCGAACAATTCAACATCATAACGGCGGCGACCGAGTTCGGTGCCAGAAACGATATTACCCCATTGGTCAGCGCCGGCAATCTGCGCGCGGCAGCCATATTTTTGATAGAGCACGCAAAAATCATAACCTTGCAGAAGTTGATAATTAAACTCTAAAAAAGACATTGGTTGTTCACGTTCTAAACGACTTTTAACGCTATCCATCGTCAACATACGATTAACCGAATAACATGTACCGATATCGCGTAAAAATGCCAAATAATTAATATCTTTAAACCAATCCCAGTTATCAACCATTTCCGCAGCATTTACACCGTTTTCAAAATTTAAAAACTTGCGAAAAGATTTTTTTAAGCCCTCCGTATTATGCGCCAAAGTTTCTTCGCTTAAAAACGGGCGCAGTTTATCTTTGCCCGATGGATCGCCTATGCGGGCCGTGGCACCGCCGACTAATGTTAATGGTTTATGGCCGCATTTTTGAAACCAGCGTAGCATCATAACCGGCACAATATGTCCAACATGAAGACTATCGCCAGTAGGATCCGAACCTAGATAGCCGACGGCGGGAATACCTTTTTTTTCGCAATCGGCAAGATACTCATCAAAACCACTGTCGTTAGTACATTGATTATAAAAGCCGCGTTCAACCATAATATTTAAAAATTCGGATTTCCAAGTGCTCATTTTTCTTTCCTTTATACTAAATTTTAACGCATATTAGCATATATTTGCAACATTGCAAGAAGCGAGGTAAAATTTTTGACAATGATGATAAAGCCTTTAAATGTGCTCGGCTTGATGGGCGGAACTTCTTTAGACGGTATTAAAGCTGCCTTGATTTCAACCGACGGCGTGGATATTTATGAGGTTAAAAATGCGCGAAATTTCATTTATCCAGATGGGCTTATACAAAAAATCCGTTCGGTTTTTGGTATGCATTATTCTAATCCTGAAGAACAAGAAAAAATTGATGCCGTGGAAGCAGAGGTAACAGATTTTTTATGTGAAATAGTATCTGAAATTAATGCTGAAACTTCTGAAACCATTGATGTTGTTGGTCTTGAAGGGCCGACCATCTGCCACGAGCCGGAAAATGGTTATACTTATCAACTTGGTAAGGGGCAGACGTTGGCAGAAAAAACCGGTATAAAAGTTATTACTCATTTTAGAAATGCTGATATTTTAAACGGCGGGCAGGGTTCGCCGATTACGGCAACATATTACAGCGCCTTAGCACAAGGGCTTGAAAAACCTAATGTGTTTATTAACATAGGTGGCATTACAAATCTTATTTGGACCGGCCATTTAGGAGAAATCGTAGCATTTGACTGCGGGCCGGGAAACGCTTTAATTAATGATTGGGTTTTTAAACACGGCGGTATGCAAATGGATTTCAACGGTAAATTAGCCGCAACTGGAACTGTTCATGAGAAAATTATCAATCAAATGATGAAACATGATTTTTTTGCTAAATATCCGCCGAAATCACTTGACCGAAATTCGTTTAACGATAAAACCGAACATCTGGAAGGTTTATCTTTGGAAGACGGCGCGGCGACGGCCACCGCTTTTATAAGCGAAGCAATTGCTTACTCTCTTGCCCTTTATTTGCCGGAAGTTCCAGTTTGTGCCGTACTTTGTGGCGGCGGCGCGCAAAATCCGACATTGGTACGTTTTATTCGCCAGCATTTAAAAAGTATGAAAATTGAATCGGTTTTAGAAGATGTTTTTGATTTTAAAATCGGCGATGCTCCAGCTATTGCTTTTTTAGCAATGCGCCGGCTCTATTCTTTACCGATAACTTTTCCGACAACGACGGGAATTGCCCAACCGATGATCGGCGGAAAAATTTATGAGAAGGATACTTAAACATGAAAGAATCTATTCAAACACAGAATTTAAGCAAAGTTTACGGCAGTCTAAAAGCCGTGGAAAACTTTACTTTTTCTGCACAAAAAGGCGAAGTTATCGCCCTTTTAGGCCCAAACGGTGCCGGAAAATCAACTTTAATGAATATGATTACTGGATTTTTAGCACCCACTGCTGGAAAAATTTTTATTAATGGTTTGAATATTGCAGAGTATCCGTTGGAAACTAAAGCTAAAATCGGTTTTTTACCTGAAGGCTCGCCCTTGTATCCGGATATGAGCGTTAAAATGTTCTTGCATTATATGGCTGATTTACGGCAAGTTGGAAAAAAGGAAATTGAACACGCTATAGAATTGGCGAATATTGAAAATGTTCTAAAACAAAAAATTGAAACATTGTCTAAAGGATATCTCCGTCGCGTTGGTTTTGCCCAGAGTATTTTAAGCAATCCGGACATTTTATTGCTGGACGAACCGACTGATGGGCTTGATCCAAATCAAAAAGAGCATATGCGGCGGTTGATTGCGCAAATGGGAAAAGATAAAACTATCTTGATTTCTACGCATTTGCTGGAAGAGGCGGAAACAATCTGCACGCGTATTATCTTAATTAACAAAGGAAAAATTATGGCTGACGGCAACTGCAGCAAAATCTTGCAAAAAGCCAAAACTAAAAATCTGGCCGAAGCATTTAAAAAACTGACACAAGGCACAGAATAACAGAGATTTTATCTAAAAGAGGACAAGCATATGAAAGGTTTATGGATTGTAACAAAAAATGAACTGTTGCGCTATTTCATTTCACCACTGGCGTATGTTTATTTGATGTCTTTTTTAATCTTAAACACGGCGATGGCTTTTTATTTTGGAAACTTTTTTGAACGTGGGCAAGCTTCCCTGCAAGTAATGTTTGCTTTTCAGCCTTGGCTTTACTTATTGTTTATACCAGGGATTTCCATGCGTTTATGGGCTGAGGAATTTCGAACCAAAACAATTGTACAAATTATGACTATGCCGGTTTCAATTGAGGTGTTGGTGTGGGGAAAATTTTTGGCCGCATGGTTGTTTTGTGCCCTAGCGCTTATTTTAACTTTCCCATTTTGGCTGACGGTGAATATGCTTGGTGCTCCTGATAATGCTGTTATTGCTGTCAGTTATGCCGGTAGTTTTGTTCTGGCGGGTTGCATGCTTGCCATTTCGCAAACCATGTCTGCTTTGACCAAAAACCAAGTTATCGCTTTGGTGCTTTCTGTAGCGGCAAATTTAATGTTTTTTTGGAGTGGCGTAGAATTTATTTTATCTTTTTTCCGGTTGTTTTTACCTGATTATATGATTGATGCTATTGCTTCTTTCAGCTTTTTAACACACTTCAGCAGCATTACTGGCGGTTTGCTTGAACTGCGTGACGTTTTATTTTTTGCTTCCATCGTTATTTTGTTTAATTTCACTACAGTTTTGATTGTCAGTTTCCGCACGGCAGGCACTTCTTCTTGGTTAAAATCGACCAATCGCCCCTATTATATTTCCGCGTGGATAATGCTGGTGCTGGGATTTATGGGCTTTAATCTGCTGGCCAACAATCTTACCCGTGGCACACAAATAGATTTCAGCGAAGACGCAATTTATACACTTAACAAAGATACGGTCATGACGTTGCAAAATTTAACCGAGCCGGTTACTGCCAAATTATATTATTCAACAATTTTGGAGCAACGCAATCCGATTATGCGCCAGATGTTTGATAAAATTCGTCAGCTTTTGGCGCAGTATAAAACTCATTCCAATGGTAGATTTGATTACCGGATTTATCATCCGCAAAATCTTGATAATGTTGAAGATCGAGCCATTGCCGACGGTATTCAACCAATACCTTTAATTGACATTAATCAAAATGCGTTGTTTGGCTTAACCGTTACCGATACGCTACAGAATAAAAATGTTATTCCTTATTTTACGCCGGCTCGAATGGCTTTTTTGGAGCAGGATTTAACTTCTCTTATTTATCAGCTGGGGCGTGAGAAAAAAACAGTGGCAGTCTTATCAACATTGCCGATTAACGGCGGTGGCACTGACAGCATGATATTGCAGCCCTGGGAAATCACCCGGCAGATTGGAATGTTTTACAATGTTCGTTATATTCAAAAACCGGAAGATTTGGATGATCATCCAGATGTGCTTATTCTTATTCATCCGCAAAACATTGGTTCGGGAATGGCCGAAGCTATTAAAAAATATTCGCAAAATTATGGGAATATTCTTTTGCTTTTGGACGGAGCCGCAGAGGCGCCAAGGCTTTATTCTTCGGTAAACCTTCCCTTTCAGGCATCAAACTTAAACGGGCTTGATGAGTTTTGGGGAATTCGTTTTTATAATGAATATGTGGTGGCGGATTTGGATAATTCTATTACTGTAGATGCAACCAGCAATTATAAAAACAATCCCGCTTTTACACAGGATATCATTCAATTTAAACTTAAAAAAGAAAACTTTAATCCGAAACATCCAGTTAGCAAAAACTTACAAAGCATGCTGATGTCATCCGTTTCCGTAATTATGCCGATAAGCCGTGATATTGAATTTATTCCGCTTATGCAGGCCAGCAACAATTCTTCTTTAATGCCTATCAAAGTTGTGTACGACGGTTTAAATCCACGGCAAGTATTAACATATTTCCAGGCAGATGACAACCCAAAGATTTTAGCGGCGGCTATTCATGGCAAAAAACCAGATAATCAATTTAATATGATTGTGGTCGGAGATACGGATTTTATTTATGATAATTTTTGGGTAACATCACAGACAATTTTGGAGCGAACATTTTTTATTCCGTTGTTTAATAATGCCGACTTTATCTTAAACAGTCTGGATTATCTGACGAATAATAGAGATTTATTGGAGCTACGCGGTAAAAGTGCCCGCAGCCGCGAGTTTTCAGATATTGAAAAACTGCGTAAACAAAACGTCTTCCTATATAAAATTAAGGAAGAAAAAATTTTTACACGGATGAACAATGTTAAAAATCAGTTACAGGAAATTTGGAGTAAGCGGGATTTTGAAGAGCGCGAAATTTTTACTGCCGACGAACTGGCTCTTATCAGTAGCATTCGTAAACAATTGGAAGAACTCCGACAAGAATTAAGCAATATCCGCTTGCAAGCCAACCGCGATATTAGTCAAATTGCCGCAAAAATTAAATTTATTAATATTTTTGCCCTACCGTTAGTATTAAGCTTGATATTGCTGATTTTTCTGTGGTTAAAAAAAGACAAAAGAACTTATGGAACGCCTCTTAAATTTAATCGAGCGTTATTGAAACTCTTTCTGACGGCCGTTGCCGTACTGTCAGCTGGTATTGCTTCCGTTTATTTTTCCAATCTGTCAGATATTCAGAAATATGAAGATAAACCTCTGTTTCCGAAATTACCTGAACAAATTAATCAGATGCAGTCAATCATCATCAAAAACAATAAGCATAGTCTTCATTTTATTAACGATAAGGGAATATGGAAGATTGAAGAACATTCCGATTTTCCTGTTTTTCAAGAACGCATCCGTAGTTTTTTGAGCGCCTTGATAGAAGCCAGATTTTATGAGAAAAAATCTGATAAAGCTGAAAATTTGGCCTTGTTTGGTTTACAGCCGATTGAAGTTGAAAATTCACCTAATACAAGGATTGAGCTTTTAAATACCGATAGCAATCCGATTTTAAGTTTTGAAGTAGGCAAATACAATATAGACCTTGGGCGAGGCTCTTATGCCGCGTATGTTAAATTTGACGGACAGTTTCAAGTTTGGTTGGCAGAAGCTGATTTTATAGACCTCTCAACCGATTGGCAAAAATGGACATACAGTCGCATTTGGGATTTACGGTTCGGACGCTTAGAAAGCGTCAATGGCATTAGCGATGTTGATAAGCTTGCCGATATCATGAGGATCTTTTTAAATACACCGTTTTATTCATCCGTGCCGGAACTTGAAAATCCTAAAAAATTGCTGGATTTGCAAATTATGGCTGAATATGACAACCAGATAAAAATCAGTTTTTATAAATATGCTGAAAAGTTTTGGGTAAAATATGAGTTTGAACGTCCGGCGCAAGGAAAACATTTGCAATTTTATGAGCCTTATGTTATGGGGCGCTTTTTAGAAATTTCCGCAACGGATTGGGAACAGATAAAAAATGTCGCATGTTTTGACTGAACATTATAATCGACTTAAAAAACGGCGACATATAAATACATTTAGAACTTGATGGTAAATTAACGCTTAATAAAGCGTATGAACTGACGGATATGGTAGAAGACAAAATCAAGACAGTTTTTCCTGACGAGCAAGTGATTATTCATCATGATCCTTACAGACCACATGAAAATCGGCTGAATTACACCATTGAAGGCAAGCGCGGTTTTTAAATACAGCGTTCAAATTTATAAAGATTAAACACGTATAAATCAACTCTATTTTGGTTTTAGCGGCTGGTTTGCCGCTATAAACAAAGCCATCTTGCAAAATCGGCTATTATAGAGCTGATAAAATTACTGGCGAATATGAATACTAGAAATTTCATTAATCCTTAGAAAAAGTCCTCAAGGATTTTTTCTTTTTTTATTATTTATCCAAATTTCTCCTAACGGCGTATTTAACCAGCACCTGACCAAAGTTTTCCCACTATTTGAAATAATATCCCAGATCCTCGTCACTTTTCCAAACATCACTCGTATAATGTCAATAATTTTCCCATTAATACACTAAAAGCTCCTTAATTAGAATTAAGGAGCTTTCAGCCAAGTCTTAAAAACGGGCGGGTATAAGCATGTTGGCTTTCTTCTATATATATTTCCCGTCCCGACGAAAAATCTAACCCTTGACGTATGTCAAAATCTACCTTCGTTCGACCCCAATATTTATTCTTGTGCAGGGGCGGAAGATTTAACATTGTCAAGGTTTGATCAACCTCTTCCCTGTAATCAAGCAATATTTGCAGTTGCTTGCTATTAGGGATAACCCAGTACAAATTGCCAATATCCAGTTCATAGCACATTTTACTGGCTTCTCTCCAACGTAATTTCGGCAAATCTTTAACATATACCGCAACCTCATCTCCTTTGAGGAAAATGGCTACTGGTTGAGAATTTTCAAGATATCGAGATTCGCCATTTTCGTACAAAACCATTAAAGGTAATTTATCCATATATAAATAATTTTTATTTGTCAGTTAATTTGACATACAAAACAAATTTTGTCAAGCATTAGTTCTGTTCTTTTTGTGACTTTAGTTGCCCGCAGGCCGCTAAAATATCTTGTCCGCGTGCCACACGCACCGGAGCGGCAAAACCTGATTTTTCCAGAATATTGGCAAAAGCCTCGATGTTTTTATCAGAACTCGGTTTAAAACTGCATCCCGGCCAAGGATTAAAAGGTATCAGGTTAAAAGAAGCGCGAATTTTGTATTTTTTCATTAAAACCGTTAATTCTCGGGCATGTTCCAGAGAATCGTTTATTCCGTCCAGCATTAAATATTCAAAAGTAATGTAGCGGCTGCCATCGATTTCCTGATATTTCTGGCAAGCTTTTAAAATTTCTTCTATCGGATAACGGTCATTTATCGGCATAATTTGTGAACGAATCCGATTGTTCGGTGCATGCAGTGAAACTGCCAGGCGGACGCCCGTGGCTTTTAAAACAGGTACAATTTTCGGAACAATGCCAGAAGTTGACATTGTTACTCGCCGGCGGGATATGGCAATGCCATCACCGTCAGTTAAAATATTTAGAGCTTTGATAATATTATCCGGATTATGCAACGGCTCACCCATGCCCATAACGACAATATTTGACAGATAGCGTATTTCATCGGTTGGACTCGGCCATTCGCCGTAAGTATCGCGCGCCACCATAAATTGACCGACTATTTCGCCAGCCGTTAGATTCCTCGTCAATTTTTGGCTACCAGTATGGCAAAATCTGCAACCGACAGCACAGCCTACTTGAGTAGATATACACACGGTACCCCGATCGTTTTCCGGAATATAAACCATTTCTACCCTTTGGCCGTCTTGAAATTCCAGCAGCCATTTGCGGGTTTTGTCTTTAGAAAGCTGTTCGGCGATAATTTTCGGACGGGTAATTATAAAATTATCTTTAAGCTTTTGGCGCAGCTCCTTAGCAAGATTTGTCATCTTGTCAAAATCGGTTTCACCGTGGAAATACAGCCATTGCCAGAGTTGTTTGGCGCGAAACGGTTTTTCTCCGATTTTTGCAAGCAGTCGTTCTAGTTCGACTTTGCTTAACTCTGTCAGTTCAATTTTTTCAGCCATTATTTTACGCCGTTCATGCTATTTTTTGCCGCATTTGGCGCTTATAGCGTTATAAGCCCGGGTAAAACCAGAAAGGGAATAAGTGTCTTTGGTTTTGGTTCCCCGAGAGGACACGCCGTTAACAATCATGCGCTGTCCACGTTTCATGGCCGCCACCAGCGCTTTATCGTCTTTTTCGGTTAAAGTCCAGGCTTTATCATCATCAATAAAAAATTTATCAAATGTCTGCGTACCGATTTTAACCGTCACTTTGGCGCTTTTTTGATATGTATAACCGGCTACCAGATTAAAAACGTCAAAACTGTTTTCTCCTGGACGATGGGTTACAACGGCATAAATATCGCCGCGGCGGGTATATTTTCCTTCATCTCTTTTAGGGACAGAGGCCATATAACAAACGTTTTTTCCGTTTTCTTTATAGGTGTATGCTACCCAATCGCCATATTCGCCGATTAAACGTGGCGCCTCTATGGCGTAAGACGCTTTTGTAAACAAAAAAGTTGCTAAAATTAAATACTTAAACATTTTAAAATACCCACATATTTCAAATTTGATGAAAATATTGATTGCATTATAAATATAAACTGTTAAAAGAAAGCAAATATTTGAATCTTTTTGGAGCTCAAGTATGATTCGACCAGAATATTTGGATATCAATAAAATCATTTCCGATAAAAGTATTTTAAAGTTGTTTCGTGCCGTTGCTGATCACGGTGGCATATTGCGGTTTGTCGGCGGCGCCGTACGTGATGTCTTAGCTGGATTGAAAGGTTTTGAAATTGATTTAGCCACTGATTTAACACCCGATGAGTTGGTTGAGGCTTGTCAAGACGCCGGATTAAAAACTGTACCGATCGGTATAAAATTTGCCATAACTGGCGTTGTTATAAATAATAAAATTATTGAAGTTTCCTCTCTGCACAGAGAACGTAAAGGTTATGCTTTAAATTCTGAATTTACTTTTACGGACGACTGGATTGCCGATGCCTCAAAACGCGATTTAACAATCAACGCTGTTTACGCCGATGAAAAAGGCAATGTTTTTGACTATTACAACGGCATTGATGACTTAGAACAGGGAATTATACGTTTTATCGGCAACGCTGATGATCGGATTAAGGAAAACCATATACGAATTATGCGCTTTTTCAGATTTTATTCAATTTTTGGGAAAAAAGCCCCTGATTTAAAATCTCTCAAAGCTTGTGTTGAAAATCGGGATTTGTTAAAAGATGTGGCGATTGAGCAGGTTCGCGACGAATTGTTTAAAATTTTACTGACGCCCAATGTTGTCAAAACCCTTCGTATGATTTTTGAAAATGATATTCTAAGTTACATTTTGCCAGTTTCGCCACATTTGGATGAGCTACAACGGCTTTCTGATATTATCATGAAAAACAATTTTGAACCCGACGCCTTACGGCGGCTTTACGTACTTTATCATCCGGATAAAATGCTGGCGGAAAATCTGGCGATACGCTTACGTTTGACTAAAGAACAGAAAAACCGGCTGATTAATTGGACAAAGTATGATTTTGACCACCGGCAGGCAGCTGATAATAACACATTGAAACAAGCTGTTTATTTATATGGGAAACAATTTTGCAAAGATAAACTTTTGTTTGATGCCGCACAAAACGGTACGGAACTTCTTTCTTTACCGGAAATTTTTGCCGAGATTGACCGTATAAACATTCCGCGGTTTCCGATTTCTGGCAACGATTTAATTGAAATAGGTATTCAGGATAAGGGAAAAATCGGCAAACTGCTAGGTGTTTTAAAAAACGAATGGATAAAAAGCGGATTTTCCATCACATATCAACAACTTTCAGACCTTGCTAAGCTATTTATAAAACAATAGGTGTTTTTGGGTAAATCTGCGTTTTATAGACGCTGCAAACTTTATGGTTTAATAATGTACGTTAGCATGGCGTGGCTTTCAAATATTTTGGCCTTCAGCTCCGAATAATTTTAGGCTTTCTTGTAAGGTTTATCAAAAAAAGTTTTATCTTTTTTATTGTTTCAAAATAAAAAAATCCTGATACAATTATAAATAACGTAATATAAAGTGTGAAGATTTTGTTATGTGTAATTTTACTCTAACCCTGGTTTTCGGGTTGGTTATTGCAAAAACTATACGGGAAGTTGTATTCAAGTTTGTTCTGGCACCATCTATCCTTACTCAGAGAGTATTACAAACGGATAATTATCTAGAATTTTTGTACAGGATATAGGAGGTACTTCTACTGGCAGCTGTAGTGGCTCATCCGCCTCGTATTACTTTGACTTTACTTTTAACTCAGATTATACCAAATCCATAAGCAGCTGTGTGAAAAGGGCTCATAAAATAGAACTAAAGAAAAGCGGATGTATATAAATGTTATTATAATAACAACTGTTTTACCGTTGAAAAAGTTATAGTAGTTAATGAGAATAGAGATTCTGTAGAATGTACTTCCAGCGGTTCAAGTCAAACCGTTTCTATATTATCTTCAGTAAAAATTCAGATAGTTGTTTATAATGAAGATACATTTTTTAATACTATAACTGTATTTCAATTTGGTACAATTCTATCAAATGAATTTGTGTGGTGTTCTACCGCAACAAATAAAACGCCTTGATGCATCACGAAAGTGAAAAACAATTTTTATAGATTCTGACGGAAAGCAATTTGAATTTTACGTTCTAAAAAATAACATCAGTCTTCCAGTTTTTCAATAAGCTTTTCCAGCTGCGCTAAATCTTTATATGCAAAAGTAATTTTACCGCGACCGTTTTTGCTGGCGATAATTTGCACTTTTAAACCATATTTTTTTGAAAGGCTGTTTTCAATTTCATTTAAATCTGCGTCTTTTTGCGTCTTTGCATGTAAAGCCGGTTTTTTTGACTCTAGAGAGGTTTCTTTGCCCACTGAGACTATTGCCTCAACTTGACGCACATTCAATCCCTCAGTGGCGATTTTTTGGGCAAGTTTTTCAGCATCCTCCCGACCAACCAAGGCCCGGGCATGGCCGGCCGATATTTTTCCTTGATTTAATAATACTTTAACCCCTTCCGGTAAGGTTAAAAGACGCAGACTATTAGTAATATAGCTACGGGATTTACCGATTACGCTGGCAAGTTTTTCCTGTGTGTAAGAAAATGTTTTTATCAGTTGTTCAAAACCTGAAGCTTCTTCTAAGGCCGTCAAATCCTGACGGACAATATTTTCGACTAAGGCAACTTCCAAAACTTCATTATCGGCCATATTTTTTTCTATAACTGGAACTTCGGTCAAGCCGGCCTGCCTGGCGGCGCGATATCTTCTTTCGCCGGCAATAATCTCATATTTTTCACCAGATTTGCGCACAAGAATCGGTTGTAATATACCCTTATCTTTTATAGATTCCGACAAAGCTTTAATGGCATCGGCATCAAAATCCTGCCGCGGTTGATATTTACCTGGTACTAAATCTTCAATTTTGACGGACTTAATTGTATGGCGGTCAGTAGCGATAATACCGTCGGCGGTTAAATCTAAGTCTTCATCGCCAAACAGCGCACCTAACCCGCGGCCTAAACCATGCTTATTGCTAGCTGCCATGTCATATCTCCTTTTCGCGTTTTAAAACTTCTTTGGCTAAATTAATATATGCTTGCGCGCCAGTACTTTTAAAATCATATATCAAAATTGGTTTGCCGTGTGAAGGAGCTTCTGAAATACGAACGCTCCGCGGAATTACCGTTTGATAAACCAAGTTGCCGAAATATTGACGGACATCTTTTTCCACCATGGAACTTAAGTTATTGCGGCGGTCAAACATGGTTAAGACAATCCCCTGCACTTTAAGCGCCGGATTAAAGCTTTTCTTTATCTGATTGATATTCTTGACTAAATCCGTCAGCCCTTCCAGCGCCAAAAATTCGCATTGCAGCGGAATAATCACTGAATCTGAGGCAACAAGCGCATTAATGGTAATCAAATTTAAAGAAGGCGGACAATCGATTAAAATATAATCATATTTTTCTTTTAACGATTGCAGCGCATGCTGTAAAACAAATTCACGTCTAGGCACATCAATCAATTCAATTTCTGCTCCAGCCAAGCCCGGCGTTGAAGGTAATAAATAAAAATTCGGTATTTCACAGGCCTTAACGGCTTTTTGCGCTTCAAGCCCATTAATCAAAACATCATAAGAAGAATATTCGCAACTTTTTTTATCAACCCCCATTGATGTTGTGGCATTACCCTGTGGATCAAAATCAAGCACCAACACATTTTTGCCAATAGCCGCCATGGCCGTAGCAATATTGATGGCTGTTGTGGTTTTGCCGACGCCACCTTTACGGTTGGCAACAGCGATTACTTTCATTTCTTTTTCCTCCTTAAATTTTCTAATAATAAAATTACCCCGTCGGCGGATTGTTCGTTTGGCTGAACCGACAAATTAAAATTCCAGTTTTTAAAAGCTTTTTTTAACTCGATTTGATATGACTTTCCTTTGGGAAAAATCAGTTTAGTCCGGCACGTTGTTAATTTAAATACATAGTTCAAAAGCTTATCAAGCGCCGCCACGGCGCGGGCAGTAACAACATCAGCTGGCGGTAGATCTAAACCTTCGGTGCGCGCATTGATAACCGTCACATTGTTTAGATCAAGCTCATCCTTAACAGTCTTTAAATACAGTGTTTTTTTAGTTACGCTTTCAATTAACGTAAAACGCATAGATGAACGAGTTTCCTGAGCCATGATTGCCAAAATCAGCGCTGGAAAACCCGCACCACTGCCTACATCATAAACAGAATTAACTTCTGGAGTTATATATTTGAAAAGACCGGCAGAATCGGCAATATGACGCATCCAGACATCAGACAGGGAATTACGGCTGACCAAATTGAATTTTTCCTGCCAAACTTGCAATAGTCCGACAAGCTTTTCCAATTTTTGATATGTTTCACGTGAAACATTGTATGTCGTGATGAAATTATCCATACTGATTTTTATAAACCGTCATAAAGAATAGATAAACCGAAAACAGAAGTTATAAACATATATTTTTATGAAAACATCTATTTTAAATGGAAACGATTGTTACAACCAAGCTCTTTTAATGTATTTTCCGCTTTATCAAAAGCATAGCCAAGTTCGTTAATGCTGTGAGCATCATCACTGATGACCAGTGGAACTTTTTGTTTAATTAACTCCCGTAAAATATAGTTTTCAGGAAAATAATCATTGATTTTCCGCAAACCTTTGGTGCTTATTTCACAAGCCATATTTTGTCGATGTAAAGCATCCACAACCGCCAAACGTTCCGCAAACATTGGATATTGTGCATGCGCCGGAAGTTTACGCGCGTAATCTAAATGCGCCAAGAAAACAAACAATCCAGAATCGACGGCTTTAACCAAAGTCTGATAATGTCTGAGCAAATAATTTTCCAATGTATCATCAGTTTCTTCGGGCTGCATTTTTTTATAATTGTAAATATCTATAACCTGAGAGCCGTTCTCATTCATGAAAAAATGATTTCCAGATATTAGATAATCATGATCAACTTTAGTCATAAAATTTTTAAACTGTTCCAACCAACCATCATATGTAAAAAAGTCAACCTCATAACCAAGATAAACTTTTAAAGGATATTTTTTCACCGTCTTGCGGAAAAACTCAGCATTTTTTTGAAAAATGGGCAGAGCTTCTTGAAAATCAGAATGATAAATTTCCGCATGCCTTCGCGCTACCAACTTATCATAATAAGCACTTTGTCGAATATTTTTATGAACAATCAAATGATCAGTAATGCCGATTTCTTTCCAACCTAGCTTTACTGCCTGCTGTAGCATCTCTTCCAATGTGTTGTTTCCGTCAGAAAAAATCGTATGTGTATGATAACTAAACTGTTGCATAAAACAATCCTACTTCTTTAAATGTCCCAAAATAGCCGTAATTGCCGCTGGCGTTACGCCCGGTATACGCGAAGCTTCACCGATTGTCGATGGGCGGACTTTACTCAATTTATAAACCATTTCGCGTGATAAACCGCCAATTGATTGATAATCTATATCCTCACGGATTTTTAAGTTTTCATCTTTTTTAAAAACTTCTATATCTGAGAGCTGCCGTTTAATATATCCTGAATAACGCGATTCTATTTCAATTTGTTCATAAACTTTAACGTCGAACTCTTTGAGTTCAGGATATAAATTTAAAATTGTTTCACGTGAAACATCACTATACCCCATTAAATGAAAAGCCGTACGCTTTGCACCGTCATGATTAAAAGCTATGCCGCTTTTTTCCATATCAACATAAGTAGCTTTCAGATTATGAGAAAGTGCACGGCAATTATCAATTGCCTGCTTTTTAGCTTTAAATACACTGTTTCTGTATTCTCCGACACAACCTATTTGATAACCCAAAGGCGTTAAACGCATATCCGCATTATCTGAACGTAAAAACAAACGATATTCAGAACGTGATGTAAACATTCGATACGGTTCATCTACGCCTTTGGTAATCAAATCATCAACCATAACACCAAGATATCCCTGGCTACGGTCCACGACAAACTCCCTACCTTTATTTTCAGCTTTTAAAGCGGCATTTACCCCAGCTAACAATCCTTGGGCGGCAGCTTCTTCATATCCTGTTGTACCATTAATCTGGCCGGCTAAAAATAGTCCTGAAACTTTTTTTACTTCAAGACAATGATTTAATTCCTGCGGGTCAATATAGTCATATTCTATAGCATAGGCCGGACGTAAAATTTCAACATTTTCCAAACCTTTCATCGTATGAATAAATTGGTGTTGAATATCTTCAGGCAGAGAAGTTGAAATTCCGTTCGGATATACAACATCCGTATTTAATCCTTCCGGCTCTAAAAAAACCTGATGGCTGGTTCGCTCGGCAAATTTGACAAGCTTATCTTCAATACTTGGACAATAACGCGGACCGACACCAGTAATTAGTCCTGAAAAAAGCGCACATTTTGCAAAATTATCACGAATGATTTTATGCGTTTCTTCATTAGTATGTGTGATATAACACTTAATTTGCGAATTATATATTTTATCTGTTAAATAAGAAAATGGCTCAGGATTTTCATCACCTTTTTGTTCTTCCAATATGTTCCAATTAATAGTTTTTCCATTCAACCGCGCTGGAGTACCTGTTTTCAAACGTCCTACCTTCAGACCCAATTGCTTTAAATACGGTGTTATACCAGAGCAAGAAACATCGTTAAACCGACCACCGATTGAGGTTTGATGACCTATAAACATTATGCCGTTTAAAAAAGTTCCTGTTGTTAAAACAACAGCTTTAGCCATAATTTGACTACCATCTGCCAAAATAATGCCGTTAATCCAGTTTATATTGTTTTCATTAATAATGTTTAAGCCTTCAACGGAAGTTTCCATAATTTCAAGATTTTGTTGTTCTTGTAATACCTGAAACATATATTGTTTATATAAATCCCTATCCGCTTGGGCTCGCGGACCACGAACCGCTGGACCTTTTGAAGAATTAAGCATACGAAACTGTATGCCAGCTTTATCAATTACCCGACCCATCAAACCATCAAGAGCATCTATTTCCCGTACCAAATGCCCTTTACCGAGTCCACCAATTGCCGGATTACAAGACATTTCACCAATTGTTGAAATTTTGTGAGTTATCAAAACAGTTTCTGCGCCTAAACGTGCTGCCGCTGCGGCTGCCTCACAACCAGCATGACCACCACCGACAACTATAACATCATAAATATTCTTCATTATTTTACCTTGTTAATTTTATCTGTATCATACGTGAAAATATCCATAATTCAACAGAAAAATTTAAGCAAAAAAAAGAAAAAATTTGAAAATTAAATGACTTTATTTAATATGAGCTTATCGTCGTATGACAATAGTATCTGAAAAACATCATACAAACAAACTCCTTGACAAGGAGAGTTCCAGAAATAAGGCTTAGCTTGAATAAGGGAGACTGTTGTTAGACTGTTTTTTAGCTCCTAATATTAAAAATTAAGATGGTTTTGTTTTTAACCAAAATAAAATTAGAGGAGCTTAGTAAAATAACAAAAGCACACTGGATTAAAGTTAACACGGCGTGAAATAAGGCAACTTTTATGGGAATTACGAAAAACCACTGATATTAAATTTATTTGGCAATGCAGTTAAGTATTCAGGAATGACATTTAGATTATTTAATCTTCTGTGGAAAAATTTTTATTAATCTGAGGGATTTGCTGTAGCTGACTACCTTTTATGACAAAATCATTAAAATTTATTTGGTGGATTTTAAGTAAGAATTTTCATCTCAATTTAAAATTCTGATGTTTATACATCTGAATTTTTCTTTTATTATTTACCAATGCAAAAAGAACCAAAAACCTTATCCAAAACTTCATCAATTTCAATCCGACCAGTTATTTTCCCTAAAGCACGTACTGCAAGACGAATATCTTCTGCAGATAATTCTATTTCTTTATCAAAATTAAAACAGCGCAGATTTTCCAAACATTCTATTAAGGCTTCACGATAGCGCTTCCGTGTTATCAATAGGTTTGAATCTGAAGTAAATTTTCGACCTATGTCAGCGGCTATTTTATCAATAAGCTTTTCCAAACCTTGGTTATATTTAGCAGAAACCAACAAACATCCTTGATTTTCCAATATTGAACATTGTTCAAATGTTAATTTATCACATTTATTAGCAAGGTATAAGATATTGTTTTGAGATTCTTTTTTGATATCGGTAAATATTTCGGGCGTGTCGGTGGAAGCATCGAAAAGAGCTAAAATCATATCGGCCGTACGAATTTTATTAAAAGCTATTTCAATTCCCTGTTTCTCTATCGGATTATCAGAATTCCTTATGCCTGCCGTATCTGTAAATATAACTGGATAACCTTTAATATCAAGGTTAACATCGACAGCATCTCTGGTTGTTCCAGCTATTTCCGAAACAATAACAGCATTACGCTTAACTATAGCATTTAACAAACTCGATTTTCCCGCATTTGCTGGACCAGCAATAACAACTCTAAACCCTTCCCGCAATCTTTCGCCATAATTGGAAGTGTTTAAATGTTCATCTATTTCTTTAATTAATTTAAATACAGTGTTCAAATTAGACTCTTTTATATTTTCTGGAATGTTTTCTTCTGGAAAATCAATATAAGCCTCTAAATAAGCATATACTTTTAAAAGTTCTTCCCGCCAACTATCATAAATTTTTTTTAACATTCCTTCCATTTGCCGCAAAGCATATTTACGTTGTGCAGCCGTTTCAGAATCTATTAAATCCGCCAGTCCCTCAGCTTCGGTTAAATCCATTTTTTGATTATAAAAAGCCCGACGCGAAAATTCTCCTGGTTCTGCAAGTCGAAAATTAGGCAGTTTAGCCAAAGAATCCAAAATAGCGGATAAAACCGCCCGCGACCCATGACATTGTATCTCCACAACATCTTCACCCGTAAAAGAATAAGGTTTTTTAAAATACAATAATAATGAATTATCCAATGATTCACGTGAAACAGAATCATAAATTTTTGTAAAATAAGCATATCTCGGCTTTAAATACAGTGTATCAAGTGGAGTCATCTGCTTGACAACTTTTAAAGCATCTTTTCCAGAAATTCGAATAACAGCAACTCCTGATTTTCCATACACGGTGGAAAGTGCGTATATTGTTTTATTATCCATGTTTACCTCGTAAAATTTAGTTTAAAATAATGCATATGTATTAATAAAATTATAAATTTCCAATTTTTTGGGCACATAATGACTTTTTATTATTTTTTAATAGTTACACTATAAACTAATTAAAATTCGTTTGTACAAACATTTAATAAAGCGGTTTTTCGAAGAGGAATTTATGAAAAAACTGATTATATGGGATTTTGATGGCGTTATTGCTGATACTGAAAAATTATGGTTAAAAAATAGACAGATTCTTATGAAGGAAAGTTTAGGCATTGATTGGGACTGGCAAACAGTCAACCACTATCTACGCGGCATGGGTGATAAAACCAAAAGAGACGTTCTTGATAATCTAGGCATTGTCACCGATAATGCCTTTTGGGATAAAATCATTGCCATGGATGTTGAAACGATGCAAACAGAAGGTTTTGAATTAACTGATGGAATCGAACAAATTTTTAAAATGAACAATATTAAGCAATGTATAGCCACTGGTGGTGTTAAAAATAAAACATCTTTAAAAATTGATATCACCGGCATTCGTAAATATTTTCCCGATAATCACGTTTTTACAGTTGATATGGTAAAATACGGCAAACCAGAACCTGATTTATTTTTACTTGCCACTGAAAAAATGGGAGAAAAACCGCAAGATGCTGTAGTTATTGAAGATTCTATCGCTGGTTTAACAGCAGCAATCAAAGCAGGTTGTCTACCTATTGCTTTTCTAGCAGGAGATTTAGTTGGAAACGATATTCATTTTAACCAGGTTAAAAAACTTGGTGTCAAATATATAACTCATGATATGCAAACTTTAAAAAAACTTATTCTTGAGTTGTTTTAGCTGATTCATTAAATTTTAACCAGACGGCATTCTTTAGCTTTTCTTTTAAAAATTTTTCATGTGTTTCAATTTCTTGCGCGGTTAAGAGAAAAGATCTTGGTTCGAGATATGTTTTGTTTTCAATCTTTTGAACAGAATTAATTTTAATTTCATCATCAGGTGTCAAACTCATTGTCGGTTCAGCACCTCCCAAAAGTTCAAGATAAACCTCAGATAAAAGTTCAGCGTCAAGCAAAGCACCATGTTTAGTACGGGCTGAATTATCTATATTAAAACGACGGCATAAAGCATCAAGATTGTTTCTAGCGCCGGGAAATTTATTACGAGCAATTTCAAGCGTATCCACAACTCTTTCCCAAGGATAAGTATTAAAGCCTAAATGTTTGAATTCATAATTAATAAAACGTATATCAAAAGAAGCATTATGAGCGACTAAGATACCATCATCACCTACAAAATTTATAAAATCCTGTGCTACTTCCGATAACTTCGGATAATTTTTCAAAAATTCTTCCGTAAGGCCATGGACTTTGACCACCTCTTCAGGTACATTGCGCCCTGGATTTATATATTGGTGATAAGTACGTCCAGTTGGCAAATGATTTATCAGTTCAACAGCGCCAATTTCTACTAATTTATCGCCTTCTTCAGGGTTTAATCCTGTTGTCTCCGTATCAAAAACAATTTCTCTTAACATTTTTCAAATCCGTTTATAATTTCAATCAAATCTGCTTTCAGGCATCCGATAGGTTTATCTGTCGATACAACAAAATCAGCCATATTTATGCGAATACGGTTAGGCATTTGCATCTTCAAAATATTATCAAAGTCAATTTCAGAAATATTATCACGCATCATTACTCTGTGTTTCTGAATTTCATAAGGAACTTCAGCAACAATGACATCCGTGCAATATTGTTCCCACCCCATTTCAAACAATAAAGCAACATCAATAAAAATAATATTATCATGCCGGCTGTTTTTATGAATAACATCTAAAAACTTTCGTTTTAAAAACGGATGTATCATTTTTTCTAATTTTTGCAATTCCAAACGGCTGTTAAAAACATGATTACGCAAAATCCTTTTATTAAAAATGCCGTTTTCCCAACAAAAAGGAAATATTTCACGAATTTTTTGCAGAAAATCAGCTTCAAAATAAAGCTCGCGACACCACTTATCAACATCATAAACAACAAATCCGAGTTTTCTGATAATGCCGGCAATGGTAGTTTTGCCACAGCCAATAGCGCCCGTTATTGCAATAATATGCATTTTTATATTTCCTATCAAATATTTATATTGTTATACACAAAACTTCTTAATGTCTGTGTATAAATATGAATTTAAGAAAAATAATACAATTTTATACGCATAATGTAAAAACATTTCCGATAATTTATCAACATGTTGATAATATTATAATAATGTTGTTACTAACGGTCATTATAAAAATTATTAACAATATGTTAAAATTTATTAAGTTTTTGAAACGTAAAATAATTAATAATTTATTAACAATTTAACTAACACTGTATTCATCTTTTGATAAATCTGTGAATAAAAAGTAATCCTCAATCAACACAGAAATAAACAAACAACTGTAAAGTATTTTAAAATTAAATTAGGATAGGCAAGCTGTGTATAAAAACTTTTGAATTTAAGATTGACATTTTTAACATTTTTAGTATATATATGCCTATCGCGTTCGCGGTAATCTATATTAATTTATCAATAAGGTTTACATGCATATTAGAGAATTAAAAGAAAAATCTCCGAAAGAGTTATTAACTTGGGCAGAAGATTTAGGTGTTGAAGATGCATCATCTATGCGTATTCAGGATTTGATTTTTGCTATTATGAAAAAAATAGCTTCCGAAGACAATATTATTAATGGTGATGGAGTAATTGAGGTTTTGCAAGATGGTTTTGGGTTTTTACGTTCGCCGAAATCAAATTATTTAGCAAGTCCCGATGATATATATGTTTCACCAGCACAAGTTAAAAAATTTGGTTTACGTACAGGGGATACGGTTGAAGGAGAAATCAGAGCACCTAAGGATAACGAACGTTATTTTGCCTTAACAAAAATCAATACGATTAATTATGAAGATCCAGAAAAATCTAAACTAAGGGTTAATTTTGATAATTTAACACCATTATATCCGACAGAAAAACTTAATTTTGATATTATTTGCGGTGAAAAAGATTATACAACTAGAGTTATTGATTTGATTGCGCCGCAAGGCAAGGGACAGCGCGGTTTAATTGTTGCACCACCACGAACAGGAAAAACGGTTATGCTACAAAATATTGCCCATGCAATTGCCGTTAATCATCCAGAAGTTTATTTAATCGTTTTATTAATTGACGAACGTCCAGAAGAAGTGACGGATATGACTCGTTCGGTTAAAGGCGAAGTTATATCTTCAACTTTTGATGAGCCGGCAACTCGACATGTGCAAGTAGCTGAGTTGGTTATTGAAAAAGCTAAACGCTTGGTCGAAACAAAAAAAGATGTGGTCATATTGCTTGATTCTATTACCCGTTTAGGCCGGGCATACAATGCTGTCGTGCCGTCTTCGGGAAAGGTTTTAACAGGTGGTGTTGATGCTAATGCCCTGCAGCGTCCGAAACGTTTGCTTGGTGCGGCACGTAATGTGGAAGAAGGTGGATCGTTGACCATTATTGCAACAGCTTTGATTGATACTGGTTCACGTATGGATGAAGTTATTTTTGAGGAATTTAAAGGAACTGGCAATTCAGAAATTATTCTTGACCGTAAGTTAACCGATAAACGCTTATTCCCGACAATAGATATTACACGTTCGGGAACTCGTAAGGAAGAATTACTGGTTGATAAAGCAACTCTATCTAAAATGTGGGTTTTACGCCGTGTGTTAATGCAAATGGGCATGACCGATGGCATGGAATTTTTACTTGATAAGTTAAAGATGTCTAAAGATAATCAAGATTTTTTTAATACTATGAATAGTTAATTATAAGCCCAGCTTTTCAGATGCTGGGTTTATAATTTATTTTTGTTCAATTTCTATATATTCAATACCTGCTTCTTTGAACATCTGAGCAGAGTATTTAAGTTTATCGCGCCACGTAGAGGCTTCTATATCATTTCTTTTTTCTAAAGGATTGGTTACTACTACTTTAATTCCAGATTGAATGATAGCTCTTGCACAATCCGTGCATGGCGTATGCGTTGCATATAAAACACAGCCTTTTAATGATGTTCCTGTTAAACAAGCGTTATAAATAGCATTACGCTCGGCATGTTCAAAAAAGTCATATTTTGTAGGGCGTTCCATACGTTCAGGAATATTATCATCGACACCTCTTACAAGTCCGTTATAACCTGTTGCCCTAATTTCACGATTGGGACCGACTACAACAGCACCGGTTTTGGTTGACGGGTCTTTTGACCATGATGCAACTAAAAAAGCAATTTCCATAAATCGACGATGCCATTTGTCTGAAAACATTTGTTATATTTCCCACCTTATTATAATCTAGGTTTTAGTATATTCAAAAAATGTAAAATGACAATAAAAATAACAAATTGATAACAGGTTGGACTTGACAATCTAATAAAAATAGCACAATTTATGTGCAGAGTTTTTTAGATAAATATTTAAGGAGAAAAAAATGAGTGCCATTATTGATATTCATGCACGTGAAATTTTAGATTCACGCGGAAATCCAACTGTTGAGGCTGATGTTGTTTTGCAAAGCGGTGCTTTTGGACGTGCTGCCGTGCCGTCTGGCGCTTCTACCGGTGTTCATGAAGCAGTGGAATTACGCGACGGAGATAAAAAACGCTATATGGGCAAAGGTGTTGAAAAAGCGGTTGTTAATGTTAATGATGTTATTTATGATGCTTTAGCTGGTTTGGAGGCCGAAGATCAAATCAGCATTGATGAGACCATGATTAAATTAGATGGTACGGAAAATAAAGGAAAACTCGGTGCAAATGCCATTTTAGCAGTTTCTTTAGCTGTAGCAAAGGCTCAAGCTGAAGAAGCTGGATTGCCTTTATATCGATATCTTGGTGGCACTATGGCTAGGACTTTGCCAGTTCCGATGATGAATATTGTTAATGGCGGTCAACATGCCGATAATCCGATAGATATTCAAGAATTTATGATTATGCCGGTTTCTGCGGGTTCTATTAAAGAAGCTGTTCGCATGGGTGCGGAAATTTTTCATACTTTGAAGAAAAATCTTAAAGCAGCTGGCCATAATACTAATGTTGGTGATGAAGGAGGTTTTGCTCCGAATCTAAAATCAGCTGAAGAAGCTTTGTCTTTTATTGTTAAGTCTATTGAAGATGCTGGTTATAAACCGGGTGATGACGTTGTTTTGGCGATTGATGCCGCTTCTTCTGAATTTTATAAGAATGGCAAGTATGAAATGGAAGGTGAGGGTAAGTCTTATACAAGTGAGCAAATGGTTGAATTTTATAAAGATTTATGTTCACGTTTTCCAATTTTTTCAATTGAAGATGGTATGGCTGAAGATGATTGGGAAGGCTGGAAAATGTTAACAGATGCTTTGGGCAATAAGGTTCAACTGGTCGGCGATGATTTGTTTGTGACAAATCCGAAACGCCTAGCTATGGGGATTGAAAAAGGCGTTGCCAATTCAATTTTGGTGAAAGTTAATCAAATTGGCTCTTTGACAGAAACCTTAAAAGCTGTTGATTTGGCGCAACGTAACAGATATACGGCTGTTTTATCGCACCGTTCGGGCGAAACCGAAGATACAACAATTGCCGATATTGCCGTTGCAACAAATTGTGGCCAAATTAAAACTGGTTCTATGTCAAGAACGGATCGTATGGCAAAGTATAATCAATTGATTCGTATTGAAGAGGAATTGGGCGATATGGCAGTTTATGCTGGTAAATCAATTTTGAAAAAATAGTTTTTTTGAGTTGGTTTTAATTACTCGGGATGAAAATTTATCCCGAGTAATTTTTTTAGTGAAAATTTTAATAAAGTGTATTATAATACTATCTATAAGATAATAGCGGAGTTTTTCACATGAGAATGTTAACAGTTTTAATTTTTTTATGTGCTTTCTTCGTTATGCCGGTTTATGCCGAAGATGTTACCGAAACGGATGAAGATGTTGTTTTATCTTCTGCAGAGAGAAAAAGACAAGCAAAACTCAGTAATATGAATGATGCTCAAATATTTGAACAACAAATGTTGGAACGCCGAGCACAAAATTCAAAAAGAAAGAAAACTAAAAAAATTTCTGGTACTTATAAATCTTCATCTTCCAAAAAAGTTTCTCAAACAAAGTCTTCTCAAAAATCTTCAAGCAGCAGTAGCGGTGTACCTTCGTTGGCATCTGGTATGTTTATAAAATAAGATAATGTTTGGTGTATAAATTCGTATATATCTGGAAAAAGTGGTTGTGAAAAGTATAAGTTGTTTTATAATTAAGCAAAAGCACAATCGGAATTAAGTAATGAATAATCCTAAATTTGTACATTTGCGAGTTCATACCGCTTATTCTCTTTCAGAAGGAGCTATTAAAGTTCCGGTATTAATTCATAGACTTTGTGAAAATAATGTTCCGGCGGTTGCGATAACCGACACGGGAAATATGTTCGGTGCTAAAGCGTTTTCAAAATATGCTTCTGATGAAGGAATCAAACCGATTTTAGGCTGTCAGTTTTATATTCGTAATTCTGATGCCGATAATTTACTGCTTACCAAAGGAAAAGAAGTTGCAAGAGATAAATTGGTTTTGCTGGTCATGAATGCGACTGGTTATGAAAATATTGTGAAATTAATGAAGCGCTTCTATCTTGATAATACAGCCAATGGTGATGAACCGCAATTAAAATATAGCGATTTGGAAGAACTTAATGGAGGATTGATTGCTCTGACAGCCGGCGTTGAGGGGCCTATCGGACGGCTGTTGTTGGAAAACAGAAATGAAGAAGCAGAAGAGTTATTGCAAAAGCTTTTGCAAATATTTGGCCACGATAACAGATTATATATGGAAATTTCTCGAATAGGGTTATCTTCTGAAAAGCAAACGGAGCAACTATTTATCGATTTGGCTTATAAATATAATGTGCCGCTGGTGGCAACCAATGAAGTTTTCTTCTTTGACGCTGATATGTATGAAGCCCATGATGCTTTAATTTGTATTGCCGCTGGCGAATATTTGGCTGATGAAAATCGAAAAAGATATTCACCAAATAATAGATTTAAAACTCAAGATGAAATGGTTGAGTTATTTAAGGATTTACCAGAAGCAGTTATGAACACCGTTCAAATTGCAGAGAGATGTAATTTTTTATCGGAAAGTGTTAAACCTTTATTGCCCATTTTTGAGTGTCCAGATGGAAAAACTCAAGATGATTATATTACGGAAGAATCCTATAGAGGCTTAGCCGAACGGATGGAAAAACATGTTTATTTTGACGGTATGACGGCAGAACAAAAAAAGGAACTTGATAAAAAATATTATGATCGTCTGGAATATGAACTGAGCGTTATCAAAAGAATGGGATTTCCAGGATATTTTCTTATTGTTTCGGATTTTATCCGCTGGTCGAAAAACCATGGTGTACCAGTTGGTCCGGGACGTGGTTCAGGCGCTGGTTCTATAGTGGCATGGTCTTTGAAAATTACCGAACTTGACCCTATAAAGTTTGATTTATTATTTGAGCGCTTTTTGAATCCAGATCGTGTTAACATGCCTGATTTTGATGTAGACTTTTGTCAGGAAAACAGATTTAAAACGATTGAATATGTGCAAAATAAATATGGTTTTGACCATGTGGCGCAGATTATTACTTATGGTAAATTACAGTCTAAGCAAGTTATTCGCGATGTGGCACGGGTGTTGCAGATGCCTTATTCACAGGCTGATAGAATTTCTAAAATGATACCAAATCCAGTACAGGGAAAGAATGTTTCTTTACAAGAGGCTTTGGATACGGTGCCAGAATTGGAGGAAATGAGGCAAAAGGATCCGCAGATTAATAAATTGTTTGATATTGCGATGAAATTGGAAGGGCTTTATAGGCATTCGGGAGTACATGCTGCCGGCGTAGTTATAGGCGATAGACCGCTTGATCAGCTTGTTCCTCTTTATAAAGATCCGAAAGCTGATATGCCAGTAACGCAGTATGATATGAAATATGTTGAAGAAACAGGGCTTATTAAATTTGATTTTTTAGGGTTGAAAACATTGACCGTTATTAAAAAAGCGGTTGATTGGATTAAAAAAGTGCATGGCATTGATTTAGATATTAATGCTGTTCCTTTAGATGATAAACCGACATATGAAATAATGCAGCGCGGTGATACAGCTGCAGTTTTTCAGTTTGAATCTTCTGGTATGAAAGATGTTCATAAACAAATTAAACCGGATCGTTTTGAAGATTTAATAGCTATCGTTTCTCTTTATCGTCCGGGACCTATGGATAATATTCCGATGTATATAAAGCGCAAGCACGGTGAAGAAAAAATAACATATCTGCACCCAAGTCTGGCGCCTATTTTAGATGAAACCTACGGAATTATGGTTTATCAGGAACAGGTTATGAATATTGCACGGACTTTGGGCGGATATACGATGGGGGAAGCTGATAAATTGCGCAAAGTCATGGGTAAAAAGCAAAGGGAAGAAATCCCCAAACATCGTGAAAAATTTATTAAAGGCGCCAAAACCAACGGTATTAGCGAAGATATTGCTGAAAGCATTTTTGATCAGATGGAAAAATTTGCCTCTTATGGTTTTAATAAGTCACATGCAGCAGCTTATTCCTTGATTTCATATCAAACAGCATACTTGAAAGCACATTATCCGGTTGAATTTATGTGTGCGGTGATGGATTTGGATATGACCAATACTGATAAATTGGCATTTTTTACTTCCGAGTGCAAGACTTCGGGAATTGAAATAATTAAGCCAGATATTAATAAATCCGATGCAGATTTTAAGGTAGAAAACGGAAAAATACGCTATGCTCTAGGGGCAATTAAAGGTGTTGGCGAGACTTATATGCGAGGAATTGTTGAGGAACGGAAAAAGAACGGATTATTTAAAGATATGTCGGATTTTTGCCATCGGGTGGATTTCAAATATGTTAACCGCAAGCAGCTTGAAAATATTATTAAAGCCGGTGTATTTGACAGTCTTGAAAATAATCGCGCCAAGTTGTTTGAAAATATTGATACAATTATGCGTAATATTTATGCCGCTACAGAAGTTAAAACCAGCGAACAAAAATCTTTGTTTGGGGCAGAAGAACTTTCTGCCGTAATTAAGTTTAAGGAATTTCCGGAATGGCCTTATTTGGAAAGACTTCGTTATGAGGCGGAGGCTATAGGTTTTTATTTATCGGCGCATCCTTTAAATATTTATGCTGAAAGCATGAAAAAACTTGGTGTTAAAAATTGTGTGGAGATGTTGCAAAACATTAAAGCTGGAGATAGTATTAAAGCAAATATGGCGGCTTGTGTTGAAAGTTTTCAAAAACGTTTAAGCAAGTCAGGAAATAAATATGCTTTTGTTGGTTTGTCTGATACAACAGGGTCTTTTGAGGCATTGCTTTTTTCTGAAGGTATTGTTAAATATGAAGAAGTTTTAAATTCTGGCGTTCCGGTTTTGGTTAAATTGACGATAGATAAACAGAACGAAGAGGGAAATCCGCGTATTATGATTAATTCAGTTAAAACTTTGGACGAAGCTATTGCTGAACAGGCGAGGGGATTGATTATTAATGTTACAAATATAGATGCGGTTATGGCTGTTAGGGATATTCTAAAACAAGATCGGCAGGGGGCAAATAAAATATATATTGTACCGGAAACAACTGATTGGGATATACGAATTGAACTTAGTGGCGGATATGCTTTTTATGATGTTAATATGATTGGAAAACTACGGGCAATTTCAGGGGTTTCAAGCGTAAAGGAGATTTAAGATGCCGAAGCAAAAAGAAGAGAATAAATATTCTGTTTTGAAATCGGTTTTTTCCCCGTTTTTAAATATTGCGGATAATTTGGAACGTTTTTTATTGAGCGGTATTTTATTTGCTTTAGGATTAACGCTTTTATCTTATATATTTAATCAGACTTATTTGTGTGTTATCAATGTTGAAGCCGCCAAATTTCTGTCTTGCGGGGGGTATCAACATTTATACGGCGTGTATATTTTTCTGAAAGTATTGATTTGCTCTTTGTTTATAACTGTATGGTGTTATTTAAGTACGCATGATGAACTTGAAAAAAATATTTATAGGTATTTTTTAAAAAATTGGAAAAAGTTTTTTCATGATTTATGTTTTTTTATTTGTTTTGTTTTTCTTAATATACTACCGGTTATTTCCGGCGTGTTGCTGCTGTTTAGGGTACCAAATCCAAATTGGCAAATTGAACTTTTATATTTTACGTTTGTGGGACTTGGTTTTATAGTTCCTTTTATTGTGATACGTTTTTATACAAATTTTGCCGAAGCTTTATCCGGTGAAGATTGGCGCAACTTTTCTATGGTTTGGCATCAGACATCCGGGAAAGGATTTAAAATTATTCTTTCGACAGGTTTGTTTTTTCTGATAGAAATGATTTTACTTCTAAGCGTTAATTCCAGTTTTCGTGCGCCGAGCAATATGCCACCGTTGTTTTATAATTTTATTGCGGAATTTATTTTTAATCTGATGACGTTATTGATGATTGCTTTGATTGTTAATTTTATGCAAGAGCAGAAAGCACAAATTGTTGAAAACAGCAGAGTATAAAAAATCCCGGAATTATCCAGGATTTTTAAAGGATTTAGCCTTTTAAATTTAGCGGCTGAAAACAGCATCTTTTAAACGCTTGAGAGTGTTCGCCGCTACTGGCCGGGCCTTAGAGGCTCCTTCAGCCAACAGTTCTTCCACTTCATTAAAGTGTGCCATGTAATAGTTATATGTTTCGCGCTTATCTTTAATTTCTGCTAAAACGACATCAAGCAACATATTTTTTATATGGCCGTAACCTAATTTTCCATGTTTTAAACCTTCCGCCATTTCAGCTGTTTGTTCTGGTGTAGCGATAGCTTTATAGATTTCATAAACTAAAATTTCGTTAGGATTTTTTGGTTCCTCCATCGGTCGCGAATCGGTTTTGATGGAAAAGATGGCTTTTTTAATAACGTTATCGTCAGCAAACAAAGGAATAACATTGCCATATGATTTACTCATTTTACGCCCGTCAATTCCAGGGATGACGGCAACATTGTCATCAAAATAATATTCCGGCAGGCAAAGCAAAGGTTTGTTATAATGAGCGTTAATGGCGCCGGCAATGTCTCGCGCGATTTCAACATGTTGAACTTGGTCTTTACCGACTGGTACAATATTGGTGTTATAAGCCAGAATATCAGCCGCCATGAGAGTTGGATAGGTATAAAGTCCCATGTTTATTCCATCATCGTCAGGTTTCCCGATTTCACGATTTTTATCAACTGCCGCTTTATAAGCATGAGCCTTGTTCATAAAACCTTTTGGCGTGTAGGCGCATAAAATTGTCGTAATTTCAGGTATCTCCGGAATATCAGATTGCCGATAAAAAACCGATTTTTTCGGATCTAAACCAACAGCCAGATAAACACAGGCAATTTCTTTTATTTTTTGGTTTAAAACTGTAGCATCTTTTTCTGCATTAATGGCATGATAATCGGCAATGAACATATAATGACTGCCGCCGGCTTTCAGAGTATTGTTTCCAAGCATAATTGCTGGTTTAACGGCTCCGAGATAATTCCCGAGGTGCGGTGTTCCGGTTGGTTTGAGGCCGGTTAGAATAACCTTGTTTTCAAACATTTTATTTCTCTTTTGCAAATTTTGTATTGTATTTATTTGTAAAATTGATAATCTACTTCCCGGTTTAAATCAATAAAATTTTAATAGGACGCCAAAAATGTTGGATATTAAGTTTATCATTGAAAACATTGATATAATTAAAGAAGGACTTCAAAAAAAAGGATATTCTAAAGAAGACTTAGATATTGATGCTTTAATTGAGCTTCATAAAGATATTACCAAGCTCAAAACATCATCACAGGTTTTGGCGGAAGAAAAAAATCGGCTGAGTGCCTCTATAAAATCAGTAAGCGCTGAAGAACGGCCGGCAATTATTGCAAAAAGCAAGGCATTGGGGGAAGAGCTTAAAGCAGAATTGGACAAGCTTAATGCTGAACAGGAAAAATTTAATCTGTTGGAGCTTAAAATGCCGAATATGCCTTCGCCGGAAAGTCCGGTTGGCCAAGATGACAGCGGAAATATTATTCGTCGAAAAGTTGGTGAAATTCCGCATTTTGATTTTGAACCGCGTGATCATGTGGAATTGATGACATTAAACGATTGGTCAGAAATGGAACGTATTGCTAAGGTTTCTGGTTCAAGGACATATGCTATTAAAAATGATTTAGCGAAGTTAGAACTGGCAATGCATATGATGGTGTTGGATAAGCTGCGCGCTAATGGTTTTACGATTATTACCGTTCCATCCATTTCTAAAGAAAGACCGTTATATGGGCAGGGGTATTTACCGTTTTCCAAAGATGAAATTTATTATATGCCGGAAGACGATATTTATCTGTCAGGAACGGCTGAATTAATCTTAAATTCATTGCGCGCTGATGAAATTTTACAAGAAAACGAGTTGCCTATTTTGTACGCTGGATTTTCGCCGTGTTTTCGTCGAGAAGCTGGTGCTGCCGGAAAAGATACGCGAGGGCTTGTACGTGTGCATCAGTTTATGAAAACGGAACAATTTGTCATTTGTAAAAATGATATTGCCGAAAGTGAGAAATGGCACCAAAAGCTTTTGGTTATTTCTGAGGAGGTTTTACATGATTTGGAATTACCGTATCAGGTTTTGGAAGTTTGCACTGGCGATATGGGGGCTCCGAAATACAGACAGTACGATTTAGAAGCGTGGGTTCCGAGCCAAAACTGTTATCGAGAAACACACTCTTGTTCTAATATTACGGATTGGCAGGCTCGGAGGACAAATTTGCGTTATCGGGACAATGCCGAGGGACGAGTTAGGTTTGTCCATACTTTAAATAATACGGGCATTGCAACACCGCGAGCGTTGGTGCCGTTTATCGAAAATCATCAAAACGCCGATGGTTCGGTTAATATTCCGGAAAAATTACAGCCATATATGGGTGGTAAAAAAGTTATCGGGAAAAACTTTTAGATTATAAAACTATCATTCCGGTATTGCTGAATCGGCAAGATAATTGATTTAAATAAAATCTTGTTGTTTTAAAATATGAGAGAAAAGATGCCGGACGCAAATTTGAATATAACTGGATTGAAAACAGCGGTTTTTGATTGGGACAATACTTTGGCTGAAAGCCGAAGCACGCTTGTTTATGCCATTAATCAGGTTTTGTCGCAATATGGCTTGGAAGAATGGGATATAGTGAAAAAGAAAAGAGATAATAATCTCTCGTTTAGAGATAATTTTCTCCGTATTTTTGGCGATAAAGCAGAAGAAGCTTATGATCGGTATACGAAAATTTACTTGCAAAATGTTAGCCAGATAATTACGGCGTTTCCAAAAACGCACGAGGTTTTGGCGTTTTTTAAGCAAAACGGAATTTCTGTTATGATTATGACTAATAAAGACAGAGTTTTGTTTGATTATGAACTTCCTTTATTATTTAATCCTGATATTTTTGACAATATTGTCTGTGGTCATGAAGCGGAAGAGGATAAGCCTTATGCGGGACATTTGATATGGACGGTAAAAGGTGTTTTGAATTCGGAACAAATCAGTCCGACAAGTGTATGGGTTATTGGCGATAGTCCGCAGGACAGCGCATGCGCACGCGCTGCTGGCGCTAGGCCTATACGTATAGGGAAACCAATATGGGGAAATGAAAACGAACAAGAAACAGGAATTTGTTTTTTTGATTCATTTGTGGATTTTTATCAGAGTTTGCTTTTATCGAATCCAAAATAGGTTACATTAAAACAAAGATAATTGTTTGAATGTAGCAAATATGGCTTTAAATAACCCTAAAGAATTGTATTTAAAAATTTTTAAAAGAGTAACAATCATTGTTTTACTTTTAGTGATTATGGTTGCTAATATTCATGAATTTAAGCGTCTGGTTTCAACGAATCCTGAAAAAATAACGGAATATCAGTCGCCAAGAGATATTTATGCAGAAATTAGAAATCCAGTTATATTGATTACATATTATACGGTTTCAGATAAAATGCCGAAAATCGCCATTTTGCCGGAACAACATTTTGATAATGTGATACAGAGCTTGGGTAAAAATTTTAAAAAAGGACAGATACAGAAGATTTTTATAGGGATGCTAGCTGGTGTAGCAAAAGAGAAGGTTGATTTTTTTAATAAAGAAGATTTATTTGATGGCGTGCCTTTCAAAATTTTTACAGATCAAGATATTTTACAATCAAAGCAAAAAGATTTTGTCTCTCTGCTTGAAACTGATAGAAATTTTCTAATTTTAATCGGAAATTTAAAAGATGATAAGTTTGCCGAAATGTTAAAAATGGTGGAAACAACGGCGGTTAATTTGAATTTACGGCCGGTGGCCAAAGATTTATTAGCCATCCAGAAAGTTTTTTTAGAGAAAAAGAGCCAAGGTTTAGATACTTTGAATTTGGAACAACAGTATGCTAATTTAGAGACGTTTATTAAAGATCAGCAAGAATCATTACAGAAGTTGATAAAACAAGCCTTAGATAATGATTTAGATAATGTTGGGGAAATTAAAAAGAACAGGCATTTTGATGATAAGGCCGCTGTTTATGTTTTAGCTGTTTCCGAAGAAGAAAATTTATTTCGGGAATATGGAGAGGTGAGTTTTGAAAAATCTGTTGCTAAGGGGATTTCTTTTTATGTTGCGGAAGCAAAAAAAGACTTTCCGGAATCTGATATAAAGATTTTTCTGTTAACAGAAAGCGAACGGAAAAATTATGCCGATGAAAAAGAATTCGAAGCGGCTTTGCAAAGAGGATACGGCATTGTTTTGACAGTTGGGAATAGAAGAGGTATTTTATTGCCCTGTTTTTGGGAAACATACCCGAATAAGAAAGAATTTATTAAACAATTAAAAATAAAATCGGGAATAAGTCCAGATTATTGGTCAGAAGAAATAAATATTTATTATTTTAAAGCCGCGGAGATACCATATCATGAAAATTGACGGATATGAATTAAACTTTAGTGAAGAACAGCTTGATTTTATATTAAGTAAAAAAACACGCACAGTTGAATTGATATCTAAAGATTTTGAAGGTTATCAAAATCTGCCGGCAGGGGATAAAAAAGCAATTGAGCATTTGATTAATGCCGCAAACATGATTAATGATGTTGCTTTAGAACAAGACCATCCGTTAAATTTACGCTTAAAGAAAGGGCTGGAAAGCGCTTTCTTAAAGAGTTCTTGGGCAGGAAAAGCTTTAGAGCTTTTTAATAGTTTGAACGGTGTTATAGGGTTTAATGGCATAGACAGAGAGCCTATACGAATTTTTAAAGAAGTCAGTTTGTTGCCAGGGAGAAATTTTTATCCAGAAGATTTATCTGTTGAAGAATTTCATCGTATTCTTATTACGATGGGAAACAGAGGAGAAATTGATAAAATTCGAAAAATTTTATCAGCTCGAACAATGGTTCGCCGCCAAGGCGATAGCTTAAAAGCGATAGATTATACCGAGTATTTTTCAGAGGCTTTTTCCGATATTGCCAATGAGTTGGAAGCGGCCGCATATTATTGTACGGAACAGGAGTTTAAAGATTATCTTGGCTGGCAGGTTCAGGCGCTGTTGCAAAATAATCCAGATATGGATATGCTGGCGGATAAACATTGGGCAAAATTGCAAAATACTAATTTAGAATTTACGATTTCCAGAGAAAATTATGAAGATGAAATAAGCGGGACGGTTTATAATAATCCAGAACTTATTAAGATTCTTGAAGAAAATAATATTCATGTGGTAGCCAAAGACACATTCGGCTGCCGGGTTGGTATTGTCAACAAACCAGCAACAGAAGATATTCTATTATCGAAAAAAATGCTACCGATCCTTGCCAAATGGATGCCTTATAATGAACAGTATACACAAGATAACGTTGATGAAGAAAATTTGCGGCAAAGCATGGTTGATGTTGATTTAATTGCCTTAACCGGCGATTATGCCATGTGCCGTGGCGGAATTACAGCGGCGCAGAATTTGCCGAATAACGATAAAATTTCTGTGCAAACTGGTGGTGGACGGCGCAATGTTTATCATCGGCAGGTGCGCTTTAGCACAGATGAAGAAAGAGATAAAAAGCTTTTGGATAAGTTGGTGGATCCCGCTTTGCATACATATGTTGATAAGTCAAAAGTGATTGTTTTTGTGGTAGGACATGAAAATGGCCATTCTCTTGGTCCGGGAAGTGTTTATCAGAATTCTTTAGGCATGTATAAGCATATAATTGAAGAGCATAAGGCAAACGTTGTTTCCATTGCTTCAATTACAGAAGCGGCAAAGCAAGGAGCAAATTTTGATAGGGAAACATTGCGCAAGATTTATACGTCTTGGATTGTCGGAAATTTATTTTTGCGGGCCAAACCTCTTTTATCACAAGCGCACAGGGTGGCTGATTTGATAGAATTTAATTATTTATTGGAAAGTAAAGCCATTTGGTTTGATGATATGAAAAAAATTCATATTGATTTTGATATTATCAATATGACAATGTATAAATTGTTAGAGGAAACTATACGAGTACAGCTTTCAAAATCTGTAGAAACAGCCAGTGAATTTATCAATCGTTGGGCAATATGGGGAGAATGGTCACGGTATATCGCTGAAATACAACAATCGTTAGGCGTTAAACCTTATATAAAAATTATAACTAAATTTTAAAATTAATAGTGTATTTATAAGAAAAGGGGAATGAAAATGTTTGGTAATTTAGTTTATGGTAAATTTTCCTTAAAAGAAACGTTTTGGAAATTTGGCGTTCTCGGTGTTTTTTTCTGTGCTTTGGTTACAAGAATTTTTAAGGCTTTTTTGATGCAGGCACTAAATGGTGCTACTATTACTTATTACTATACACATTATTTCTCACCGCTTGCAATGGATGGCAAGATTTTGTTTTTAACAATCGGGTATTTTGTGTGTTTTGCGGCTTTATGCCTTTATTCAATAATGGTTTTGTTTGGTATTTGGCGGAGTTCTGCGGAATACGATAAAAGCATTTGGTTGCGTCATATTGCTAGAATAATGATGTTTCTGATGGTTTATCTTGGTGTAAAATTTGTATTATAGGGTGGACATATGAAAAAATTTATTTTGTTGTTTTTGCTATTTTTAATAGGGTGTGTTGTTGCTGGAGATTTTTCCGAAGACAGGAATCGGTTGCATGAACTTGGCCGGGATGAGGCTTATTGCCAGAAAAATCCTGATCGTTGTGTTAACGGCATTCCTTGGTAATTGTTTGAAGAGAAAAAATCCGCAGTTAAAGCGGATTTTTTAATATTATTAACGGGTGAGCGATGTAATAAGAATTATAAAATCTAAAAAACCCCGTATTAAACGGGGTTTTTTCAAAAGTTATTTTACAGCTTTTTTCTTATCATATAAAAATTTGATAATCCCCAGTGGAATTGATAAAGCATAAAGTCCGGTCATAATACCTAATGTAAGCCAGGGTTGTGTAATCATAAAATGAATAAACAATACGACAAACAGCATTAAAGGTAGCATCATATATGTTTGTACTTTAAGCTTTTTTAATGAAATGGTGGGTATACGACTAACCATTAAAAAAGTAATGATAAACATCATAATGCCACAAAAGGCATTAGACTGTAAAACGATAGCAGCTTGCGGAAAATGGAAACAAATCAGCAAAGGCATGATAGCTAAGGCCGCGGCGGCTGGTGCTGGTACGCCGACAAAATAATGCGACCAGTATTCAGGCTGATCATCATCAAGCATAGTGTTAAAACGTGCTAAGCGCATGGCCATACCCATAGCAAATAACAAACAGAAAAACCAGCCGAATTTAGGCAAATCAAACAAAGTCCATTGATATATTAAGATTGCGGGCGCAACGCCGAAACTGACAAAATCGGAAAGCGAATCTAGTTCGGCGCCGAATTTGGAGGAGGCTTTCAAAAATCTGGCAACACGACCGTCCAGACCATCAAATAAAGCGGCCAGAAAGATACAAAGTACGGCTTTAATCCAATCATCTATAATTGCATAGCGAATCGATGTTACACCAGAACAAAGCGCCATCATCGTTAAAATATTCGGCACTAGTTTACGAAAAGGAACCTCTTTAAATTTTTGTTTAGATATGAGTATCCGGTTGTTGATGTTTTTAACTTTATGAATGTTTCTCATTTAACAACTCCTTCTACTCTTGGTGCATCAGATTTCAGATTTGCTAAAATTGTTTCGCCGGCGACCATGGTTTGACCAATGCATACCTGAGGTTCAATATCGGTTGGCAGATAAACGTCCAGACGGGAACCAAAACGAATAAGCCCGAATCTTTCACCAGCCTGATATTGTTGTCCATCGCGGGCAAAGCAGATAATTCGACGAGCGACCAAACCGGCAATCTGCACAAAGGCGATTTCTTTGCCGCAGTCTGTGCGCATGGCAAGCAGCTGTCGTTCATTATCTTTGCTGGCTTTGTCAAGCGTTGCATTAAAAAATTTGCCTTTGATATAAGCCTTTCTGATAATTTTGCCAGATGCTGGCGCACGATTAACGTGGACATTAAACACGCTCATAAAAATGCTTATGCGATTGAATGTTTTATTGTTCATACCCAGTTCTTCAGGGCCGGTTACGCGGGTAATCATTTGAACAATGCCATCAGCTGGGGAAACGACTACATCTTTTATCTGTGGCGTAACGCGTTCAGGGTCACGGAAGAAATAATAGCACCAGATAGTTAAAATTAATCCGACAATACCCAAAGGAAGCCAGATAATTGCCAGCAACGCTGTTGCCGCTGCAAAAATGCTGATAAAGCGCCACCCTTCGTTATTAATGTTTGGAAAAATATATCTTTGGAAAGAAAGATTAACGTTTTTCATAACAAATACCTTTCAATAAAAATGCCGAAACGCTGTTTCCGACGCATTTGATTAATGTTTATGGACATAATCCGTAAATCAAGAAAACATAATTTTGCAAAAAAAACAAGTTTTATGTTGCATTTATGAAATTATGTGGTTATAAACAACCTTGTAAAGGTTATGCGCTTGTGGCGGAACAGGTAGACGCTGCAGACTTAAAATCTGTTGGGAGCAATCCCGTGCCGGTTCGATTCCGGCCTAGCGCACCATTTGTTTTCCTTGAAAATCAAGCATTTAGATTAAGAGCTATGCTGAAAAGTTAGGCTCTTTAATTTTTTATGCTTACATTTTGTGTTTTACAAAAGACGACTTTGAAAAAGCAAAATGTCTGAAAACTGTGAGATCCTTATTTGTCGGATATTCTAAAATAATATTAAAATTTGATAGTTTTTGTTTAAAAATATTGAAAATCAAGTCCTGTGATTTGAATTCCTTCACCAATCATTCTGCCATTTCTGCCAAATAAAAAACTCTCCCTTTTTAGAGGAGAGTTTAGTTTGTTTGAAAAAATGAGATGATTAGCAGAAATTTCCATCATCGGTACATTCCTTGTAGGTATCATAGAATTCCTGTTCGGCAATTCCATAAATATCATCCAAAGAAGTGATGGAAATGAAGCTTCCGGCACGCATGTTCTGAGCTTCACCCCAAGAACAGATAAACGAAATATTTTCACTTATCTGTATAAACTTGGCAATTCCGCCTGTAGGTTTAAACCAACCTTCGCCAAGTTCCGGAGCTGGCTCATATTTTTTCCCGAATTTGTTTGCGGGAACAATATAGCTTTCGCCTCCGGGATTGGTAACAATCCAATCACCGGCGTTTGCTTTATTGCTCGTTTCTCGGTGGCCATCAGTAAGAATGGTTTCAATTACTTCGCCTTCTTTAGCCTCTCGCGCCAAAACACGGGCAAATTTGGTATATGTTTTACAGGAGGCGCCGTTAGCAATCAAACCTTCTACATAGCTTTTCATTTTTTCTTTGTTCATTGTTTTCATAATTTATTTTTTTTAATTGTTAAACATCGTTGCATTTTAAGATTATGAGCATTAAAAATAAAACCATAACGCATAAAATTCAACAATGTTAAAAATTATGGAAACGGAATTAAAAATAATAAACATATACTTAATATAGCAATTATAACGTATCACATTTTTTAGTGTTTTAAAAGACAAATTTTAATATTTTAAGCAAAAACCCCCGCTTTTGCGGGGGTGTTGCTTAAAATGGCGGATAGAGTGAGATTCGAACTCACGGTACCCTTTGGGGGTACACACGATTTCCAATCGTGCGCCTTCGACCACTCGGCCATCTATCCATGCCCCTCTTTCTATATTCTTTTTTTTGATTTCGCAAGTGTTTTTTTAATCTTTTTTATCAGGATAACCGATTAACTGATGAATAATGACAAATTCATCTTCCCTTAAGCCTAAGGCTTGGTGGAGTTTTTCTTTATCAATGAAACCGCGGACAACCGTTCCCAAACCCTTTTCCGTAACATATAAATAAACATTCTGATATGCAGCACCAGCATGTAAAAGCGAATATTCCGGATTGCTACCAGTATATACCAGATTAAGCGAACCGTTTCTCACATAATCTTGAAGGGCAAGGCTTGACAAAGCATTTTCATTTGAAATTTTGTTCAAAGTATGATTTTCGCCGTCGTAAAGCCAAATTCCTTTTTCATTGAGTATAAAAATTTTAAGATTTTTTTCATTTAAAGCCGTGGGAATAGTTCGGGTGCCTTTTTTGTTTTTGCCGAAGGCAACCCATAAAATGTTGCTGATGTCTTGCTCATCTAGACGACTGGAGCAATATTCTTTTGTGGAAACGCGATTGTTCATGATTTGCAGCAAAGAATCGGAAATTTGTGGACTGGACAGGCGAACTGGTGCTCCGAGATCTTTTTTAGATGACATTTTCTCCTCCTTATAAAAAAGAATCTTAATTTGTTTTTATTCTAAAGCCGAGGGATGAAATTAGCAAATTTTGATTTAAAAGTATTCACGATGTTTTTCAGGATGTTATGGTTATAGACCATAAAATAACTGTCCAGAGGGTAATGACTGTTATTAAGTCTCAAAAATTGTAACCACAGGAGCTCCATATAATTAAAAAATATTCTGTCGATCAAAAATAAGGATGAAGAACAATAAAACAAAACCCCGCTTAACAGGCGGGGTTGGGGTTAAGAAAACGCTTTATTATCTTCTGTTACCCATAATCCTTAATAAATTCAGGAACAGGTTGATAAAATCCATATACAAAGCCAGAGCACCGGCAACAGCTTTTCGCGTCAGCGAATCTTCCGAATCGGCGGAAGCGTAGATGTTGAGAATGTTCTGCGTATCGTAGGCGGTTAAACCAACAAATATGGCTATGGAAATATAAGACAATGCATAATACATTGCCGGGCTTTGCATAAAGATGTTAACAATGCTGGCAATGATAACGCCCCATAACCCCATAATCAGAAAAGAACCAATACTGGTCAAATCACGCTTGGTGGTATAACCGTACAGGCTCATGGCACCAAAAGTGCCAGCTGTAATTAGAAAAACGCGAGTCATACTGGAAGCGGTATAAACTAATAAAATCGGTGTTAAAGAAGCGCCCATTAAAGCCGCAAAACCCCAGAATACGCCTTGAACCTGTTTTGTCGAGCCACGCATAACTGCCCAGTTAAAAACAAACACCATAATCAACGGTGAAATTAGAAACAACCAGCCAAGCCCCGACATGCTGACCGAGTTTGTGGCTTGATTAAAATTGAAAAACAGTCTGATTAAACTGGTGTTTGCGATTAAATAAGCCACCAAGGCGGTTAAACACAAACCACCGGCCATATAATTATACACTTTGAGCATAAAACTGCGCAAACCTTCATCAATGTAGCTTTTTGCCGCGGATGAAGTATAGCTTTTTGTTTCCATGATTCTCTCCTTAAAAATTTTTCCTGTTTGATAATATAGAAATTTTTTTATCTAAAATCAATAAGCATGTAAAAAAACATCCGCCTGTTAAAAGGCGGATGTTGTACATTTGTGAAAATTAAGCTGCTTTGGCCGAATATTTATAAGCAAACTTATTCATTGTTTCAATGATATAAGACTGTTCGTCTTCTTCCAAATACGGATGCATAGGAATGCTTAAAACGGTTTTGGATAATTTTTCGCAGACAGGAACCGAACGGGTATTCCATTTTTTATAAGCTGTTTGGGTGTTAACCGGGCGCGGATAGTAAGCGCCACAGGGAATTCCTGCTTTTTTTAAATGTGACATGAGCTCATCGCGATGTTCGCAATTGATGGTATACAAAGCGTAAGCCGAACGACAATTATCCAAAATCCGTTGTTTGCCAAAATAGGGGCTTAATTCCAAATCATAGCGTTTGGCAATACGGTAGCGGTCTTCCAGTTCTTTATCAAAAATTGTCAGTTTTTGTAAAATAACGGCTGCTTGGAAAGAGTTCATGCGTCCGGTCATACCCAAACGGATATTATCATAATGATCATTGGGGCTCATGCCATGGACGCGACAGGATTTAACCAGTTCATTTTCTTCATTATTATTGGTGAATACGGCACCGCCGTCGCCATATCCAGCCAAAGGTTTTGTCGGATAAAAAGACGTAGCACTCATGTCGGAAATGGAGCATGCTTTTTTGCCATGATAAATCGAACCATAGGACTGACAGGCGTCAGACAAAACTTTCATGCCGTTTTCATGAGCGATGTTGGTGATTTCGTCCAATTCGCACGGAGAACCGAAAATATCAACAGGAATAACCGCTTTCAAATTTAGTTTTCCTTCTTTTTTGACTTCAGCAATGGCGCGTTTCAGATCTTCAGGATCCATGTTGTAGGTGTCTGGCTTGGAATCAACAAAAACAGGCGTTGCGCCAAGCAAGACAGGGGCTTCCGCAGAAGATACAAAAGTAAACGATGAAACAAAAACGGCATCGCCAGGCTTAACATCCCAAGCCATTAAAGCCAGTGTTAAAGCATCGGTGCCAGAACCGCAGGTCGAGCAATATTTTGTACCGGAATATTCAGCCAGTTTTTGATCGAGTTCTTTAGTTTCTGGACCTTGGCAATAAGCGCCATGGTCTAAAATTTTTTCTAAAGCCGTCATGATTTTCTCTCGACCGATAACGCTTTGCGATGAGGCACAGTCAAACAAATTGATTTTTTTAGAAGGTTTTTCTATCATTTTTTTATCCTTTAAGCAAAATTCAAACTGAGGCTGATATTACGGCACTTAATCTGTTGATGCAACACACAAGATATTTCTTGATTGTAACAAAAAACAATCCATACGAAAATATCACCATGAATAATTATATTTTTGTTGATTTAATTGCCATAATTGCTATATTTGAGGCAACTTAAATAATAATTATAAGGATGTGTTATGAAAAAAATTGCCTTGTCGGTGCTTTTGGCTTTGAGCCTGACCGCCTGTGCGACCAATCCGGATGGCAGCAAACTTAATCCTGAAGATGAAGAATCGGGGTTGGAGTACTATAATCGTGCCATGTTTAATTTTAATTATCAGTTTAATAAAAAGGTTATGAAGCCGGTGGGCGAAGGCTATAAAGAAGTTACCAACCAATTTTTCCGTGACCGGGTCAGCGCTTTTTTTGATAATCTGGAAGAGCCAGCTTATTTTGCCAATAACCTTTTTCAGGGGGAATTTAAAAACAGCGGTATTTCAGTCGGGCGCTTTTTTATTAACTCAACTCTAGGGCTTGCCGGAATGTTTGATGTGGCTGTTGGTTGGGGGCTTGAAAAGAAAGCCAATAGTTTTGATAAAACAATGGCAAAATATTGCGTGCCGGACGGTCCGTTCTTTATTGTGCCGATAGTTGGTCCGGCAACGCCGCGATATGTTGTTGGCTGGACGGCTGATGCTTATGCCAGCCCGCTGTTTTGGGCTTTGATAGATGTTGATGATAGCGGAGTTGATGCGGCTGTGATTGGCGCAACGACGCTGAAATATATTAATATTTATGCGGAAAATTTAAGTTTGCTTGAAAGCTTGGAAGAAGGGTCTGTTGATTTTTATGCAACGGTCAAGTCGGCCTTTTTGCAAAATCGGCAAAAATTTGTCAGCATATGTGCCGAAACAGGAACTGATAATGAAGTTTTGAGCTATGATTTTGATTTTGGTTATGATGATGCTTTTGATGATGAAATAGAATTTTAATTACAAGGAGATGGAAATATGCGCAAAGTTTTAGGTTTAATATTGACGATGGCGCTGTTCGTTGCTGGAACGGCAAAAGCTGATGTTGATGCGCAAAAAGCGGAAGATTTTATTAAGGAAGTAACAAAACAGGGAATAGAAGAAATTATTAATTCTGATGTGCCACTGGAAGAAAAAGATGCCAGATTTGCTAAGCTTTTTAATGAATATTTGGATTTAGATTTTATCGGGCGATTTGTTTTAGGTAGATATTGGAAAACCTCAAGTTCCAAACAACGAACGGACTTTATAGACGTTTATCGAGAGATGAATATTAAAACTTGGTCCAAACGCTTTGATGAATTTAAAGGAAAAACCTTTGTTTTCAAAGGGACATCGCCTTCCAGTTCAGCTAATCAAGTTTTTGTAAACACTGAAGTGTCGATGGATCAGGGCGCTCCAGCAAAAGTGGCCTGGCGGGTTAAGGAAACGGATGGAAAGTTTAAAGTTGTTGATATTGTTATTGAAAATGTCAGTCTGGCGATTACTGCCCGCAATGAATATACGGCATATATTAAGAAATCTCCGGATGGAATTGACGGTTTGATCGCCAATCTGCGACAAAAAATCCAATAAAAGCGTAACGGCATAAATTATTGCCGATGGTCTGTTGTTGCCGGAAAATTTCCGATGAGGTTTATAAAATATTTTTGGGCTATTTTTCTGGAGATTTTAACTATAAATGAATAATTGACATTTTGTGCTTTTTTAGGTAAACTAATAATAGTATGTATAATTATTTTTTGTCGGGGGCTGTCATGCTTAGTTTGAAAAATTTTTCCTTAATTTTGGTCGGAATACTGTTTTGGAGCGTTTCTGCCGAGGCTCGAGTTTGTTTTTTAGCCGGAAGTGATGATGATGAAAACTGTTTGACCTCTATAGGAGATTTTGTCGAGGATGGATGTTCGGGGTATTTATCTTGTGACATTCCAATTATTGGCGCATCAACTTGCGCTAACAGTGAGCAGTCTCTTTACCAGCCGGAAGATTGTTGTTCGAACGGCTCTTATTTTGAACGTTGTGACGGTGAGGGGCAGGTTTGTAACGGCGTCAGTTGTAAGGGCTATGATGCAAACGGCGACATTTACGAATCTTGTGAAATTGGATACTGTAGCTGTGATAGCTCTTATTCGGAAACTTGTTCGGGAAATGGTTTAACCGGTGATGGCGAAGCTTGTAATGGTTTGTATCAGAGCTGTAAATGTTCTGATGAATATTATGCTTGTGATGCTGAAGCTGAAGGTAGTGGCTCTTCTTGTTACGACGACACACAAAAATATACTTCTTGTACATGTCCGGATGCTGATGGAAGCACATGGGTGTCCGATGCAAGCGATTGTTGTTTTGGTTACTCTAAATATTGTGTTAATCGTCCTAGTGGCCGTATTGTTTATGAGTGTAACCTAGTAACGTTTGAGAATTGTTCCTGTGGATATACTTATGCATCAGGTACTTCATCATGCATAAACGGCTGTACTGATGAAGATTATGAATATGTCGGGGTTCCAGAGAATGTGACTTGTAAAGATCTTCTCAACGGGCTTAGCACAACCTGCGGCAACAATTGTACTTGTAAAAGCGGATATTGGGATTTTACGGAAAGTTGTGAACAACAGGTGTCTACAGTTTGTACCAATATAGGATATACAGATACTTCGTGCAGCGGTGAATGGATTGCTTGCCCATATGATGCTTCAGCGAAGAAATGTCTGAATATATAAAAATAGTGTAAATGTTTCTGTTTTTAGATGCATGGTAAAAACAATGTTTTAAAGGCATGAGGCAAGCCTTGTCCTTTCTCTTGAGTATGGGGAAGGGGAATGGTAACAGTGTTGTATTCGTTCGCAGCAATAAAATTATTTGTTGGAATGGTTTTATCCGAGGTGTTTCATAGCTTATAAGGAAATGGCGCATAATATTCTTGCATTTTTATAGAAAATGTGATATATATCTATTAGTTTTTTTGGAAAAGGTATGGATTTGCTATGATTATCAATAGTAATGATTCTTTGCAAAGAAGTATTTTGACTAATAAATGTTTTTATCAAACAACAGCACAGATTATGCATGATTTTGAGCAAAAAGGTTATGCAAACTCTGCTGATGAGACAGCTAAAGTAATTGCTGCTTATCATGGTATCATACAGAAAAAAACAAAAAATAACTATAGTAAGGATTATAACGAGGCGTTTGATAAGATTGATAGTGCAATTAAAAGCATGGCAAATAAGGTTTTTTATATTTATGATAAAAAAAGTTTTGATCGTGCTTATCAATCTTTTCAAGATTTTGATTATATCAGTGCCATTATCCGACGTCAGAGAATGAAAAAAAATCAATTATAACATATCCGGTTAAATGCCGGATTTTTGATTTGTGAACTATTTGATATTCAACATTGCAATAATAGATTATTGTCGTTACACTCCATGTATAATTTTAATTTAGTGTACGCGAGGGAATATGAAACAAATATCAGTTATCGGTTGCGGTCGCTGGGGAACTTTTTTGGGCTGGTATGCCGCTAATTACTGTGTTGATAGTGTTGTTCTATATGATATTCCGACATCGCCTAACTTTATAGAGCTACAGGATACACGGCGTAATTCGTATTTGGCGTTAAGCGATAATATGGTTTTAACGTCGGATTTAAATAAGATTTTGCATAATGAGTATATAATTATTTCTATTGGGTGCCAGCATTTACGAGAATTAGCACGCCAACTTAATGGATATAATTTAGAAAATAAAAACTTTTTGTTGGCGATGAAAGGGTTGGAAGAACCAAGCGCTAAAATTTTGATTGATGTTTTTCGAGAGGAAATCAAACAGAATATACATGTATCCTGTTTGGGCGGGCCGGGACATGTGCAGGATTATATTAAAAAAGTTCCTTCCTGTGTGGTTGTTGACAGTTATGAAGAAGAAAACAAGGATCGTTGGATTAGGTTGTTGCAGAGTGATTTGATTCGTTTTTATTATGGTAATGACGTTATCGGTAATCAGATTGGTGCAGCTTTAAAAAATGTTATCGGCATTGCTGCCGGTATTTTGGACGGATTGGAATGGTATGGTTTGAAAGGCGCTTTAATGGCGCGGGCGCCAGTTGAAGTTGGCCGTTTGATTAAGCATTTTGGCGGAAATCCTTTTACAGCTTATGGGTTGGCGCATTTAGGCGATTATGAGGCAACATTGTTTTCAAAACACAGCCATAATCGTATGTACGGTGAGATGTTTGCTAAAGGCGAACGTTTCGGTAAACTGGCGGAAGGTGTGGCAACTCTTAAAGCAGTTAAAATTATTGCCGATAGAGAAAAAATTGATATGCCTATTTGCCAAGCTTTGTATAAGGTTGTTTATGAGGATGCCGATATTAAAGCTACAATCAAAGAGATGTTTGAGCGGGGGTTGAAAAAGGAATTTGATTATATCAGCGCTTAAGGAAAGTTGTTAAAAAACCGGCTTTGCGCCGGTTTTTTATGGTTGCAACTCCTTATTTAAAAGATTGATATCATTTAACCTCATCCGGATCGCGTAGAACGTAACCGCGGCCCCAGACGGTTTCAATATAATTTTTACCACCAGAGGCTTTTTCTAATTTTTTACGCAGCTTACAGATGAAGACATCAATAATTTTTAATTCAGGTTCATCAATACCGCCATAAAGATGGTTTAAAAACTGATCTTTGTTTAAGGTAGAACCTTTACGCAAAGACAATAGCTCCATAATACCGTATTCTTTACCAGTTAGATGTAATGCTTTGCCACAGACGGTTACCGTTTGTGTATCAAGATTGACTTCAACATCGCCAGTTTTAATAATGGAGTTGGAATGTCCTTTTGAGCGACGGACAATAGCCTGAATACGCGCTAAAAGTTCGGATTTGTCAAAAGGTTTGGTCAGATAGTCGTCCGCGCCATAACCTAAACCCTTAACCTTTTTATCTGGTTCGCTTAAACCGGAGAGAATTAAAACAGGAGTGTTGACTTTGGCATTGCGCAGACTTTTTAGAACTTCATAACCATTCATATCCGGAAGCATCAGGTCTAGAATAATGATATCATAATCGTATAATTTGCCGATTTCGAGTCCATCTTCGCCCAAATCGGTCGCATCAACAATCATGCCTTCTTTTTTTAACATTATTTCAATGTTTTGCGAGACGGCATAATCATCTTCTACTAACAATACTCTCATCTCTTTGCCTTTCCGTAATCTTTTAATAGTAATCTTACTATAACGCCATATTTTTTATTTGTGAATCATTTTAAAGCCCTGTTAATAATTATTAATAGGATAAAGAATAATTAAGCGGAAAGTTGGTTGAAATGGAGGATTTTTATGTATATTATTAACTTAAGTTTTTTAAGGAGGAAAAAATGTTTCAATTACCGCTGCTGAGTTATAAACTTGATGAACTTGCCCCCTATATTTCCCAAAACACAATGGCGTTTCATTATTTGAAACATCATCAAACATATATTGATAATCTGAATAAACTGATTGTTGGAACAGCGTTCGAAAATATGGCTCTGCCGGCAATTGTTAAAAATACTGCCAGGAAAACGGAATACAAGGCAATTTTTAACAATGCCGCGCAAACTTGGAATCACTCTTTTTTCTGGAATTCCATGCGGCCGAACGGTGGTGGCAAACCGCATGGGCAGTTGTTTGAGGAAATAATAAAATCTTTCGGCAGTTATGAAAACTTTCGCAAAGAGTTTAAAGACGCCGCGCTGGCACAGTTTGGTAGTGGCTGGGCTTGGCTTATTCGTGAAGATAAAGACCGTTTGGCCATTATGAAAACAGCAAATGCGGATAATCCTCTCGCACATGATTTAGAGGCGGTTTTGACAATCGATGTCTGGGAACATGCGTATTATCTGGATTATCAAAACCGTCGCGCCGATTTTATTGATGCCTTTTTGGATCATCTGGTGGATTGGAAAGAATAAAGACAGACTTGAGATAAATTTACAGTAGATTAAAAGCTCCGGTTATTATCGGAGCTTTTTAAAATAATTCTTGCATTACGTTAAGAAGTATATTAAAAGGAAAGCACTTCGTAATGGTCCCATCGTCTAGAGGCTTAGGACGCGGCCCTCTCAAGGCTGCAACACGGGTTCGAATCCCGTTGGGATCACCAATGCAAGCCTCTCTTTTTAAGAGAGGCTTTGTTGTTGACCCTAGAGATTCGAACCCGAGGTTCGTTCAATTGCGACTAAATTTCGCTTTGCGACGCTGTCGCTTGCTTGCTCAATAAGTCTCATTGTGTCTCCTCAGAAAAAGAGCGTTAGGGCTCTTTTTCTTTCGGCCATCCGTTGGGATCACCAATGCAAATGGCAGGTATGAAAACTGCCGTTTTTCTTTATTTTCCAGGGACTTCAGCGAGTTTGAGAGTTGTAAATTTGAAATTACGGTTTTGGGAAGCTTATACGAACTCGTTTAGAAAAAATATTTATTTTTTTCAAATGCTTAGATCTGTTGAAATCTTGTTCAATTTTTGGGGATGTTTTGTTTTTCAGTTAACGTAGATTTATGCCGTATTTCTTTACTAAGCTTTTCAGAGCCTCTTTAGTGATCTTATCTTGATACCATTGTTGTCTTTCTTCTTTAAAAAATTCATTTCCGGCCGTCATACAGTCAGGGCAAAAGGGAGATATATTGTGTTTTTTTGCGAGTAATCGGGCTCTTGTTATATCGCTAAAATCGCCATCAGATCTTTGTTGCATAATGCACATCTCGTCTGGATCTGTACAATGTGGGCCTAAATTCTCTTCAGAATTTTTTCTTCTTTCGTAAGTAAGATTAATAACATGTCCAAACTCGTGCATTAATACTGTTTTGAAGTTTTCGCGATCAATCAGCTTGCCGTTTTGATTTGAAAAGCGGTAGGCAGAAACAACACAGCCAATCCTCTCTTCTCCTATACCTAGACAATATGCATCCTTATCATAAGGATATAAATCATCTTTTGTCAACAAGATTGTAAATTGTGGAATTTGTTGATTTGTCGGGTCTTTCTGCATTGTTTCAAGTAAGGTGCTTGCATTTAGCCGATGATAATTAGGGTCTGGTCGGGCATTTTCAATATGCCAACGAGTGCTTTTATATGGAGCCAGATAAAGCTTCCCATTTTGAGAATAGATATACCCATGATCTTTCCATGCACCTAAATTAGTAATTGGATAATCATTTTTATATTCAGGGAAAAACCCCATGATTTCGCTAATTGCTTCGACAGCGACATAGTTTACTTCAGGATCAAGCCCATCTTGGCTAACTATATAAATATCTCTCTGTTTCATGATATATCCCTCTGTTCTATATTATACCCTTATTTTTATTAAAAATCAAGGAATGCAAATAGCCAGCCGTTTTACAACTTGTCCGAACAATTTATTTATTGATATATTTTAAAGATAGGATTATGAGATATTTCTTTTGCAATAGACACCGCTTCTTTAAAAACTGGCAATAAATTATGCTCCATAATTTCATAAGGATCTTTTTGTTGTTTATTTTGCAGCATTCAACTTCTCCATATTTATTTATATCAAGATACTTAAATAATTTTAAAGATGATTACCATGCATCCAGACGATTATATGCGATGTCTATAGCATCTTTGGTTATAAATTTATTGAATGCTAAGAATAATTCGGATGAACTGAAAAAGAAAAATATAAAGATGCTCGATGTAATTCAAGAGAGAACTTATTATAACGCAGATGGTAGTTTAAGAAAAGAAAGTATTTTTTATCACCCGGAAATTATAAAATTCAAGATTCAAATGAATAAATTAGGAGGAGGATATTTTGATGATGCTGTTATATGTCGTTGCGTAGAGAGTTTTAAGCTTGATAGTGGTATGAGTACATTTAGCGAAGGACAGCCCATTATTTCTCCTGATGGAAAAATTTTAGATTGGGAAAAGGCATCAAATTCTGCTATATTTAAATTTGCCGTTAGGGATATGGTAATTGATATGTATTCCCGTGAGATGGAACGTTATAAAAAACTCAATGAGGATGAGAAAATGAGAGAAGTTAGATATTTTATCAATAAAGAGTGCGAAGAAACAATAAATACGAAAATAGCTGAAAGTTGCTCAGAAAGACAGGGCTCTTCGGTTGTTGGCTTATTTATGGATAAAGGAGGAAAAGGCATCGCGTAAACTGTGCGTTTAAGCCTCATCAAGTCAAAAAGTCTTTATTGTTTTGGAATATAAGAAAGATTAAATTAGTTTTATTACATTTTCATAGATTTTTTTAGTCGTTGTTTGAAAATTTTTATAGGTATTTACTATTGCTTTATTTGCAATTTTAGCACAAATTTCCTTAAGTTCTGGATTTATTTTGCCGCTTAAAATATCTCCTTTTAATTTGTTAGGATTTTTTCCAAGGATATTGTTGATGGCTTTTTCTAGAGCATCAGGTTCTTTATCCTGCTCTTTTAAACGTTCTTTAGTTTCTTTTATTTTTTGTTCAATTTCCTTGGCTTGTTGAGCATTTTCAACAGTTTCTTTAGCTTGTTTTGGATTATCGGCTGCAGGTCGTGCGGAATGATTTGGAGCGGCAACTGCAGAAAATGACGCTTGCTAACATGCAGGCTGAATTGCATAAAATTTCTTGAAAATTATTTATAAAAACTGCTTTAATAAAAGCAGTAACACTGTTTATATAGTAAAATGATTCTGAAACAATAGGGATATTAAAGGTTATCAACGGCTAAGATTGAAATATGTTTGAAGAGATTTTTAAGTATAAAAAGGCGGAGTTTGCCGCAATAGAAGATTTTGGCTTTGTTAAGACGGAAAGTGGCTATATTTGGTCGAAAGATATTTTGGGCGGTACGTTTGAGTTGAGGGTTTTAATAGATAAGTCCGGCGCGATTAAAAGCAATGTGATAGACAAAGATACCAGAGAGATGTATGTTTTATATCAGGCGGTAAATGCAGAAGGGGCGTTTATCGGGAAAATGCGCGAAGAGTGTCGGCGGATTTTGCAAGAGATTGCCGATAGGTGCTATGTTTCTCAGATTTTTAAGAGTACGGTTACACAACAGGTTATTGCCTATGTGCAGCAAAAATATCACGACAAATTGGAATTTTTATGGGAAAAATTTCCAGATAACGCGGTTTTTCGCCGTTCAGACAATAAAAAATGGTATGCGGCGATTTTGACGGTGATGGCATCTAAACTCAATCTAGAAAATGATAGGAAATTTGAGGTCATAGATTTGCGCGGCACACCAGAAAACATTGTTGTTTGGGTTGATGGCATTAGATATTTTCCGGGGTATCATATGAATAAAAAAAACTGGTATACTATTTGTCTTGATGGTTCGGTTGATGTTGCAGAAATATTTTGGCGAATTGATGAAAGTTATCGGTTGGCAAAAAAATGATTTAACTTTCTTTAAAGTTAGTATGAAACCAGAAAGTGAGTATTGAATCAGCGTAAGTTTCTTTTTAAATTGCATTGTGGTAATGTGAGGATAAATCACGGCAGTGCGAAAATTTTTTGTCATTTGTATTGACTGTGGTGGCTTTAAGCATATTGCCGAAAGCAGACCTGGCAATATAATCAGGAGGAAGAAATATGAATAAAAAAATTGTTATATTAAACGGAAGTCCGCGCCTGAACGGCAATACTCAAGGTCTGATTGAAGCCTTCAGTAAAGGCGCGAAAAGCAAGGGATATGAGGTTAAATGTTTTAATCTGCAAAAGATGAATATTCATGGATGTTTAGGGTGTTTTGGTGGTGGTAGAGATAAAAACAGTCCCTGTGTTCAAAAGGATGATATGCTACAGATATATCCGGATTATGTTGCGGCAGATATTATTGTACTGGCTTCACCGATGTATTATTGGGGTTTTTCAGGACAATTAAAATGTGCATTTGACCGTTTGTTTGCGGTTGCCGAATGTAATCCGAATTATGAAAATCCAAAAAAAGACTGTGTTTTGCTTATGGCTTCGGAAGGCAATGATAAAGATAATGCCAAACCTGTAAAGTACTATTATGAAAAACTTTTGGCGCATCTAGGCTGGCGTGATTTGGGACAAATTTATGCTGGCGGTGTTTTAAAACTTGGCGATATTAAAGGGCATAAAGCTTTGCTTGAAGCGGAGCAGCTGGGTATTTCTTTATAATTAAAATAAAAAACCGGCTTTGTGCCGGTTTTTTATTTTAAGAACGATGTTTATCACCCCAATCGCATAAATCAAATAAAATCGGAATTAAAGATTTTCCTTTTTCTGACAAACTATATTCAACTTTAGGAGGCATTTCCAGATAAACTTTTCGTAAAACCAGGCCGTCTTTTTCTAACTCTTTTAACGAGGTGCTTAACATTTTAAATGATATCTTGCCGATTAAACGGTGCAGGGCATTGTGTCGCAAAATGCCGAATTCACCTAGCCAGTAAAGTATAATCATTTTATATTTGCCACCGATGAGTGATAATGTGTAGCCAAATCCAGTGTCTTCAATTTTGATGTTTGGTTCGATACAGCGTTGCATTTTAAGCTATCCTTAAGGTTAGTATTAAACGAAAAGGTAAGTATTGAATAAAAATATATTATAGGGATATATTTTTATTGGCAATAGAATTTTTAAAAGGAAGAACCATGAATAGAAAACTTTTAACAATTATCGCAGCGGTAATTTTTTGTTTGGGAAGCCAAGCAAAAGCTGCTGAAAATACAGTGAAAGGAGAAACAATGCAGGAAGTAAAAGTGAGTGATTACGAGGCGGTTAAAGAGGCCTTAGGTAAATATCTCGAGGCGGGCAGGCAAGGAAAAAGTGCTGTTTTGCGTCCGGCGGTTTATAAAGATGCCATAATGTACAGCGCTGCCGGCGGTAAAGTTGAAGGAGGCTCGATAAACGCTTTATTTGATTATTTAGATAACAATCCAGCAGCACCGGAAATTGAAGCAGAAATTACGGCTGTTGATGTAGCCGGGAATATTGCTTATGTTAAGGTAGAATCAGATAAATGGCATGGCGCGCGTTATACAGACATGTTTTTGCTGGTTAAAGACGGTAGTGAATGGAAAATTTTAACCAAAGTATTCCATACGCATTAAATTATTTGAAAATTTTTAAACCCCGTTGCGCAAAACCAGCGGGGTTTCTTTTGTTTTTTACTTTAGGAAATGTCAAGCTTGGCTGGATATGCCACAGGCTACGTGCGGGGTGTCTATGAAGAGCATTGTTTGCAAAACAAGCCTTGAATAAATTTGGAACCTGTTTTATTATCTTAAAGACATATTTTATAAGATAAGGATTTTTAAACAATGAATCTTGCTGAAAAAATCAGGGTTGTGCCAGATTTTCCGAAAAAAGGCATTATGTATCAGGATATTACCACGCTGTTAAAAGATAAAGAGGCTTTTCGAGAAGCCGTTGATTTGTTTTATCAAAAGTTTAAAACTGAAAAAATTGATTATGTGGTAGCGGTGGAATCGCGCGGTTATTTGTTTGGCGCACCGCTGGCATATGCGCTTGGATGCGGGTTGGTGATTGTGCGTAAGGCAGGAAAACTCCCGGCAGAAGTAGAGCGAATCGAATACGACTTGGAATACGGCAAGGATGTTTTGGAAATTCACAAAGACGCAGTGGAACCAGGTAAAAGGATTTTAGTGATTGATGATTTGCTGGCCACTGGAGGAACGGCAGCGGCTACTTGTCAGTTGATGGAAAGAATTGGTGGCCATGTTGTGGCAGCAGCTTTTTTAATTGAATTATCAGAATTAAACGGACGAGGGAGATTTTCCCCAAAAACGGAAATTTTTTCCTTACTTGCTGTGTAATTTAATCAGCGATTCAGGCGTCGTGCCGCGCCACCGATTTGCATAAGTGTGTAACTTAAGATTTCTTCAGCCGGCAGGTTGGTGGTTTTACATTGGCGCTCGCAATCATACAATAATTGCAAGACATCCAGGACAGGGTGCCGTTTCCATATTTTTAATTGTTGGATTAAATCGGCTTTGCGGAAGAACATAACCGGCGGTCTCAAAGCGCTAATGGCGCTTTCTGCCGGTTGTCCCTTTTCCATGGAAGCAATGCAGAGTAATAATTTTTCGAAGTGATAAGTCAAACTGCGTACGAGAGAAACAGATTCCTCGCCAGCATGGATGAGCTCTTGGTACGCATCTAGGGCTTTAGCAATTTCCCCTTTAGCAATGAAATAACATAAATCTTCTTGTGAGGAACTTGATATGTCGCCGATGACGGTTTTAATATCATTGATTTCTACATTGCGGCGGGTGCCGAGATAGGTTATAAGTTTATCCATTTCAGTTAAAGATGCTTTGCGATCATTGGATAAACGGCTGCATAACAACTGCATGGCGTCATTGGCAATGGTAATACCGTTTTTAACAAAATATTCCCGCGCGGCTGTATAAATATTTTCTTCCCGATCATCATAACAGCTTATCAAGGCAAAATCTTCACGTTCTTTGGCTAAGGTAACCAAGGATGATTTGGTGTTTAAAGTTAATGAGCTGATAATCAGCAAAGTATCAGAAGTATTGTCTTTGAATAAGTTTTTTAAATGCGCCGTTAAGGTATTATTACCGTCTTTAATAATAACAACCCGCCTTCCTCCCATTAGTGAGCGGGCGTTATATTCGCCGAACAGCAAACCTATGTCTTTTTCTAAAGTATCCATAGAAAGCCGAGCAACCTGAAAGGCATCGTTTAAATCGGGGCATATGGTTTGGGCAAATTGTTTGGTATAATCTGCAATCATGCCTTCGTTGCTGCCGAAAATAACGATACATTTGATGTTAGCATCAGGGTGCTTAAAATATCTAGCAATATCTGCCGCCTTAAAATTCATTGATAAGCGCCTTTATAAATTGTTTGGATCGCCGCGTTTGGTAATGACTGAATGAAAGTAAGCGCCCATGCGCAAGGATATGTCGTTAGAGATAATATCCGCTGCATTTTTTTCAATTTTTTTCTGGGCATATGTTGTAGAATAAGGATTGGCTAAAATATCATAACTGACATACGATATACTGTTTCCCCGCACCAACTGTTTGTTTGTTTCGGTATCGTACAGATAATAATTGACTTTATAACGGACGCGTTCACGGGTGGCGGTAATGTCATCACGCAAGGCCTGCTGAACAACTTGTCGGTTAATATCGCCGATAACCAATCGATAACGTGGTTTTGCTGGCACTCCCTTAGGAGTAAAGCTATCTAAAAGATTGTTGCGGAGCAACTGGCCAAAGCGGTCAGAAACGGGTTCAATTCTGATTTTTTCCATTTCATCCATAATGCTGGTGTCAAACTCACCTTTATAATACCAACCCTCATCTGGCTTGCGTTCGACATACAGTGGCTCAAAACCGCAACCGGATATCATGAATAAAGCGCAAAGCGCTGAATATATTTTTTTACGCTGTAACAATGTTTACAATCCTATTTGGTACGATAATGATTTTCTTAATTTCTTTTCCGGCAGTTTGGCGGGCAACATTATCCAGCTTTAAAGCCGCCGCTTTAACGGTTTCTTCCGGACTGTCTTTAGGCAGTTCAATGGTACCGCGCATTTTGCCGCAAATTTGTACGGCCAGCGTTACAACATTGTCTTGCGCCATTTTCGGATCGCCCTCAGGCCATTGTTCAGTTACAACTGAGGTTGTGTGTCCTAAACGCGTCCACATTTCTTCGGCCAAGTGCGGGGTGAACGGGCTTAATAATTTGATTAGTGTTTCATATAAAACTGACGGAATTTTTTCTAGGTCTGAAAGATGATTAACATAAGTCATTAAAGAAGAAACAGCGGTATTAAACTTCATCTGGTCAATGCGTTCGGTAACTTCTAAAATGCATTTATGCATAATGCGCAAATCTTTTTCATTTGGTTCGATTTTGTAGACTTTTTTAAATAGGTTATAAATTTTACCGACAAAACGATACACACCCATTAAACTTTCTTCCGACCACATAGCTGTTTGGTCAAATGGACCGATGAACATTTCATATAAACGAAATGTGTCAGCGCCGTAATTATTGACAATATCATCAGGATTGATGACATTGCCGCGTGATTTTGACATTTTTTCTCCGTTTTCAGCCAAAATCATGCCGTGTGAGGTACGTTTATTATAGGGTTCTTTGGTTGGGACATAACCACAATCATATAAAAATTTGTGCCAGAAACGGGAATAAAGCAAGTGTAAAGTGGTATGTTCCATGCCGCCGTTATACCAGTCAACATTCATCCAGTAGTTTAGAGCCTCTTGCGAAGCAAATTCTTTATTATTATGCGGGTCGCAGTAACGTAAGAAATACCAAGACGAACCAGCCCAGTTTGGCATTACATCGGTTTCACGGCGCGCCGGTTTGCCGCACTTCGGGCATGTGGTATTCACCCAATCGACAGCTTTAGCCAAAGGCGAATCGCCGTTATCATTAGGCAGATAATCTGAAATTTCCGGCAAAGTTAAGGGCAGGTCTTCTTCATTTAACGGCTGCCAGCCGCAATGTTCACAATAAACCATCGGAATCGGTTCGCCCCAATAACGTTGGCGGGAAAATACCCAGTCGCGTAATTTAAAATTGATTTTTGGACGGCCAAAACCGTTTTTAACAGCATAATCTATGGCTTGACACATGCCGTCTTGTTTGTTTAAACCGTTTAAGAAACCGGAATTGATGTGCGGTCCATCTTCTTCAAAAGCTTTTTCTTCAATGTTGCCACCATCTAAAACTTGTACAATCGGCAGGTTAAAGGTTTTGGCAAAGTCGTAATCGCGTTGGTCGTGCGCTGGTACAGCCATGATTGCTCCTGTACCGTAGCTCATTAAAACATAATCGGAAATAAATACGGGAATCATGTTGCCGTTATAGGGATTGCGAGCCTTGATACCTTTTAACTCAACGCCTGTTTTGGAATCATCAGCCGTGCGCTGTAGATCGGACTTTTTGGCAGTAGCTTCAACATATGTTTTGATTTCATCTTGGTTTTCAAACTGATTCATATATTTAGCAACAAATTCATGTTCAGGAGCTAAAACCATATATGTTATGCCAAACGCCGTATCGGGACGGGTGGTGAAAACAGTTAATTTGTCGTTGCCGAACTCAAAATCCAGCTCGGCGCCTTCCGAGCGGCCAATCCAATTAATTTGTTGAGCTTTGACGCGATCAATAAAATCAACATCTTTTAAGTCGTCAATCAAACGGTCGGCATATTTGGTAATAGCAATCATCCATTGTTCTTTGTTGTGGCGGACAACCTCAGCGCCGCAACGTTCGCAATGCCCGTTAACAACTTCTTCATTAGCCAGGCCTACTTTGCATGCCGGACACCAATTAATAGCCATTTTATCTTTATAAGCCATACCGTGTTTAAACAGCTGGATAAACATCCATTGCGTCCATTTATAATATTCCGGAGAAGAAGTATTGATACAGCGATCCCAATCGAAACTGAAGCCGATAGATTTTAACTGGCGGGTAAAGTTTTTGATATTTTCTTGTGTGGAAACAGCCGGATGAATACCAGTTTTGATAGCATAGTTTTCTGCCGGAAGGCCGAAAGCGTCAAAACCCATCGGATATAGAACATTATAACCCTGCATGCGTTTTTTGCGGGCAATGACGTCAAGTGCCGTATAAGAACGTGGGTGACCAACATGCAGGCCAGCGCCGGAAGGATAAGGAAATTCAACCAAAGCATAGAATTTTTCTTTTTTATGGTCGATGTCAACATGATAGATTTTTTCATCTTCCCAGATTTTTTGCCATTTTTGTTCAATAGTACGGAAATTGTATCTATCTTCCAATTCCCACTGTTTTTGCCATTCTTCAAATGTTTCAGCTCCGTTATAGCGCGGGTTTGCTGTCATTTTCTTTTTCTCCAAAATTTTTACATTGCTTACAAAATACCTTAAAGGAATCTAAAAAACAAGCAGAAACTGTAATATAATCCGTTTTTATAACAGGAAACAGGAAGAAAGAATTTTGCTTGCAAATTTTTATGAGATGCTTACAGTTAAATATAAGGAGAAAACAAAAGATGAAAGTTCGGCGGCAGTGTGTGGAAATTTTGACTCATGTTTTGGAAACAGGAGCTTTTATTAACACGTTGAAAGAACAAATCAGTGAAACTGAGCGGCCGTTTGGCAATATGCTTCTTTTGACAACTTTGCGACGTTTGGAAAATTTAAAACAGATTTTGCAAAAGTTTTTGCATAAAAAAATTCCGGCAAAGGATAAAGCGGTTTATTATGTTTTGTTGTTGGGAGCGGCTGAAATTCTTTATCTTGCAACGCCTGATTATGCCGCTATTAATGAATATGTAAACATTGCCAAAAAAAAGGCTGGCAGATTTCCTGCTGGTATGGTTAATGCGGTTTTGCGACAAATCGCCGCTCAAAAAGAGAATTTAAATACAGTGTTCAACAAAGGGGCTTTTCCGCTGGAATTTAAACGAATTTTGATAAAAGATTATAAGGTGGAAGAAATAAAAAAAATGGAAGAAATTTTACATTACGAACCACCTTTAGACATTATACCCAAACAAGATGCGGTCGGCTGGGCACAAAAATTGAACGCTGTTTTATTTTCTAACGGCACGTTGCGATTAGCTAAAGCGGATAAGGTTTCTGAATTGGAAGGTTATGCGCAAGGGCAATGGTGGGTGCAGGATTTGGCGGCATCTTTGCCGGTGCTACTTTTAGGTGACATCAAAAATAAAAAGGTGTTGGATTTGTGTGCTGCGCCTGGCGGAAAAACAGCGCAGCTTTTAGCGGCTGGCGCTGAGGTTACGGCTTTAGATATTGACGCAGAAAGAGTGGAAAAATTAAAGGAGAATATATGGCGTTTGCAATTGACTGCAAATTTGACAACGATCGTTTCTGACGCTGTTTTATTTTTGGAAAATTGCAGAGATTTTTTTGATGTTATTGTTATCGATGCGCCGTGTTCAGCAACTGGCACTTTCCGCCGGCATCCGGAAGTTCTGCATCATAAAACCATAGCTGATGTTGAAAAACAAAAAGCTTTGCAAAAAACTTTTCTGCAAAAGGCGGCTAATAAACTTAAAACCGGCGGTAAAATTTTGTATTGCACTTGTTCTATTGCCAAGAGTGAAGGCGAGCGCCAAGTAGAATCTTTTTTAAATAAAAATCATGATTTTAGGTTATGTCCCGTAGATATGGAAAATTTGCAACGCTATGAGGGGATAAATCTTGATAAAAATATAATTGATAAGGGAGTTTTAAGAACTTTGCCGTATTATATGAAAGATATCGGCGGGATGGATGCTTTCTTTGCGGCTTGTCTGCAGAAAAATGAGGGGGAAGTGTAAATGTCTTTAAATTTCATATTTGGCGTTTTGTTAATATGTGTCGGGTTTGTTTGTTCTCGGGTGATTTTAAATTTTTTACGTATGGACGGTGGTGAAATCAGAGAATATACTTTTCTAAAAGATCCGTGGCTATATATCTTTTTTTTGACAGGCGTCGGCTTATTGGCGATTTTTTTTCTGATGCCGAATTTTAATGATGTTGTTGTTCCTTTAACAATTACTCCGTTGGGGGTGTTGTTGGGGTTATCGCTACTTATTTATGTAGTTTTTTTATTAGAAGAGGATTGGCTGTTTTATTTAGTTTTGGCCGGCGCAAGTCTGGTTTTGGCTTTTATGATTCCCGATGAAGTATTACTTTTTGAGGGTTTAGTGCCTTTGTGGGTTGATAGGTTGATTGTTGCGGCTGCGGTATTTATATTTACGAGTTTAGCTCAATGGTTGAATGGTTTGCCCAACATTTTTACCATTCAGTGCCTGACAATTACAATTGGTTTGTTTGTTATGGCTTTGGTTGGCGGTGTTTCGCAAATTTTAGGATTTGCCGGCGCTTGTTTGGCTGGAGTATGGTTGGGATTATTCAATTTAAATCAAATTTCTGGAACGGGTATACTGAATAACGGCGCATGCGCAGCGGCGGCGTTTGTTTTTTCAGGCTTGTTGATTGATGGTGCTCTGGAGATGGCCGGACCGTCAATGGTGATTTTGATAATGTATGCGTTATCTGAGGGAATGTGGAGCATTGTCTGCCGGTATATTTTAGGAATAAAACGACTGGATTGGTCAGATAATACGACCTATATGTCTGTGGCCGATAAAGGAGCGTCAATAGACGCCATAAACACGGCTGTTATTAAAATAGGGCTGGTTAATGTCATGTTAGCCGGTTTCCAGCTTTTTGCCGTTAACGCCTTTTCAATTCCCTTGTTTGCTTTGGCTGTTAATTTGTGGCTCCTTAGCATGTTATATAATGCGGATAACAAAAAACAATCTTTGAGGGAAGTTAACCGAGATTTTGTCAGCAATATCAAAGAAGAGCTGAAAGAGATCCAACAATCATTCAGGAAAGGCAAAGGTCGGTAATGTTTTTTACAGGACTTAAAAATTTATTTAATAGTTCTGCGTTGGAAGTTGCTGTTCCGGAAAAAAGGCGGATAAAGGTTGTTGTGGCTGCTTTTGCAGATGATTGTCCGGAAAATTCGGGAAAAATTTTAGCGCAGTATCTGTCCGGATTAGATTTTTTGGCCGTAAAATATTATGAAAATCCGTTAGGAAGAGATTTTGTTAATCTTAACAGTCGGAATTTTTTTGATTTTATTGATTTAGGAAGACAAATTATCAACGTAACGGAAGCGGATGTCCTTATATGGGGGAATCGGGAACAAGATAGAATTCGTTTGAATTTTCAAATCTTGCGTCAATACGAGAAGCAAGATTTGCCGTTTTTTTCTTTGTTGAATAATTTGTATCTTCCGCTGTCGTATCTTCAGGAGAGAAATTTTCCAACATCTATGCAGTTTTTAATTGGAGGCGTTATTGTGGCGGTGGCTGATTTGAAAAACCACCGGGAACAAAAAGAGAAACTAGCAGAAATTTTGGATAAAATCGGCCGAGAGCACTCTCCCAGAGGATTAGAAGTTTTTTACATGCCGTATATTTTAAATATTTTGGCGCTGATTTATTTGTGCTCAAAAGCTGAAGAATTAAAATTGTCAGACGTGAAAATTGTTTCGGATTTATGGGCAAAAGCCTACAAAAGCCTGTCGGCAGGTAAAGATTTGCTTTTAAGCGGCAATATATATGCTGGTTTGGGGCAGCTGTATCAATTGGCAGCGGAGAATCTGCAGCGGAATAAATATATTTTTTATAAAAACGCCGCCGAATGTTATCGATATGCGCAAAAATGTTTCAGTCGCCATTCCTATCCGTATGATTTTGGTATTTTATCTTATCTGCTTTCAAAAGTTTATTACGGATACTGGAAACAATCTTCAGATGTTCAGGCACTGCGTGATTCTGTATTTCACCTTCGGGAAGCAGAAAAGTTTTTTTCAAAAGCTTCATTCCCTTATTTTTGGGCGGATATTCAGGGAGATTTAGGCTTATATCTATCGTTATTGGGCTTGTTTGGGCGCAATGATGAAATTTCTATGTTGGCTGTTGAAAATTATAAAAATCGCCAGAGAATTTATACGCGGGAACAATGGCCTTTGGAATGGGCAAAGGCTGAAGAAAGCATCGGTAATATTTTTTATAATTCAGGCAAAAGGTTTGATGACGAGGAGTATTTGGAAGAGGCTATAAAATATTATGCTGAAGCAGCGGATATATATGAAAATAACCGTTTGAGCACGGAATTAAAACAAACGCAGATTTGCATTGCCAAAGCAGATGAACATATTATGCAGCTTAACCGGAAATAATGCTTGCATAAAGTTTAATTTTATTTTATGAAATAAACCGATATTGGGAGAGATGGCAGAGCGGTTGAATGCGGTTGACTCGAAATCAATTGTACTCTTTAACGGGGTACCTAGGGTTCGAATCCCTATCTCTCCGCCATTAAGCAAAACCCCGCACAAGGCGGGGTTTTGCTTTGCGATTTAAGTTATTTTTTTGTTTCAGCGTGGTAATCAATATGGCAGTCTTTGCATAACATTATGCAGTTTTCTATGGTTGTTTCGCCACCGTCAGCAAAAGCTTTTTTATGATGGCCTTCCAGGTCTTTCAAGGCAAAATTTTTGCCACAGCGGGCGCATTTGCCACCTTGCCTTTCATAGGCTTGTTTTTGTTGATGTTCGCTAAAAGCTCGATGCCAAATCAGCGTTCTGTCATCAGATAGGCAATATTCATAAAAGCCTTTCTTTTTCAAGCCGTCGGGGTCGATATCATAAAGCTCATATAAATGGTTAAGTTTTTCGGCAATCTGCGCCGAATTAAAACTTTTATGATGATATTTATTGTACAAAATTCCCCAATCAAGGCCTTTCATATCCGTGCGATAAGTGATAAACGTGTGTTTAACCCATGAAATAACATTTTTGAAATAATCAATAAGTTCACCAGCGTCATTGTCAAAACGGTGCTTGCCCATATAATCTTTAATTTGCGGATATTCCGCCGGTTGCGCATCAATTCGCCAGCCAAGAGCAAGTTCCAACAGCAGTTGTCGGTTTGCTTTATCGCCGAGTCCGCCCATATCGCCCAGGGTTTTATCCGCCGACAGGCTAAGCAAGGTTTTTTTGTCGTCATTGTCGTAATAAGAAATGGCAATCGCTTCATTGTTATTTTTCTTAGAGAAAAACTGTTTCGCTGCCGTCAGCCACTGACCGGTATAATTAGCATTAAGAAGTTCCTGATTGGTCATTTGTTTACCGGCAATGTTAATGGTGTGAAACCAATCCAACTTCTCATCATCTGTCCCTTCGCAGACGTAAACTTGTAGCCGATAATCCAAAATTTCTTTCTGTTTATCAGGGGTGAGACCTTCAAAAGTTTGCGTATTTCTGCCGTTAAAGTCAATGGCAATAGGGTTGCCGTATCCGTCATCATTGGTGATAAACTGGCAGATAGAAATCAGACGTTGCTGTCCGTCAATAACCTCGAAAGTTCCGTCCGGATTGACAGCCCAATACATACTGTTCAATGGCATGTTGTTATATACCGAGAGCATCACCCGATCCCTGTCATCGGGATTATAGACGAACGCCCGCTGATACGCCGGACGAACATTAAGTTTCCCGCCAAAAGCCACCACGCCTTGCTCGCCTTTATCCAAATAGCCGCCCACTAAATCTCTGATAGTAATAACTGGCTGAGTCGTTTTCATTGTCATATCAGTTCTCCTTTTTCTTAATCAAAATACGAGCATATGCAGAATAAACACATTCGTGGGTCAAAGGGTGGATATAATAATTTCCTTTTGATGATTTTCCTAATAAAACAGGATTTCCTCGTGTCTTTCGTCCGCTCGCATTAGTATAAGTGCCGTCTTGTCTAATTTCTTTAAAATCATCATACTCCCGTATTGCAGGAATTCCGGCCAATATTTCATCACTTGAATTTAAAAGACCGATAATGTTAAATTGTTTGGGATTATATTTATCCAAAAAGGTTATCGGCACCCCCATCGCCCCGATATAATCCATCGGGATGTCGCTGACCTTATCAACATTAATGGCGTCGTAATTGTCATATTTGGGATACATTTCTTCATAGCCGTAATATTTTTTGCCGGTATTAATTACCTCAATTCTTCGGCTATTTTCCAAATTTGTATACCAGCTGACATTACCAAAGTTCTTAACTAAACCGTCTGGCTTGTAAAACTGCTTAACATGATGTAACCCACACCAAAACTTATTTTCTTTTATCAACGGAAAAATTTCTTTATAGGTGCGACAGTTATCATTGCCGATAATTAAAAATTTTTTATTGTACTGTATAAGCTGCGCCACATATTCGCGAAATAGAGAAAACGGTGGGTTGGTTATTACGATATCCGCTTGTTTTAACAGCGCAATACATTCTTCACTTCTAAAATCGCCGTTTCCTTTGAGCGGGATTTCTGTAATATCTTCAAAGCAAGCGATTTTGTCGCCGGTATTGTCCTTATCCAAAATATACATAGAAGAGTTTTTTTTATCTTTCTCGTAGTGGGTGGCTATAACTTTTTTGATTTTAAATGCCTCAAAATTATCCGCCAGATATTTCAAAAAATTTGACTTTGGCGTTCCCAGGCCGATGCCGTTATGGTCATCGCAGTTGCAATAAATCACCTTGCCTTTGAAATATTTGGCATAATTGGACAGTTCTTTTTTGATATCTTCGTATGTGGTATAAAATTCGTCATTCTTAGCATTTTTTGCTCTCTTTAAGTTCTTGTGTCCCATTGTCAAAACTCCCAACAAAAAATCGCCTTTGGTGCAAAAGGCGACTGGAAGTTCGAAGCTACTCATTGGAAAGTAGTGGGCATATTAATTTAAACAAGATAAAAGCAAACGCTTATCCCTTGATATAAACATATTAGCCTCCTTCCAGTCGGACGACCAGAAGGAGTTTTTTACGCCAATGATAATTGGCAACCAATGATGAGGCTTCGAACCCTCGGGGCAGACACCAACCTGCCTTAAAAGCAAGGTTAAACGATAAGAAATAAAATGCAAGAAATTTTTTGAACGGCATTTCGAAAAACAAATTTAGATTTTATAATTTTATTAAAAAATTAATAAAATTCGTATTAATAATGAACTCGGGATATTGTTTATTCGTTATTTTATTTGTGACAGAAAATTAATTATCGAGATTAAAAAATGATACAAGTTGTTAATTATATAAAAAGCAGGAAAAAATTTGTCGTTTACGGTGTTTTGCTGTTGGGCGCTTTAGGGGCTTGGAAATATTTTCACAAAGTTGATGAAATTTCTTATATCACAGACACTGTGCGACGTCAGGATATTGAAAAGGTGGTTAATGCTGCCGGTGAGGTGCGGGCAAGCGAATTGGTTACCGTTGGTGCTCAGGTTTCCGGGAAAATTGAAAAACTTTATGTTGCGGTTGGCCAAGAAGTTAAAGAAGGCGATATGATTGCCGAGATTGATTCTACGACACAACAAAACGAGGTAGACACCAATAAAGCTCGTCTGGAAAGTTATCAGGCTCAACTAGAGGCGGCCAAAACCTCGTTAAAAATTGCCGAAAAGCAGTATAAAAGGGCGCAGGCTTTGAAAAAACAAAACGCTATTTCGGAAGAGGATCTGGAAAATGCCGAAGATGTTTATAAAACGGCACAGTCTACGGTTACTCAGCTGGAATCTTCTATCAAAGAAACGGAAATTTCTTTAAGTACGGCAGAAACAAATTTGGGTTACACACGGATTACTGCACCGCTTAGTGGTACGGTTGTTTCTGTTCCGGTCAAAGTTGGGCAGACAATTAACGCGGCCATGGATACGCCAACGATTGTGCAGGTGGCAGATTTGAGCCAGATGGAAATTTTGATAGAAATTTCCGAAGGTGATATTGTTAATATTAAGCCGGGTGTTAAAGTAACATACGCGATTTTGGCCGATTTAGACGATGTGAAGGAAACAACCTTAAAATCTATTGATCCGGGATTGACGTTGTTGACAAACGGCGAATATACCGAGGTGGTTGGTGATGACGAGGCAATTTATTATTACGGTCGGTTGGCAGTGCCCAACGATGAGGGAAAATTGCGGATAGGCATGACAACGCAAAACGTGATATATGTTGAGAACGCCAAAAATGTTTTGGTTATTCCGGCTTTGGCGGTTAAAGGCAACGCCAAAGACGAATATGTTGAGATTTTGACGAATGAAGGTGTTCAACGGCGTTCAATAGAAACTGGCGTGTCAGACGGATTGAATATTGAGGTTAAAAAAGGTGTTGATGAGGGCGAGGAAGTTATTATTGCCAGAATGTCGTCATCAGAGATATCGGATAAGGCTTCAAGCGTCAGGGGACCGCGGGGATTTTAGCCATGAACATCATCGAGTTTAAAAAAATCAATAAATTTTTCGGGCAGGGTGATAATCGTGTTCATGTCTTGAAAAATATTGATTTGACGATTGAAAAAGGCGATTTTGTGGCCATCATCGGCCAGTCTGGTTCGGGCAAGTCGACGATGATGAATATTTTGGGATGCCTGGATGTGCCGACATCTGGTTCATATAAAATCAACGGGATTGAAGTCGGTAAAATGGAAAAAGATGAGCTGGCAGATTTGCGCTGTAAAACGTTTGGCTTTATTTTTCAGCGGTATAATTTGCTTTCTAATTTGCAGGCTCGGGAAAATGCGGCCTTACCAGCCGTTTATCTGGGGTTGAATGCCGAAACCCGCAACAAACGGGCGGACACTTTGTTAACACGGCTTGAACTTAGCAGTAAACTGACCAATAAACCTAGTGAACTTTCCGGTGGCCAACAGCAGCGTGTCAGTATTGCTCGTGCGTTGATGAACGGCGGGGAAATTATTTTGGCTGACGAACCGACTGGTGCGTTGGATTCCAAAAGTGGCGAACGGGTTATGGAAATTATTAAGGACCTGCATAAGCAGGGGCATACGATTATTCTGGTTACCCATGATAGTAAGATTGCGGCGCAGGCCAGCCGGATTATTGAAATTAAAGATGGCGAAATTGTGTCAGACGAGCGTAAATCAGATGATTTTTATGAAACGAGCGAAATTTTGCAAGCCGTTAAGAAAAGCCGGTTTGATGTTTTGAAATACCGTTTTATGGAATCTTTTAATATGTCGGTGCATGCCATTTTATCAAATAAAATGCGTTCGCTTTTGACAATGCTCGGTATTATTATCGGTATTGCATCGGTGGTGTCGGTGGTAGCTTTGGGTAATGCATCACAGGCTAAAATTATGGAACAGATTAATTCCATGGGCACCAATACAATCGATATTCGTCCTGGTACTGGTTTTGGCGACAGGCGTTCAGCCCGGATACGAACGTTAAAAGTTAGCGATTCTGAGCATTTGGATAAGCTGAGTTTTATTGATAATGCGACGCCAAGCGTTTCGGCCAGTGGTAATCTGGTATATGGTAGTTATACGCTGACCACGCAGTTAAACGGGGTTGGGGCACAGTATTTTGACGTCAAAGGCCGTAAAATAGCCCAAGGGCGGATTTTTACCGAAGAAGAAGTCGATAAAATGGCTTCGGTTGTGGTTATTGACGACAATACGCTTAAAGAGGCGTTTCCCGACAATCCGAATCCAGTGGGGGAAATTATTATCTTTAATAAAAAGCCTTTAAAAATTATCGGAGTTACGGAAAAAGACAATAATCCGGGACCGATGTCAGAGATGATGAATATTTGGACACCGTATACGACGGCTATGTATAAAATCAATGGTACGAATGATATTGATTCCATTACGGTTAAAGTTTCAGATAGCGTTAATTCGCAGGTCGCTGAAGAAAGTATTGAGAATATTCTTACGGTTTTGCACGGTAAAAAAGACTTTTTTATGATTAATACCGACAGTATCAAACAAACCGTTGAAAGCGCAACCAATACCATGAAACTTTTGATTGCCAGCATTGCCGTTATTTCTTTGATTGTTGGGGGCATAGGAGTGATGAACATTATGCTGGTGTCTGTTACCGAACGTACCCGCGAAATCGGTATCAGAATGGCCATCGGGGCTAAACAGGCCGATATTTTGCAACAATTTTTAATTGAGGCGGTATTGATTTGTCTGGTCGGCGGTTTTCTGGGTGTGAGTTTGTCATTGGTCGTAGGATGGGCATTTAATACATTTTCAGAAGATTTTGGCATGATTTTTTCAACAGCGTCAATCATTTTGGCTTTGGTCTGTTCGACGGCAATCGGTATCATTTTCGGATATATGCCGGCGAAAAACGCATCCAACCTTAATCCGATAGATGCATTAGCAAGTGAGTAAGAATATGAAAAGATGCAATATTTTGAAATTGTTTGTTTTTAGTTTTCCGGTTTTGGTCGCCGGATGCACGGTAACAAAGTATACGGTGCCTACTTTGCAAAATGAATTGGGTTATACCGAAACCATGCGTGAGGTTTATACGGCCAACCAAAACTGGTGGCAACTTTATGATAATGCACAATTAAACCATCTGGTAGAAACGGCTCTTAAAAATAATCCGGATTATATTACGGCCGCTTTAAATATCAGCAAGGAACTGTATAATTTAAATTTGGCTACTCTTGATTTGTTTCCGACACTTTATGGCGATATGAGCGCTAATACTCAGAGGCGAATCGATACGAGTGACCATTTTTCAAGCAATTTTTCAGGCGAAATGGGTTTAAACTATGAACTTGATTTGTATGGCAAAATCAGAGACCTGCGTTCGGCTCAGGCTTTTGAATATCAGGCAACGGTTATGGATCGCGAATCGGCGCGTTTAAGTCTTGTAAACAGTGTGGTGGATTTATATTTTAATTTGGAATATCTGCAAAATTCCATTGAGGTGAGCCGGAGCAATATTAAGGCTTATGAAGAGATAGAACAGATTACGAAAGACAAATTTAACAGTGGTAAGGTTGACCATTTGGAATATTTACAATCTAAACAAAGCCTGCTTTCGGAAAAAAACAACCTTTTAAATCTGGAAACGCAGTTTAAGGAAATGGAAACTAGTCTGAAAAATATATTAAATGTTCATGATGATATGGATATTCAATACGGTGATATTCTAAAGCAAAAGAGTTTAGAGGTGAATGTTGACGTTCCGATAGCTGTGTTGGCTAATCGGCCGGATTTACTGGCCAGCCAGATGCGTTTGGAAGAAGCTTTCAAAAATCTGCAGGCAACAGAAAAAGACTGGTATCCTTCAATTTCTTTAAATGGCGCAATTAATTCCAGTTCGGATAAGGCGCGCACAACGTTTGATTTTCCGTATATTTTTGGTTCGGTTTCTCTTGATTTGCCATTTTTGGACTGGAATCGGGTAAAAAACAATGTCAAAATTTCAGAAACGGATTATCAAATTGCGTTAGTTGGGTTTAAAGATACATTAAATCAGGCAATTAACGAGGTCGCGTATTATTATGTGGCTTATGAAAAAGCGACGGCAATGTTTGGCAATACTGACGAAAATTATGAAAACTCTGCTAAGATTACGGCATATTACAAACAGCGTTATCAGGTAGGAAAATCTGAATTTAAGGATTATCTGGAAGCAATTTATACGCAAAATGCCTTAAAACAAAATCTGATTTCACAAAAGTATCAGATTATTAAATATGAAAACTACGTTTATAAAGCTATGGCCGGAAAATATTGATAAATCGGGTTTGCAGGGTTTTATCTGAACAGTAAATTTTTGCTGTGGAAATGAAACGGTTTATCTTTATTTGTTTTTGGCGGTTTTTTGCGAGGTTATCGCAATGACGGCTTTGAAAGCGATAAATGATTTTGCTATTGAGTTTGCTTGTCGTATCAGTATATGCTGGGGCGTTGTTATTTTTAAGCCTTATCAGTAAACAATCTTGCTTAAATAAAGCCCACAGGCCGGGGCAGTAACGCCGGCTTCGGCGCGGCGGTGGCTTTCTAAGATGGTTTTGATGTCTTCCGGTTTGAGGTGGTTGTCGCCAACCATTTTTAAAGTGCCGACCATGTTGCGTACCTGATGATATAAAAAGGAACGAGCTTCAACTATAAAATCAATTTCATCGCCATTAACTTTAATGTCAAGTTTATCGAGGGTTTTGACGGGCGAAAGTGCCTGGCAGCCGGCACCGCGAAAAGCGCTGAAATCATGATGACCGAGTAGATATTTTGCACCTTGACGCATTTTTTTGACATCAAGGGGAAAGCCGACGTGCCAAACACGGTTTTCCAAAAGTACGGTATGGGCACGGCGGTTTAAGATGCGGTAAATATAGCCGCGACCTTTGGCCGAAAAACGAGCATGAAAATTATCATCAACAGGTATAATATCGAGTACGGCAACTGGTGCTCGCATATCGCGCAGATGAGCGTTGAAGGCTTCGCGCATACGAAAAAGTTCCATATTTGTATTTAAATCAAAATGAACTACCTGTGCCAAAGCATGGACGCCGGCATCAGTGCGTCCGGCGGCAAAAATGTCGATTTTTTGGTGCGAAAAATTATAAAGAGCAGTTTCCAAGAGGCTTTGAACACTGTCGCCTTCCTGCTGCTTTTGCCAGCCGACAAGATTGGTGCCATCATATTCTATAATCATTTTGTATCTGGTCATGGCACCAGAAATAACGTATTTTATGATTTGTTTCAACAAAAATCGACAAACAGTTTTCAGAGCTGGTAAACATAAAAATTTCACAGGTAGAGCCATAAGAATATGCGTAAGTCGGTTTGGAGGAAAAGGAGAGGGAATTTGTATATAACAAGCAGTTTTTGAGGCTTTTATTAAGGTTTTTTCAGTATGGGTTCTAGCAGTAAAAATATAAATAATATTTACTTTGGCAGGATAAATGTAAAAAAGTTTTGTCTTAAAAAGTTGCGTTTTCTAGTTTTACTCTATTTAAATTACACGCATTTGCCCTTCTTTAAAATTTTGCTTATCTAACTATTGCTGAAAGATATTTCTTTTAAAAATTTTCCAGATGAGTCAATATTTTTAGACATTGAATAGAAAGTTCATAATATCGCCGTCTTGGACAATGTAATCTTTGCCTTCGGAGCGGATTTTACCAGCTTCTTTACATGCCTGTTCGCCGCCTAAGCGGATGTAATCGTCATAAGCTATGGTTTCGGCGCGGATGAAACCTTTTTCAAAGTCAGAATGAATGATACCAGCGCATTGCGGCGCTTTAGAACCTTTTAGAAATGTCCAGGCGCGTACTTCTTTGGGTCCGGCTGTAAAATAAGTTTGCAGACCCAGAAGTTCATAACCAGCGCGAATTACTTTGGATAAGCCGGTTTCCTCTAAACCTAAGCTTTGTAAAAATTCCTTTTTTTCTTCTTCCGCATCAAGTTCCGCAACTTCAGATTCAATCTCGGCAGAAATTATGACGGCTTTAGCATTTTCAGCAGAAGCTTTTTTGAATACGGCTTCAGAAAATTTATTGCCGGCGGCCGCTGAGTTTTCATCAACATTGCAAACATATAATACGGGTTTGGAAGTTAAAAGCTGGAGCATTTTATATTGTTTCCAGGCATCTTTTTCCGTCGGATCAGGTGCGGCTGTTCGCGCTGGTTTTCCGGCACGCAGGGCATTAATAATCGGTTCCATGACGGCGACGCAGGTTTTAGCCTCTTTGTCACCGCCAGTTTGAGCTTTTTTCTTAATTTGTTCAAAACGTTTTTCTAGAGATTCTAAGTCGGCAATCATCAATTCTGTTTCAACAATTTCAGCATCGCGAATCGGATCGACTGATCCCTCGACATGGGTGATGTTCGTATCTTCAAAACAGCGCAAAACATGAATAATAGCGTCAGTTTCACGGATGTTGGCTAAAAATTGGTTGCCCAGGCCTTCACCTTTGGAGGCTCCTTTAACCAGACCGGCGATGTCTACAAACTCTAATTGTGTGGGAACAATATTTTTGGGATTGACGATATCTGCCAGTTTTTGTAAGCGCGAATCCGGTACGGCCACGCGACCGGTATTTGGCTCGATGGTGCAAAACGGAAAGTTGGCAGCCTGCGCGGCAATAGTTTGTGTTAAGGCGTTGAATAATGTTGATTTGCCAACGTTGGGGAGACCGACAATGCCACAATTAAAACCCATGGTAAAACTCCTGTTTACTTTTTGCCAGCCATGCCCAAAAAGTTTGAGCATGAGGCTATGCCGTTTTTAATTAAAATTTCTACAGCTTCCGGCATCAGCGCTATTTCTTTTTTGATAATTTCTTCTTCTGTTTTGGAAAAGGGGCCTAAAACATAATCAGCCACTTCTGAACCTTTGCTGGCAGGATGGCCGACACCGATGCGAATCCGGTTATAATCTGGTGTGATATGCGAATCAATGCTTTTTAAGCCGTTATGTCCGCCGGTGCCACCACCGCGTTTGGCTTTTAGCTGGCCGATGCTTAAATCAATATCATCATGAATAACAATAATATTTTCCGGCAAGACTTTATAAAACAAGGCTGCTTTAACAACTGCGTTTCCAGAAAGATTCATAAAAGTCTGCGGCTTGAGAAGTAAAACTTTTTCGCTACTGATTTGTCCTTCAGCGGCAAGCGCGTCAAATTTGTTTTTGAAACTTGAAAATTTATAGCGGCTGTGTATTTCATCAGCCGCCATGAACCCAATGTTGTGGCGGGTGTTTACATAATCTTTTCCGGGATTACCCAGACCAACCACCAGAAACATTTTTTTGCCTTTTAATTATTTACGCAAAAAGTCAACGTGAATCGGCATATCGGAAACCGGATGGAACTGAACATCTTGGCAAACAACTTTGGTAGTTTTACCCTCAACATCAACCAAAATTTCCGAATCATAAAAATCCGACAAGTTCAAAGCTTTTTCAAGCTCAACCGGGTCAAGGCTGACTAAAAGCGGATCTTTTTTGCCACCGTAAATGACAGCCGGAATACGTCCCTCACGACGACATGCACGAGCTGCCCCCTTACCTGCTTTCTCACGCTTTAATGCTTTAAATGTAATTTCTGACATTTCTTTTTCCTTTTAATTATTGATTTGAAACTTTAACGGCCTCCAGGGGTGTCGTTAAAGTAACGCATTCATACAACTTTATTTTTTGTTTTTCAAGTGATTTTTAACTATTGTCATATAAAATGTGTTGAAAAACAGGAGATAAAAATGATTTATGTTTTTTACGGACTGCTTTTCGGCTTGTTAATTCCTTATATGGCGCGACGTTTTGCCAAGTTTATGCCAGCAACACCGGGATATGCTTTATACCGTCTTGTCTGGCCAGTAAGGCGGATAAAAAAAGAGAAACGCCGACAGTCGCAGGAATACTGCCGGCTTATGCGCCGATATTTGATGCGTTCAGTCGGTTGGGCAATTGTGTCGGCAGCGCTAAGTTACTGCGCTTTTATTTGTTTTGGCGGGTCTGATGTCTGGTGGCTGTTGGTACTGATTTGGATTTTGCTTTTATTATATGAAATTGATGAGCGAATGCTGCTATTGCCGGATATTTTGACTGTACCGCTTTTGATTTTGGGATTTTTGTTTGCTTCCCTGGCTATGCCTTCGCCGGCCGAATACAGCATTTCGGTGGTGCAGTTAAGTGCTCTGGGTGCGGCAGCTGGCTATGTTTTGCCAGTTTTGGCCTCATTGTTTTTAGTTCGGAAGTATCCGGAAGCCTTTGGCGGTGGCGATATTAAACTTTTGGCGGCCGCTGGTGCTTGGCTTGGGCTTGGGGCGGTGCCGTATCTAATTTTGATTTCATGCGTTGCTTTTGGTGCGTTTATGCTGATTAAGCGTCAGAGGGCAGGCGCTTTTGGGCCGGCAATCGTTATTGCAATTTTAATACTTGTATTTTTCGGCGCTTAGGGTATTATATCTTTATAATTTTTTATGAAAGGTGAAATGATGGGAAAAGAGATTGCGGCAACCCGCGAAAAGTTTAGAAATTTTGTGGAAAGCAAAAATTTCGATATGTTTATTATGTCGTTAATTTGTTTGGACGCCATAGTCTTGGGCTTGATGACTTCAGATTATTTTAAAGAGTTCTTTGGTACGGTTTTGTTCATTCTTGACCGTTTGTGCATGGCGATTTTTATCGTTGAAATGCTGATGAAGCTTTATGTTTACAGGCATAAATTTTTTACTTCAAACTGGAATACGTTTGATTTTGTAGTTATTGCGGTTTCTACATTTTCTTTTGCCAGCTATTTTATTGTATTGCGAACATTCAGGCTTTTCAGACTGTTGAAATATATTGACCGCTTTTCAAAATTGCGGCGTATTCTTTCAATGTTGAATGCGCTCCTGCCTAATTTTATGGCGGCAATGTTGGTGTTTGCTATTTTAATTTATGTTTTTGCCATTATGGGTGTCAGCTTATACGGAAATGTGTTTGTTGAGTTTTCAACGCTTGGATATTCTTTGTTTGCTTTGCTTCAGGTCTTTACGTTGGATGGTTGGGCTGAAAATATCGCCCGGCCGGTAATGGCGGTTTTCCCGCATTCTTGGATGTTTTTTACGGCATTTTTGCTGTTGTCATTTTTGTTGATGGTGAGTTTTGTAATGAGCGTCATTGACGAGATTGTTCATCGGGAACTTTTGAAAGAAATTGTGCTGGAATGTCGGTCGGCTACAAAAGAGAGGACTTTGCCAGCTGTGAAAAAAGAAGTAAAAATAAAGAAAAAAACAACTGTTTCACATCGGAAGAAAACCGTGAAAAAGTAACACCTGTCATAAATTTAAGAAAAACGCCCTTTCAAAGGGCGTTTTTCTTTTGGTTTAAGATGCTACGATGCTACACAGGAGCCTGAATGCGTCCTTGGTTTTTAGATCGTAGAAATGATGTCGATCTCCATATAAAATGGAAACCAACAAAAACCGTCGCAGATCTTCTTTGTCTGGACAATCATCCGAACAACACAGTTGGATAATCTCTGTTTCCAGCTGATTTGCTCGTAACACCAATTTTTGGCGTTGCGAAACGATTGAGCCATCATTTAATACAAGATTAATGGCGGCGTAAGCTTTTATTTTTTTGTTTTTTAGCAAAGGAACAATCTCCATGAGCTGAATTTTGCTCAGAAGACGAAAACTTTGCCGTTGGCGTTTGGAAATATCATTTTCCAAACTAATGTATAACCTGGTCTTGCCGGGTTTTTGTATTTCGGCAACCCAGGATTTTTTTGCGACATAGTCGCTGGAGTTTAAAAACTCCAATACGGCGGTCTCTGAAAAGATGTTTTTTCCGCCTAGAGCCAGAGCCTGTAAGGCCTCTTTTTTTTGATTGTAGTTCATAAATAATGATATTTAAATTATATTTATACAGTTCTTATTGTATATTTTTGTGTTTTTTTGTCAATATATAAAAATCAGTTTGCCGGTCATTTAAAATAAAAACCCGGAACAGATTTTCACAAGTGGTTCCGGGAAAAATATTTATGGAAAGAATAAAGGGTTATTCGAAAATTTCCACTAAATTTATAAACGTCAGCTTTGTTTTATCGTAATGATGAAACTCATTTTTTGAAAACAAGGCGCTTATAATGATGAAATTATGAAGTTTACACAGGTCAGACTCGGTCTTGGCTTTGCAATATCGACTGATGAGTTTAGCTTCAAATCAGTGGCTTAAGCCGTAAATCTTGTTTCTTTTAAGAATCGGCATTACCATCGTTAATGCTGGAAAACTATTAAAATATTTCAATAGCGGTTCATTTTTGTATTGTCATGACGGTATAGAGTTTTTATGCTTATTCTTATAATATTTCAATAATTTCTTTCTGGAAAAAAATATGATTTTAAATTAAGTTTAAAAAATAAATTTTGCCACTTCTTGACAATGGCTGTTTCAAACATTAACTAAAGTATTAGTTAAAAAACAGGAAAGGAAAAAAAGATGAAAATTAAACCTTTATATGATAGAGTTTTAGTCCGCCGTTTGGATGAAACCACAAAAACCAACGGGGGCATTATTATTCCGGATACAGCCAAAGAAAAATCTTCGGAAGGCGTGGTTGAGGCTGTTGGCGCTGGTCGCGTTACGCCAGACGGAAAAGTTATGGCTATGACGGTTAAAATCGGTGATAAAGTCTTATTTGGCAAATATGCCGGAACCGAGGTTAAAATTGACGGTGAAAGCCGTTTAATGATTAGGGAAGAAGATATTTTGGCAATTGTAGAATAAAATAAAGAAAGGATAGTTTGAAATGGCAGCAAAAGATATTGAATTTGGCAGTGATGCCCGCAGTAAAATGTTAAAAGGCGTGGAAACGCTGGCTAAAACTGTCAAAGTAACATTAGGTCCGAAAGGCCGTAATGTTATGCTTGATAAATCATACGGTGCGCCGAAAATTACCAAAGACGGTGTTTCGGTGGCAAAAGAAATTGAACTGGCAGATAAATTTGAAAACATGGGCGCCCAGTTGGTTAAAGAAGTCGCTCAGAAAACCGCTGATAAAGCCGGTGATGGTACCACAACGGCAACCGTTTTGGCAGAAGCTATTATTAAAGAAGGCTGCAAAGCTGTAGCGGCTGGTATTAATCCGATGGATTTGAAACGCGGTATTGATATGGCGGTTGAAGCTGTGGTAGAAGACGTTAAATCTCGTTCTAAAGAAATTAAAACATCTGAAGAAATTGCCCAAGTCGGCACAATTTCGGCAAACGGCGATACCAGTATCGGAGAATATCTGGCAAGAGCTATGGAAAAAGTCGGCAATGACGGCGTGATTACGGTTGAAGATGCCAAAGGTCTGGAAACTGAACTGGATGTGGTTGAAGGCATGCAGTTTGACCGTGGTTATCTTTCTCCTTATTTTGTAACGAATCCGGATAAAATGAGTTGTGAATATGATAATCCGTATATTTTGTTATATGATCAGAAAATTTCGAGCCTGCAGCCAATGTTGCCGGTTTTGGAAGCGGTTGTGCAGTCTGGACGTCCGTTGTTGATTATTGCGGAAGACATTGAAGGTGAAGCTTTGGCTACACTAGTGGTTAACCGTCTGCGTGGTGGTTTAAAGGTTTGTGCAGTTAAGGCGCCGGGTTTTGGCGACCGTCGTAAGGCAATGTTGCAAGATATGGCTGTTTTAACTGGTGGACAGGTTGTTTCCGAAGAACTCGGTATGAAGATTGAAAATGTTACTTTAGATATGCTTGGCACATCTAAACGCGTTGAAATCACAAAAGATGATACAACAATCATTGACGGCGCTGGCCAGAAGGAATTGATTGAAGCTAGAGCAAACCAAATTCGTAAGGAAATTGAAACCACAACTTCTGATTATGACCGTGAAAAATTGCAGGAACGCTTGGGCAAGCTTTCCGGTGGCGTGGCTGTGCTGCGTGTCGGTGGCTCTTCTGAAGTTGAAGTTAAGGAAAAGAAAGACCGTATTGATGATGCGTTGAATGCTACACGCGCCGCAGTTAAAGAAGGTGTTGTCGCCGGCGGTGGTGTGGCTCTGCTTTATGCTTCTAAGGCCTTGGATAAACTGACGGTGGCGAATGAAGATCAAAAAGCTGGTGTTAATATTATTCGCAAAGCTATTCAAGCGCCTATCCGTCAAATTGCGGATAATGCTGGTGTTGATGGAGCCGTGATTGTCGGTAAACTTTTGGAAAGCACAGATGCCAATTATGGTTACAATGCTCAAAGTGGTGAGTATACCGATATGATAAAAGCTGGTATTGTTGATCCGACCAAGGTTGTACGTACGGCTTTGCAGGACGCAGCTTCAGTTGGCGGTCTGTTGATTACAACCGAGGCTATGGTTGCCGAATCGCCAGTTAAAGAGTGTCATTGTGGCCAGGGTGCTGCTGGTATGGGCGGTATGCAAGGTGGCATGGGATTCTAATTTTTAGGCTCAAATTTGAAAATACCTCTGACGAAAAACGCAGAGGTATTTTTTTTGTTTTGATAAATTTGCCAAATAGTGGATAAGCGTAAAGCATTTTTTTATTATTAATTTAATAATTTATGGTTTGTAAAACTCATCATATTGAAGAACTGACAAAAGAAATAAATTAAAGTTGGAAGAAAGATAAGAAATTCTTAGCGGTTGGGCTATTATTAGCGGTGGTTGCCAATATACTTAAGTTTAGACCGTTGGAAAAAAGTTTTGGTAATTACCAACGCATAGGCAGTTATAGATTTTAAGATAATAAAAAATCCTGCTTGGAAAAGCAGGATTTTTTATTTGTGGTTTTTTAATCTTTGATAGCAGATACAATGCGCATGGCATAGAAGGAACGCCATACAAAGATTAAACCTAACAGGAAGAAGAAAACACCCAATCCAGTTGAAACACAAGATGGTGCTTTGGCAGCCATTTCAACAGCCAACAGACCGAACAAAGTTGTGAATTTGATAATTGGGTTTAAGGCTACAGATGAAGTGTCTTTATACGGATCGCCGACCGTATCGCCAACAACAGCAGCATCATGCAAAGGCGTGCCTTTTTCTTCCAGATCAACTTCAACCACTTTTTTAGCGTTATCCCATGCGCCGCCAGCATTGGCCATATACAGTGCTTGGAAAAGCCCAAAAATAGCGATAGAAATTAAGTAGCTGGCAAAAAGGTTGGCATCAAAGCAGGCAAAAGCTATCGTAAATGAGAAAATAACGATAAAGATGTTAAACATACCTTTTTGCGCATAAATTGTGCAGATACGGACAACATTTTTCGAATCTTCTACTGAAGCGGCCTTTTTGCCGTCTAGACGAATATGTTGTTTAATGTAATTGACGGCGCGATAAGCACCAGCAGAAACAGCCTGCATGGAAGCACCTGAAAACCAGTAAATGACGGCGCCACCTAAAATCAACCCGAACAAAACGTATGGATCAAGCAGATTTAAGGATAAGTTTAACAATAAAATGATTGAGAAAATCATTGTTGTTGCTCCAATGACGGCTGTGCCGATTAAAACCGGTTTGGCCGTGGCTTTGAAAGTGTTGCCGGCAGAATCGTTTTCTTCCAAAAGATGTTTGCCAACTTCAAAGTTTGGTTCAAAACCATATTCTTTTTTAATTTCTTTTTTAATGCCTTTGATTTGTTCAATTTGAGAAAGCTCAAATACGGATTGGGCATTATCCGTTACTGGGCCGTACGAATCGACGGCGATGGTGACCGGACCCATACCGAGCATACCAAAAGCTACCAAGCCAAAAGCAAAGACGGTTGGATATACCATATAAGCGTCTAAACCAGTCCGCGCGGTAAAAAAGGCAATAACCATTAAGCCGACCATCACAATACCTTGCCAAAAGGCTGAGAAATTGCCGGCGACAATGCCGGAGATAATATTTAATGATGCGCCTGCTTCACGGCTGGCGTTGACAACCTCCTCAACGTGTTTGGATTTGGAAGAGGTAAAGATTTTGGTGAATTCCGGAATGAGTGCAGCAGCTAAAGTTCCACAACTGATGATTGTGGAAAGTTTCCACCATAAATCCGGGCCAAAAACAGTGTGGTCAATCATAACATAAGAAACGCCGAAAGTCACAAGAATGGAAATAACGGAAGTTAACCATACCAAACTTGTTAAAGGGGTTTCAAAGTTGAATTTTTCTTTATCGCCGAATCTGATTTTAGAAATCCAGTTGTTTAATGAATAAGAACCGATAGAGGTTAAAATCATCAAAACGCGCATGGTGAAAATCCAAGTAATCAAACGAGCCTGAATATCAATGCCGTTTTGCATTAAAATCAAACTACCGTCGGCCGTATACATCATGCCTGCGCCTAAAACGATGAAGCTGATTAACGCAACGCCAGTAACGCCATATGTTTCAAAACCATCCGCCGTTGGCCCGACCGAATCTCCGGCATTATCACCGGTACAATCGGCAATTACGCCTGGATTGCGGGCATCATCTTCATCAATTTTAAAAATAATTTTCATTAAATCGGCGCCAATGTCGGCAATTTTGGTAAAGATGCCGCCACAGATACGTAAGGCGGAGGCGCCTAAAGATTCTCCGATAGCGAATCCGATGAAACAAGCTCCGGCATTATCGCGCGGAACAAACAGCAAAATGAAAATCATCATAATCAGTTCAACGCAAATCAGCAAAACACCGATGGACATACCGGAGTGCAACGGCAGGTTCATTACCGGAAAGGCTTTGCCTTTTAATGAGGCAAAGGAGGTGCGGGCATTAGCATAAGTGTTAATACGCATACCAAACCAGGCAACAGCAAACGAACCTAAAATCCCCAGAATCGACCATAATAAAATATTTAAAACTTTGGGCAGCGGGACTTCATTTAAATAAAAGAAATAGTAGAAAATGCAAACGGCAATGAAACATTCCAGAATAAGCAGTAAGACTGCTTGCTGTTTCATATAGGTTTTACAGGTAGCGTAGATGGTCTCTGCTACATTTAACATGGCTTTGTGAGCGGGAAGATTTTTAATCTTTTTGAATTCATAAAGACCAAAGAGCATTCCCAACAGACAAATTCCCATGCCGGTCAGCAAAATGCATGACCCGCTGAGATTGAAGCCAAAAACATCAAAAACGACATCAAGCGACGGAATGTGCAAATCAATTTCCGAAGCGTAAGCGTTTTTGAAAAGAAAACATGTCGAAAATAAAGCAGCGATTGCGGCTTTACCTAATTTATTTATTTTCAGCATAATATATCCTTTATCAAAATGGGTCGTGCCCGCATCAAATGTGTTTTTAGGAGATACGGGTTTATGTGAGTATATTAGAAGCCTTATTCTAAAGAATCTATTAAATTTTTAAGATATTAACCGTTCGACAAAAGCAACAGCCTGGTTTTTACTTTTGTAGAAATGATTACAGAACATTGTCTATGTCTATTTTTTCAACGTCAAAATAAAAGTTGTCATCTTTATCTTTGATATTCGTATCGGCACCTGCTTTTATTAAAAGTGCAACAATATTGTCATTACCGCTTGAGGCTGCATAAAAAAGAGCTGTTTTTCCGTCTTTGTCAGTTTTATTTACATCAGCGCCGGCATCAATTAGGAGTTGGACAATATCTAAATTCCAGGCATTGGTGGCGGCATTCATCAGTGGTGTGCCAAGCGAGCTTTCGGCATTGACATCAGCACCAGCATCAATAAGCATTTGTGCCAAAGTGCTCATTCGGCTCATTTCATGGAACAGATTTTCTTTTAATTTTTCCTGAATTTCTGGATTGCCGACATCTAAACCCATGGTTTTCAGCATCATTATTTGCAACTGTAATTCGTTGGCTTTAGAAGTGGCAATATTTAACGGTATCATGCCATTGGCGGCGGCCATATTGACATCGGCGCCGTATTCGATAGCTTTTTTTGCGACTTCTAAGTCCGGATTAAGCGTGAGGAGGTAATATAACACTGGATTGCCAGTGGAATCCTTGGTGTTGAAATCAAAATTTTGGTCTTTCAAAGCTTCGATAGTGTTAATATCCGCTTCTTCCATTTGTTTTTCTAGATTAGAATCCTCAAATTCAGTTATTACGGAAGAAACAGGTGAAACTTCTTGTTCTGCGGCGGAATTTTCATTTTCGAGTGGTGCCGGAGTGGTTGTTTGAGCATGGATATTGTTTACCAACATTAAACAAAATATGCTTAAAATTATCCTATATAACATTTTTATTCTCCGTTTGGTTTCTGACGAGTATAACTAAAGACAGCATCGTTAAAGCGCAGCTTTAAGCTGTTTTCATCCAGTTGTTGAATTTCAAATTCTTCCTCAATGGTAATGGTATGGCCATTGCCAATACTATATCCGGTTAATACCAGAATATGGTTGTTTTTACGCTGCCAGCTGTCATACTGTAGCGTGTGCATATTGACAGAGGCTGCCGAGCCGTCTTTATTAAACCTTATGCCTTGAAACTGATTTTCTCTTCCTGGAATTGGCTGAATCCAGGTGCCGATAAGTTTGTCTTCCGTGCAGCCGCTTAAGATAAAAAATGAGGCTGCCAGCATAAAAATAAGTTTGTTCATGATTATGACCTTAATTTTCATTTACGAAATTAAGCATAAACATTTTCTAAAACTTTGCAAGTTAAAATAAAATGTATGTTAGTTATAAAAAGGCTTTTTTTCAGAGCCTCTGCAGTAATCATTAATTCAGTTTTGTTTGCCAGGGCATTTAATATCAGAAAGTCATGTATGGTGCCGTTAATGCGTATGCAA
>CAYPFN010000005.1:0-75612 GCA_964410325.1 uncultured Azospirillaceae bacterium
TTTTGCCAAGCCACCATAAAAAAAACTTGTAAAATAACATTGAAAACAAATGGACGCCAGAATCCAATATTTTATTATTTGGATTGCTTTTTGGGGTAATCTGTTGCAATCTAGGTTTTTCAAGGAAAATGGTTAACAACCGAAAGAATTTAATTGACTTTTAATAGCTGTAGGTATATTGAAATCAGATGTCCCTTTGATTTCAATGATTTAGAATTAACTTAAATTAACTTCATCCTTTATAATCACGGTTAAAGAATTTTTTTCATTTTTCGTTCCAAACTTTCTGATAAATTTCTTTCCAGCCCTTGTTATGGCTTGCTTGATTGACTTCAATAATTAAATCGTCCTTTCCGACAAACTTGCGTACTAATACCGACGGTATGACTTCATCATCCCTGCCGACATAATGGATTTGGGGTATTTGTACAAACTGTTTACGGTAGCTTGCCAAATTCATCGATTCATTAAGTGGCGGCAGGTCATGATACTGTGTCCACGCCAGGTGGTCGAGATTGCCGGCAATAGTTATGATTTTTTTGACATTTAATCCCGGTTTGACGGATGCTATTAACCCTGCAACTTGTGCACCACCGGAGAAACCGATTAAAATAACCGGATTGTCGCCGGCTACTTGTTTAACCGCCGCATATTCGGCATTAATCACTTCCGGCGCAAAACGGGCATTTGTCCAATAACGTCTGGAACAAATCGGACTTTTGACATACTGGCAGGGTCTTGCCAGATAAACGACATTAGGCGAGTCATCACCCAAGGCCAATTCCCTCATTAGGGTTCCTTTAGGCGTTGGGTCTTGCGTGGCACGGCCGTGAGCGTTAAAAGCATAACCGTCACCTTCAATGTATATTTTGTAGGGAGCCGTTGGATTAGTAACTTTTTGCCAGCTGGCAAGCGTAAACTGCTGGGTATCTATCTCTTTATATACAAAATTATCCGGAACTATAAATGTTGTACATCCGGTCAGAAACAACCAAATCATTAATGTTTTTATCATATATTTTACCTCTTATAGAAACACTATAAAGACTTATTTCTAAAAATTCCAGATGGTTATGCTATAAATACCATATTTTCTTTTGTTTTTTATCTGTTCTTATACATTAAGAGGAACCTCATCTCTCAGTGCACCAAAATTTCATTGGCTAATTTAAGAGCCGAGGGAAAACCTATCGGCAGAGTAAAAGGAAACAAAAATAATGGTAAATTATTTAACAGTCTGCAAAACAAGCCTTGAAAATAAAAACCACACTATCACAAACAACGAATAACTTCTAAAACCATGTTTCTTAAAAATATAAATTCAAGAAAATTTAAAAACTTACAAAAAGTTATTTTCGAACGATATCTTTCTAGGCGCTTCTGCAACCTGTATAAAAAATAAATATCCATCCCATAAATATATTCTGCCTTTGCAAGATGAAAACGTTCGTCTATCAAACGATACCACTCCTTAATAAAGGCTTTTTTGTTTTTGTAAAAAGGATATCGTATCACCGACGAAACTATCAGTTCGGCAAAATCCCTACCTATATAACCAAGACCAACTGCATCCGTGTCAATAAATGACACAAAATTCCCGTCCTTAAACAATAAATTAGACTTCGTCATATCGTTATGCACAACTTTTTGTTCTATATTTTCGCCGGAAGAGTGCAGCTTTTCAATATCGGCTAACATATTGTCGGCTTTGCGCAAAACTACCTTAAATAGAAACTTTCCAAAACTTCCCCCCCCCCCCGATTGGGCGAAATGTTCAGATAATCATTTCTGATAGAAGAGATATAATTTTCAATGGGAACATCTGTTCGTAATGCCGCTTTAAACCCCACCGGTATCTTAAACGCGCTGTAGGCATCGACAATTTCTCGCAAAAGCCGTTTCCCCAGTTTTCTGGTGCTGATTTCATGTCCGTCAATATAATAAAAGCATAAACCAAAATAATCTTTATACTGAAAATATTTGTCCTTTAACTCGTAAAGGTGCGGAACTTTCAAAACCTTATTTTGCTCTAGACTTTTGGCAACCTGGTATGCATATAATGCGTCAGCCACACTTTTATAAAATTTCACGGACAGTTCCGTCCCGTCGGATAATTTAACATAACAGACACAAACTTGACCTTTCCCAAACTTTTTTATCGCCATAACCGGTTGGGAAAATATATTTTGCGCTAAAAATAATTTAATGTCGTCCATATCCACGTGGTTATTCTCCATCAAAAGTACTAGAATTACATTTCCCGAAGTGGCACAAACCAGCAACCCTTAAGCCACCCAAACTCGTATATGTATATACTCGATATTTTATAAAATAGCAAACTTTTATTCAAAAAACCTCAAAAACTATAAAAAAAACGCTACCCTGCCCCGGTATTTAAGCGCTCCAACCCTGTCGTTACTTATTTTTTAAAATAATTCTTGCCAAAAATCATTTTTTATGTCATATTCTAAAAGATAGACAAAAACCGAGGTGTAAAATGGAACAAGAATACGAAGTCAAAAAAATTGTAAATCTGCCTTATGAGGAAATCACCCGCATTCAGAAAGAAATTGACGCGGAAAATCTGGAAGTGATTGAAAAGGCATATAACGAACATCGCATTACTCATCTAGACCGTGACTATCTGATAGATTTTTATTCAGACGGTATGGGAGTCTATAGCGAAGTATACCGATTTTTATATGAAAGTTTTAAACGACCTGACCGAACTTGTGCTTTTGATCCGCAAACTGGTAAAATCGACCGTGATATCAACGGCCAACCGATTAATTACGGATTAAAAGCCGTTACCCCCTTTACCTGCACCCGTTTAGAATACGTTGATAAATTCAACAACCCGATTTATGTTATTTTTCCACGCATGAAAAAAGCTTCGCGGGCCGTTGAAAAGCTGGAAAGTAAATACGGAAAAGATTCTAGAATATCCATGCAAAAAGCTTTGGATAGATATTTTCAAACGGATGATCGTGAAGCTTTCGCCGAAAGCCTGCGCAATATTCCGCAAGGTAATAAAAAGCTTAATGACATCATGCGCTTGACCATTACCAGCAAATATCTGTCCGGTGTTGAACGGATAAGTCGTGTTCTCACGGAAAATCGCGGCGATACAAAATCAAAGTTTTACATCAATGAATCTGAAACCCGAGACCGGTTTTCCATGCCCTTAAGCAAAAATGAAAAACGTTACTATGACATCAAAATGATTATGCACCAGACAACTAAAGAGCAAAAACATCTGAATGTTGAAGTCCAGCTCAAAATCCAATCTTTATATGAAGGGGATTTGCTGACACATAAAATTTACGAAGAAGTCCGCGCAATTGAGGCTAAACTCGCTCAAAAACGGAATTCCTTGAAACCTACTGAAGTTCGCCGTCTGGAAGCAAAAATTAAAATTTTGAACAATCGCTGCCGGCGAATTAATGAACACGCCATTCATAAATACAATATGATGGTTTTGGATAAGGCGTGGCGTATTGAAAATGACGGTTATCGTCCTTTGCACATTGAACCAGATAATATGGATGGAACCTACAATCAGTGCCGAAAATTCATCAATAAAGAATATATGGTCGAATCTTATGCTGATTTTGATCCTAAAACAGCCTTTTCCGCTACTGATGATATCAATAAATTATGTTTTCTACGCATGCTCGGTAAAATAGATTATGATTTTGACGAAACAAAGGAAAATGCTTACAAAACAATCAATTACCGATTTTCTCGTTTAACCCCAGCCGAAAAAGAACGCTTTAACGGCATCAACGAAATTGCCCAGCGTTACGCTCTGGTTATACAGCGCAAAATTTCCAAACGCAAACATAATGAACTAATGGTTATATCGCCCTTGACCTATACCCAAAGCAGGGATTAAAAAAAAGTGGTTGTTCCTCCTCTGGAACAACCACTTTTGATTAGATTACTTTTGCGCAAGTTTGGCTAAAATCTTGCTTTTTTGCCTATTTTCCAACCTGAGCCTGCTGATCAGCTGGATAACGATCCCCCATAATTTTAATTCCGGCCAGTTCATCTTCCAGTTTTTTCCAATCAGCCACAGAAATTTCAACATCAGCCGCACGGATATTTTCCTCCAGATGCGCAAGTTTGGTTGTTCCCGGAATTGGCACAATCCAATCAGCCTTTGCCAGCAACCAGGCCAACGCAAGCTGTGCCGGCGTTAATCCACGCGACCGCCCGAACTGATTTAATACTTCTACAATCCGCAGATTATGCCGCATTGCTTCCGGCGTAAAACGCGGAAAGTCCGCCCGATTATCGTTTGTTGCGTCAAACTGCGTATATTCATTAAGCATACCACTTAAAAAACCGCGGTTTATCGGGCTGTACGGAACAAAACCAATCCCCAATTCCTGTAATGTCGGCAGAATATTTTCTTCCGGCTCACGCCACATCAGATGATATTCGCTTTGCAAAGCCGTTAACGGCAGCTCTTTATGCGCCCGGCGAATGGTCGCAGCCGAAACCTCGCACATTCCCCAATGTTTAACCTTCCCCTCTTTGCTTAAATCTTTAATCGTACCCGCCACTTCTTCCACTGGCGTATTCGGATCAAAACGGTGCTGATACAGCATATCTATATAATCGCGTTGCAAACGTTTTAAAGATTGGTCAACCATTTCCCGGATGCGTTGTGGCGAAGAATTCAAACCTGTAACCTTGTTGCCGTCATAATTAAAACCGAATTTAGTAGTAATTTTAACTTTGTCACCATAACCTTTTAAGCCTTTACCGACTAACTCTTCATTAATAAACGGACCATAAGTTTCGGCCGTGTCAAACAGGGTTATTCCGTGATCAACGGCCTGATGTAAAAGATAAGTGGCCTGTTTTTCATCCATACGGTTGCTTCGGTGATAATTAAGTCCCATGCAACCAAAACCAAGCGACGAAACTTCCATGGCGGCGTTGCCTGCGCCCAAAGTCCTTTTTCCTGTCAAAAGTGGTGTATCTGGACCGCCCTTCGGATTAATGGCTGCCCGGGCTGTTTTAACAGCTGGTGGCATCATAGCGACTGCTGTCATCAAAGCCGCCGTTTTCAAGAAACCGCGCCGACCCATCTCCAAAATTTCAGTCATTATCATCCTCCTATCTTTATATTATACCTAGTAAAGCTATATAAAAAAATCATCCCCGTGTCTAATACTGTTTTTTTATAAATTGATAAATTAAATTTATCGTAATAATACGCTTTTATCTTTAGCTTGCGTTCCTTAGCAAACTTTCTTCTTTACTAAGCCCTGCTTATCCGAATAATCCAGACGCAGCCGTAACATATTTAAGATTTCTGGATGTTATTTAATTTCAATATCCCATTCATCTGCAGATTTGGTCATCCAGGATTTTATAAGTCAAATTTATTTTTTCTCATTTTCTAAACCAAGCAGCATCTGCCGATTGTTCTGATGCCACTCCAGAAACGGTTCCAGCTTTTTTTGTTCTTTTTTATTATATGAGAGCCAATAGAGCGCCGTAACCCCCTCTTCCTCCAGAGGGATAACCACCCTTTCGCCGTCATTGCGGTAAAGCTGGACCAGACGCGTGGTAAAAGTCAAAACCTTTTTATGTTCCAGCATTTGCCGGAAAACAAAGTAATCTGTGTAAACCGTCACGGAAGCAAGTGTTTCAATCCAGTTTAAAAAATCGTTTATTTTTCGCTCAAACGCACCATAAATACGGTAGGCGCTAATTTCTCTATCAACATAATCATGCAGGCATATGCTCGTCTTTTGGCAAAGCGGATCGTTTTTTGCCACTGATAACATCAACATCTCCTTAGCAAAGGGAATACTAACGACATCTGAATTTTTTAATTTTTCCAAAGAAATAACCGCATCATATTTTTCAGAAAGCAAATCATACAAGGCTTTATTCTCATCATCGATAATTTCCGCCGATAAGCTCAAATCCGGACATGCTTTTTGCAACAGTGGCACACAAAGGCGCATCGGTCCGGCATCACAAAATCCGAGTGCCAGGCAACCGTTTATTGTCTGCATATATTGTTGAAAGGCTTTTTTCATTTCTTCTGCCTGATCTAAAACCACATCGGCATGCCTAAGCGCCAATTTTCCCGCATTGTTGAGAATAATTCGGTTTTTAAACCGCGAAAATAGTTGAACGCCTAACTCCTCTTCCAGCTTTTTTAACGAAAAACTTAATGCAGGCTGTGAAATATGTAGTTTTTCGGCAGCCTCACGCATGGTTTTACATTCGGCAATCATTTTAAATTGCAACAATTGGTTTAATTCCATCCTGCCTCACAATAAATTTAATTTATCAATTTATAAAAAAACAATATTAGACTTCCGTAGTTATGTCAATTACAATAAATCCGAACCTTAAAATTTACGATAGGAGAAAACTCATGAAACAAACCGCAATGTTGTTGGCAGGCGTTCTAATGCTTTCGGCCTGTGCAGGAACTAACGGCAAATATCATGCCATTTTTCCCCAAGGAGAGCCTAATCCCTATGCTCAATACTTTATGGGAAAATCTTATTTAGCCAACTTAAGCGACTATGATGAAAAGTTGAAGATGCCGGTGGCCAATGTAACTTTTGAACCATGTACCCGTACTAACTGGCATTACCATACCGGCGGTCAGGTTTTGCTTGTAACCAGCGGTGAAGGACGCCACCAAATTCGCGGACAACAAATTGAAATTCTAAAACCGGGAGACGTCATCAAAGTTGATCCCAATATTGAACACTGGCATGGAGCCGCGCCAGATTCATGGTTTTCCCATGTAGCCCTGACACCTAATGCCGATAACAATCAGCCGGTTTGGCTTGAACCGGTTGCCGATAATGAATACAAATAAACAATATTTATAAAGGGGAAACATCATGAAAAGAATACTTTTAGTCCTGTCCCTAACATTATTAATCGTTTTTCCCGTTTATGCCGGCGCTGACGGTCACATCAGTACGCTTTCCAAAGAAATAACTCGAAAAAGTATCCATTATAAAAACCGTTACGGCATGAATATTGCCGGAGAACTATACATCTCAAAAAAGCTCGACTTAAAAGAAAAACACCCGGCTATTATTGTCGGTGCGCCTTATGGCGGCGTTAAAGAACAGGCACCGTCTGTATACGCCGCTAATTTAGCAAAATACGGTTTCGTCGTTTTAACATTTGATCAATCGTTTATCGGTGATTCTGAAGGTAAACCACGGCATGTGTCTTCTCCGGATATTTTTGTTGAAAATTTTAGTGCTGCCGTTGATTACCTCGGTTTACAAGACTTCGTCGATCGGGAAAAAATCGGTATTATCGGCATTTGCGGATCAGGCGGGTTTGCTTTATCGGCGGCTCAGGTTGATACTCGCATTAAAGCCGTGGCAACCTCCAGCATGTATGATATGAGCGTTGCTGTCCGCGAAGGTTTGGATAAAGAACAATTAGCCACCCTTAAAGATAAAATATCCCGTCAAAGATGGACAGATGCCCAAGCTAAAAAGCCGGAATACATCCCGATGTTTCCGGAAAAACCTCTGGAAATTATCCCTGAAATGGATGAAATTTCGGATGAATGGTTCCGTTTTTATGCTACAAAACGCGGTTTCCACAAAGAAGCACGTGGCGGTGCAACCACAACCAGTACTCTAGCTTTAATGAATTTCAAACTGCTGGATTATATTGAAGAAATCTCTCCCCGCCCGATTTTATTTATCGTCGGCGATCGCGCTCATTCTAAATATTTCAGTGAAAATGCTTATGCAAAAGCCAAGGAACCCAAAGAGATTTTTGTTGTTAAAGATGCTGAACACATTGATTTATATGATCGGGTGGATCGCATTCCGTTTGCTAAAATCGTCGAATTCTTTAACGATAACTTGAAATAAAGAAAAGATTTGATTTTGTTCAAACTCTTTTTTATATAATAAATCCCCCTCATTCGGGGATTTATTTTTTGTAACAAAAAAACACCTGCATCAAACATGCAGGTGTTTTTCTATAAGGAAAGACTTCTTTCTAGAACCTTTCCGATTTGGCAAGCCACCTTATTCAGCAACTTTTAATTCGGCCATATGTTCTAACAATTGGCGTTTTTCTTTAACATTTTCCTGCGCTTTATTCAAAAGCGTTTCATAACGTTCCGGATTGGCTTTATGAACAATCTGGAAACGCGTTTCATTAGACATATAATCAGCCAAAGGTTTGGTTGGCGCTTTAGAATCCAGCATCAAAGGAGCTTTACCTTCTTTGACATTTTCTGGATTATAGCGATACAACGGCCAAGAACCGCTTTCTACAGCATTTCTTTGATGTTCAACCCCTTCTGCCAAGTTAAACCCTTGGGCAATGCAGTGCGAATAAGCAATAACAATCGACGGACCGTCGTAAGCTTCCGCTTCATTCAAGGCCTTAATCAACTGCATATCATTAGCCCCAAAAGAAACCTGAGCCACATAAACATTGCCGTAAGACATCGCAATCAAGCCCAAATCTTTTTTCGGCAAAGCCTTTCCGGCTGTTGCAAATTTGGCAGATGCGCCCATCGGCGTAGCCTTCGACTGCTGACCACCGGTATTAGAATAAACCCCGGTATCCATAACCAGAATATTAATATTCTTACCAGAAGCAATTGCGTGATCCAAACCGCCGAACCCAATATCATAAGCCCAGCCGTCGCCACCTAAAATCCAAACGGATTTTTTAATCAGATAATCAGCCAAATCATTTAAATGCTTAGCCTCTTTGCCAGAGATTCCGGAAAGTTTGGCGCGCAATTCTTTGACATTATCACGCTGAGCATCAATTTCGGCATCGTTGGTTTGCGGATTATTCAGGATTTTATCAGTCAAATCCACACCGATTTTATCTTTCAAGCCTTCCAGTAAAGTTTTGGCAAAGGCCGTCTGCTGATCGATTGAGAAACGCATGCCCAAGCCAAACTCGGCATTATCTTCAAACAAAGAGTTTGCCCAAGCCGGACCATGGCCTTTTTCATCTTTGGCATAAGGCGTGGTCGGTAGGTTTCCAGAATAAATTGAAGAACAGCCCGTCGCGTTAGCAATAACCATGCGGTCGCCAAACAACTGCGTCAGTAATTTAACATATGGTGTTTCACCACAACCAGCGCAAGCTCCTGAATATTCAAACAAAGGCTGAATAAGCTGCGTTGTTTTCGGCAAGTTTTTAACCACTTCCGTTCTTTTGACATACGGCAGCTTTTCAAAGAATTTCCAGTTTGCCTTCTGCGCCTCGAGCTGATTTTCGATATGATCCATATTAATGGCTTTTCTTGACGCATCAGCCTTATTCTTTGCTGGGCAGACGGAAACGCAAATACCACAACCAGTGCAATCTTCTGGAGAAATCTGCAGAATGAATTTCTTACCAGCAAATTCTTTACCCTTATAATCTGATGATTTTAAAGTTGCCGGAGCACCCTGCAGCTCATCATTAGAAGCTACTTTCATACGGATAACGCCGTGCGGACAAACCAAAGAACACTTGCCACACTGGATACAGGTGTCCGGATCCCAAACCGGAACTTCAGTAGCAATGCAACGTTTTTCATACTGCGTCGTGCCTGTCGGCCAGGTGCCATCAACCACTTCGGCAAAAGCTGAAACCGGTAGCTGGTCACCACGATCGGCAATGATTTCACCGGTCAGTTTTTTAACAAATTCCGGAGCATCGGCCGGAACAGGAGCCTGACGATGGAATTTGGAAGTAACACTTGCCGGATATTCCACTTTATGCAGATGTTCCAAAGAAGCATCAACTGCTTCAAAATTTTTCTGCACGATAGCATCGCCTTTTTTGCTGTAAGTTTTCTTAATTGCCGCCTTAATTTGTGAAATTGCTTCATCTTTCGGCAGAATGTTTGAAATTGCAAAGAAACAAGTCTGCATAACCGTATTGATGCGTTGTCCCATGCCGGTTGCGCGGGCAACTTCAATAGCGTTAATCGTATAAAACTGCAGTTTCTTGGCAATAATTTCTTCCTGAACTTCTATCGGCAGATGATCCCAGATTTCATTTTCTGCATATGGCGCATTCAGCAAAAACGTTGCCCCTGGTTTAGCAATTTTCAAAATATCGACTTTATTCATAAACGGAAATTGATGACAGGCCACAAAATCCGCCTTATTAATAAGATAAGCCGATTTAATCGGATTATCTGAAAAACGCAGGTGTGAAGTTGTCATGGAACCAGATTTGCGAGAGTCATACACAAAATAGCCCTGACCATATTTGCCGGCATCTTCAGCGATAATCTTAATTGAGTTTTTATTGGCACCGACCGTACCGTCTGCACCCAAACCATAGAACACAGCGCGCACAACGTCTTTCGGCTCCGTATCAATTGCATCGTCAAACGGTAAAGATGTTTTGCTAACATCATCCGTAATACCGACAGAAAATCCGTTAATCGGATTAGCAGACAGGCCATTGTCAAATACCGCTTTGACCATACCCGGCGTAAACTCTTTGGAAGACAAGCCGTAACGGCCACCGACAATCTTCGGCATTGAGCCGAGTTTGCCATTGGCATAAGCCTGGCTCAAAGTGGCAACAACATCCAGATAAAGTGGCTCGCCGGTAGAACCTGATTCTTTAGTGCGATCCAGAACCGAAACCACTTTAACACTTTTTGGCAATGCTTTTAAGAAAGATTCTTCCGGGAAAGGACGATACAGATGAACTTTCATCACGCCAAACTTGCCACCGTTGGCATTCAAATAAGCAATAGTTTCTTCAACCGTTTCAGCACCGGAACCCATAATCACGATAACTTCTTCGGCATCTGTCGCACCGACATAATCAACCACATGATATTGACGACCGGTAATTTTGGCAAATTTATCCATTTCCTCGGCAACGATACCTTCAACCTTTTTATAATACGGGTTAGCAGCCTCCCGACCCTGGAAAAAGACATCCGGATTTTGCGCCGTACCGCGGATAACCGGTTTTTCAGGACGCAGTGCGTGTTTGGCATTGAAAGAATAATCAACGCCTTCAAGCATTGCCCGTAAATCATCGTCAGACAAAAGCTTAATTTTTTTGATTTCATGAGATGTTCTGAACCCATCAAAGAAATGCATAAACGGCACACGCGAACGCAAAGTTGACGTTTGTGCAATAGCAGCCATATCATGAGCTTCCTGAACTGAGTTCGAACAAAGCATGGCAAAACCGGTCTGACGGCAGCCCATTACATCGGAATGGTCACCGAAGATTGATAAGGCATGATAAGCCAAAGAACGGGCAGCGACATGCATCACAAACGGCGACAGTTCACCAGCGATTTTATACATATTCGGAATCATCAACAGCAAACCCTGAGAAGCCGTAAAAGTAGTAGTCAAAGCACCAGCCTGGATAGAACCATGGCAGGCACCGGCAGCACCGGCTTCAGACTGCATTTCCTGAACTTCTGGCACAATGCCCCACAGATTTTTCTGTTTGGCTGCCGACCATGCATCAGCCCATTCGCCCATCGGTGAAGACGGGGTAATCGGATAAATGACACAGACCTCGTTCATGCGGTGGGCAACAGAAGCTGCGGCTTCGTTACCGTCCATCATTTTCATTTTTACATCTGACATTTAAGCATCCTTAAAAATTTTAAGTTACACAAATAAAAAAAGTCCTGCAGATGAGACGGTTTAACGCCTGATCTTCCGGCCTTTCTGGTTTAGAAATTAAATTCTGCGTGTTTGATAGCATATTATGCGGAAATTGCAAGTTTTTTTTGACTTTTTTCAAAGGATTTTAGCATATTCGTCCAGTCTAAATTTTTATGATTGACAAAATTTGCCACAGAGTATAACGTGTTGGTAATAAATATTATTAATTATATCAATTATGAAGCTAAAAGAATATTACCAAAACAGAAACAGTTTCTGTAACATCTTCACGGATGCAGAACTGAAACAAGACATTTCCAACTTACTTGGAATTTCCGTATTCGTTGAAAATCCGGCTTTAAAATCAATTAAAGAGAAAAAACAAATTCTAATCGAAAATCATGACAAAATCCTGGGATTTGCATACTATTTGCTAGACTATCAGGGCATTCATGATCAAGTTTTTGAAAGTCAAATCGAATTGTTCCAAATATTTGCCGGAATGATTTTTCTGAAGAGAATTCCATTTGCAGACGCAGAACACCGTCTGCTGGAAATCAGCCAGAAATATGAATTGGCAACTGTATATCCAGAAAAAGAAAATGTAGCCAATTTCATTCTTGGCAACATTGAAAAATTCAGCCAGGATGAATTAAAACAAATCTGCCACAAGATTGAAAAAGCTTCAGTCGTTGAGTTTCTGGGAGAAGAATCCGTGCAGATTCTATACAAAATTTGCCGTTCGAAAACCAGCTGGTTGAGCAAATTTTTCTAAACCAGCACTCTACAAAAAACCCCGCTTTTCAAGCCGGGGTTTTTCCTTGGAACGAAATGCCTAAACAGCCACTTTGCCTTTCAAAACACCATAACTTTCATAACTTTCAAGCGTAAAATCTTCATATTTAAAGTCATTAATGTTTTTCACATCAGGATTAATTTTCATCTTCGGTAGCGGCAAAGGTGTACGGCTTAACTGTTCCCGCACCTGCTCAAAATGGTTGTGATAAATATGTGTATCACCCAAAGTATGCACAAACTCACCCAATTTCAAACCGCAGACCTGAGCAATCATCATCGTCAACAAGGCATACGAGGCTATATTAAACGGCACGCCCAAAAACATATCGCAAGAACGCTGATATAACATACATGAAAGCCTATCTCCAGAAACATAAAACTGAAACATCATATGGCACGGTGGCAGTTTCATTTCATTAATTTTACTAACATTCCATGCAGAAACAATCATCCGCCGATCATTGGGATTTTTCTTTAACGTTTCAATCACATTGGCCAGCTGATCAATTCCCTCGCCGTTCCAATTGCGCCATTGCGAACCATAAACCGGACCAAGATTGCCGTTCTCATCAGCCCATTCATTCCAAATGCGCACGCCATTATCTTGCAGATACTTAACATTTGTATCCCCTTTAATAAACCATAAAAGTTCATAAATAATACTTTTAAGATGAACTTTTTTAGTTGTTAGCAACGGAAAACCATCATTTAAATCAAAACGCATTTGCCGGCCGAAAACCGAACGCGTTCCAACCCCGGTGCGATCCATTTTATCCACGCCGTTTTCCATAACATCGCGCAGTAAATCAAGATATTGCTTCATTTGTTTTCTCCCGTGTTTTCAATTGCTTTAAAGATATGTTTTAGAATAGCGCAGTCTATAAAATCGCCTTTTTTGAGCCACACCGAAGTAACAACCATGTCTTCCTCATAATCTTTTGATATTTTCTGATATTTTTTATGCATTATTTCAACACACGGCGTTATATCAATTTTCGGACCGTCAAGCGCCGGATTGATTTCACCTTGATAAACGCAATCTACTACAATATCTGGCCGTAGTTTATCCGATGCGTTCATAAATGTTTTGTATATACTGGCGCCACCAGCCAAATAAAACGTACCACTCCGAGCCTTAAACTCATTAACATCCGTAATTACAAAATGATTTTGTTCATCAGAAACTTCATAATCCGGATTAAAGCTCAAAACATAAATTTTACGGTTCGGCAGTGTCCGATTAGGAAAACTTTCATAGGTCTTTTCCCCGGCAATCAGATTTTGCCCTTCGGTCAAACGGCGGAAACGTTTAAAATCAGAAGATATATGCCACGGAATATTCGCGCCTACTCCTATAATATTATCATCTTTATGGCGGCACCAAACCGCAATAATCGTCATAACGATCTCCTTCCCTAACTACTGTCTGTAAGCATAACAGCCAGACGTAAAATTTCAAACGCTTTTAAACTTATATACAAGCCGGATAAATAAACCGGAAAACACCTTTACATATTAAGACTTATTTTAATATTTAGGATTATTCTAAACAGAAATTAACTCAAATCAGGAAAACAAATATGTTTCTATTTTTTCAAGGGATTGAAATTCCCGTGCTTATTCGAGCCGGAGCGGCATTTTTTACGGCTTTGATTTTATCTCTAGCTTTCGGCAACAGCGTCATATCTTTTTTGCGATGCCGCCAGCATCACGGCCAACCAATCCGCACGGATGGACCACAAAACCATTTAACTACCAAACAAGGCACGCCGACTATGGGCGGCTTGCTAATTTTGGCTGCGACAATAACCTCCATAGTTTTATTTGCCAACATCCGTTACCATTTTATTTGGGTCTGCCTTTTGGTTTTGCTGGCCTATGGTGCAACCGGATTTATTGACGACTATATCAAAGTCACCAAAGAAACACCTAACGCCTTAACGGCCAAAGCCAAGCTCTTTATTCAGTTTATAACCGCCGTTGTCGCCGTAACAATCATTACCGCTGCAACCCCGAATGCCTCGGATACAATTCTGTCCGTACCGTATTTTAAGACTGTTTTTAACCTTTCTTGGTTATACATTCCTTTTGCCGTCATTGTCATATCCGGCGCTTCAAACGGCGTAAACTTAAGTGACGGTTTGGACGGCTTGGCTGCCGGACTGCTTATCCTAGCTTTTTCGTTCTTTGCTGTTATTGCATTTATTGTCGGAACGCCACTGGCGAAAAACTTTTCTTTTATCTACATTCCGCGCAGTGATGAAATTTCCGTCGTTTGCGCCGCCGTTGTTGGCGCCTGTTTAGGCTTTTTACGGTTTAACGCTCCTAAAGCCAAAGTATTTATGGGAGATACTGGTTCTCTCGCTTTGGGCGCTTTGCTCGGCACAATCGCGGTAATCGTCAAACAAGAAATTTTGCTTGCCATTGCCGGTGGATTATTTGTTATTGAAACACTTTCCGTCATTATACAGGTTTTCTGGTACAAAAAAACCGGCAGGCGTTTTTTTAAAATGGCTCCCATTCATCACCACTTCGAACAACTCGGCTGGAAAGAAACAACCGTAGTCGCCCGTTTTTGGCTAACAGGTTTCATTTTTGCTGTCATTGCTCTGGCTTCACTGATTTAACTTCGGAAAGGAGAAAAACACCGTGTTTGCATTTTCAAGATTAAGCCGTAGCCGCATGGCAAATTGGTGGTGGACTGTTGATAAGGTTACTTTGAGCTTAACGCTGGTCTTGATTTTCATCGGTGTTTTTTTGGTTTTTTCGGCTAGTCCTTCTGTTGCTCGACGGATTGGTTTCGGCGACTATCATTTCATCAAACGTCAGCTTGTATTTATCATTATTGCGTTATTTATCATCTTTTTCCTCTCCCTCCAGCGCCTTAAAACAATCCGTCGGATTGCAATTATCGGTTATGTTATCACACTGGTATTAATGTTGTTGACGCTTTTCTCTGGTTATGAAACCAAAGGCGCCTCTCGTTGGATAAGGCTTTTCGGCTTTTCTCTACAGCCTTCCGAATTTATCAAACCAACCTTTGTGGTTGTATCAGCCTGGCTATTGGACGGCAGTAAAAAATTTGAAGATTTTCCAGGCGGGCTACTTTCCGCCAGTTTATTTGTCTTAACCGCTGGCATGCTGCTCCTGCAGCCTGATGTCGGAATGACAATTATTGTTTCATGTATTTGGGGGTTTCAATTATTTTTAGCTGGCCTGCCGATAGCCCTGGTCGCTGTTTTAGGCTTGGTCGCCATTGCCGGCTTAATTGGCGTTTATTTTACTTTTGAGCATGTCCATAATCGGATTCAACAGTTTTTAGCCTCAGGCGATAATATCGGCTACCAGGTGCGGAAATCTCTGGAAGCTTTTGCCAATGGCAACCTTTTGGGACGAGGCCCTGGCGAAGGCAGCGTAAAACTTAATTTGCCAGATGCGCATACCGATTTTATATTTTCCGTTGCCGGCGAGGAATTTGGAATTTGGCTGTGTTTAATTTTAATTATATTATTCAGCATTATCGTTATCCGTTCCCTGATACTATCTTTAAAAGATAATAACCTGTTTATTGTGTATGCATCTGCTGGTTTGGCGGCGTCCATAGGGTTGCAAAGCATTACTAACATGGCTTCATCACTGCATCTGATGCCGACCACAGGAGTGACCTTACCTTTTATTTCATACGGCGGATCATCTTTATTCGCTTCAGCGATAACTATTGGCATGCTTCTAGCCATAACTCGTAAAAACTCTTCAGCCGAAGACAAAGACGGACCTTTTTAAAAAAGAAAGGAAAAACACATGTTTGACAACTTATTCAAAAAAACTCTGATAGATATGCTTCCTGAAGTTCGCGGAAAATATTTTAAAAATGTTCCTTTAAATAAGCATACTTGGTTCGGCGTCGGCGGTCCGGCGGAAGTAATGTTCATTCCTGAAGATCTCGACGATTTATGCCATTTTCTAATAAGGCGTCCTTATAACGTTCCCGTCTGCCTTATCGGTGGCGGCTCAAACCTATTGGTGCGCGACGGGGGAATTCCGGGAGTAGTTATCAAACTTGACAGCCCCTATTTCCGACAAATTAAAATCAACCAAGATTCCATCACCTGTTTTGCCGGACTAAAAAACATTGAATTAAAGAAAACATTATTGACCGAAGAAATAGGTGGCTTAGAATTCTTGTGCTCCATTCCGGGATGCATCGGCGGTTCAATCAAAACCAATGCCGGATGTTTCGGCAAATGCCTTAAAGATGTTTTAGTTAGTGCCGTAATTGTAGACGGTACTGGCGGAGTCAAAGAAATCATCCCCGACGATCTACAGCTCTCCTATCGTAACAGTTTATTTCCCGATGACTGGATAATCGTTTCCATTACTTTAAAAACGGAAAAAAGCTCGCGGGAAAATATTAATAAAATTTTGGAAGAACAAAAAGAATATCGTATAAAACACCAACCATATAATGAAAAAACTGCTGGATCTACTTTTAAAAATCCGGAAGGGTTAAAAGCTTGGGAACTCATAAAAAAATCAGGCTGTGCAAATTTACACATCGGCGGAGCCAAAGTTTCCGAAAAACATTGCAACTTCTTAATCAATACCGGCAAGGCTACGGCGGCTGATATTGAAACTTTAGGCGACACAATCGTCCAAAAAGTAAAAGAACACACTTCCATTACTTTGGAATGGGAGGTCAAAAAAATAGGAATTAACAAGTAAAAATGTTATCGTTTTTTTTAAAAAAATTCTCCCAAAAGAAACGCGAAAAACCCTTTCAGGGAAAGAATCGCATTTTTCTGCCTGTCGAAATTCCTTACCGCATATTGGGAAATATACTTATCTTGGGAGTTATCGCTTCCATCTGTGCCATTTTAATTACCATCAGGGATGATCTTATCAATAAAAAAGTCGAAAGTCTCCTGAACGATTTTTATACTTTTTCCTTACATCACGGTTGGGCCATAGATGATATTTTAATCCAAGGGCGGGATAAAACCTCTCTTCAGGATTTGCAAAATAAAATAAACATGAGCAGAAACCATAATATTTTGCAGGTAGATTTACGTGAACTTAAAAACGCTTTAGAAGAACTTCCCTGGGTTAAAAGCGCAGAAATCCGTCGCCACTTTTTCCCTAACATACTGCAAATTCGTCTTCATGAAAAAGAAATTATTGCTTTATGGCAATACGGCAACAAATTTTATCCTGTCGATACAACCGGTAGTCTGATTGATGTGGCATACACGCCAGATAAGCCAGCTTTAATTATCGTCGGTCGGAATGCGCCGAAAAAAATCAATGATTTATTAAAAATAACCTCGGTAAATTCCGAACTGCATCAACGGATAAAAGCCGCTATTTTATATGCAGGGAGGCGTTGGGATATCGTATTTGATGACATTGAAAACGGCATTACCGTCAAACTTCCGGAAAAAGATATTGAACAAGCTTGGGAAAAATTTGCAAAAATAAATACCAGGCACGGACTTCTTAAGCGTAAATTAACCATCATAGATTTACGATACGATAATAAAATAAGTGTAACCGTAGACAATTCGGATCTTCCCGAAAAATAAAATTTTTCTGGACAGGAGAACAAAGTGAATCATTCTTTTAACCGGTCTTCTTCTCTGGCAACTTTAGACATAGGCTCGTCTAAAGTATGCTGTTTAATTGCCCACATCGGCCGCGATAAAAGAATCGAAATTGTCGGGCACGGCTACAATGCTTCCCATGGCATAAAAAATGGCATCATCACCGATATAAATCAGGCAACATTATCAGTGTGCAACGCCGTTGAGACTGCTGAACAAATGGCTAATGAACGCATAAACCGCATCATTGTCAACGTTTCCGGAGAAAAAACCCGAAGCCTTATACGTAGCACCGCTATTTCTTTGCACAAAAACCGGCCGATAAGTGATGCTGATATTGAAAAATTAATAAATAAGGACAATTCAAAAATAAATCTTGCGAATAACGAGCTTATTCATTGTCTGCCGACAAACTACCGCATTGACAAAGGGGAACCACTCAAAGATCCTCGCGATATTTACGGCGAAAACTTAAGCCTGGATATCATGTTAGGCTTCTATCCAGCAATGCTTTATAAAAACCTGTCCGCCGTTATTGAAAACGCACATTTGGAAATTGCCGGGAGGGCTTTTTCCGCTTATGCTTCCGGCCTAGCCTGCCTGGTTGAAGATGAAAAAGAACTCGGTGCCACGATTGTTGATATTGGCGGTGGCACCACAAGCATCGCTACATTCAAAAACGGATTTCCCATTCATTTTTCGACCATTCCTGTTGGTGGCAACAATATCACCAATGATATTGCTTGGGGTTTAACAACCTCATTTGCCCACGCCGAAGACTTAAAAAATCGGCACGGTTGCGCTTTTCTTATCAGTCAAGATGAGGCAGAGATTATTAATGTCTATCCGGTTGGCGAAGAAGATGACAATTCTATCCGCCAAATTCATAAATCTGACTTAATTAACATCATTGCCCCGCGGGTTGAAGAAATGTTTGAAATGATTGCGCATAAATTAAATGAACACGGTCTAAAGAACCTTACCAGCCATCGAATTGTTTTGACCGGTGGCAGCAGCCAGCTACCCGGAATCCGCGATATAGCCAATTTGGTTTTGGACAAGCAAGTACGTCTAGGAATTCCGCGCAACATTCCGAGTATACCGAAAATCCTTTACAATCCGACGTTCTCCACATCTTTGGGAATGTTGTTGTTTGCTCTCAACTATAATGAGCGCAAACCTCCGAAATTATCCAGACGGACTTCCGTTGAAACCGGCGGTTTGAATAGAATATTTTCCTGGTTTAAACAAAATTTTTAATGCGCTTCTGCTTAACTTCTGCATAAAAGATTGAACTAAATAAGCTTTAGTAACTAAACCTTAATTTATTAGGGGTATCATGATAAGCAAGTAAAGAATCAATTTGGGAGTATAATGAATATGTCCATTAACTTAGCTGTAGCTGACACAACCATCACCCATTTAAAACCAAGAATCGCCGTTATTGGCGTTGGCGGTGGAGGTGGCAATGCCGTCAACAATATGATTGCTAAAAATCTGGAAGGGGTTGATTTCATTGTTGCCAACACTGATGCCCAAGCTCTGGCACATTCTTCAGCAAGTCGCAAAATCCAGCTCGGTTTGGAAATTACGCAGGGGTTAGGCGCCGGTGCACGTCCAGAAATTGGCAAAATGGCTGCCGAGGAAGCAAAGGAAGAAATTGAAAAAGAACTGGAAGGTTCAAACATGGTTTTCATCACGGCTGGAATGGGCGGTGGCACAGGTTCCGGCGCTGCACCAGTGGTGGCAAAAATTGCAAAAGAAAAAGGCATTTTAACTGTCGGTGTCGTTACAAAACCTTTTGATTTTGAAGGCAAAAAAAGAATGGAAACTGCTGAAGAGGCCGTATCCAAATTTACTGAAGAAGTTGACAGTATTATCATTATCCCCAACCAGAATTTGTTCCGTATCGCCGATAAAAACACCACACTTGCCGACGCTTTTATCATGGCCGATAATGTTTTATATTCAGGAGTTCGTTCCATTACGGATCTGATGATGATGCCGGGTCTGATAAATCTCGATTTTGCCGACATCAAAAGCATCATGGAAGATAAAGGAAAAGCAATTATGGGTACTGGCGAGGCCGAAGGCGAAGATCGTGCCCGCATTGCCGCGGAACAGGCTCTTTCCAACCCCCTGCTTGATGACTGCTCAATGAAAGGCGCCAAAGGCGTTTTGATTAACATCACCGGCGGTAATGATATCACGCTGATGGAAATTGATGAAGCGGCCAACATCATCAAAGCGGAAGTTGACGATAATGCCAACATTATTTTCGGCTCTAGCTACGACGATTCACTGGCTGGAAAAATTCGGGTTTCCATTGTTGTAACCGGAATTAACAATCAGCTCAATAGCCGACAAAAAGAAAAGCTTAGCAATACGGCCACCTATATAGACGCAAGCTATATGCCCGCCATTGAACAGGATATTCTCCAAGAACAAAATCAACAAAACATTGACGCCAATCTGGAAAGATTTTCTGCCAATAGCCAAACAATGGAAGAAAAAACACCAGCAGATGATAATGATACTGCCGAAGAACCAGAAACTCCTCTTCCGACGGAAATGCCTGATGTTATTATGCCGGGAAATAATGAAGAAAACAGCGTCGAAACTAATTTCAATGAAGATGCCCGGGAGGATTTCTCAAAATTTGAAGATTATGACATGTTGGAAAAATCAAAGGCCATTCCGGATGCACCGCAGGCCTCTGCCCTCTTTAGCGCAATTATTAATAAAAGCGCCTCAACAGAACATAAGCTGAAAGACGAAAACCGTCTGGAAGATATCATGCCAGATGATAAGGATGTTTTTATGAGCCGCACCTCTATTAATACCATTGAAGAAGAACCAGTATTATTCCCAGAACATAATACGCATTTTGCCGAAAGAACTGAAGAAAAAGAAGAAATTAGCGAATTGCCTGGTAATAAACCGAATTTTATTGATAAAATCTTGGGCATTTCCCGGGCGCGGAAAAACCGCAAAGAACAATATTCCGAACCAGCTATGCCACATTTTTCTGCCGAAGAACCGAATGATATGGTTTCTTCCAATGATGATGAATTGGAAAACCTTGACATTCCTTCTTTTTTAAGAAGAAAATAAACTAAAATTCAAATCCTGTAAAACCGACCATATTTCGTATGGTCGGTTTTGGCTACAATTAACAACAATAGATTTCTGCCTGCCCTTTCTTATTTCAAAATCCAAAATAGACACTTTAAATACATTCTCTTCCACATTCAGCTCACCACTATTACCAAACCTTTCTGGATAGGACATGATTGTTCTCAACTCTTATCGTTACTCTGCTGGACCGACCCATAATACCAACATTTAATATTGAAAAAATCTGCATAAAACAGTGTACGATACTCAACCAAACAACCAATATGCTTATATGTTTGCGATAGCGGTACATTTTAACCGGATTTTTCACCACATCCGTAGAAACCGATACGCTTTCTACTCCGACAAATCCCTACAGCGTAAAATTAAGCATCATGTCGATAGCACTCACATATCATTTCCGGTAACATCACAACCACCCATATAGGTATCGGCATTAAAACAAAACCAACCCCAAAACACCATACCGATACTCATAAAAAGAGAATAATCTTTCATATCTCCAAATCGCATCTTTTGCGCCGAATATTGCAGTGTAAACAATTACAATCGAAATCAAGCTGTTTAATCTCTGCGCCAGACCATCTCACAAATCTTTAGAAGCCCCGCAAAATTTTGCAGGGCTTCTAAAAAACTCTAATATTTTTTATTATCACCGTTGCCAGCTATAAAATTTCAACTTCATCAAACTCTGTTTCGTCCGTTGTTAAAACATCATCCGTTTCCAGAAGCATTTTTTCTTCTTCGTTTTCAGTTTTACGACGGCGACCTCTTTTTTTCTTAACTGGCGTTTTACGGCTTAAGACATCTAACACATAATTTCCTACCACTTTGTACAAATCGATCAAATGATTGTTATACATATGATCGCCAGACTCAATCATAGCAAAATCAACCGATACGCTGCGCTGCATATTTAGACGTCTGGCCAATGTCGCCACCTGTTGCGGATTAACAATTTCATCAGCGCCGCCCTGAATGATTAAACCAGAAGTCGGACACGGTGCCAGAAAAGAAAAATCTTTTTCATTTGCTGGCGGCGAAACAGCAACAAAATTATTAATATCCGGACGGCGCATTAAAAGTTGCAAGGCAATCCACGCTCCAAAAGAATAGCCAGCAATCCAACATTGCCGCGCATCAGGATTCTGATTCTGTAGCCAATCTAGAGCAATTGTTGCATCTGAAAGTTCACCCGGACCGTCTTCAAACATGCCCTGCGAACGCCCTACTCCTCTAAAATTAAAACGCAGTACCGAAAAGCCCAAATCTTTAAAACAGCTGAACAAACTATATACAACTTTATTATTCATTGTTCCGCCATATTGCGGATGTGGATGCAAAATCAGGGCAACCGGAGCATCAGGGCGTTCACTTTTATGACAGCGCCCTTCCAGGCGGCCAGCATGACCGTTAAACAAAACTTCAACCATATATAATTCTCTTTTTTATCATTAATTTACTTTTTTTAAGTTAAATTATCATAACATTTATAATAAAATGTTAATTTTTCTAAGGAATATACAAAAAATGAAAAGAAAAAACAAGTCTATAATTTTAGAAGATTTGGATTCTGTCATTGACCGCGATCCAGCAACCTCATCCAGAGCGCAAGCGCTGCTTTTTTCCTCGGGTTTTCATGCAATTGCCCTATATCGCCTCAACCATTGGTTATGGCAAAAAAACTGGAAGTTAACAGCGCGTTTTTTCTCTCAGGCAACTCGGTTTTTGACCGGCATTGAGATTCATCCAGGTGCAAAAATCGGCAAAGGCTTTTTCATTGACCACGGCATGGGCGTCGTGATTGGCGAAACCACACAAATCGGCAGTAACGTGACTTTATATCATGACGTTACTTTAGGTGGCACAACGGTTTTTGATAAAAACGGAAAAAAAATAGACAAGCGCCATCCTACCATCGGCAACAATGTCATTATCGGCTCCGGCGCCCAGGTTCTGGGTCCCATCAAAATTGGCAACAATGTTAAAATCGGTTCCAATGCCGTTGTCGTTAAAAATATCGCAGCAAACCAGACGGTTGTCGGTGTTCCAGCTCATACAACGGAAAAAAATCAAAATACAGATAAAAAATTTTGCGCTTATGCCATTGGTAAAGATACCCCTGATCCGATAGATGAAGATATAAAAAAGCTGCAAATTCAAATCAAACAACTGCAGAAAGAAATAGACAAATTAAAAACGCAAAATAAAATGCAATAATATTGTAACTATTATTTTAATATTTTTTATGTTAGAATAAAAATATCTTGAAAAGCAGTCGCGCAAAGGAGAAAGATATGATTAAATTTTCATCTGTATTACCTGCCGCCATAGCATTGTGTTTACTCACAGCAACCGCCCGTGCCCAACTGCCAGCTAATCCATGGATACCGCAACCACCTTCCCCAAATGATGGTTATTTCGGTGATGACGTAGGAAATGGAACTGGCGGAGATATCACCGATTCGCCTATTTATGCCGATGGTCCGACCGGTGGTGAAATTCTACCAGTCGATCCTTGGGCGCGTGCTCGTGACCGTAGCAGTATTCGCACTTGGCGTGGCAGCGGCCAGCACGGAAAATTAAATTATATCGGCGAAGCCACTACCTATACCACAGCCATGGGACAGGAGATGATCGCCCCTGAAGTCAATCGACACAACATGATCGTTATGCTCGAACATTTAAGAAATATGGGGTATAACATTCCTACTTCTTATGACCAGAAAATTAAAGATATGCCGTCCGACTACAAAGAAACTTTGCAGCAAAGCCTGCAAGATGTTACTTCCAGTGCCGGAGACGATCCTTTAAGTCTGATGTTCTCAAACGTGTATAATATTATGGAAAATTATACCGGACTTGACTTTAATAATTTATTGTTCAATACCATGGATATTTTAGGAACAGATTAAAATGGTATTACAACAGACGCTTTGTCCAGTAATCATTTTGGTTCATCCGCAAATGGCTGAAAATATCGGCATGGCCGCCCGTGCTATGCTGAATTGTGCTTTATATAACCTGCGGCTGGTCAAACCGAGGGAAAATCATCTTTCAAAAAAAGCATTGGCCGCCTCTTCCGGCGCTGATAAAATTCTACAAGATGCTGAAACATACAATTCAACGGCTGAGGCGGTAGCTGACTTGAATGTAGTTTATGCCACGACAGCCCGCCGCCGCAACCAGATAAAAACCGTCTATACGGCTGAAAAAGCTATGGAGCCACTTAACCATATGCTAAAATCTGGCAATCGCTGCGGTATTTTATTTGGCCCAGAGAGAACAGGACTTGAAAATGATGATGTATCCTTAGCCGATGCCATTATCGAAATTCCGCTGAATCCGCAGCATTGTTCTCTAAATTTATCACAAGCGGTTTTGCTTATCGGTTATGAGTGGTACAAAACCCAAGTTAGTATTCCCGCCGAACAATTTATCACCAACACAACCCATCCGGCAGCCAAAGAACACGTTTTCAGATTCCTGGAATTTTTGGAAGATTCTCTAAAAGACTTCAAAAATCTGCAAGATGAAGATAAACGCCCAACCTTATTGCGTAATCTACATAACATTTTTACGCGCGGCCAAATGACCGAACAGGAGTTAAATACTCTTTACGGCATCATCAATCATTTTCGGCAAAAATAACTAGTTTCTATTTTTCACAAACTGATGGATATGTCCATATTCCCGTAAGCTTGCCACATAATTCCAGCTTAAAATCATATTTACAATTACGGCTGCCTTCATCATAAGCTTTATCGTTGCGTAGACAGATCGTACGCACCATCTCATCAGTTATGCAATCTGTTTTATAACGACAGTTGTCAATCTGTTCAATTTCTTTAGTTGTTAGTTGAATACAGCCAAAATTTTCGCCCCATTTCAAACAATCATTCCGACAGCGATTCTCATCATAATCCCATACCATGGCATTGTTCAGGCATTGATTGATTTTATGGCTTTCCAAAGTTCTAAATACGACATAACTTGCAATCAGAACAAGCAATACCCCAAAAACAACTTTTATTTTTTTACGCAATCCTCTAGTCATTTTTTCTGCTCTTCTCCTTTATTTACAACGCACACGCTTAAGCGCTGCGACATTTCGGATAAATTCTTCCCTATATTTTATATCTTCAAGTTTGACCGGCAAGCGTCTCCGCCAATTCGGATACTTATCTATATCCGTTCCGGGCAGATTTTGTTGCTCTGCAACGCCGAAGATATCTTCAAGCTGCACCATAACTACTTTACTTGGCGCCTGAACTGCTAGATTATGCACTGCTTCCTCAATCCCTTCTGGATACCCTTCACCATACAAATAATTACCGCGGCGTAGCCGATCTTCCGGCCAAAAATGTCCGATATCAAGTGCTGACAACAACAAATAACGATCACGTTCTCTGGTTTTATATGCGCTTAACCGTTCTTCATCATTAAGCATATTCAAAGAATGTTTCAACTCAATATCATATCCAAACCACCACATCTTCAAAGGCGGCATATCGTGCGTGCCAATAGAGATAAAAGCATCTTTCGGGTAGTCTTGAGGCATTTTAAAATCACCGCAACCACTATTCCAGCGTTCTGACCACAACACGCTAATAGAATAAATCTGCCGTTCTTGGATTTTATCCAAAAAGCCCTCTGGTACATTACCTATACTTTCTCCGACAATCACACATTTATGTAAATAGCTTTCCAGTGTCAAAAGATTGAGCATATCGTCAAAATTATAGTAAATATATGTACCTTCATCCTTATTATCAGGTATTACGAACAGGCGCATCATCCCCATAACGTGGTCAATCCGCAAAGCACCGGCATAAGCCATATTAGCGCGTAAAATTTTCAGATAAGGCTCATAAGCGCGATTTTTCAATTCATATGGATTAAAGGCGCCCAAACACCATTTCTGTCCTTGCGGGAAAAAAGCATCCGGCGGGGCGCCGGCACCTGCTTTATCAATAAAAACATACCGGTCCATCCATAATTCAGCACTGTCTTTACAGACACCGACCGGCAAATCGCGGTATAAACCGACTTTTAATCCAAGCTCTTGAATTTTTTCATAAACAAATTTTAACTGGCGATCGGCTTCAAATTGTAAAAATTTAAAAAAATCAATAAGTTCGCAATTTTGTTTTTTAAATTCAGCAACTCCCAAAGACTGCGGATTCTGCAGCGTTTTATCCCAAGCCTGCCACCCGCCTGTTGCTGTTTTAAACTGCTGGTGATAAATAGCCTGATATGTCGCCAGCATTTCCAAATCATATCCCTTCTCTTGTTCAAAAATTGTAAATTCCCGAAAATAATCCTTATCATTTTTCATCTTGGCAAATAATTGGCGCAGGACTTTTATCTTAAGATTATAAACTTTGGTATAATCAATCAGATCTCCCCGCCGGGCATCATCAATTTCCTGAAACAGAAGATCATTTTTAACTGCTTGAAACCCCGGCACTTTTTCCACATCAATATAAATCGGATTTAAAAACAGACGACTGATTGAAGAATACGGACTGGCATTTTCAGGACAGTCATGGAATAGAACATTAAGAGGATTTAAACCGATAACATCAGCGCCGTTTTGGGCGCAAAGCGTTGCAAAATCTGCTAAATCGGTAAAGTCGCCCACACCCCAATTGCGGTCGCTCCTCAGTGAATAAAGCTGCAGGCTACAACCCCAGAGTTTTGCGCTTTCAATCTCAGGCGTCGTATAGCATTTTTCTGGCGCAATAGCTAAAATCGTCAAATACTTTTCTTCACCACACTCCAAAACCATATCATAATATCCGTACACTGGTTTATCTTGCAAATTAAACCATACTTTAACCCGCTCCCGGCTACCGGTCGTTCGGCTCTCATCACTCACATTCATCACAAACGCAACATCCTGCGCTTTGGCATTTATATCCGCAACATCTCGCGGAAATATCTGTATATTAATCGGTTTATCAAGTTGTTTTCTATCTAAAATTGCCGAAAATTTTAAATCGTTACAACGCAAAATAATGATATTTTCAAGCGTCTTTTTCCAAGATAAAAGTTCTGCCCTTTGCAAGGATGCTGCAATATCTTCTTGCGTTTTGACATTATACCCGTATTGCGCACAGAAAAACTTAATAACATCTTCGCTGACTTCATAAGACTTCTTGCTGATGCCGCCATCTGAAAACTGTCTGGCTATGCCAAGTTTATCTGCCAACAAACATAATTTTTCTTCCATAAGCCACCTCCATATACGCAGCAACTGCAGCAAAATTAAACATTAATTTCAATTACCACCACCGACCATGCCGGCACCATAATTGTTTTTCCCGGCTCCAGGGCCAAATCTTGCTCGATTTTTCCAGATGTATCCAAAACGAATTTCCATTTTTTTGTTCTTTTTAAAAGCGGAAGTTGCCAGGAAACATCTCGGTTTTCGGCATTAAATATTGTCATCAGCAGCCGACCTGGAACGTACGCTATATATGCCAAAGACCGGCGTCCGTCGGTATGCCAGTCGTCATCCGTAAATTCGGTTCCTCGTTCCGTATACCATGCCAAATCTTTAAACCCTCTTTTATTAAAAGATTTTCCGGTAAAAAAATACTCATTTTTAAAAACATTTAATCGCCGGCGTAATTTAATCAAATTATGAACATAACGGGCAAAATTCCGATCAGCCATCGTAATAGCTTCCCACACAATCCAAGTAATAACATTATCCTGACAATATGGATTGTTGTTGCCAAACTGCGTATTAACAAATTCATCACCAGCAAATATCAGTGGCGTTCCGAATGAAAGCAACAGGGTTGCCATCAAGGCTCTTGCCCGGCGTTGTCTATTTTGATTAACATTAGAATCTTCCGTCAACCCTTCAAGGCCGGAATTCCAGCTCCAGTTGGCATCGCTCCCATCACGATTGTTCTCACCATTAACTTCATTATGTTTCTGGTTATACGCAACCAAATCACTTAAACAAAAACCATCATGCGACGTAATAAAATTAACGCTACTCCACAAGTTTCGATTATTGTGACCAAAAATATCACTTGATCCGGCAATTCGGCTGGCAAATTCGCTCACTTGGCGTTCATCGCCACGCCAAAAGCGCCTAACGATATCGCGAAAACGATCATTCCATTCAGCCCATCCCGGCGGATAAGCGCCGATCTGATACCCACCAACGCCGATATCCCAAGGCTCGGCAATCATTTTAACCTGTCTTAACACTTCATCTTGGCGGGCGGCCATTAAAAAACCGCTATGATTATTAAAAACAGTGTCTACTCGGCTCAGGCTTGAGGCTAAATCCAAACGAAAACCGTCAACATGCATTTTTTCAACCCAATATCTCAAAGAGTCCATCACCAGCGTCAAAACATTCGGATTCTGCAGGTTAAACGACGCTCCGCAACCTGTGCTGTCATAATAAAAACGCTTATTATTTTTATCCAACGTATAATAACTCTCATTATCAATCCCGCGATAACAAAGTGTCGGCCCAAGCTGATTTCCTTCACCAGTATGGTTATAAACCACATCCATAATAACCTCCAGTCCATGGCTGTGCAAGGTCTTAACCATAGCCTTAAACTCATTAATATCGCCATTAACCAAATATGCCGGTTCCGGCGCAAAAAAGGCCAGCGTTTCATACCCCCAGTAATTAAGTCTGTCCTTACCGATTTTTTCTCTGAAAAAAGCCTGAGAGGGCAAAAGTTCAACCGCCGTTATTCCTAGCCATTTCAAATAATTGACAATACTTTTGGAAGCTAATCCCGAAAATTTGCCACGGCATTTATCTTCAACCCGTGGATGTAGCAATGTATATCCTTTAGGGTGCGTTTCATAAATAACGCTTTCGCAGAAAGAACGTCGCGGATGTTCATCGTCCTCCCAATCAAACCCCTCATCATCAACCACTACGGCCTTGGGAACATAGGGCGCACTATCAAGTTCCGAAAAAGATAAATCTTTTTCTGGACTATCCAAATCATAACCAAAAATCGCCTTATGCCAGATTAATTTTCCCGCCAATTGTTTAGCGTAAGGATCCAGCAGCAGTTTATGATGATTAAACCTTTTGCCGCTCAAAGGCTCATAAGGCCCGTATACCCGGTAACCATACAACTGTCCGGGCTCTAGTCCCTGAACATAAGTATGCCATATACCATGGTCGTTTTCCATAATTGCAATCCGCAACTGTTCGGTAACGCCACTCTTATCAAACAAACACAGTTCCACTTTTTCGGCATTAGCCGAAAACAAAGCAAAATTAACCCCATTACCGTCATAAGTGGCACCCAGCGGATAAGTCTTTCCTGGGCGGATTTTAACTGACTGCATTCAATCTCCTTTTATCTATAAACTTTTTAGAATAATATATGTAACACAAAAAGATTAATTTTTTTCTATTTTATCTGATTGGTTTAATAACAATGGTTGACAACGGCGGCAAAACAACTTCAATTGAATAAGGTTTCATATTCCATCCTATCCATTGCGTCTCAAGCAGACCTTCGTTTTTAACACCGCTTCCCCAATAGTTTTTATCATCACTGTTAAAAATTTCCTGATAACGGCAAGCTTCATTGACACCCACCCGGAAATTATGGCGCACAACCGGCGTAAAATTACAGATTATAATCAGATAATCATCCGGGTTATGACCGCGGCGGATATAAGAAATAACGCTATCGTCACAATCGGCATGATCAATCCATTCAAACCCGCGATAATCAAAATCTATTTCATATAACGGTGCATTACCCTTATACATTAAGTTCAAATCCCGCACACAATTCTGCATGCCTTTATACATCGGATACTGAAGTAAATGCCAACGCAAACTCTCACTGGAATTCCATTCCCAATCCTGCCCAAACTCACAACCCATAAATAAAAGATTTTTACCTGGATGCGTCCACATAAAGCCATAATAAGCGCGCAAATTTGCAAATTTTTGCCATTCGTCGCCCGGCATTTTACCCAACATTGACCCTTTACCGTGCACAACCTCATCATGCGAAATCGGCAGAATGAAATTTTCATTAAAGGCATATAAAAGTCCAAAAGTCAAAAGCCCATGATGATATTTGCGGTGCACTGGCTCATGACTGATATAACGTAGCGTATCATTCATCCAGCCCATATTCCATTTATAGCCGAAACCCAAGCCACCCATGGAAGTCGGTCGGGACACCATCGGCCATGCCGTCGATTCTTCGGCACAGGTCAGTACGCCATGATTTTCCCCGTATACCAATTCATTCATTTTTCTTAAAAACGAAATAGCCTCCAGATTTTCATTGCCGCCATATTGATTCGGTATCCACTCACCCGGCTCTCGGGAATAATCCAAATACAGCATGGAAGCCACCGCATCAACTCGCAAACCGTCGATATGATATTCTTTCATCCAATACAAGGCGCTGGCACACAAAATATTACAAACTTCCGTACGTCCGTAATTATAAATTTTAGTGCCCCAATCCTTATGTTCACCTTTGCGCGGGTCAGCATGTTCATACAAATGCGTTCCGTCAAATTCTACCAGTCCGTGCCCATCCTTTGGAAAATGCGCCGGAACCCAATCCATGATGACACCGATATTTGCCTGATGAAATCTATCAATCATATAACGGAAATCATCTGGCGTACCAAAACGCGATGTAGGTGCAAACAATCCCGTAACTTGGTATCCCCACGATGCATCCAGCGGATGTTCACACAAAGGTAAAAACTCTACATGCGTGAATCCCATATTTACGACATACGGCACCAAATAATCGGCAAATTCGCGATACGTCAAATACTCTTCACCATGCTCGCCTTTACGCCGCCATGAACCCAAATGAACTTCATAAATAGACATCGGTTTATCAAAACTGTTATAAGATTCCCGATATACCATCCACTCTCTGTCATTCCAATTATAATGATTTAAATCATAGACAATGGAAGCTGTTTTCGGACGTTTTTCAGCATAAAAAGCTACCGGATCAGATTTACACAAAATATAATTCTGCTGAGTTTTCACTTCATATTTATAAACCTCGCCTTCACCGATTCCCGGAATAAAGATATCCCAAATACCACAGGTCGGATGTTTGCGCATCACATCAACTCGACCGTCCCAGGCATTAAAATTTCCCACTACGGAAACGCGTTTGGCATTCGGCGCCCACACGGCAAAACCGACACCTTTAACGCCATCCATTTCCATGACATGCGCGCCAAGTTTTTTATAGATATCATGGTGATTCCCTTCGGCAAAAAGATAAATGTCTATATCGCCCAAAGTCGGCTGAAAACGATAAGTGTCTTCCTTAACGTAAACATTTCCCGAATCATTTGTGATTCGAAAACGATATTTGAAATAATCCAGCGGGCCAAAATTGATTTGATAAAACCCCCGCTCATCAAGACAGGTCATCATACCTAAAGAATTATTATTTTCATCCAAAAGTTCCACGGCTCTGGCATGAGGTTGGTAAGTGCGGATAAACACATTCTTGCTACCCTTATCACGATGGATTCCCAAAACCGCAAAAACATTGCCATGATCGCCATCAATTACCGCATTCATTTCTTCTTTAGATAATAGATTTTCCATTAAACCTCCTGATGTTATATAGTCAAAATAATACATTATTTAACACTTAACTTATATCTATAAAGGCATCTCAATTTAAATGCAAGAAAATAACTATACATTTTGTATGTATTTAATATTGACTGATAATTTTTTTGCATATATATTAATCAATGTTTAGAACCTATTATTGGAGTATCACTATGAATGAAAATTATATCAAGGAAGCAGCTTATTATTTATGGCAAAATGCTGGCTGCCCGTCTGGACAAGATGAAAAATTCTGGTCTATGGCTGTAGAACAACTTTCTTCTTGTTCAAAACCATCTTGCAAAAAATCTGCTTGCAAAAAATCATGCTCTTCTAGCTCTTCTTCCAAGAAAACAGCTACTAAAAGCACATCTAAAGTAAGCAGCAAAAAATAATATAAGAACAAATCTTATAATAAAAAACACTCCTTTTCACAGGAGTGTTTTTTATTACCAAGACAAAAAAACTCGGTTTTAAACCGAGTTTTTTCCAAAGCTGATTACTGCCTTCAGTCGCAGATTTGTTCTTGCGACGACACTTCAATCGTATAAGTCAACACAGATTTTCCCTCGACTAGCACCTCAATTTACCATTCAAAAATACTGGCAGATTTAGTGTTTCCTGAAATATTTTCGACGGTGACTTTTGCTTCATTATCGGATTCTGCGTAAAAATAATTTTTTGATTTTCACTACTGCCATTATTAAAAGTGACTTCCGCATCATAGCCACTAACAATATTAACGCGCCAACAGCTATTCGGATTCTACTTCTGTTTTTCCTCGGATTTTTTTGTAACCTTCACAACTTTTCCATCAACAAAAACCTCAAAAAACTACCGAAGTTAACCTCATTTTTTCACCTGTGGCAACATAGCCGATAGCGTTTTCGCCGACAAACCGCATATTGCCATCCTTATCATTTTCATAAAAGGAACAATGTCTGGCAGAACGTGCACCCTTCTCTGGATGCTTCCGGTTAATTGGCCGTATACCACGCCTTATGGCCTGTTTTATCCGCGTACACCGAACAAAAATATTCAAAAATTTTTAGATACTCTAACTGAACATTTTTATCCAAACAAATAATAGATATACTCTGTAAATTTATTTTTTTCGTAAAACGCACCATAAAAAAATCCGTCCCGAAAGACGGATTTTTTGTAAACAAAAACCAAATCCGGATTAGAAATGATATCTGACACCAACAGAAATTTCATTTAAGTCATCCAGAACGCTCTTATCAACCCAAACATGGCGATACATAGCGCGGACAGCCCACTCATCCGTAATGTTATACTGCAAACCAGCGCCTAAACGATAACCCCAACCGCTATCATTATCTTTGTTATATTTAGCATCATACCAACCGGCACCAACGGAACCGATAATTTCATATTCGCCATAACATCCCAGCGGCAGATAACCCTGAATATCTAAACCATAAGCCTGAATCTGGGAACGATAATCAGCTTTGTGTTCTTTTTTAGACAATTGATAAAAAGCTTCAACGCCAGCATAGGGCGAAATTTTTGTTCCAAGAGCAATCGTGCCTGAATGTGCTTGACCTGCCATAATGCCATCCATTGACGAATCATGGTCAACAAAAGAGTATGTGTAATCAACACCAGCATAAGGTGTGAATTCCACAGCGTTGGCATTGTAGGCAAATAAACCAGCAACGCCTGCTAACAATAACGTCTTCTTCATTATAAACGTCCTTATAAAAAATAAAATTTACCACTATTTTTCTACATCTTAAAGATATACAGTAATAAGTTAATCCGATTCGATTTTTTATGCAAACACAAAAAAATAAATATTAACACAATAACGCATCTAGGGTATGTATATTCAATGTGGATTTATATTTTAGGGATCTTTAATCTAATCTAAAAGTATAATATATACATATCATCAACATATTATGAAAATAGATTTTAAGGAGTAAAGATATGAAATATGCGCAATTAAACAGCGGAGGGGAAATACCCTTTATCGGCCTCGGAACTTGGAAATCAGAACCAGGAAAAGTTTATCAAGCTATTCGCTGGGCTCTAAAACTCGGATACACCCATTTTGATTGTGCTTCGGCTTACGGCAATCAGACAGAAATCGGCCAGGCTTTGCATGATGCTTTTAAAGAAGACAACTTAAAACGTGAGGATCTATTTATCACATCAAAATTATGGAATGACTCGCACGCTCCCGATGACGTTCTTCCCGCTTTGGAAAAAACTTTAAAAGAACTCGGTCTTGACTATCTTGACTTATGGTTAATGCATTGGCCGATAGCTCAGCAAAAAGGCACCGGCGTTCCTTTTAGCGATACCGAAATGATTTCTCTAAACGACATACCACTCGAAACCACCTGGTTCGAGATGGAAAAAGCTTATCATGCCAGACTTGTAAAAGCTATAGGCACCTCAAATTTCGGCCCAAAAAATCTGCAACTGTTGCTTGACAAAGGAGAAGTCATGCCAGCCGTCAATCAGGTAGAATGCCATCCCTATTTGCAGCAGAACACGCTTCTAAGCTTTTGCCAAAAGAACCAAATTGCATTAACCGCTTACTCGCCGCTTGGTTCCGGCGACCGCGCCGCTCGTTTAAAACATGAAAATGAGCCGTGTCTGCTGGAAGATACTATTATTGTCGGCCTTGCCAAAAAGCTAAACGCTACGCCGGCGCAAATCATTCTTGCCTGGCAAATGCAGCGCGGCGTTATCGTTATTCCCAAATCTATCCATGAGCAACGCCTGCAGGAAAACATAGCTTCCGTTAACATTATTCTGGATGATGAGGATATGCGTAAAATAGCATCTCTTGATAAGGATTACCGTTTCATCGATGGCAATAACTTTAAATACGGCGACTATACTCCGGAAAATATCTTTGCCTAATTAAAGACTTATTAAATTATTGCTGATACAATACTTATATTGGCATTATTTTTTATAAAGGATTTTAAAATGAAAGCTTTAATTTATCTAATCGGCCTAATCGCCATTGTAGTTTTAATTGTCTGGTTCGGTTATGGCATAACACCAGAAAATCAATGGAACTGGATTAAAAGTTATACAACCGATGCTTCAAGCGAAATCAGCAAACAAATATCAGATACCGAAAGCAGCGCCAGTAAACTCAAAGATCGCTTAAACGAACGTTTTGATGAAGCCGCCGATGTATATCAAGGCAAAGAAAAAGAAGACCCTTTTCAATATAATCAGTAGGTTTTAATTATCCGTTTACAACAAAACCCTGTAATTTTTCAGGGTTTTGTTGTAAAGAAAAAACATTCTTCAAACTAAAAAACACACCCTTTATTCAGTACAGATTCGTTTCAGTTTAAATTCAGCATTTCATTCAACTTACACATTATTTTATACGAACTTTGTTATTTTATACGGACTTTTAAAAATTGTTGAATATTTTTATTTCCGCCAATCCATAAAACCAGCTTAATTCCCCTACGCTGCTTAAAGCAGGCTGTTTTTTTTCTCGACATAAATAAAAATCGTTGTATACTTTCCATGGAAAAAACAACAAACCCAAAAAAATGATATTCAACTCCAGACAAGAAGTTTTAGAAGCTCTGCGCCATGCAGCCAAAGGAAAGGAAAGGCAAGAGATTCTAAACATTAAAAACAACCGCGATTTTATTAAGAACAGCGGTGCAAACGTTACGCTGACATCCGGCAAAATCCGCAATGGAAAAACCATCAAGGAACAAATCCAAAACATCCATGTCGGCTTAATCACCCGCCTTAATGCCAAAACCAGAAAGCCAGACGGAATCGGCGCATTGGGAGGTTTGGCAGAAAGAACATCAGAAGAAGAATTTGCCGCTTTGTCTGAAAATCAGCGTCGCAAACTCATAAACGTCAAAGACGACATCATCATCAAAAATAATCGGGTAATGCTGACAAACGATATTAACATTATCAGAATAAACAATGTTATGCGCGAAACCCGTGAAGAACTCGAAAATCTGGGAATAAGCAACTACCATTTACCCGGCAGCAAAATAAAACTGATTGATATGCCAGAGGTTCGCGATGATAATTATGCCGTCAACATTTGGAATGGAAGTGGCTGCGTTTGGGCAATCACACCTTATTGCCATACTTTGGAATGCCCGCCACAAACTTTGCGGCTTTTAGCACGGCATTCACAAAATATTCAAAACCATCAAAAAAACTCGGAAGCGGCTGAATTTATCGTTTTACCTCTGTTTGAAGCCTTAAAACGCTTTGGCAATTACCAAGGTTCCATTTGCTTGGAAGACGGTCGCAACGCCCAAACAGATTACCGCTATCCACACGAATGGCTGGCAGCCTGGCATATTGTCGCTACGGCACTCCGCCATGATAATAAAAAAATCAACCAGTTAATAAATGAACTGCAAGAAGAAACGCCTTGGCAAATTGGTTTCCGGATGGCGGCGGAAAAAATGGGCAAAGATTTAAATTTTATCACCGACATGTTAAAAGTCAGTCCCGATATTTTTGAGAAAACCGAATATAAATGTTCTTCTGCCGAAATGCCTGTTTTAAAAGCTGAAAACCGCCTGCTCCAAGCACAACATAAAAATAATAACGGTTCTCTGGATATTTAAAAATTTCTAAGGCACATTACATTAGGACGGAAAGGAAAATAAAACAAGAATCGTCCACTCTACACCGTTAAAAAATTTTCAATCGGTTATAAAGATTTCCGATTAGCGATGCCTATGTGTTTTTATCGGATTTTCCGTTTTAATAATCGGCATTTATCAATTTTATATCAGTCGTCCGATTATTGCGGACACACAAAGGATATTTGTCAATAATTGAGTTTAGGTCTTTTATTTTTTGGCGGTCGGCATCACAATCCCGCAGGAAATCACCAACTTTAACCCATCTTCTACTGACATATCCAAACGAATAACATCTTTTTCCGGAACAAAAAGCAAAAAGCCGGAAGTTGGATTCGGCGTCGTCGGAACAAAGACATTAAGCATTTTTTCTTTAAACTTTTCGGCTGTTTTACCTGTGGTTTCAGCGCTGACAAAACCAATAACCCATACGCCTTTGCGCGGATATTCCAACAAAACGACCTGGTTAAAAGATTGTTTCTGATTGGAAAAAAAAGTTTCAAAAACCTGCTTTAACAGAGAATAAACACTGGAAATAAAAGGCATCTTGGAAACTATTGTTTCTCCCAGCCGCACGAAAAACCGCCCCACATATCCTGTTGTCAGCATACCGATAAAAATTAAACCGGCCAGCAAAATAAAAACACCAGCGCCAGGAACATCAAACGGCATATACAGACCAAACTGAAACTTTGGCGGAATTAAACTGTTAACATGATAATCAATATACAGTATCAACTTATAAGCCATATAAAAAGTTATCGTTACCGGCGCTGTTACCAAAATCCCCGTAAAAAGATAAGCCTTCAGGTGGTTTAACATACGGGCAAAAACGCCACACCGTCTCCCAGAACAATTTTCGTTTTGTTGCTCTTGTTTTTTCAGCATATCATCCATTTCCTTTCATTCTGCCACAGACAAATCGCGGATAATTTTATGAAGCTTTCATCATATCTTCAATGATAAATTGCACCGACGCATTACCTTGCCAGATATCTTTGCGCAGTTGTCCAGCAACATGAAAACGTTCGCCTTTAGCCTGCAACATTGCCGCACCAACAGCCGTATCCGCCGCTCGAAAAGCAATCGCCTTCAAACTGCCGTCGCCATCTGATCCCAAATAACAACGGACATGGCCGCTACCGATAACCGACGGCCGAATAATTTTAACATTTTCAATAACAATTCTTGGTTCAGGATTACCAGCGCCAAAAGGCTCAATATTTTGGAACTTTTCCGCCAAATCCAAATTAGCCCCCGAAAGACTGACAACACCGTCAATCCCGATTATCGGCGCAACAGCTTCATTACCAAGTTTTTCCCTAACATATTCGCCGGCGAATTCTTTAAATGGCAGCAAATTTTCCTCATTAAGAGAAAATCCGGCCGCCATAGTATGTCCACCGCCTTTGGTTAAAATCCCCTTTTCTTTAGCCGCCATAACCAAAGCACCCACATCTATCCCCGGAATAGATCGGGCAGAACCTTTCACTTCATCATGTTCAATTGACATGACAAACGCCGGAAGATTATATCTTTCCTTAAGCTTGCCGGCAACAATACCAATGACGCCCTGATGCCAATCCGTCCCTGACACAAACGCAATCGGATATTTCTGTGGCTCGCCCTCCAGTTGTTCAATCGCCTGCAGCAAAACATAAGCTTCAATATCTTTGCGTTCAAGATTAAATTTGTTCAGCTCTTCCGCTAATGATTTTGCTGTCTGTTCATCTTTGACGCAAAGCAAGCGATTGCCAGCCGTGGCATCGCCAACTCGGCCACCGGCGTTAATGCGCGGACCTAAAACATACCCTAGATGAAAAGCCGTCGGCGCCTCATTTAATCCAGCGACATCAGCCAATGCTTTTAACCCCAAATTTTGCCGCAAAGACATAATTTTCAACCCTTGTTTGACATAAGCCCGGTTCAAACCCAAAAGCGGTACCACATCGCAAACCGTGCCTAGAGCAACCAAATCCAGAAGTTTAAGCAAATCTGGCGCGGCATGATTTTCGTAATATCCAGACAAACGTAGCTCCCGATTAACCGCTACAATCAACAAATAGACCACTCCAACCGCCGCCAGATATTTCAAATAAGGATAATCATTTTCCTCATCAAGCCTTTTAGGGTTTACTACCGCCAAAACTTTCGGAAGACGCGTTTCCGTTTCATGATGATCTATCACTAAAATTTCAAATCCGTCAGCCGCAGCTTTATCTAACACTTCAAATGCTGTTGTGCCGCAATCCGTTGTCACAACCAGTCTGATATCATGAGCAGAAAACTCTTCAAAAGCTTGAAAACTTGGTCCGTATCCCTCCTCCCGGTCGGGAATATGCACCCAAACCGGCAAACCGAAAAATTCTAAAAATTGTCGCAAAACCGAACTTGATGTTGCGCCGTCAACATCATAATCGCCGATAATCCCGATTTTTTCACCGATGGTCACCGCTTTAGCCAGACGCCTGGCCGCCACATCCATATCTTTCAGACACGATGGATTCGGCATTAAATTTTGCAATTTCGGATGCAGGAATGTTTCAACCCCGTCTGCGGTAATGCCACGCGCAACCAAAATTCTTGACACCAAATACGGCAGATTAAACTGCTGACACAGCATTTCCGTTTGCCGTTCATCAGCCTCCGTCTTTTCCCACAAATTTCCACCTAATGATTTTTGACCATTCATTTTTCAAAACTCTTTTATTTAAGCGCTTCAATTTTAAACGCCAACATGTTGATTTGTGTCAAAATATAACATTTCCCTAAATAAAACAAGCAAAATTAAAAACTATTTATTTATAGAGACATTTTTACGTTGCAAATTTTCTGAAAATGTAATAAGTTGTTTTTATCCGTTATTTCTTGAGGAGGTTGTTCATGATATCTAAATGTATTAAATTATTCGCCGTCATCTTATTGTTAACCGCTTGCGGCAAAAAAGACGACAAACTAACTGAACTAGTGTTTGTAACATCCGATGGTTCCATAACCTATCAGATTGAAACGGCTCTTACTAAAGAGGAAATGTCTCAAGGTCTGATGAACCGTGAAACTCTGGCAGAAAATTCCGGCATGTTGTTTGTCTTGCACGGACAGAATGAAATCGCCATGTGGATGAAAGATACATATATTCCTCTGGATATGGTTTTTGTTAATCAAGAAGGCAAAATTATCTGGATTTACAAAAACGCCGAACCTTTGTCCACCCATCTGATTCGTCCGCAAATCACGGAATCCCTATCTGCTGTGATTGAAATCAATGCTGGCGATGTGGATAAATACGGTATCAAAGTCGGCGATACAGTTCAACATAAACTGATAAATGGATAAAATTTTACCCTGCCACTCTGGCAGGTTTTTTTTATTTGAAAGCATTAACAAAACTCAAGCCTTTCTGATGCATAAGCTTTTTAAAAGGATACATAAAGCCTAAACCTCATAATAACTTCTATCCTTCTCCTGTATGGGTTAAAAAAACATGGATTGGTTTTGATGGTTTCATACACATCCACAAAAAATTATTTCAATCTAGCAATTCCAGCAGGACAAAATATTATTTGTAAGGCTTGCCATAAAGCAACACAAAACGCCGGATAAAAATTTATGCCGGCGTTTTACTTGGAAAAATCAGGATTTAAACCTAATTGTACTTAAGCTTGTTCCACCCTTTAGGTTCTTGCTGTGTCGCTTTATTTTCTTCTGGCTGTTTTGGCACCTGCCAATTACGAACTGGAGCCTGCTGCGCTTTTTCCAGAACCAATTCCCGCTGTTCACTATTTTGTGGCACACCGATAGGCAGAATTTGCCCCAGCAAAGCCGGAGACACAAAAGTCATCTTCCTTTTCTCATAAGCTTCAATAATAGCATTTTCAACTGCCGAAGCCGGTGAAATATTAAAGGTATTGATACTTCCGGCATAAAATACCGAAAAAGCATAACAGGGCGATGAAAACAGCACATCCGTATAATCCACACCGCGAATAAAACGCAACATCAGCCTTGGCTGGATGATGCATTGTGCCACCACATTGGAAACACTTTCCTCTTTTTTCAAAAATTCATCAATAAACAACTGAATTTCCGCCTGACTTAACATGCCGCAAAATCCCGTAACCGCCATACTGTCAATCAAATATCCTTTGTAATCTGCATCTGGAGCTGTAACTGTATAACAAAAGGCCTGCTCAGCTTCCGTAATATTACGCATAGCATTAACCGGTATAGTATCGCGCATTTTCTGAGTAATGTCCTTTTTTTCTTCTGTCTTTTCCTGCTCCTGCCGACGCCAACTGTTGCGATCCTGCTTAAATGATTCAACACCTTCCGCCCCTTGCGCTAAAACATTAGTCGACATTAACACACTCAAAACAAATACAAAATTTATCAGAAATTTTACTTTCATTTCAAAGCTCCTCAAAAATCTGTTTTTTAATATAAATAACCAATTCTAAAAGTTCAATGAAAAAATTGTGTTACCCTAACCTGTTACCAAAAAAAGACAACTGTTTTTATATTCCAAAGACGAGCCGATTATGGTATCAGATCTTGCCTTTGAAGCGCCGTGGCTTTTAGCGGAATGAAAATCAATAAACGGCGCAAAAGCGAGGCCTCTCGTACTCTCCTCGTCATAAACTTTTACAAGGTTATTCTAAATAAAAAACTTTTGTGGTTTTAAACAATGTTACCGACCAAACACAGATCGCCACAAAATTTTGATTTTATCACTGATTCTGATGCGCGGTTTAGGCGACATAATTTCCCATCCACGATTTTGCATAATATCGAAATAACACCGATAGATATGCAAAATAACGCGAAGAGGACGCATTTTTCTAGATTCAGCATTATCAAGCAAGGCAAATGCCGCGTCAAAATCCGCCGCAACCATTTTAGCTAGTTGTTCACGCACGGCGATCAGATTTTTATCAGTAATGACAGTCTGCGGATCATGCGAAAAAATCCCCGCCTTCTGCAAAAGTTCGGCAGGCATATACAAATGTCCGGCCAACGCATCTTCTTTAATATCTTTAAGCATGTTCGTAAACTGCATCGCCCGTCCGAAATGTCCAGCCAATTTTCTTTTTTGCTCTTCCGGCATACCGTTAATAATGCTAAGCAGAATATAAGCCGGAATTTCAGCCGTTCCGTGACAGTATTTATAAAAAGTATCAAAATCAGGTGCCTGCAACGGTTTAGGAAAATCCAAAAACGTACTGTTCAAAATTTCGAAAAAATCTTCTTTTTTAATTTTAAAACGCATACAATTTTTATAAATTCGTCGCCCGATATCCGTCGCCGGAACTTTTTTATCATAAATATTTTCCAGTTCCTGTTTCCAGGTATTCAGCACTTCTTTTTTTTCTTTTTCTGGCAAACTGCCATCCACCACATTGTCAATATGGCGGCAAAAAGCATAAAGCGTATAAATAGCTTCCCTTTGCGCTTTCGGGAACCCTCTGACGCTCCAAAACAGGGTTGCCTGTGATTTTCTGACCAATTTTCCGATTGAACTCATTTGTTTTCCTTTATTGTTCGGCACCTGTTTTCAAGCGCGCCATCCATACCAAACATATACTAACAATTTTTGCAAGTCAATCAATGTTTTTCTCAATCAACCTCTGTTTTATCTTCATTTTTCAAAGCGCTAACCCAATCTTCCAAATCCGCCAGCGCCCTCCGGCAGTAAACCTCTTTACGTTCCCGCCCTTTCAACCGGCATAATTTTCCTTTATTTGTCATTTGCAAAGGAAGCTCTGGAAAAAGTCCGAAATTAATATTCATCGGTTGATAATGCTCCATATCGGTTGTGTCTGACAAATGGGCCAACATGGAACCCAAAGCCGTCGTTTTTGGTGGCAGAAGCGGCTCTTTATCCTGCAGCAACATTGCTGCAAAATATCCAGCCAAAAGACCGATTGCGGCGCTTTCCACATATCCCTCACAACCGGTAATCTGTCCGGCAAACATAACATTAGGCCGTATTCTCAAACGCAAAAATTTATCCAAAAGCACCGGACTTTTAATAAACGTATTTTTATGAATACCGCCCAACCTGGCAAACTCGGCATTTTCAAGTCCCGGAATTGTTCTGAAAATCCGCTGCTGTTCACCATATTTAAGCTTCGTTTGAAACCCGACAATATTCCTTAACGTATCTTCCTTGTTATCTTGCCGAAGTTGCACAACAGCATAAGGTTTATCCGCCTTGTGCGGATTAGTCAGCCCAACCGGTTTCATCGGACCAAACATCAGCGTATCGCGACCACGTTCCGCCATTACTTCAATCGGCAAACAGCCGTCAAAATACTGTGGTTCTTCAAAATCATGAAATTCAACTTTCTGAGCTTCTAAAAGCGCATCCACAAACCGATAATACTCTTCTCTGGTAAGCGGACAATTAATATAATCGCGCGCACTGCCTTTATCATAACGCGATTGATACCATGCCTTAGAAAAATCAACACTATTGGTATAAACAACTGGAGCAATTGCGTCATAAAAAGACAGTGCTTGTCCGTCAATCTGTTCTAAAATAGATAAAGCTAGAGATTCGGAAGTCAGCGGACCAGTTGCGACAATCGTCATCGTCTCCTCTGCTGAAGGTAGTTCCGTAATTTCCCGATAAACAATTTGCACACATGGATGTTGCCACAATTTTTCGGTTACATAAGAGGCAAAAGCATCTCGATCAACAGCCAGAGCACCACCGGCTGGAACTTTTGTATTGTCAGCCGCGCGCATAATAAGAGAACCAGCACGGCGCATTTCTTCATGCAAGAGACCAACGGCATTATGTTCGCAGTCGTCGGAACGCAAAGAATTAGAACATACCAGTTCCGCGAAATCCTTACTTTTATGCGCCGGCGAAAACTTTTGCGGCTTCATCTCGTACAAACTGACTTTTACGCCACGTTCGGCAAGTTGCCAAGCAGCCTCGCAGCCAGCCAGTCCTGCACCTATAACATTAACCGTTTTCTTTTCCATCTCGGTCATCCTTTTTATTCCAGCCTACCGATTGTTTTATCGTTTCCGAGCGTAAATGTAAATAAAAAACATCCTTTCCGTATTAAACTTTTTTTAAGTCTATAATATTATACTGATTAAAACTATATTGAGATGGATAATGATAAAATTAGTTTTATTTTTGTTATTTTTGCCAACGGTTTCTTTCAGCGCCGACACCGTCGTTTTGCCGCTTAATCTGCAAAATACCGACAGCGATGTTGAAGTCAGCAGAATTCCAGAAATTCCTTTTATGGATGAAGAAGATCTGAGTTTTGACCATTCCGTTGATGCTTTCGGCGAACCGATCAACTTAGATACTGAGGCGCCTATTCCTCCTGCAGAGGCTCAAAAAATTCACGAAGCGGCTGCTCAAGAAACGAATCCCAGTGTTGATGTCAGACAATCGTTAAGCGACAACCTCCGCCAGAATGCTCCTGATGAATTTCAAAACACCCAGCCACAAACCAGTGGCACCAGCTGGGTTGGGCAACTCATTTCTTCAGCCAAAGAAAATATTCAAAACACAGGATCCAAAAAAAATCCTTTGGCCGACATGCTTGAACAAAGCCAGGGACAAAACCGCCGTTCCAACGTATCGGTTTTTGACATATCAGGCGTTATGCTCCGCATGTCTTATAAACAAGCTGAAGAAGCTTTAAGCAAACGTGGCTATAAAAAAACCATGCAAAAAATGGATATTCCCAACTTTATTCGCTGGCGCAATGAAGAAAAATGCCGCAATCAGGGCATTATCGGTTACGAGCGCCTAGAAAACTGCGTTATCCGCCTGGCCGGAAAAGAAAATTATCAATTTATTTCCCAAGCCCAGTTTAACAAATACGACACTCAAGAAACCATACACATATTTTTAACCAGCAATTTTACAAATAATAAAATCTACAAAATAACCTATCGTTCCGAAGCCGCTAACAATACCGGCAACAGTCCGAAAGCTCTGTATCTGCGCAATATCAAAGTTTTTGATTTCTGGAAAAAAATCAATCAAAAATACGGTGTTCCAGATGATACCCGGGATGTTACATGGGGATTAGGCGGAAACAAGCCTTATATGCGTGCCGCCACGGGATTTTTGGTTTTGGAAGATAATATGTTAAGAGAGTTGGATTACACGCGCATGTCTCGCGAGGACCAACGCTTTATGAACACGGATTTATATACATTTTAGGAATATCACATGTCTGATAATTTATCGCCTTGCATAATAACTGAGATTGTCTGCACTCGGTTGAGTCATGACCTGATCGGCAATATCGGAGCCGTAGCCAACGCTGTGGAAATTATAAATGACGACCCAGCAGAAATCGATGACATCAAACCCATCCTGGAAATTAGTTCGCAGACGCTGACCGCACGCTTAAAATTTTTCCGCCTAGCTTTCGGATTAAACAACACCGCGCCTAAAAACACAAACGAAGTACAACAGATTGCCACTGATTATATATCAACCATCGGTAGCCGGCAAACGCCGATTAGCTTAAAAATCAACATCAATACACCAGCACTTTATAAAATTGTATTGCTGAGTATCATGTCATTGGCGGATGTCTTTATCCGTGGTGGCATACTTGATATAAAAGAAACCTCTCAGGGGCTGAGCATTGAGGCCAAATCTCCCGCCCCTTTATCTGCCAGTAAGTTGCAAACTTTTAAACAATGCCTTTCTGGGAAATATCCATCGGAAAATCCCGCCCAATTCGCTCCATTACTTTATATGTTAAAAATATTGGAAACCTCTCCGGTCAAAATTACGCTGGAATACAATGAACAACAGGCTATTTTGCGGATTGCCTGAGCCATTCCCGCCAAGGTTTTTCTTCTATCAGCAGCTCTTCAACTCGTGGTTTGGCTCCTTCTTTATAAACAAAGACAACTTCCGTTTTTAAATCATCCTGAGTTAAAAGCAAATCAATCTCTTGGATATCTTCTTCCGGAAGATAATAACGATATGTATAATTAAAAAGCTCAACTGGACAACGCTTTCTGTTAAACTGCGAGCAATCGGTCAAATTCCAATCCGGCTGTAGATTTAAGTAATGTCCAGCAATCAAATCCCGTGGATCATAACCGCACATACGAACCACCACAGCCTGTTCGGCATGAAATGCATATTCAGTTCTGAGTAGCTATAAAACAAGAAAAACCATCGGAAAAAGCAGAAATACTCCTAAAATATATTTCTTGTTCATCGCAATTTCTTTTCCTGTAAACGCTGTGTCAGTCTGGCGGCAATCAACATTAACCCCAACAGCAGAAAACCAGAAACTATCAGACCGATACCAGTTTGCATCAAACCTCCCCAAAAATCCATATATATCAGAAAAATCCGCAATGCCGCCAAGGCAAAAACCACATTAAGCAGGCGGCGGGAACGGTTATGATAAGCATAAATGCCTGTTAAGGCCAATAAGGCGAATGATAACAGAAAAGATAACGGCAACAAGCTACCGAAAAATATAATCAGCATCAGAAAGGGAATATAATTTGGCCGTTTTCTGAGTTTTTCTATATAAAAAGACAACATCGTCATAGCGGCGGCAATCAGAACCAAACAACCCCCCAAAGCCCCTTCTATGCGATAAGGAACAAAAGACGTAACCAAGAAGTTTCTTTCAAAATCCATAAAGAAAATTGCTAAAATGACATCAAAAACCAGCCAATATCTCAATGCCTTAACAAATCCCATGACATAATGCGGAAAGAACAGACGCAGTAGCTGATACAGCAAAAACCATACAAAAAGCCACAGAACCCCTACAGAATATTGCCAGCTTTCCGTAAACAAACGCAAAAACAGAGACAAACTCTGGCTTTGCTCAACATAATCTAACAAAGAAATCCATAAAACCAGCAACACGACAAACGGCAAAACAATTTTTCGGGAAAAAAATGTCAGCGGAAATACCAAAATCGACCACAACAAAAAAGCCGACAAGCCATCCAGTGGTAATTGATAAACCTGCACAATCAACCCGATGGAAGCCAACAACAGAATGGCAAATAATATACTCAGGCTTTCAAACCACAGATTCTTTCCCTGATTATAAAACATCCATGTTGCACCGCCAGCAGCCGCCAGCAAAATAAAATCACTAATCAGTTTAATAACCGACGGAATAGCGGTCCAATTGGCGGCAATAATGGAAACAATGCCTAAGCCGATACAAACCAGTGCCAATGCCATAAATCCGTATAACAAATAAGGCTTGGCATGACGTTTTTCATAAGCAATAATCGCCCGTCCCTGTTGATAGGAAATCAACCCGATTTTCTGCCACCGTTTAATTTTTTTTGCCAAATTCATTAAAATTCTCCCCAAGGAATAACTATATACATTTACTCATATTTTAATACGCTTTCTTAAAACCGCAAGCGATATTAAGCATTTATCCTAGCCTCACCTAAATTCTTCAGGATATATCTTCACCGTATGCGAATATCAGCTCGTTATCTTCCTTCCGTTCAAACATTAAATATCTTTAGGAAAAAGAATGTCTACCGAATCAAGAAATTATCCTGCCAGCGGTATATTTATTCATAAAAGCGTCGGTTTTCTGCCTTATTTCATTGTAAATAAAAAAACTTGCCTCTCCAAGAGACGTTTCCTTAAAACTTTAAAGTTGCAAAAAAAAAAAACGGTTTATAATAAATCGTATAAGCCCTTTACGGAGGTTGTTTTATGGCTTGTTTGTTAATTTATACCCTTTTTCTTCCTGCCGCCTGCTTCCTCAAGGCGTTTCTTCCTCACATGCCTATATATTATATCGTCTCCCAGAAAGCTCCGCGGCAGGACCTTCCGTTTCTATTCTTCGTTCGTTATTTAGGAGTTTATATTATGTTTATTAAATTTTCTTTCTTTGGCGTTTTAACGCTTTTATCCACTTCTTCTGCTTTGGCTCTGACTTGTGTCAACGACTACGGCGGTACTTCCTCTTGCGCTAGCAACACTACCGCCGCAGGAGATTGTGAAACTTTAGGTTACTCAACTTCCGATGTCGACAACTGCGAGCATTATCTCTATTGCCCCTTTGATACTTCCTACAAAAGGTGTGTTACTCAATCTGAAACATCTGAAACAGTAGAAGACTGTTCTGATTATACTTTAGAATCCTGCCCGACTGGCGCTATTTGTGATATCTGTTATCAAACTTCCGAATCAGGAGGCATTGCCTATTTTAAAAGATATTACAAAATTACCTCCTGTGAGGAGGGATATACAGAAACTACCAATCTCACTACTGGCGCCATAACCTGTACAGAGAATGGGTTTAATCTGGGTGATCTTATAGAGGATGACATGAATTCTGAAGAAGAGTCTGATCCATGTGATGACAGGACAACATATCCAATCAAATGTACAAACGGTAGCGAAACAACATGCTTCGAAGAAGACCCCTGTAAGGGTGTTAGTGGATGTGAATGGCACTGTGATACCATTGCCGGCAACGATAGCAGTAGTAGCGATAGCAGTAGCAGTGGTGGCGGTGGTAGTGCATGCGATGACGAATGCTCGCTAGGTTTGAACACATGTGACTGCTTACTATGTAAGGATCCAAAGTATTGCGAAACTGATGAGGCGAAGCGGGCTTGCTGTGGTGAACTTGAAGAACGAGAAGACAGTATAAATAAAGAGGCAGAAAAACTTTAATTAAAATCAGCAATTATAAAACGCCCCGTGGGTTTATCGGGGCGTTTTTTATTCAATCTTTACAAAAAATTCTGCATTTAATACAAGGAAAATTCAGAAAACCAAAAGAAGAGATGATTATTTTGCAACGCAAAGTTTATCGGGAAACAACCAACGGCCCGATCCATACTGTGGCCGGACAAACATAAATCAGACTTGGCAAATATGATGAAATTATTCGTTCTATGGACCTTTGGTTATTTCCATTACACCCCCAACATCAAAAGCAACCCCAAATATGTAAACCAAATCAAAATAATTTAGTTGCTTTTATCACAGCACTTTCATAAACTGTTATTAATTTAAATAAAGGCTGTAAACATGAAAATTTTACTAGTGGAAGATGATCTAAAACTCGGATATTTGCAAAAGCAGCTGTTAGAAATTTCTGGCTTTGAAATTACCTGGGCAACCGACGGTAAACAGGCTTTGGAAGAATTTCAGATATCAGATAACAACTGTTTTGACGTCATTATCCTTGATTGGATGCTGCCCGAGATATCTGGTATTGAAATTTGTAAAATTTTGCGGGGACCAAAATTTAATTATCAAGGCGGCATCATTTTCGTAACCGCCAAAGACAGCTTGGAAAACTGCCTCCAGGGTTTAGAAACCGGAGCCGATGATTATATCGTCAAACCTTTTCAAAACACAGAGCTTATTGCCAGAATAAAAGCCGTTAACCGCCGAAAAGCCAAACCCTTTGTAGACGATATCTACCAAAAAGGCGCCTATGTCATTAACAACAGTCTGCAAACCGTTTCCTGTAATAATACTACTCTTCAGTTGACCAAAAGAGAATTTGCCCTGTTTAAAATATTATTCATCAACCAAAACTGCATCATTCCTCGTTCGACCATACTGGAAAAAGTTTGGCCTGATAATTTGGACATTTCCGATTCCAGCATTGATTCTTACATTTATCTACTGCGCAAAAAATTATCTTTATTTGGCAATACCCTGCAGATAAAATCCGTTAAAAACATAGGATACAGCCTGGAGATACAAAATGGAATTTGATAAAATCCGCAAGCATCTGGTTTGGAAATATACCATTGTTACCACAATCATGCTGATAAGCATCCTCTCTATCAGCTCATATCTAAATTTGCACCTGACTTATACGGCTATTGAAGAAACCCTCTCCGATTACCTGATCGAAGAGGTCCACGAGGCTAAACAAAACCTCCGTCATTCCCATGTTAGCATAGAACCAGTCAGCTATATCAATCCCAATACCAACACACTCATGAGCCTGTGGTACAGTCAAGACAAACTGGTCCACGCCGAAGTCCCAGATGATCCGCTTATCCGCGAGGAATTGATCAAACGCATTATGTCGGGCCACCATTCCGAACAAATGATATACAAGGAAAAAATCAACAACAAATGGACATTCTTGGTCATGAGCCAAAACATCAAAGACGCAAACGGCAGAACCGGCAGAGTCATCGTTATCAGCAATATTTCCAAACTGGAACGAAATTTTTCATATTTTTTCCATTGTTTTTCTTTAGCCATCTTTCTGCTGGGTCTTCTTTCGTTCTTTTTAGGCAATTTTTTTGCGGCTCGTGCCATCCGCCAGATAAATAACGTTATGGAACGTCAAAAACGTTTTGTTTCCGACGCTTCGCATGAATTACGCACGCCTTTAAGCATTATGCTGGCCTACACCGAACTTTTGGAACACAAAAAATCTCCCGAAACTTTGCGCAGATTAAAAGATGAAATTACCTCCATGGCAGATCTGACCGGACGCTTGCTACAATTTGCCCGTTTTGACAACAACCAAATATCGTTTAATCCTGAAACTTTTGATTTAAATACTTTTCTTGAAACACTTATCAAAGACATATCCTTACTGGCTAAAAGCAAAAGCATCAGCATTCACGCCAATTTTTCACAAAACCATCTTCTCCTGACGGCAGATAAACTCCTGCTCAAGCACCTGTTGTACATTCTTTTAGATAACGCTCTCAAATACAGCCCTGAGAAATCCGTAATTTCATTATCTGCCGGCAAAGAAAAAAACAACGTTGTCATTGAAGTTCGGGATCAGGGCATTGGTATTGCCGAGAAAGACTTAAAACATATTTTTGAAAGATTCTACCGTGCTGATAAAGCGCGCAGCCGCAATGCCGATCAGGGGCTTGGTCTTGGCCTGTCTTTTGCTTGGCTGATTGCCCAGCGGCATGGCGGAAAAATTGATGTAAAAAGTACCGTAAACCACGGAAGTACATTTAAAGTAATTTTGCCACCGCCCAAAAACACAATCTAAAACTTATTCCGGTATAACACTTACGCAAAAACCATTCTCGGTATTTTCAAACCGCAGATTGCAATGATAATAATCAGCAATCAATTTTACAATCGAAAGCCCCAGTCCGCTACCTTTTTCATTTTGACCAGACGGCCGGTAAAAACGCTGACCGAGCTTGGAAAGGTGTTCCTCTTCAATTTTAACACCACTGTTAGAAATTTTAAATTCATGTTCATCGGACGTTAAAATTATCTCTGCCCCTTCTGGACTGTACTTTACGGCATTCTCAACCAAATTGCGAATAAGCGTTGCAATTAACGCCTGACTGCCTTTGTCAACCGGACCAGCAGCCACCGTCCGGAAAATAAATTTAATTTTCTTTTTCATGGCTTTTTGTTCATATTCACCGCAAACAGTCCGCGCAATTTCCCGCCAATCTAAAACATCTTTTTCCTGTTCATCAGCGGCCAAAGAAACATCTAAACGCGACAAAGCCAGAAGCTGCTCCACCAGATGCACCGCCCGCCGCAAACCCTGTGCAAGATTTTTCACCGCTTTTTCCCTAGCCTGCTTATCATCCGCGGACATTTCCAACACCTCAAGTTGCACATTAAGCGCCGTCAAAGGCGTGCGCAGTTCATGTGCGGCATCCGCCACAAAACGCCGCTCCCTTTGAAAAGTACTTTCAATGCGATAAAGCAAACCATTAACGGCATTAACCAGTGGCATAATTTCACTAGGCAGACCGTCGGCCGAAAGTGGCGAGAGATCTTCGGAACAACGCCGTTTTATATCCCCAACCAACTCGCGCAACGGCTGAAACTCCCGAACAATCACCCAAAGCATTAAAATCAAAAGCACCAACAGGCCGATAATCCACGGCGTCATAAATTCTTCAATCATGTCCCAGGCGATATCGCTGCGATATTCCAGCTCCTGCCCGACCGCAATAATAAAATTGCCGTCGGCTGATTTAATACGAATAATCCGCCACCAGTCACCGTCATTTTTTTCATTAAAAAACGCGCCTGTCTGCGTTTGGTAAGCAAAATGCTTACCTTCTTCATTATCGTCAAAAATCCGTCGCCCGTTTAAATCAAACACGGCAAAACCGATAGCATCGTCATCATCGTCGGCATGGCGTATGTCTTTCAAGACCTTATTGGTTTTATCTCTTATTTCTGAATCAATATGTCGCCAGTCTGCCGAGGCAAGGCTGCGGGCCAGAGCCATCTGATAAGTATCAAAAAACTCATCAATGGATTCTTTAGTTTCTTTCCATGACAAAGCACTGGCCAGTGCGCCGACAACCGCAAAGACCAGCGTAAAAACAATCATCAAGCGGGTTTTTAAACTGAATTTTTTCATTAAAAATCTCCATCTTGCCACATCCGGAATACACTCCTATTCCTCCATGATATAACCGATTTTGTTAATAGTCCGCACCACATCTTTGCCCAATTTTTTACGCAGATGATGCACATGCACCTCCACCGCATTGCTTTGCACATCATCATCCCATGAATAAAGTTTCTCTTCAATAACCGCTTTGGAAAGCACGCGATTTTTATTAAGCAGCAACAACTCCAACAACGCCACTTCCCGCGGCGCCAGTTCCACTGAAACACCGTTTTTTGTAACCTGTTTAGTTGCCGGATTAAATTTAATATCCTTAAAACATATCTCTGCCACGGCATAACCGCCCTGCCGGCGTATCAGCGCATTCAGGCGGGCAATAACTTCCTTGAGCGAAAACGGCTTGGCCAGATAATCATCAGCACCTTTGTTTAAGCCTAAAATCCGGCTATCAACATCGCCCCGTGCCGTCAAAATCAGCACCGGCTCAATTTTACCTTTATCACGCCAGTGCTTTAAAATTGTCAGACCGTCGATTTCGGGCAGCCCCAAATCAAGAATAACAACGGCGTAAGGCGCTTGGAAAAGCGCCTCTTCACCATCGGCCCCGTTATCAAACCAGTCAACATTGAATCCGTTCTTTTCAAGTCCGGTTTTAATGCCATCGCCGATTAAATTATCATCCTCAATCAGAAGCACACGCATTGTTTATCCACTTATTTCTTAAGCTCTATGGCGTCCACGTCAATTTCAGTTTTAAAAAAGTCTTTGTCAACCTCGCCTCTGATAACAACCGTATCATTCGGCGTAACCGTTAAGCCACGCCAATCGTCATCATCAATTTCCACCGTAACCGAACCGGTATTATCCGAAAACATGTAGCGTTCTCCGCCAAGGCTCTGCTCAATTTTACCTTCCAGCACAACCGCCGTATCATCACCCATTTTCAAAGCTTCAGCAACGGTAGAAGTTGACAATCCCGGGCCTTGAAAACCGCCTGTATGAACAGGTCCGTTAAAACCCTGCGCCACAGTGGCGGATGCAAACCCCAAAACAACCGCCAGCGTCACAACGGATAACATATTTCTCATAACTTTTCTCCTTAAAATAAAATAGTGTTTGTTTTGTTTACATCCTTAATTCAACATTACAAACTTAAGGAACGCTTAAGGAAATATTTTTTTATTTTACCCCGAAATTTTTTCTTTAAAACAAGAAAAAGCCATAGAAAACCGCCATTTTTATACATCAAAAAAATTTATAAACAAATTATGCTTTCGTGATAGATTTAATTTCCGGCGCAAAAATTCTTTCCTTTTCTGCGGCTAGATACCGGTTGCGGCACGCCGAATCTATACTGCCTTTTTTTAAGGCTTCCGTATAAAACGCAATTTTATAATCCACCTTTTCCATATGCTTTTTTAATTGCCCCAATTGTTTTTCCAACTGCTCTTTCTGCTTTTTAAACAATTCCAACCGCTCAGAAATCGTTTCATCGCCTTTTAAACACATATCAATATACTGTTTAACATCTTTAAGGTGCATACCGCAACCTTTAAGGCATTCTATAATAATCAGCCATTCAATATCTTTTTCCGTAAAAACGCGAAGGCCTGAACCGCTCTTGCTCATTGCTGGTAGCAACCCTTCTTTGTCATAATACCGCAACGTATGGGTTGTCAAACCCATTCTTTTGGCAACCTGACCGATTGTATAACCCATTTTTTCCTCCTGTGCTCATATCTAAACTGATTCGCCTACTTTGTCAATCAATTGTTTAACCTTAAGTTAACTCTAATCTTTTTATGACTATGAAAAAATACACATCATCAAAAATAGCTCTTGACTTAAAGTTAGCTCTAAAGATTAAATTAAAACAAAATAAAAAAATATTTTTAAATACATGATTAAGGAGAAAAACATGAAAAAACTCACCATTATGGCGCTTGCCCTGTTTGCCGTAGCTAACGTGCAGGCAGCCGAAACAAACGACACAAACACTACAACCAACACACTGGAGGAAACCGCAATGGCTCAGGACGCCCCGAAAATTCTGGTCGCTTATTATTCCTGGTCGGGAAACACCAAAAAAGTTGCTGAAAACATTCATCAAAAAGTCGGTGGCGATATTTTTGAAATCCAAACCGTGCAAACCTATCCGGAAAAATACCGCGCCACCACGACACAGGCTAAAAAAGAAATTAATGAGGGCTATCGTCCGGAATTAAAAACTGCGGTTGACAACATTGACCAGTATGACGTTGTCTTTTTAGGTTCACCAAACTGGTGGGGAACAATTGCGCCGGCTGTCAGCACATTTCTGGCCAATTATAATTTATCAGGCAAAACCATTGTTCCGTTTATCACACATGGTGGTGGCGGTGAGCAAAACACGGTTAAAGACTTAACTGCTCAGTGTAACGGTTGCGTCATTGTTTCCGAACCATGGGTCGGTTACAGCAGCCGCACCATAGGCATCACTGACTGGTTGGAAGATTTAGGCTATATTGAATAAATAAGTGCTTCCCGATTCTCTAACACCTTATATAAAAAAACCGGAAAAATTCCGGTTTTTTTTACCTTGTGGCAATTTTATTTTTGCGACAGCAAATTATTCAGCCAAACCGCAATTTTATTATCCACCGCTGCATCATATTTTTCCGGAAGATTGTTAAATGATGCCGGAGCCTGTAAATCTGCATTTTTGGCTTTCATTTCAAAATCTTTGAAAAATGTGCCGGCATTGCTTCCCTGAGTTGAAAAAGGCACAACTTTTTTACCTTTAAAATCAGTCTGCTCTAAAAAGGCCAACCCCGGTGTCGCTGCCGTATACCACCAAACCGGAAACCCAACAAAAACCCAGTCATATTCGGAAAATTCAGGCATTTTTCCTGATAAGGTCGGATATTTTCCTTCTTTAAGCTGTGCACGTGCCTTCATATAAAACCACAGATTCGTATCAAATTTTTCGGCCGTTTTTATTTCATAGATATCCGCATCGGTCTTAGCCCGGATACGTTCGGCAATGTCCTTGGTACGACCGGTTAAAGAATAATAAACCACCAGAACTTTGCCAAAATTGCCGTTAACCGCAACCTGCGCTCCTTGATACGGCGCCATTTCCTTTTTATTTTTCTGCGCCACCCGGTACAAATGGATTCCGCTGGCCACCAAACTGGCAACCGCGATAACCACAAGCCCGTAAATAACACATTTTAACATACTTTCCCTCCTCCAAAAACAATTCCCAAAATACTGACGTACTGCTTACATTATAAGCAGATTTTTTATTTTGCCAACCGTTTATGCAAAATCTGCAGCAATTTAATTTTCTGCATACGGAAAGCCCATAACGCCAAAATTTTTACCGGCCCCAACAGCCAAAACTTAAAATGCTTATCTTTCACAATCGGCTGCAGATAATCGTTAACCAGCGCATACAGCGCTCGTTCCGCCATTGGCTCGTACCGCTCAAGCACTTCTCCGACAAACATACCATAAGCATATTTGGTTGCCGTTTTATCAAGCAATGTTTGCACGAAAGGAAATCTTTGTCCCAAACCGACAATTTCCGCAAACAAATCCTGATATTCCGCAATCCGCTTTTCTGAAAGTTTTTGTAACGTCTGCGATGTTTCAAGTTGGCGATACGCCAAAAGTTCCTGCGTACAGACAACGGCCTTTCGACTGTTAAGCAAAACCTCAATATTAAACAACATATCGTTGATTGCCGGGAGCTTCAAAGAAAAGCGGATGTTTTTCAAAAGCTCTGCTTTATAAAGCTTCTGCCACATCAAGCTACCGATTTTTTTCTTGTGGCAAAATTTATCGATAAACGGTCGTTCTGTTACAAATTTATATGTCGGCAACAGCTCATAATACTCCTTAAAGTTGTACCCCCCCCCGGCCGACAAATTTACAGTAGCTACAGCAGCTGATATCAGCATCCGTTTCCCGTAGATTATGATATAAAATTTCCAAATACTGCGGATGATAAATATCATCATGATCGCAAAAAGCAATATATTGCCCTTTCGCTATATCCAAAGCATAATTGCGGCTGGCGCTGCCACCTTGGTTTTCTTGCCGAAAAACTTTAAAACGCGCGTCATTGCCGGCAAATTTTTCCAATATTTCCTGCGACTTATCCGTTGAACCGTCATTAACGCAGATAACCTCAAAATCCGTAAAAGTCTGTTGTTGGATAGCAACTAAGGTTTCAGCCAAAAAATCTTGAGCATTATACACTGGAACAATTACCGAAATGCAAACCGTTTTATCCGACATATCATCTTCCTCCGACAACCTGTTTAAGACATTTATCCAACGTTTCGGCAACATTCGTAAGCGAATAAACATTCCGGCATAGCTCATAACCTTTCTGAGCGGTTTTAGCTGCCTCGTCCGGATTATGCAAAATTTTTTCTAAGCAATTTGCCAAAGCATGATAATTTCCCTTTTCAAACAGATAACCCGCTTCCGGTTGTTTGGCAAAAATCTCGCTCGGCCCTTCCGCCGTAGAAGCGACAACCGGCAATGAATATTGCATCGCCTCCAGCAAAACAATCCCAAACGGTTCATAAATCGAAGGCAAAACAAAAACATCTATTTTACCGTAAAAATCATCTTTATCAGAAATCCAACCCGGTAAATAAACTGCATCCTGCAAATTGTTTTCAGCAATCAGGCGACGGATTAATTCGTCTTCCTGTGGATATTGTGGCTGGCTACTCCCTGCCAGAACTGCCTTAAAAGGTATTTTATTTTGGCGCAAAAGCGCTAATGCCCGAATAAAATCAGGGAAACCCTTCATCGGGTCAAATCTGCCGATAGCGCCAATAACCGGCGGATTCCTAAATCCTGAAAAAGGTTTATACGCTTTTTCATATGTCAACATATTCGGAATCACAAAAATCTTTTCTGATTCCAGCCCCTTGTCAACGAACAAACGTTTTTGATATTCTGTAATGGAAAAAACCGCATCGCATTTATCAATCAGCTTAAATCTCGGATTATGCGCTACGGCAATAATTTTAACACCCAAAAGCCGCGCAACCGTTTTGATAATCGGAATAGATTTTTTAGTATGGCAGATGATAAGGTCCGGATTAAATTTTTTAAGTTTAAAATAAAGTGGCAGAATTAAAAAATAATTATACCGGCTGAACGGCAGAAAAACCGTATCTATGCCGGATCTTTCCAAATCTTTTCTAAGTTTTGTTTTGGTGGAAACCACAGCCAAAACCTGATGACCTTTAAGCCGCAGAGCCGCATTGTAATCCAGAAATGCCTGTTCGATGCCACCTAAAATTTTACTGGTCATAACATTGACAATTTTCATGCGCATTTCTTAAGCCACCTTCAGCGTTCCATCTAAAAATTTTTCCAAAAACGTTCCGGCGACATTTTTATTTTTATCATATTTATAACTTAATTTATGAATCTTGGTTTCTTGTTGCAGCTTATTCCACAACCTGTCATCATACGGCGTAAAAAAGTTATGCTCTAAACCATAACAAATATCATCATAATAAACAGGTACTTTATCCCAAAGCGCTTTACTTACCGCATCCTGCTCAATCATCAAATCAAAAAACAGATGATACAAAAAATAATTCAGCATATGGTTTTCATGGCGCCAATATTCAAACATCAGCCGCCGCATATTGCTTATTAGCTGATCTCCTCTTTGGGCTTTCAAAAACCAATTGTTAGATTTAAGATGTGAGCGGGAATGAAAAGCAAAAAAATCCGCGCTGGTAATATCTGCTGGCAGAGCCGCCGTAAGAAAAACCGTCGCGTCAATCCAAATGCCACCGTTCTGGCTTAAAAGCGCCAGCCTGAGCAAATCGGAAAACTCCGTGTTCGTAATATAGCCTTTTCGCCATTTTTCATAAATATATTCTGGAATATCCGCGTATTGGGAAATATTTTCGTTATCAATAACTGTTAAGGTATACCCCCCCCCGGGTATTATCGCGTATACTTTCCAAACATTTCTTCACCACTGCCGGCGCTTTATCTTCTCCCTGTAGCCAACAGAGCCATATCCGATCGCCACCGCACTTCGCCACTGGCATTTCCATATTATTGCGCAAAGCATACAAATAACGCTGGAGATATTTCTTTTCCGCCACGGTCGTCCATGCCTTAAGCTGCTTTTTGCGTTCCTTTTTATCGGCATAAAGCAATGCCACCGCTAATCTGAAAAATGTTTTCTTCACCCATACATACCAATACGCAACCTTTTGCATCTCTGTCATCCTTTTTTGATAAGGGCTCAATTTATGATTTATGTATGATTTATAGAGAGGTTATTTCCACAAAATTGTTTAATAAAGCCAATCATTAAAAATCTTTGCTAAATTATTTGATAAGAATTTATATTTCAATTCTGCTTTAATAATCTAAAAGGATTTATAGTGTCATACGCTAATCATATTTGAGCGTTGATAATAATAAAAATTTTATACCAAACCGGACTACTTAAAACAATATGTTTTCCCAATTTTCCCCAACTATCATAAAGCCACACACCGTTAAAAAAACAATAAACGTTACGTGCGAAACCCCGAACAGTCGGGCAATTCGCACCTTGAGAACTTTTTGTTCCTGCATTTGGTAAATTCATTCCCGCCCCAGATTTTTTTATTGATGATTTTTGTTCTTTTAATCCAGCCAAGCGTTTTGCCTTCGGCTTTAAGGCGGGCCAAAGCCTCTTTGGTGCACTACTAAATAAGATTGCGCTCAATTTCGTCCGACAAGCCGAAAACCCAAGCCAAACTTTACTTCGAATACCCGTTCCCAGCCTGTAGTTATCTTTAATCGTCCAGACCTGCGTTTCCTTTTGCCTGCAGATATTCAACTGCAAAAGATTGCCCCCAATCCTCGAGAGCGACGGACAAAGCAGAACATCCACCTTTTTCAATTCCTTAAGAAGCTTGCCCAACTTTCGTTCTTCAAAGTTCTTCGCACCGCTGATAACCTCATACACCCAGCCGTCAATCAGCAACCCATTATACTCTGAAAAAGCATTGATTTCAAATTATTAATTTTCCAGTGTCTGCTTATCGGTGCTTACTCGTATATATCCATAAATCATCTGTCTTCCCCTTATTCAGATATTAAAAAAATCAAGCTTAATCTCCTCGCACCAACTTGTTGTTTTTAATCTGATATTAAGGAAAACATCATAAAATAATTAAAACTATTGGAGAAAAATCATGAAAAAACTGATAATTTACATTTTTTCTGCCATGATTTTAATCAGCGGCGTCAACGCTCAAAGCAATAGCCTGGATGCTGTCCTTTCCGACATTCCGCAAAATCCAGAAAGTGCTTTGGTCTTTATCCACGGACTTGGTCAAGACGGCATCGCCATGCAAAAAATTGCCGCAAACTTCAAAGATCGGCTTCCAGATACTGCCCTCTTCTATCCGACGGCACCAGACAAGGCACCACGTCAAGGCTATCAATGGTTTGTTATTCCAGCCTTTGGGGCTAAAATGGCAGATATTGATATTTATGAAGAAATGTTGGATGATGCCGTTTCAAATGTTGATGTTTTGCATGAGCTGATTGACAATATTCACAACGAAATGGCTATCCCTTATGAAAACATCCATGTCGCTGGTTTTTCGCAAGGCGGTTTAATGACCGTTTTAACGGCCTTGACTTATCCGCACCAGCTCGGACGCTCCGTTTCGTTTTCCGGCGTACCGCTTATTCTTACGGAAGATTTTGACACAGACATTTTGGTTTCCGAACCGGAAATTTTATTAATCCAAGGCGATAACGACAGCATTATTCCGCCAGACAGCCTGAAATTGACTCAAGAAGCTTTAGAAAGTTTAGGCATCATACCGCAAACGGTCATAATCAACCGCATGCGCCACGAAATTTCCCCCACCGCGCAGCAAAAGATGCTGGAATTTTTGCAATAACTTGATGTTATGATATTTTTCAAGATTCCACGCCACCTTATCATTGAAACGCTGTCGGGTTACATAATCCAGACTGGGCTGTCTATTTGGAAAAGAACGGTAAACAGAAACTTTATTTTGTACCTGAAACCTGAACTCCAAAGGCTCTGATTTTATTTTATGGTTTGCAACCAGAAGAAGCCCTGAAGCTTCATTGCGGATATAAACATTTAGGGCTCTTGATAATATAATAATTAAACGATATAAAATTTCCCAAAGATATACTCTAAGGTAAGCTAACTTTCTCATCGTATTTATCCTTAACCTTTTTTAGAGTAAGATAGAATTGGCAATATACCCAACAGATAAATTTTCACTTTATCTTTCCTTTTTTTGATTTTTATCAGTGGAATACAATGAAATAATTTTACGCAATACATAACTTTAGGTGTTTTTGATATATTTAAAATTTCATTCAAAATCAGTTCTAATTGTAATTCATGAAAAAATGGAGTTGTTTTTGCATAATTCCAATATAAATTTTCACCTAAAACATCTTTTTTTACCCACGGACGAATACCATTTTTTCCCGTATAATGTAAAATAAAACATTGTTTTGATGTTTGTATAAAATTTTTTAAATCCAAGTATAACGGTGTCAAATCTACCACAAAGTTATAGCAATCTGGTAAAATATCGTATTTTTTATTGAATACAACATTAAGTATATCTTGATCAGGCATTGATAATTTTTGTTTCATTTCTAACGTTTTTTTTATTAAAACATCCATGACATTATTATTTCGCCAGAAATCACAATCTATCAATAACAGTCCACTATTAAAATAAAGATGAGAAGCATCTATTTCTAAATTTTTCTTATATTTTTTATACACATTTATGTTATATTTTTCATCTAAATAAGGAACGGCACCTAATCCATTATCTATATTTATGTTAAAAATTTCTAAAATATCACCACACACAATCATATCTGAATCAATGTATAATGCTTTTTTTAATTCGGGTTTTAATTGAGGAATTAAATATCGAGAATACATGTTCAGTGAAAAATGTTCTAAATTTGGAAATTGTTCAAATATAGACATTGGTATTTCAATAAATTCAATTGTATGGAGAGTTTTGGTTAGCATCTGTTCTAGCTTGTTTTTAGAAATGCTGCTAATACCACCATCTAATATGTAAAAATTTATATTGCTTTTTGTATTAGATATAATTGAAGCTATCGTTACGGTGGCATATTTAATGTATTGTTCATCTGAAGCTAAAAAAACAGGTATCATCTCATTAATCCATTTCTCATTTCAATTTTAAATTTAATAGAAAAATTCCATAGTTGTAGAATGTACTTGGTATATATCTGCTCATTCAAAACTATTTTCATACTTTTAAGTCTTATTCCTAAGAAATCCCAACGATTATTCCAAAAAGTAAATTCCATAAAATCAACGTTTGTGCATAATCGAACGTTTATGCATAAAGTTATTAAGACATAACCAATTATATCAGTGAAAGCCTTTGTTTTCTTAGTGTTTAAATAAAAAATTTATCTTGTAATTAAAAATAATTTATGTAAGATGAAATACATAAAATAAACGTTCCAATTTGATTAATTACGCGACAATATACAATCATATAGTCTTAAATGAATAAGAGATAAGGTGTAATTACCCAGAAGACATAATTGCCATAAAAAAGGAAAAAATATGGCAAAAGAAAATTCATTGGTAGCAATACCCCCAATAGATATGTTGCAAAACGCACTTATTTTTCTCAAAACAACTTGGATTTTTTAAAGAAAATGAAAAAAAGTTCTTGACCTTATAAAAAAATACCTATATATATGCCTTGTCTTAAATATATGGTCCCATCGTCTAATGGTTAGGACATCACCCTTTCACGGTGGTAATATGGGTTCGAATCCCGTTGGGATCACCAATTCAAACGGCAGTCATGAAAATGGCTGCCTTTTCTTTTATCTCCATGCCTTATAAATTAGAATCTCGTTAGGTTTTGGAATTGTAGATAAGGTATATATAAAAGTTTGGCCGTTATGATATTTTTTTATCTTAAACTTACGCACAGATTGAGTTTTTACCACTCATTTATGAATGATATTTGATTTTAGCGTGTTTTTCTATTAGTTTTTTTCTGTTCTTATAAATAATTTTAGAAACATATTTATAAGGATAAAAAATGATATATGGATATATAAGAGTCAGCACTGACCATCAAAACATTGCAAACCAACATCACGAAATTGAAATTTTTTCTCAAAAGCAAAATCTTATAATCGATAAATGGATTGAGGAAATTATTTCTTCAAGAAAGCCTTTACAAGAAAGAAAACTTGGAAAACTCTTAAAAAAATTAAAAAAAGGAGATATTCTCATTGCAACAGAGCTTTCTAGATTAGGACGTAATCTACTAGAAGTGATGGGAATATTACAAAAATGTCTAGAAAAAGATTGTCAGATTTGGACTTTGAAAGAAAATTATCGATTAGGGGCAGATATCCAATCTAAAGTTTTAGCTTTTGCTTTCAGTTTAGCAAGTGAAATTGAGAGACAATTAATTTCTGAACGAACCAAATTATCTTTGCAAAGGCTAAAAGATGAAGGCAAACACCTTGGTAGACCATATGGTTCATCTTACCAAAAATTACAAAAACAACATGATAGAATAAAAAAGTTAACTGAAAAAGGTTTATCTAAAGCTGAAATTTCCAGAAGTTTAAATTGTTCTTGGTTAACGATTCATCGCTATATCCAAAGAAATTTCAGTTAATATTACAACATCTATTATGCTTAGACTTCTTTTCAGCAATGGCAGGAAGTCTTTTTTTTATTTTTTTACACTTTTAAAATCTCATTTTTTAGTCTGTGGATTTGATTTTTTTAATTACTTTTATTAAATCCGGCTATCCACAGTTCGTTTATTGAGTTGTATGATATATATAAAAAAATCCAACCATTATTGCTCAACATTGATGGCTCGCACGATTTCGCTGGCATGCACCAGTTTAATATTTTTGGAACCTAAAGTTTTAAGCCAGTCTTTTAAAGCTAGATAGGTTTGGCTTTTAGGATGGCAAATAGCTATGGCAAAACCTTTTTTGGCGGCAATTTTTTCAGCCGCTTCCAACTGTTTCATAATATAAGCATAATCGTTTTCATTATCCAAGAAAACATCTCGCCCGGCAAAATCAACACCATCTTCCTCAGCCAGCTCTCTGCCTTTAGAAGAAGCCGTCGTTTTTGAATCCAGAAAAAACATCTGCCGATCTTTTAAGATATTCATAACCCCGCCCAATTTTTCCTTATCTTCAGTAAATTTACTGCCCATATGATTATTGATTCCACTGACGGCAATACCATCAAACTTGGCCAGCATTTGCCCAAACATATTGCGAATGGTTTCTACATCCATATCGGTCATCAAAGTATCTGGCGCCAAACTTGCCGGAACTTTCGGTTCCATCGGCGCATGAATCATAATTTCATGACCGGCAGCCTCAGCCGCAGCCGCCAACTGCGCCAGATTTTTTCCATATGTCAGAAAAGATGAAGTCAACGGTGCTTCAAGCGATATTATATCTTTGGTGCGCGTCTGATTAATTCCCATATCATCAATCACCACCGCCAACAACGGTGTTTCAACCATAATCCTATCCAAAATAAGCCGCTTACGAGCCTCTTCTGTTTTATCCGTGGCATTCATAACAACCACTTCTTCTATCGGTTCAGCCACATCTGCCTGTTCAGTCGCCTCATCGGGCTCATTTAAAACCTCAGGATCAGCCGTCACATATTCATGGTGCATTATAAAATCGCCAATTATATCAGCTTCGGAATATTCTTCCGAAAATTCCTCATCAGACATAACCACCACCGCCAAAGGCAAGCTCTTTTCAGACGACTGGAACTTTAAATATCCAACAAAGATTCCCCCCAGAAAAAACGCTAACAGTAGCAAAGCCAAAAGCACCGCAGATAAATACGGTGCCATAATTTTCCACAAGCTTTGCAATTTATCAGTCACAATCGCTTAATCCCTCTTGCGCAATGTCGGAAAGGCTATAACATCACGGATTGTTTCTGCCCCGGTCAAGAAAATAGCCAAACGATCAATCCCCATGCCCATACCTCCTGACGGCGGAAAACCATTTTCCAGAGCCGTTACAAAATCTTCATCCAACATTTGCGCCTCATCGTCCCCTGCTTCGCGAGCGGCAACCTGGGCCTCAAAGCGTTCCCGCTGTTCCAGCGGATTGGAAAGCTCAGAATAAGCGCACCCCATTTCCATACCCGCAACATACGCGTCAAAATGTTCTACCAAACGCGGATTAGTACGATGTGTTTTTGCCAAAGGCGAAACATCACGTGGCATATCCATCACCAAAATCGGTTCAATCAAATTAGCTTCCACTTTAGCATCAAAAACTTCTTGAACAACCTTGCCCCAGGAAGTGCATTCAGATGCATCAACCCCGGCTGATTTTGCCATAGCCTGAGCTTCTTCCAAAGTTTCAGCCTGCATCAAATCGATTCCGGCATATTCTTTAACTAAATCAACAATAGATTTACGCGCGAAAGGTTTACCCAAATCAATCCGATGACCATTAAACTCTACTTCAGTCGTCCCCAAAACGCTTTTCGCAACATACGCCAGCAAATCCGGAATAAGTTCGGCCATTGTGTTATAATCGGCATACGCCTGATATGCCTCCAAAGCCGTAAACTCCGGATTATGGCTTTTATCAATGCCTTCATTACGGAAATTGCGACCGATTTCAAAAACCCGGTCAAAACCACCAACCACTAAACGTTTTAAATAAAGTTCTGGTGCAATACGTAGATATAAATCCATATCCAAAGCGTTATGATGCGTCACAAACGGCTTAGCATTGGCGCCACCCATAATCGGATGTAGCATCGGCGTTTCCACTTCCAAAAAGCCGTGCTCTTCAAAATAACGGCGGATTGCTGAAGTAATTTGACAGCGTTTTTCAAAGATTTTACGACTGTCATCATTCATAATAAAATCAACATACCGTTGACGGTAACGCGCCTCCACATCAGTCAGACCATGGAATTTTTCTGGCAGCGGCTGCAAAGCTTTGGCAATAATGTCAAATTTTTCCGCAGCAACTGAAAGCTCGCCTCTGGGCGTTCGGCGGATATAGCCCGTTACCCCGATAATATCGCCGACATCAAGATATTTCAACCGCTCGATTTCTTCTTCCGACAAATGATTTTTATGACAAAAGACCTGAATTTTACCGGATTTATCTTTCAAATCAATAAACATGCCACTGTTGCGTACGGCCATAGCTCGACCGGCAATCGTTACACGATCTTCCGTATCAACGCCGTTTTCCAGGTTTTTGTATTTTTCCTGCAAATCCGCTGCATAAGCATTTTGTTCAAATTTATAAGGATACGGATTATAGCCTTTTTCCTGCAAAGCCTTTAGCTTTGCCAATCTTGATTCGCGATGAACATTGGTTTCTGTTGACATTATTTTTCACCCATTATTTAACTCTCGGTGTTGGATTATAAAAGCATGATTTATATTTTTCAACTCATTTTATATAGATAAAATCAATTTTTAAATACCAAGAAAAAGATTGACATTACCATCAAAAGAACTAAACTAGAACAAATTGAATCGCTAAAGAAACATTAATGCTGACAGAAAAACAATACAGACTCTTGCTTTTTATTAACAAAACAACTAAAGAAACTGGTTGTTCCCCTTCGTTTGAAGAAATGAAAAACGCCATCGGGCTTAAATCAAAATCCGGTATTCACGCACTGATTAACGCTTTAGAAGAACGCGAATTTATCCGCAAGCTTCCCCATAAAGCTCGGGCATTGGAGGTCATCCGCATGCCTAAATTCAAACCTAAAGCCGTCATTGAGGAAGAAAAAAAGCGTGAAAACGCTTTACATCATGCGTCAGCACAAATTCCTTATTACGGAAAAATTGCCGCTGGTATACCGATTGAAGCCATTGCTAACGAAACGGAAATGTTCTCAATTCCCTATAACATGGTTGCCCATGGCCAATACTATGCTTTAAGGATTGAGGGCGATTCGATGAAAGAGGCCGGCATATTAGACGGCGACACCGCCATAATTAAAAAATCCGATAATGCCAACAACGGCGAAATTGTTGTTGCCTTGATTAATAATAGCGAGGCCACTTTAAAAGTCTTGCAGAAAAAAGGTCCTGAAATCTGGCTGATTCCATGCAATAAAAACTACGAAATCCGTAAATTTGATGCCCAATGTGTAAAAATTCAAGGCATTTTAAGCTCAATCATCCGCAATTATCATTAATCTCTGTTGCCGCAATCCTGACCATACTGTTCTCCCCGCCTCGTTTCCTCATATGATTAAGACACATTATCCTCCGTCTTATCAGGTTTATGCGCCTCTTCTGCCCATCATATTTATAAGATACACCTACCAGCATCTATGAAACAAACCTTTAAAAACCGCATCAATACACTTACTTAAGAGGCATATTTTTTGAATGTTCAATACCCTCTTCGCACACCGGCACAACAGTTGCACAGATGTTTGTCAACGTGATTGTGAGAAAGAGAAACATTGGGCAAGGATAATAATTTGATCAAGTGTTTGCCAAGGTGGCAGTCATCTTTATGTTTATGCCTAAATTTAGTGAACAAATCCGCAATAAAAATCACATATGTTCTCCAGTTTCGATTCTACCTAAAATGAATGTAGATAATGTTGTATGCCTAATCAAACCCAACACATGACCTAAAAAAACATCTGCTGCCAATGCTATGCTTCTTTATTCGGTAGCTTAGTTTGGAAGCTATTTTTCACGTATAAATTTTGCCCCGGAAAACCGGGGCAGTTTATATTCAAAATAAATCTAAAGTTTCACATTTAGAATTGTTCTTGCAACTCAAAGAAATAAGCCTGCGGATGATCACAAACCGGACATTTTTCCGGAGCTTTCGGGCTTTCAACGCGATGACCGCAATTAGCACATTCCCAAATAACTTTAGTCGGACGCTCAAAGATTTTACCTTCACACAAAGAATTAAGCAATGCCCGATATCTTTCTTCATGGCCTTTTTCAATTTTTCCGACCGATTCAAACAAACCGGCAATCTTGGTAAAACCTTCCTCGCGAGCTTCTTTAGCCATACGATCGTACATGTCCGTCCACTCATAGTTTTCACCGGCGGCGGCATCTTTCAGGTTTTCAATTGTTGAGGAAATTTCACCACCATGCAGCAATTTAAACCAAATTTTAGCATGCTCTTTTTCATTATTAGCTGTTTGCGCAAACTTGTCACCAATAATGTTATAGCCCTCTTTTTTTGCTTTGGAAGCATAATAAAGATATTTGGTATGAGCCTGCGATTCACCAGCAAAAGCCTCTTTTAAATTTTGTTCAGTTTTTGATCCTTTTAGTTCCATTTTAACTCTCCTTAAATACAATTATTTTAGTAAGCACATTGCTATCCCTTGTCAACAAGTAATATGTTATTGACATAACTTTTTTGGATTTTATGTTTTCCGCGTCACCGCCGCCATATCAAGCGTTCTTTTACATTTCCCCTGTTTCGCTTGTTCCGGAAACCGCCGCAATTTCTTTTTCCTGATTAGCCTCAGCCTTAACTTTAGCCACAACCTTTTTAAACGCGGCCAGTTTATTTTCCGTCAGATTTTCTCCAGTTGCCGCCTTAACTTTCAAGGGATCAACTTTTTTACCGTTACGCACAACTTCGAAATGAAGATGAGGGCCTGTTGACTGACCTGTACTGCCGACATAGCCAATAACCTGCCCTTGCTTGACCCGTACTCCCGGACGGATACCTTTGGCAAAGGAATGCATATGGGCATACCCTGTTGAATATTCCGCATTATGTCGAATTTGAATGTATTTACCATATCCTCCATACCATTTTGCCATAGTCACGACTCCGTCACCGCTGGCATAAATTTGTGTACCAGACGGCGCAGCATAATCCACGCCGTCATGATTTTTATACACCTTCAAAATCGGATGAAAGCGGCGACCAAACCGTGATGAAATGCGGGCTTTTTTAAATTCCATCGGTTTTCGGTCAAGATTCTTTTTCAGTGCCAGTCCTTTTTCATCATAATAATCCACATGTCCGGAATTATCTTCGAAACGGTAAAGTTCATATTTTTCTTTACCCAGCTGCAAAGCAGCAAAGATAATATTTCCGCTCTTAACCACGCTGCCGTCCTGAGCCAGCCGACGTTCATAACGAACTTCAAACTGGTCTCCGGAACGAACATCGCGGCGAAAATCAACGCTGAAAGAAAATATATCAATAAAATTGCCAATAACATTAGACGGAACGCCTGCATCGCCCATGGCTGTCGACAAATTGCCGTTAATCACGCCTCTGATTGTTTTGACATCATCAATCAGTTGATCCTGCTCCTTGCGAGAAACATACTCACCTTCATTATTCTTTTCCACGATATAACGCGTGCCACTAACCGGTTCAATCATAATCCGGTCAACAGAAACGACATCTTCGTTTTCTCCCGCAAAAGAAGAAGTAATGTAAAGTGTTTGTCCAACTTTAATATAACGGGCGTCAAAAACATTTTTAAATGCCACATAAATGTTACTTGCCTCGGTGTAACTCAGCCCTTTATTGGTTAAAATACCAATAAAACTGTCCCCTTTGGCGACTTTAACCACATCCTCATTAAACGGTTTTTCGGCAACCACATCCGCCGTTTGAACATTTAGCGAATCTTCAACATTTTCTTCCGAAAAATTTTCTGAATTAAAAGCAACTACCGTATCTTCTCCATAAAACGCCAGATTCTCATCTGCCACGGCTGAAACATATTCCGGAAATTCCTCCGGAGCCATTTCCGATAGTTCGATATTTTTAGGTATTGAAGCCTCAACATTATTATTATTACGCACCGAAACAATCAAAGCGCAAGTTACCACAAAAGCATAAAAAAACAACCATGTGCGTTGACGCGACATCCGCCGACTTTGAATTCTGATTTTGTTAAAATCCATTATAAGAAACCCTGTTATTCAAATCTCATAATACAATGCAATGAAGCTATTTTTTTTTCAAGCAGATAATAAAGTTATACAGCACTAAACATATTTTATAAGTGTTTACAAAAAGTTACCTTTAACAATAAAAAATATATATAAAGATAAAAAAAAGACTTGCATTTATATTTTTTGTTATGTATAAGAGGTGCATTAAAAAGCTGGGGGCGTAGTTCAGTTGGTTAGAATACATGCCTGTCACGCATGGGGTCGCGGGTTCGAGCCCCGTCGCTCCCGCCAGTTAATAAAACACCCGTCTCAAAAGACGGGTGTTTTATTAATTGCCGAAAGACACACCTGAAATCAGCCTTCCTTTCAATAACCATTATAGACGAGCGCCATAAAAAAGACTTTGTCGCTTAACGGCAAACAAAGTCTTAAAGCAAATAAGCAGGCTTTAACCATGGCTGGCAAGAGAGGCAATGTGCAGCTTGATTTCCTGTAAAGCCACCCGATAAAGCGTGCCTTTAGGTTCTATTTCGCCAGTCTGGGGATTTCTGTCCGTAAAAACGAAGTTTTTTAAAAATTCCTTTGGCGAAATAAATTTCGGTTCATCGCAGCTACCATACACCAGTGTAGCTCCCATAATAAGCATTCTCCCCGCGTAGCGACAGGATGAACCATTCCAGATGAAGAAGCGATCTTCTCCATACTTTTTGCCAAGATAAGTCTTTTCTTTATTCTTGGCACAAAACCAACTCTCCGGATTGTTTTCCGCCTCATTCCATAACCTATGGAACTCCGCCTCATCAATCCGCGGTAATACATGTTTTTTCATATCTTAATAATTTTTTAACAAGCAAATTTTACGCCTAAAAATAATTTTTAGCAAGAACATTTTTATAAATAACGTTCAATAGAAAACTTAGTTGCTGGCAAAATTTTCAACCCCACATCAAAAAAACATTCTGCCGATGCCGAAAACAACCGCGTATGTTTATTATAGAAATGCTCCACAGTAAATCAACCGCTACTACCGCTACTTTTATAAAGTATTTGTTTCAAGCTTTAATGACAGCATCAGGAAACAGATGGTCACAAACATTCGTTTATCGGCTTGCCGAATATATCTCAATGATTTTTTAACCAGTGGATTATATGATAAAACCGTTTTTAAGAAGGAAGGTTTTGCAAATGGAAAAACACTGGTCAAAAATCGAGTATCTACATCAAAGCGTCACCAACCCTAACATTATCATCAAAGGCACACACAGCTATTATTCTAACGCTTATACTGAAAATTTTGAAGATTATGTGGTGCGTTACCTTTACGGCGATCAATACAGTCGCGAACATTTTGAAGCTCCTTTTCCTTATGACAAGCTTTATATCGGTAATTATGTCTGCATCAGCGCCGAAACGGTTATTTTAATGGGTGGCAACAACACGCACCGCATGGATTGGTTTTCCTGCTATCCGTTTTTAGATAAAATTGAAGAGGCTTATGAACAAAAAGGCGATACCGTCATCGGCGACGGCGCTTGGATCGGCATGCGCGCCCTAATAATGCCTGGCATAAAAATTGGCGAAGGCGCAGTTATCGGTGCTGGAGCGATTGTGACCAAAGATGTTTCTCCATACACCATCGTTGGCGGCAACCCAGCATCTTTTATCAAATACCGCTTTACGCCAGAAATTATTCAAGAAGTGCTCAACCTAAAAATTTACAGCCGCCCAGAAAAAGAAATTGAAGGTCTGATTCCACTGTTGTGCAACAATAATCTCGAAGAATTAAAAGCAGCCATATATGCTTTAAAACGCCTTAATAAGCAGGATCTGTAAAATGATAGAAATCGTCTTGGACAAAAACTTCACAATTGATACTTTCCACAATCAGGCTTGTCCCGTATATGTTTTACCACATTTTAACGGCAAGGATATTTTTGACTATCTGTCGCTGGCTCAAAATATTATCGCTTATTTTTCTGATAACAGAGTTGGCATCATTCGCTTAAAAGATGAAAGATGCAATCGCAACATGCTGGCATTGGCCCTGTTTATAGAGTCTTGCCGAACAGAAACAATATTAGAATGTGCCGTTTTCAAGATTAAAGACTATGAACAGGCTCTTGCCGAATATAAACCTTACATAAGTTTAAGCTATGCAATGAAGCTGGCTCTTCGGCTTTGTCATCAACCGCCCGCTGATACATATCATGAACTTAAGAATATGCAATATTTAGGGCTAGACATCCACGTTGATTATCTGAAAAATAAAATATATTCAACACTTCCCGGTAGCGGCCTTCCTTGCCGTTTCACCACGCATACGACATCCGAAGCCATTATAGCCGCGGCTACGCTTAAAGCTTTATCCCTCGCCAAAAGCGGCGCGCATATCGAATTTGAAATCAACATTAACAATCAAGATACTTATATCAACCAGGATATGATTATCAGCCGCATTATTGAAAATGTCCATCCATGGATACATTAACCGCCCAAACATCCTTATCTGAAGAAACAGCTGGTTTTGCCCTGTTTTTAAATTTGCCCTGAAGACAAAATATGCCCATCTCTGAGTTTTGAAAACTATATGCAAAAAAAAGCAAGCCCTGCAATGCGGGGCTTACCTATAAAAACGGATAAATCTTCGGCTTAAAACTTGTAGTTCAGCGACAAACCGAACAACTGAACCGAATTGGTATAATCCGCCGTTACATGACTGCCGTCGTTGCCGGTCAAAGATGTATCCAGATGAGCGTCATGAGCTTTAATATAAGTATAAGCCAGATCAAAGCTCAAATGGTCGTTATACTGATAATTTAAACCAGTTGAATACCAGATTCTGTCAGAATCCGGAATACGCGGCGTCCGATGTTGCAACCTAACCGCGCTTTGGTCATAAGCCAAACCTAAACGCCACTTCCATTGGTGGTCAATCTGATAACTGGCACCAATGGCAAAAAAGTTGGTATCGCGCCAATTCTCTTTAACTTGGCTTAAAACTTCGCCATCAGCATCTTTGACAATCAGATTTTTAAATGAACTCCAGAAAACCCGCTGATATTCAGCCATAACCGCCCATTTATCATTAATCTGGTGAAAAATACCCATAGACAGCATTTCCGGCGTTCTTAAGCGCGCACTGATATCTCCGCTAAGCGAGGCAGCAATGTCTGGAACGGTAGAAGAGGCATCCAGATCGCCACGCAGCTTATGTTTAACATCGCTACGATAAGCAAGACCAACACGCGTATTTTCATTAAATTCATACATAGCACCTAATTGATAACCGATATCAAACGCATCACCTTCCATGGCCGCATAATACGGATATTGGCTATACACGGCTCCGGTATTGGTCAGACGCGCTTTAACATACTGCATCTGCAGGCCGGCACCCAAAGATAATTTATCCGTCACTTTATAAGCCGCCATCGGCGTAACCGTAACCGTCGTCAGTTTAGAGGTAATACCATGGTCCGAACCAACCCAATCCTGGTCATATTTGGTAATCATGCCGTATGGGATGTTTAAGGCCAACCCCAAAAAAACCTTGTCATTCAGCTGGTGCGAAATTGTGGCGTTCGGTGCCACGGAGGCATGCACGATATTATTAATATCTGAGCCACGCGAACCGTCGCCTTGCACATTGGAAGCTTCTGCCCGTGGCGCAATATAAGTGCCACCGATATTCAGCTGCGTACCTTTCTGACGGGTTAAGCCCGCTACATTAAAATAAGCATAGGAATTATTTTCGGCACCAGCCGTTGCGCCGGCAAAAGCATTGCCTTGCGCAGCTGCAGACTGTTCTCTCAAATGAAAGCCAGCCGCATTGGCATTGGCAGCCAACAAAATCGTGCCTAATGCCGTCATCGTTAAAGCTATGTTGTTTTTCATAAGTTTTTTTTCACTTCTATAGTTAATCCAAAGCAACATAATATGCCCGATGCCTTACCTATTATTTATTTTTGCTTGTAACATTTGCGGCATATTGTCTGTCAAAATGTACATAATATGTTACGTTGCAGTTTTATACATAAAATTTGCCGATAAAGCAAGGGATTAAAACACAACAATGCATAAATTTTAAATTTGCATTTAATATCAATATGTTAACCTGGGCTCTTCCGCAACTGTCCACTAGGCTATTTTTTATCTTTACAAAAAAGTCCTTTTTGTATACAAGACTTTATATGGTGTAAACTGTGGAGTAAAATTTTTGAATAATTTCGTCAAATGGTGCTTACGTACTTTCTTTTATATATTCAAAACCAGATGTACAATCGAATTTAAGGCCAAACAATTGCCTAAAAAGGGTGTTTATGTATCCAATCATGTTTCCTATCTTGATCCGATTTTGCTGTATGCTTTTCTGCCGGGCAATCCTGTTTTTGCCTTAAACGGCCATTTATACCGGCGGCGTGGCATACGCTTTTTAATGAGGTTTGCCGATATCATGCCTTTCAATCCGATTGAACCGGGAGATATCAAAGAGCTTATAGCCAAAGTAGATAGCGACCGTTTAGTCATGATTTTTGCCGAAGGGCGCATTACTGAAAGTGGCGGCCTGATGAAAATTTATGAAGCTCCCGGCCTGGTTGCCGATAAATCCAAAGCGCCGCTTATTCCGGTCTGGATTGACGGTCCGCAGTACGGCTACTTTTCCAAAACCAAAGGCAAACTACCGCACCGCCCTTTACCCAAAATGCGCATTACCGTCGGCAAACCGCGCTCATTTAAATTAAAAGATGAACTACGCCGGCAACGCGACCATATTAGCAATGAAGTTTATCAAATTTTGCGCGAAATGCGTTTCAAATTCATTTACAATCCAAATATTTCCATATTTGCCCAATTAATGAAAACCGGTAAAGTTCATTCCAAGAAAGGTTTTTTCTTTAAGCGTCCCCAAGTTCTTGAAGATATTCAGCGCAAAACCAATTCCTATAAGGATATTATCATCAAATCCTTTGTTTTGGGGCGCTTTTTCAAAAAACGAACCTCACATTTTGAACATGTCGGCTTAATATTGCCTAACACTGTTGCCGCAGTTTGCACTTTCTTTGGTCTGTCGGCTTATGAACGCATTCCAGTCATGGTAAATTTTTCAGTCGGTGCCAAAAACATGGTATCAATGTGCAAAACAGCTCAGGTAAAGCAGATTATTACCTCGCTGACTTTCATCAAAACCGCCAAACTTGAATCAATAGTTGAGGTTTTAAAAGCTAACAACATAAAAATTTTTTATTTGGAATCTTTAGCCAAACACATCAATTTAGTTGATAAAATCGGCGCTTTCCTACGCTATAAAATTAAACGCGTTCCGCATAAAGACGGAGGTGATAAAAAAGCTGTCATTCTCTTTACTTCCGGATCTGAAGGCGCGCCTAAAGCCGTTGTTTTAAGCCACGCCAACATTATGTCCAACATCAAACAAATGTCGGCTCTGGAAACAATCAACATGACTGATTTGGTCTTTAATGCCTTGCCTATGTTTCACAGTTTTGGGCTGACCGTTGGCACGTTATTCCCGCTGTTAGAGGGGGCAAAGCTGTTTTTATATCCTTCCCCATTGCATTACCGTGTGGTAGCTGAACTGGTTTATGAACTAGGTGCCACAATAATGTTCGGTACAGATACTTTTTTCCGTGGCTATGGCAAAATTGCTCATCCGTATGACTTTCATAACATCCGTTTTATGTTCGGCGGTGCCGAAGCTGTAAAATTAGATACGCGCAACTTGTGGATGGAACGCATGGGCATCCGCATGATGGAAGCTTACGGCGCCACCGAATGTTCACCAGTGGTATGCGCCAACAACAGTATTTTCAACCGTTTTGGTTCCATCGGCAAACTCTTGCCGGCAATCCAATACAAAATTGAGCCAGTTCCCGGCATCGCCAAAGGTGGTGAGCTGGTCGTTAAAGGGCCTAACATCATGTTGGGATATATTCTTCCAGACAATCCTGGGGTTTTGGTGCCCCTTGAAGACGGCTGGTATCATACCGGCGATGTAGTTGAAATTGATGAAATCGGTTTTGTATATATTAAAGACCGTATCAAGCGCTTTGCCAAAATCGGTGGCGAAATGGTATCCTTAAATGCCGTACAAGATATGGTTATCCGTGCCTATGAATGGATGGGAAGTGATTTTGCTTACGGCATTGTAGCCGTTCCGCATGAAAGCAAAGGCGAACAAATTGTTCTGGTTACCAACAACCGCCAAGTAAAACAAGATGTTTTGCATGATTACATTAAAAATAACGGCATGTCCGAACTCTTTCTTCCCCGCATCATTCTATACCATGATCACATTCCGCTCTTAGCTAGTGGTAAAACTGATAATGTCGGCTTAAAAAAATCCGTTATGGAAGAATTAGAGATAAATATCCTGAACAAAGCCGTATAAATCAAGGTAAAATCCCCGCTACGCTCTAAGGTTTAACTGCGTCGCTAAGCGGGGTTTTATTATTTCTACAAAATATACTAACAATCCTGCATTGCCAAAGACAAACGTATAGTTTGGCACATATTAAACAGCCACGCCTTTTTTATTTTAATTTTACCGTAAACGCCATAACCTGCGCCCACATGAGATTTTCCTTTTGTCATCTTTACAAATATCAGTAATCCTCTTTTTATCATGCTTATGAATAAGTATCAAACAGATATAATAATATATAAACTCCGGTTTTTACCGGTTGGAAATTAGGAAGAACCCCTCGCTATTCATAGACTGCCTCAGGAGTAACAGAGGGAAAAATAAAAAAACTGACCTCCCAAGGGACGTTTTCTTAAAACTTTAAAGTTGCAAAAAAAAAAAAACGGTTTATAATAAATCGTATAAGCCCTTTACGGAGGTTGTTTT
>CAYPFN010000006.1:0-75464 GCA_964410325.1 uncultured Azospirillaceae bacterium
TATCGTCCCAATGTTGCAGTGCGGCTTGCTCCGCTCAAATTTCTCTTTCGCCATTGCTGTTTCATCCTTACATAAAAGGTTAAGACAATTTTTTGATGTTCAGGATAATGGAGCGGGTGAGGGGAATCGAACCCCCGTCATAAGCTTGGAAGGCTTCTGCTCTACCATTGAGCTACACCCGCAAACTCTAAACATCAGAAAATAAACTGGTGGAGGGGGATGGATTCGAACCATCGTAGACAAAAGTCGACGGATTTACAGTCCGTTGCATTTGACCGCTCTGCCACCCCTCCGTTAAGTAGACGGGAAAAGAACTAATCCTTTTTACCTTCTGCATTGCAAATAACCTTATTTTTGCGCCATTGTCAACCCCTTTTTTCACAATATCTTAATTAATTGCGCATATTTTGAAAATCAGAAAGGCTGAAAACGGTAAAGGAGGTTTCTTTATGGTGATTTTAACAGAACAGAGTAATCCGCAAACAGAAAATATCGATTTAATGTCTTCATATGAAATTGCCAAAGCTATTAATAATGAAGATAAAAAAGTTGCTTTTGCTGTAGAAACGCAACTTGAGGCTATCGGCAAAGCTATTGAGGTAATTGCTCAGTCTTTTTTAAATGGTGGAAGGCTCGCTTATTTCGGTGCCGGAACCAGTGGACGTCTAGGCGTGTTGGATGCTTCCGAGTGTTGGCCAACATTTGGCGTCGAATACGGCATGGTTTCGGGCTTTATTGCCGGCGGCGACAAGGCTCTGCGTTTTTCCGTTGAGGAAGCGGAAGACAGTCCGGATCTGGCCAGACAAGATATGGAGGTTTTTCAGCCCTGCCCAGGTGATGTCATCGTTGGTTTGTCGGTCAGCGGTAATCCTCGTTATGTGCTGGAAGTTTTGAACCAAGCCCGGCAAAAAGGTTGTGTTACGGTTGGTATTACCTGTAATCCTGATGCTAAACTTAAAATGTTTTCGGATATCTTTATTTGTCCGGAAGTTGGGGCCGAAGTATTGAGCGGTTCATCACGCATGAAGGCGGGCACAGCTCAGAAAATGATTTTAAATATGTTGTCAACCGGCGCAATGATTCGAATCGGAAAAACTTATGAAAACTACATGGTAGACGTGCGGATGCTTAATGAAAAGCTGATGGAACGTGGACGGCGTTTTGTGGCAGAAATCTGCGGCGTAGGAAATGAAGAGGCTGCTCAGGTTTTGGAAAACGCTGGCAGTGTTAAAACCGCCTGCGTCATGATTGTCGAAAAGTGTAGTCGGAAAGAAGCTGAACAAAAGTTAACAACTGCCGGAGGAATTTTAAGAAAGGTTATCGGATGAAGAAAAAATTTGAAAAAGAACCGAAAAATAATATCCGGCAGGTAATTTTATACGGAAGACATGCGGTTATGGCGACGCTGCGCAATCCTCGCCGTCGAATCGACAAATTAATATGTACGGCAGAAAATGCGGCAGAAATCATACGGAAGTTTCCGCAAATTTCTCTGGAAATAGCTACTAAAAGAGATATTGATCGTTTGCTTCCAGCTGATGCCGTGCACCAGGGATTTGCTCTTTATTGCGCACCGCTTGAACCAGTCAGTCTTGAAGAAATTTGCATAGCTGCCGATAACCTTGCAAAATGTTATGTGCTTATTTTGGATCAGGTTACCGATCCTCATAATATCGGAGCTATTATACGTTCTTGTGCGGCTTTTGGTGCCTTGGCTCTTATTGTACAAGATAAAAATTCACCTTTGGAAAGCGGTGCTATGGCTAAAGCGGCGGCTGGAACTTTAGAGTTGGTGCCGGTGGTGCGGACAACAAATTTAAGCCGTGCGGCAGATATCCTTAAAAAACATGGATTCTGGATTGCTGGCATGGATGGACATGCCCAAACAACGCTTGACAAAGTAGATAAGAACGGTAAGCTTGCAATTGTTATGGGCAGCGAAGGTTCAGGCATGCGTCGACTGGTTGAGGAAAGTTGCGATTTAGTCGTGCGGCTGCCGATAGCAGATAATGTTGAAAGTTTAAATGTGTCTGCTGCAGCAGCAATCGCGTTATATGAATTAAGCAGAAACAGTATTTAAAATAAAAGAAACCCACCGGCTTAGCCGGTGGTTCTTCTTTAACGGGTGTAACCCTAATAGTACCAGCGAACGCCTTAAGGGCGTATAACGGTCTGACAGGGCGAAGATTACTTGCTACCCGTAAACGGGTCAAAATCCATTGTTAATTGACTTTGCTCTGCGTCTTCTTTAAGTTGATTGCGGATATACTCACTAATTCTTTGAGTATTCTTTCCTGTTGGGTCTACATAATATCCTCGACACCAAAATTCTCTATTTCGATATCGAAATTTTGCATTTCCCCATCGTTCATATATGGCTAGACTACTTTTGCCTTTGAGATAACCCATGACTGAACTTACCGAAAATTTTGGAGGTATCTCTATTAACATATGCACATGGTCAGAACAGACCTCTGCTTCTATTATATTTATTCCTTTCCATTGGCACAATTCTCTTAAAATATGACCTATTTCCAGGCGACGACCTCCGTAAAAGGCTTTTCTACGATATTTCGGGGCGAAGACAACATGATATTTGCAATTCCATGTTGTATGTGCTATTGTATGTGTGTTCATAAAAAAACTCCTTTGCTTTTGTTTGACTTTCGTCAGACCGTCTAACTTACTTTAGCAAAGGAGTTTTTTTTTGTGTAAAGCTATAAGCTCTTTGGAACTACCGGCCTAGCCGGTAGTTTTCTTGTTACAAAAAACAAAACTGCCAGATAAGGCAGTTTTGTTTTAAGTTTAGTGCTGATAGCGTTCAACGCTTTCGACAATATCTCTAAAGATTTGCCAACAATCAACCTCATTTACGGGGATGATAATTTTAAATTCATCTTCTAGATCTCTGACCAGCAGTTTTTTGTAAAACGAATCAAACCCTATGTCGTCTAATAAGGTGTATTCGTCAATTTCCCAAAAGTTAGGAAAGATAGCCTCCATCATTTCCTTGATTTTGTTCTCTAATTTTTTCATACTAATATTATTAATTATTTGTTTTGATTACCTATTGTTGCGCCAATACAAAAACGAGTCAAGACTTTTTCAAAAGCAACGCAAAACTCTTTATATATTCCATATGTCCAAAATATTTATGCAGGATTCTATTCTTCAAAATTATGTTTAGCTAACTCTTCTTCAATAGCCGCCGCTAAATCATCATTAATCGGTGCGCTGTTTTCTTCGGCCACATCCATATTGTCAGATGATGGATTTTGCTGTTTTAGAATTTCGGATTCGGTATTTAAGGCTTCTGAAAGCTCATCGGCCGGAATTATTACGGTTTCCTCCTCAAGTATTTTATAGTCTTCTTTGATATTTAGAAGGTTTTCCGGACCACCGTTATTTTCCTGTGTATCTGAAGTATTTAAGTTTTCAGGATTTTCAACTTTATATATTGAATCTTTGAATTGAATTGTTTCTGATATCGGCAAGTTTGCCGTTTTGCCTTTATCCTGTTGATTTTTAATTTCGCGCAAAGACGGCAGATTGTCGCGAGCGGCAAGCTGTTCTTCTGTTAGAAGTAGCTCGGGATTTAGCTCTCCATTAAAACACCTGATTAGCCAAACATCATAAATTGGGTGTTCAATTGCGTTAACCGCCGGCGAAGAAGAAAACATCCAGCCCTTAAAAATATTAAATTCCTCTTCATCAAAACTTTTATCGGTAACATCAACGAAAGCCGAATTTTCCGGAACTTCTTCTTCCGGACGGGTTTTGCAGGCGCGGACAACAACTGAAAAGGTCCCGAATTTGACTTCACCGCCGACTGGCACTTCAATCATATTGACTCGGCCAGTAATTTTATCCATAGCTTGCATTTGTGCCACATTTGTATCTATATCTTCTGCATAAGCCGAAGAAACAGTTAATAAAACGGCTGATAAGCCATAAAATATATTAGTTTTCATTGCCATTGTCCGTTACCATGAAAATAATTTCGCCGACCATATCTTCTAAGGTTTTAAAATCTTTAGTATTGGCAAAAGCTTCGCCGTTTTTAAGATATTCTTTGGATTTCCCTGGTTCTATTTTAACAAACTTATCACCAATTAGGCCATCACCGACAATGGCAGCCTGACTGTCTTTGGGCAGCTTAACATCCTGGGCAATACTTAAAATGACGTCAACCGTATAATCTTCGTTATCCAGCTTTTGATTAACAACCGTACCCACTTTAATGCCATTGATGCGAACGTCTGATCCAACGTTTAAGCCGCCGACTTTTAGAAATTTAGCCTTTACTTCATAACCTTTGATAACTTGAAGGTCTGATACGCGGTAGGCAAAAAGCAAAAATAAGATGGCAATGGTTAAAATCACAAAGCCCATAATAGTTTCAACAGGTTTTTTGTTCATGACATTCTCCTACAATTCATCGTCCGATAAGGTGTTTGAGGATACTTGGCGTTTTGCTTTACCCAAGGCAACAATACGGTCAAGCAATTCTTCTAAAACCATAGCATCCTGTGTGTAATTGAAATGTCCACCGTCAGGAATATAATCTTCCGAACCACCCGGTTCAATTTCAATATACTTGCTTCCCATCAAACCAGAACTGACAATTGATGCGCTACTGTCATCAGGAATTTTCAGGCCATCTTTGATTTCAAGTTTAAGGGTGGCACTGAAATTTGGTTCAAGCTCTGCATCAACGATCCGTCCAATATCGACGCCTGCCATTCGTACCTTATCGCCGACCAACAGCCCATCCGTGCGGCCGAATGTGGCTTTGACATAATAAAAATATTCATCCACATGCTTATAATTGTGTTGGGAAAAGGCCATAAAGAAAAACACACCGCAAAACAGCAAAATTGCTAGTAACCCGAAATTGAAAGCTTTACTTTCTTCTTTTGAAAATTTTTCCCGCAAGGTCATCTCCGTTTATCTTTTTTATCAATAAGTTAAATTTTGAGTTTTGTCATCAGAATTTTTTTCATGATTTTCCTCAAAGTTTGTGTATCAAAGCCGTCTTCCTTACCGCTACCGTTGTTAAAAAAGCAAAATAGCAAAAATTTTCATATGGTTTTCTTTCCATAATACGTTAAGCATATTGTAATATAAAAGCCTTAAATGTCAATTGTGAAAAAAGATTTTCCTTCACGAAGAATCTTATCAGCCACTTGGGTATATGCTCCGTCCGGTTGATACATATAAAAGGGTGGGAGAATAACGGTCGGCGTTTTGGAATCTTTTTGAGCGGCAATTAGTATCCGTTTGGCCTGCTGTCCAGGTTTGGAATAAATGGGAATGATTTTTATGCCACCGGCGCGGCCGAAAAACGTACATAAAATTTCATCCAAAGCTTCAACGCGGTTAATCAGATAAATCCGGCCGAAAGGTTTGAGCATTTTCAAACAGAACTGCAACCAACCATGTAAAGAAAATCGAGAATGATTATGCGCCAAGGCTTTGCTTAGATTCGGCGAAGGTTGATCGTGTTCTGAATATGGCGGATTGCTGATGACATGGTTAAAAGAACAAGGAGAAAACAGAAGTTTTTTTTCACGGATATCTGCAAGATGAAAGGAAACATTGGCAAAACCATTTGTGGCAGCACTTTGATTGGAAAGTTCAACCAGCTGAGGCTGAATTTCCAATCCAGCGATGGAATTTTCAGGAAAACGATATGCTAGGCATAGTGAAACGGCGCCGGTGCCAGAACCAACGTCAAGAATCGTTTCAGAGGGCTTAATATTTTCTACCAAAGAGGAAAGAAGCACCGCGTCGGAAGACGCTCGATATCCGTCAATCGGTTGGAAAATCCGGACTTTTTTATTTAATAGGTAATCTTTGCTGTAATTATCCATGTTAAGTTCCTTTATCTCCTTTTAACATAAAAAATTTAATGATTAAATAACAAAAAAAACACTCCTTTCTTATTAGAAAGGAGTGTTAAATCAATATACTGTCCGATTAGTCATTGGCGCTGGGACAAATTTTGGCCTGTTCGGCATTAAATTTTATAAATTTCTCGTCAGCATCGGCGTCATTGACAATAGCCCCCTGCGGGCATTCGGAAACACAGACGCCACAGTCAATACAAACGTTAGGATCAACAACCAGCTGGGTATCACATTCATGAAAAGCATCTACCGGACATACGCTGGCGCAAGCTTTGCACTTGATGCAGCTGTCATTTACTACGGAAGGCATATTTTATCTCCTCAAATTAATTAACTTTTAATTCAGGGCATATCTTTAGCGCATTTGAAAATAAAAGCAAGCAAAATTTTATGGAAAACACTTGCGAAGGAAATTTTTTATTCCCATATAGAAAATATGTTTTTTAACCAAAGGAGTTCAAAATGAGCGAGAAAAGAGAATTTCAAACCGAAGTAACCAAACTTTTGGATATTGTGATTAACTCGTTGTATTCTGAAAAATACATTTTTTTAAGAGAACTGATTTCAAATGCCAGCGACGCTTGCGATAAGTTAAAATACTGGATGCTGACGAATCCGGATATTGTTAAGCCGTCCGGTGAATTTAAAATTAAGATTATTCCCGATGAAAAAGAAAAAACACTTATTGTTTCTGATAACGGAATAGGCATGAATAAAGATGATCTGATTAACCATATCGGGACAATTGCCAAATCTGGTACGGCAGATTTTGTGCGCAATGTTAAGGATAACGGTTCGGTGGTAGACTTAATCGGGCAATTTGGCGTTGGTTTTTATTCAGCGTTTATGGTGGCTCAGAAAGTTGAAATTACGACTAAGAAAGCTGGTGAAGAACAAGCTTGGAAGTGGGTTTCCGACGGGCTTAGCGGTTATGAGATTTCGAAAACGGAGAGAGAAACAAACGGAACGGATATCAAACTTTTCTTAAAAGATGATGCCAAAGATTTTATTGATACAATTTATTTAAGGCATGTTATCCGCACTTATTCCGATCATGTTGAGTATCCGATTGTGTTGGATTTAGGTAAAGCTGGCGAGGAAACGGTTAATACGGCGTCGGCTTTATGGACGCGGAATAAAGCGGATATTACGGAAGAGCAATATAAAGAATTTTACCGCCATATTTCAAAAAATTTTGATGATCCTTGGCTAACGCTGCATTTTAAAGCGGAAGGAAGCATTGAATACAATGCGCTTTTATACATTCCGTCTGCGGCGCCGTATGATTTGTTCCAGCCTGATCGGCAACAGAGCCTTAAACTTTATGTCAATAAAGTATTTATCTCTGATAAAGTTGAGGGGTTGATGCCGGCATATTTACGTTTTATCAAAGGTGTGATTGACAGTTCGGATCTGCCGCTTAATATCTCGCGCGAAATGCTGCAACAAAGCGCGTTGCTGGCAAAAATCCGTCAAGGAACGGTTTCCAGAATCTTAAAAGAATTGAAAAAACGGACTAAAGATTATGAGGATTATTTGAAATTTTGGAAAGCTTTCGGCATTGCTTTCAAAGAAGGCATCTATGAAGATTTCTCCAATCGTGAAGAGGTAGCAGCATTGTCTTTGTTTGCTTCCACCAATTCCGAAGAAAAGCTGACATCGCTTGATGAATATATTTCGCGGGCGAAACCGGAGCAGAAAACAATTTATTATGTTACGGGTGATGATGTGCCGACGCTGCGTAATAATCCGCAATTGGAAGCCTTTAAAGAAAAAGACATTGAGGTACTACTTTTAACCGATCCGATTGATGAGTTCTGGACGCAGACTCTGCCGAATTATAAAACTTTTTCCATTAAACACATTTCACAAGCCGACGTCGACTTAAACATTAAGCGTAAAGATAAGAAAGCTGAAGAAGGAGATTTAAAAAAACTAACAGATTTGATGACGGAAATGTTTAAAAATGAAGTTGGTAAAGTTATTACAACCGAAAAGCTGACAAAGAGCCCGGCAGCGCTTAATGTGGAAAACGGGCAGATGAGTATTCATCTGGAGCGTTTAATGCGCAACCACCAACAACAAACTGCATTTGCCAGCACTCGGATTCTGGAAATTAATCCATATCATCCGCTGATTATTAAGCTGGCAGAAATGCTTGGCAACGACGATAAAAAAACAGAAATTGAAGAGGTTTCGAGACTAATTTTGGATCAGGCAAAAATTGCCGAAGGTGAAGCTGTCTCTGATCCATCGTTTTTTTCTGAAAAAATCAGTGAGTACATATTAAAAGGAATGTAATTAAAAACCCGGTGTTTATATCGGGTTTTTAACTTTTCAGATGGTAAAGTAAAAAGACATTATCTTTTTTAAAACGAATCGCGCAGATAGGGAGGAATGTATCTGTTTGAATGGTATGCTACTTTCGGTTTTATAAGCATAATAAAAAAGGGCTGTCACCCATGCAAGAGCACAATATGTCCGAGTATCAGTTTTTTATCACATAACTAGAAAGAAGTGTTTAAGAATAGAAAACAAACAGTATTGAAACATTTAAAATCAACGTTTTTGTTTAAAAAAGTCTTTTAGCATTTGACTGCACTCAGATTCACAAATTCCAGATACAATCTCTGGCCGGTGGTGGCAGGTTTTTTGTTCATAAAATTTGACGCCGCTTATAATTGCGCCTCCCTTAGCATCAATGGCTCCAAATATCAATCTCCGGATTCTAGCAAAAGAGATTGCGGCGGCACACATGGTGCAGGGTTCTAAAGTAACATACAAATCAAGCCCCCACAGGCGTCTGGCTTTAAGTTTGTGGCAGGCTTTGCGGATAGCTAATATTTCAGCATGAGCTGTTACATCAGTACCATGTTCGCTTTGATTGTGCGCTTTAGCAATAATCTTTCCGCTCTGGGGGTTAATAATGACTGCGCCAATGGGAACCTCATCGGCTTGAACGGCTTTAAAAGCTTCTTGTAAAGCAACAGTCATAAAATCTTGCTCAGTCATAAATATCCTTTGAGTTTTTTTAATAATTAAGATATATAATACAACAAAATAAGCAAAAAGGAAGATAAAAATGGCAGAAAGGCTGGCAAAATTTATAGCGCGTTCCGGCGTTTGTTCACGTCGCGATGCGGAAGAATACATTCGTCAGGAGAGAATAACGGTTAATGGTGAAATAATTTCCACGCCGGCTTTTAATGTTGACGGTTCCGAAATTGTTCTGCTTGATGGTGAAAAGCTGCCGCAGAAAGAAAAAACTCGGCTTTGGCTTTATTATAAACCGATAGGTTTGGTTACCACCCATAAAGATAAAGAAGGGCGGCCGACAGTTTTTGACAATTTGCCACCTGGATTGCCACGTGTGATAAGTGTTGGACGGTTGGACTTGAATTCAGAAGGGTTGCTTCTCCTAACCAACAATGGCGATTTGTCGCGTGAACTTGAACTCCCCAAAAATGCCTGGAGCCGTCGATATCGTGTACGTGTCCATGGACGTTTAGACGTCGGAAAGTTAGAAAATTTGAAACAGGGAATAACCGTTGACGGCGTCACTTATGGAAAAGTCACAGCGGCTGTTGATTCACAAACTGGCAGCAATGCCTGGTTGAGTGTTACTCTCAATGAAGGAAAAAATCGAGAGATTCGCAAGTTGATGAAATTTATCGGTCTGGAAGTGGCCCGCCTGATTCGGATTTCTTACGGTCCGTTTCAGTTGGGAAGCCTAAAAAAAGGAGAAGTGCGGGAGGTGCCACAAAAAGTGTTGAAAGAACAGCTCGGGAGCCGATTTGCATTATGAGGATTATCGGCGGGAAATATCGTGGCAAAAAGCTCTTAACGCCAAACGGTAAAGAAATCCGCCCGACAGCGGATCGTATCCGCGAAGCTTTGTTTAATATTTTATATTCACAGCTTGGCAGTTTGGAAAAAAAACATGTTTTAGATGTTTTTGCTGGAACGGGAGCTTTGGGTTTGGAAGCCTTGTCGCGTGGCGCGGAACACATTACGTTCATTGATAAAGATACCAAACTTGTAAACAAAAATACAGGATTGTTTCCCACTGAAAAAGATAAAATAACAATTATATCCTCAGATATATCATCTTTGCCCACTGCAAGAAAAAAAGCTGGTCTCGTATTTATGGATGCGCCTTATGTTAAAGGTTTGAGCGGGTTGGCATTAATCCAGCTTGATGAAAAAAATTGGCTTGAGGAAGATGCGTTGTGCCTTGTTGAAATGCGCCGCGACGAAAAATTAATACCACCGATTTGTTTTGAAAAATACGATGAAAGATTTTACGGTTTAGCAAAAGTCGAATTTTATCGTTATTGTCCGGAGGTTTGTGGAAAATCTGATTTTTGACAAAAAAACATTGATATTTTTTTTAGATATGTTAAAATTCAAATAACTAGTGAATGAAATGGAGTTCTCTTATGGCAAAAACGTATTTAGAAACCAACACGGTGTATCATAATTTCCGCGATTATAGTTATGAAAATGTTTCTGCGGAATTAGGCCAGGAGTTGGATAATCAAAGAAGTAAGATTCTGGAAATTTACCAAATGATAGGATCTGTCGATAAGGAAACGCAGAATCTCTATGCCCAAAAGGCGGAAGAATTTAATAGAAAGCTTGACAAGATAGGCCAAAGTTTGGAATTGCTGAAAAAATATCCAGCTGAATTTCCGGCGTTGTATGCCATGCGTAGCCGCACGCCAGAAGACGAGGCGCACTTTGAATTTAGGGAAATTGAAAATGATGAATCGGAGATTATTACAGAATCGCAAGACGTGCTGCCTAAAGAAAAGCGTTTAGAACTTGTTTGCACGCTTGACGGAGCCGGAGAATTCGGTTTGTCTGTTGAACCTTATGACAAGGCAGGTGAAGAAAGTAGCCAGCTCAAAGCACGCATCAATTTTTCACAAAAAGCGCTTGAGGATTTAAATGCAAACCGTTTAAAACAAATTTTGGAATTTTGCGAAAAACGTGGTTTGTCTGTTTATGATCTTGATGTGCCTATGAAGGACGGCGTGGTAGATGTTGATGAAACATTAGCGGTCCTGTGCAAACAATTTTTGGAAGAGCGGAAAAAAGCAGATAGCCAGAAGGATTCTCCGGATATTGAAAATGTTACCGAGCAGGATTTTAATCTTTTGGATTTTAGGGTTTCAGAAGCACCTGTTGCTGATTTAGCTATTCCTGAATTGCAAAAAAATGTTAAAAAAGAACAGAAGAAAAAAACTTTAGACAGCGTGTATGACGATATTGTCGATATGCTGGAAAAGGATATGCATAAAACTTTAGGTCTCAGTTATTTTACACGCAGAAAAAGAATAGAAGGTCTGTCCACCTATGTTTTCAGCATTTATGACAAATCGGATCCAAATAATGAGAAAAAGGATGGTGTGAAAGATAAAAACGGTATTTATGTACCGACTTACGCATATCGTCTTTATATTTCACAAGATCCAAAAACAGAACGCTTTGTTTTTGGTTATGCTATGCCTGGCGGTAAAAAAATGGATGATGTAATGGCTGGTGATTATCTTGCCATCGTGAAGAAAACAGGCGTTACCCATGTTAATTTTGAAAATTTATCCAGCTTGGATAAAGGCGTATGGATGATGGCCTGTGCTGAAAAAGGTTTGGTGCCGATAGGCATCAGCATTAACACGGCTAAGGCTAAAGCCATGGTTGAAGCCGCCCGCAAAAAATTAAGTTCTGAAGAGTTTATGGTTTTTAAACGCAATTTAGCTAACCAGATGTTAGAAAATGCCGCGGCGAAGTGCAAAGATAAAAATGACCGCCGTTTGGGATTGCCCGAATCTGAATTTGATTATATCAATAATTTAAAAGCTGATTATGGTTTTGCAAATTTCCGCACTGCTTATGATGCTGAAAATGGTCTATATAATGCGGTTTTAAAAGATATTGAAAAAGGAGGTCGGGATAAAGAAAGCGGCGCGGCCACAACATTTGGCGCGATGCGTGCTTTAAGAGGGGTTTTTGATATTTATAACAAACATCAATATCAGACGTTTGGTGACGTTTTAAACGATAACAGTTTTAAACAATTAAAAATATCGGCAGAAAATAAGGCAGGTCTGACCGCAAAAATTCCAGAAAATAAACCGTTATTGGAGTTTGATACGGGAGATTTTATAACCTTATATCAAACTTTGCAGCCACATTATGTGGCGGAAGCTAAAAAGGATATTTTAGACGCCTATCATCGGGAATCAAATCGTAAGGGGCCGAAACGTGCAGATAATGTTGTCTTGTCCAGCGATCTGTTTCCTGGTGTCAAAGGAGTTGTTAATGAAATTAATGTTATCTTGAGGCACAAAGGCATAGAGGCTTTAACGTTGCCAACCGAGCATAATGGCTTGAACTTTGCCCGTCCTGAAGAGAGAAACGAAAAAGACGGCGCTGTCAAATCGGCACAGGAAACGACAAAGGCATCTGTAGTTCCGACCAGAGGTTCCCGTTAAAATAAAAAATTGCTTCAGAAATCATTTTTTATTCATTTGTGCCTATACTAGCTTTATAATTCATATGATTATCAGAGTGCCAGATATATGGATGCGTTCTCTAACACATATGTGTGGCAGCACTTGACTCTAATTTGGGATATATGGATACATAAAAAATTATGTTCTGATACGGATCCCGCAAAAGAAAGCACAACATCAGTTTTCTCCTGAACTGACGGAGGTCTTGTATTTTCTTCTTAAAACATAATATTGGTTATCTGCTTTACTCCAAATTATTTTTTGCAATATGGAAAATCAAGAGTTTGCATGAATCTAATGCCAGGCTATTAAAATAGTGCTCCACTTCTTTCTGCCATTAATATTTAATGTGGCATTCATCATAACTCTATTAATGCCGACTATATTAACAAAAACTCCATCCGCTTTTATGGTCTGAAAGTAGAAGTATGCCTACATTTATCAGTTTACGCGGGTTGTGTTACATTTAAACCACAAAAAAATCTCTGTTTCTGCAATAAAACAGAGATTTTTTATGAATGGAAGACTGTTATTGAGAATTTTGGTTATAGTTCTCAATGAGGCGAGCAGAAACCTCTTCACTAAGAATCTTTTCTGCCTCCGGATTGGCCTGTCCCTCAAGCTGAGACATTGACGAAACAAGGACTTTTCGTACTCTAGGTCCTTCCTCGGTTACAGGCTCCGTTTTCGATGCTAGTTCCGGTACTGATAATGGTTCTGGTTCTAATTCCAGTTCTAGTTCCGGTACTGATAATGGTTCTAATTCCAGTTCTAGTTCTGGTAATGGTAATGGTTCTGGTTCCGGTACTGGTACTGGTACTGGTGTAATCCGCCGCCATTCACCGTCATCATCATGACAGCCTTTTTCCAAGCTTAAACCGACCAACTGAGTGTTTTCTTTACCAGTTGCCAGAATATCATTGGTTTTATCAAGCATACTATTAATGGCAACGGCCTGTTGGGCATCGATTTTTTCGCCACAGCCCAATAAGTTGATTAGAGCCTCCATTTCCTGTTGATATTGATAAAAACGCTGATTACTATGAATGGTCGTTATAATAGAAGCGGCGTCTTTATTACTTAAACCTTCTGGAAACAGCTCTTTTAGCCCATCTTTTAATTCAGTCCGACTGGCATAAGTGTTTTCCTGGGCAAACATAACCAATTGTCCCATTTTTCCATTGTTTAAATTCAGATTAAGATTTTCAAAGCGGCTTTCAAGATAATCATGTCCGGAAGGTGTTTCTCTTAACGTACCGTCGCCGACTTCATACGCTTTACGCATAAAAGCATACAGGCGATTAAATTTATAAATAACTTCTTCTTTAGTCTTCCCCGGAAAATATTCATCCATGTAAGGTGCCAAATGATTATAAGCTTTGTCAAGTGTTATTCCTTCCATTCCGGTGGCAGACTTGAGCGTTCCTTCGGTAGTTTTAACCAATATATTGTATTCATGGCGAGATATGCCCATGTTTTCATTATAAGTTTCCGGGAAAGGAATATATATCGCATTATCAGTGGCTCCTGTCTCATTCGAATTAACTTCCGCATTCACCAGGCCTGTATCTGTATTTTGAGAATGTTCCAACATATTATCTTGCTTAAGGCTGTCGACCTTAGCAATGTTTTCGGTATTATCTTTGTTATGGTCAAATAGTTTGTTAAATAAACGACTGAACCTGTTTCCGTTAGATTTTTCATTATTTTGAGAATGTTCCAACATATTATCTTGCTTAAGGCTGTCGACATTGCCAATGTCTTCCGCATTCACCAGGCTTGTATCTGTATTTTGAGAATGTTCCAACATATCTTGCTTAAGGCTGTCGGTCTTGTAAATGTCTTCCGCATTATTTTTGCCATGGGCAAATCCTAAACTTTGGAAAGCAACGTTAAAGCCAAGGCCGATTAATGCGGAGGTCGCCGCTTGTCTAAATTCATTTCTTTTTTCTTTGTTATCAGGATCCTTTGTGGCAACTGCATAAGCAATTGAAGCATCTGTCAACTGGGCAACAGTTGCCGTACCAGCACGTCCTAGACTGATGGCATGGCGGGTTCCGGCAATATTGGATGCCAAAGAAACATTCAGGCCTTCACGAGCCCCTTCGGTCAATATATTGGCTGCGTCAGCAGCTTCCAAGCCGTCTTTAAGCCATGCGAAACCAGCGACGGCCAGCCCGGTATTCAGAACCCCGCCAACAATATAAGAACGTTTATCTTTGCGGCTGTTTATTTTATTTTTCCAGGCTTGTTTTAAGGCATCTTTAAATTTCAAAGGTTTTTTACCAGCTTCTCTTTGTTTACGGTTAATTTTGCGCATTTCGGCAACAATCGGAAAAACCCAAGAACCGGCGGCGTGATAAGCGGCATAAGCAGCAATAGCTGGCACCAAAACCGGTGTCGCAGCGCCAGCAGCCGCAGCACCAGCAGCCGCAGTCGCTGTCCAATAACCAAAAGCGGCATTGGCCGTGATATTGCCAATTAATTTAAATTTATTATCGCTAAAACTGCCTTTAATATTTTTCCATATTTCATAACGATTGTTGGAAATACTGTTGGCAAGCTCCTCAAATCTATTCTTTTTAGTCTGTAATGAAGTAGCCAGTTTTGAAAAATTATCTCTAACATTTGTTTTAATGTTTTGCAGATCATCTCGTGCATTTTTTCCTATATCATTGGTAAAATCCTTAATTTTGCGTTTTAGAGCGTTGATATATTGTTCGACTTGAAAGGAAGTCTCAGCGCATGAACTTAAAATACTATCAACTTTAATGCGTATTTTTTCATTGCCCTCAATAATGTTGTTGAAAGTTTTAGTCGCTCTCTGGCTTTGACGAGTAATATAATTCCGATATTCCGATGTGCCGATTTTTTGTTCTTTCTTTGTCGGCTTGTCTAAAGACGAAGCAATAGCCGTCTGGAACAAATCAGCCAAGAAAATAGTTTTAATTTCTTCTTTTAAAGCTTTGTTGCGACCGTTTTTATCTAATTCAGCAAATTTTACATCTCCGGCCAAAACGGTTTCGGCTTTCATTTTTGCACCTTTAAACAACAAACTCAAGTATGCTTCTTTTGGTTTTTCAGTTAAAGCTTTTGCCTTATCGCCACTGCCGTCGGTAATTTCTACCCGTTTCAAAATATTGACAACATCTTCGTTGTCGGATTTAAATTTGTCAAAAGTCAGCTTAGCGATAACGTCTTGCAACTTTTTATAATTGTTTTCATAAGTAACATTGGCCAAAGCGGGATGGTTCGGATCTTTTTCGGACACAATTTCTATCGCTTTCCGCAATTGCTCTTCCGAGCATAAAAAAACGTTGCCTTTTAAGATTTCCAAAGCTTCGTCAAAAGTCATTTCTTTTGCCATGTTAGCATCTCCCCAAGTCTTAAATTCTTTACTTGCTTGCAGTATACATCAAAAAAAACAATATTTCAACAACTTTTTTGACAAAAAACAAAAAATAGCGGCAATCGGTATCCAAAAGAGTAAAAATTTTACTTGCTTTATTGATTAGCATATACTATAACCGCCTAAAAGAAAAGGATTTTTAGGAAAATAAACCATGCAGGTAGATGATTTTGATTTTGTTCTGGACAAAAGTTTGATTGCCAAAGAACCAGCTCGCCCGAGAGATGCGTCTAAATTATTAGATTTATCGCGGGAAGGCGAAATTCACGATCGCCATTTTTATGATTTGCCGGAGATTCTGCAAAAAGGCGATGTACTGGTGTTTAATGATACCAAAGTTATTCCTGCCCGCCTTTATGGAAAGCGGGGCGAAGCCCTGGTTGAGGTGACGCTGTATCATCCGATAGATGGCAGAATATGGTGGTCATTTATTAAAAATTCTAAGCGCTTGAGATTAAATGACATCATTAGGTTTTATACGGATGAAATTTTGCCGGAAAATTCTGATTTTACGGCTCGGGTCTTGGAAAAAAACGGAGAAGAAGGCGTGTTAATCGAGTTCGGTTGCGATGCTGGCGTTCTTGGAACATATCTTGAAAAATACGGCTCTATGCCGTTGCCGCCGTACATTAAACGTGATAAGCCAGGGCAGGGGCTTTGGAATCGTTACAATGACAAAGAAAATTATCAAACGATTTATGCTAGGCATGAAGGGGCGGTGGCGGCACCGACAGCTGGGTTGCATTTTACGCCACGGGTTTTGGAAGCCTTGGATGAAAAGGGTGTTGAACGGGTGTTTTTGACTCTTCATGTTGGTGCCGGAACCTTTTTGCCGGTTAAGGTTGAAGATACTAAAGATCATAAAATGCATGCCGAATATGGCGTTATTGCGATGGAAGTTGCCGAAAAAATCAATCGAGCCAAACGCGATGGTCGTCGTATTATTGCCGTAGGTACAACCTCTGTGCGCCTGCTTGAGAGCGCTGCCGATGAACAAGGCGTTTTACATCCTTTTACTGGCGAAACCGATATCTTTATTACGCCGGGATATAAGTTTCGCATTATTGATATGATTATTACAAATTTCCATCTGCCGAAATCAACGCTTTTTATGTTGATTTGTGCTATTTCCGGCACTGAACGGATGAAAAAAGCTTATCAACATGCTATGGAGCATAAATATCGTTTTTATTCTTACGGCGATAGTTCTATCTTAAAATGTGTAAATAAAATTTAACCAATCTGTTATATGTCTGTCATATAATATAATAACAATTAATATGATAATAAGATGGTTGGTGGCTCATGCTCGGGCTGAAGAAAATTTTAGCTGTGGTTAAGACCTCATGCCTGCCGGCGCTTGCTTTAAGCGGCGCTGTGTTCTACTTTTGCGCCAAAAGCCGTTTTCAGCCGGGAGAATATCTGCCCTTTCATCTTTTATTTTATATTTTGCTGCTCGGTAATGTGTTGTTTATAGTTGCAATCAGAGAAGTCAAACCGTTGTTTCATCTATTATGGCTGGCGGTTTTATACATGGTTATGGCTAATCTTCCTTTCTATCATGGGGAGGATGCGTTATACCGTCCGGAATTTCAGATGCTTCTGTTTCTACTACCTTTAAACTGGCTGTATTTTACCGTTTTGGAAGAAGAACGTCTTACCGATGGCAGAAATTTTTATGCTTTGTGTTTTGTCTTGCTGGAATTAGTGGTGGCTGAAAATTCCGGAAATTTTTTTAATAGAGATTTTTTTGTCGCATCAGGGTATATTTTGTTATGGGAATGGGGGCTTGTCTTCTTACTTCTTCTGTTGCTGGCTTCCCGGGACGGCAATATCAAAAATACCGGTGTGTTTTTTGCTTTTGCGTGTTTGGGATTGGCTGTTGCTAATAAATCATCAGCCGCGACATATAGTTTGTTTTCTTCCGCTGCGGCGCTGATTTTACTGCTATCTTCACTGCATAATTATATTTATACGTTTCTTCGTGATGATTTAACGGGTGTATACAGTCACCGAATGTACCATATTCATGCTCGAAAATCTTTTCCTTTAAAATTTAGCATCGGTGTAATATGCCTTGATGATTATGCTAAACTGGTGCGTGTGTTTGGCAAAAAGAAGGTCAACAGCCTGATTAAAATGATTGTAAACAAAATCCGCGAATTGAATACTGGTGCTGTTCTTTATCGTTACCATGAAGATGAATTTATTCTGGTTTTTAAAAATGAGGATAAAAAACAGAGTTATGAATATCTGGAAACAATCCGTCGCACAATTGCCGGCGCAGAATTTGTTTTAGACCGCCACCAGATTGTCAAAGTAACAATTTCCGCAGGTGTTTCCGAGAAAAAACGGAGCGACGCCAATGTTGATGCCGTTTTGGAAAGGACCAGAAAAGCGTTGCAAAAAACTTATAAATTTACCCAGAACATTACCTCAAAAGCATAAATTTACAATCTCTCATCAACTTTTTGGATAGTTATGGCATGATAAACGGCCCATATTCCCAAAACAATAAACGGCGCCGAAAGCAATTGCCCCATAGTGATGTGCTGGAATATGAAACCGAGTTGTGCATCTGGTTCGCGGAACAGTTCCGCTACGATCCGAAACGCGCCGTATAAAATCAAAAACAGGCCGGAAATAAAGCCAGTATGCTGCCTAATCCACTTTTTTTGCCAAAGCAGGTTAAGAATAACGAAAAGCAAAAACCCTTCTAAAAGCGCTTCATATATTTGCGATGGATGACGTGGCAGATAACCGCCGTTGGGAAAACGCACAGCCCAAGGTACATCTGTAATCCGTCCCCAAAGCTCGTCATTGGCAAAATTGGCCAGCCGCCCGCAAAACATGCCGATAGGGGCATATAAAGCCGCCAAATCGGTTATACTTAAAAATGAATAGTTGATTTTTTTTGCGGCCAGCCAGATTGCGACAATAACGCCGATAATGCCACCGTGAAAAGACATGCCACCATGCCATATGGCAAAAATTTCCAAAGGATTTCGCCAAAAAAATCCTTGTCCGTAAAATAATACGTAACCCAGCCGTCCGCCGCAGATAATTCCAAGCGTAATATAAAAAACGACATCCTCTAGGTTGTTTCGAGATATCGGCAGGTTGTGCTGGAGGATATTACGCCACGCCAGATACCATGCGGCAATAATGCCGAACAAATAAGCCATGGCATACCACCGAATGGCAATCGGGCCGATGAAAAAGATAATCGGCGAAATTTCAGGATAAGCTAAACCAACCATCAAAATTCCTTAAAACACCTGTTTCCCTAAATTATTTAAAAGTATATTAATAAACTTTATATAATCCACATATAAAATTAATTTTTCACACATGATTTTTTAACAAGTTGTTTTTTAATAATTTTTCATATGACGAAAAAATAAAAAAATTGAAATAGTGGAAAACTTTCGAAACTTAATTGTCTAAAACGACTCGGTATTGCAATCTGAAAATAGTTAAAATTTAACCCCAAAAGGCAAAAAAATGCTGCAGGTTTCACAAATACAGCTTCAAGAGAATCCGATAGATATGGTTGAACATATCTTTAGCCGGCAATCCTTGGCATTTGAACGGCGCACCGTTAATGAAATTGTCGTTGAGGTGGAAGGCAAATGGAATAATATGCTGTTGTTTTTTGCCTGGGAAGAACATTTACGCTGTCTGCACATTTCCTGCCTGATGAACATCAGTATTGAAATTGACAACCGTAGCAAAATCTTTGAATTGTTAGCGTTGGTTAACGAAAATTTATGGCTTGGGCATTTTTCTTATTGGAGCGAAAATAAAATGCCTTTATTCAAACATTCGATAATTGTTCGTGCTGGTGAAGCAGATTTTGAAAGTAAACTTGATCAAATTACCAATATTGCTGTTAATGAATGTGAACATATGTATCCAGTTTTTAACGCTGTCTTAAAGCAGAATATTTCTCCCGAGCAGGCGCTTTTTCCGGCAAAAGCTTTTTTACAGTAAAACTTAAATCTAGTTGTTTTTAAACTGTGCGTTATATAAGGAAGCGTAAGCGCCGTTTTCTTTCCGCAAAAGTTCATCATGTGTACCGCTTTCCGTAATTTCGCCGTCATTCATGACAACAATCTGTCCGGCATTCTTTATGGTAGATAAACGATGGGCAATCACAAAAACGGTGCGGTTTTTCATTAAATTTTCAATAGCTTTTTGCACCACGGCTTCAGATTTGTTATCAAGCGCGGAAGTCGCCTCATCTAAAATAACAATCGGCGCGTCTTTTATCAGGGCTCTGGCGATGGCGAGCCTTTGTTTTTGCCCGCCGGAAAGCGTTGTGCCTCGTTCACCGATTTCACTGTCGATCCCTTTTTCCAAGCCCTCTACAAAGGTATCTAAATATACCAGACGCAAAACATTGCGAATTTCCTCGTCTGTCGCATCAAATTTACCCAGCAGAATGTTTTCTTTGATTGTTCCTGTAAATAAGAAATTATCCTGGAAAACAACGGCAATATTATTGCGCAGGGATTCAAGAGAATATCTACGGATATCTGTGCCGTCAATTAAAATTTTTCCGGAAACAACATCGTAAAAACGTGGCAAAAGATTAATCAGCGTCGTTTTCCCGCCACCAGAATTACCGACAATGGCGATATTGCTGCCAGCTTTAACCTTAAGGTTGATATTTTTTAAGATCGGAGCGTTTGGATGATATTCAAAACAAACATTTCTGAATTCAATTTCTTTTTTGACGTGATGCAGAATTTTGGGATTGTTGCAGTTTTCGACTTTAGCTTTAATAGCCAATATATCTATAATACGCTCAATGGCTAAGAAAGAAATTTGCACATTGTTAAAACTTCTACCGATGCTTTTAATGGGGGTATATAGCAAAATAAGCGCCGTAATAAACGATACGAAATTTCCGGCCGAAATTTTTCCTTCAACGATAAGCGTGCTACCGTACCAAATGACGGCACCGATACCTGCGGAAACAATCACATGCATTAAGGGCGTCATCCAACCGGTTTTTTGCACGACTTTTATCGTCAGCTTAAAAATGTTGATTAGAGTGCTGTCAAATTTTTTATATATATAAGACTGCAGATTATAAGAAGCAATGGTGCGGTTGCCATTATGCGTTTCGTTATAATTTGTATAAATTTTGGTGGTTTCTTCAACATTGCGGGCAATGCTTTTTTTAATCCGCCGTTTCACTGATGATAGCGGCATCAAGGCAAATATCAAAACTGCAATGGCAATAATGGATAATTGCCATGAATTATAAATCAGAACAATAATCAAAGACAAGGATGAAAAAAAGCGTGAAACAAAAGTTTTCAAATTATCAAGAAGTCCGGTGCAGGCCGTGTCACAGTCAGAAGAAAAGCGTTGGATGACCAGTCCTGAATCATTATTGTCGAAGAAGGAAGTTTCCATGCACAGCAGTTTTCTGAACAGAGCTCGTTTCAAATCATGGGTGATTTTTGTGCCGACCCAGGTGTTAAGATAAGTGGCGGCATAATTCAAACCGCCCTGAACCGAAGTGAAAGCAATAATTAAAAACGGAATGTATGTCGGAGATTGTGCGGATTTATCCACTAGAACAATATCCATATACGGCTTTAAGGCCAGAGCAATGACCGAATCAAGTGCACCGATGGGAATGCTGATAAGGATTGCCAAAATAGCACGGAACATATAAGGCCTTACAAACGGCCACATAGCTTTATAGTGTTCGTGAAAACTCATTTTAAATTCAACAGATTCAAGTTTTGCCACAGATTTGCCTTACAGAAGATTTAAAAATTTTAAGATATACCACACGATTGCAATTTGAAAAATCAGCATCAGCCAAAACACCGACTGAAAACTTTTCTTTTTGGTTTTATGATGAAACAGCCGTTGGGCAATAAATGCCCCCGGCCAGCCACCCAGCAGTTCCAATGTGTGCAGTTGGATTTCCGGTACCCGCCAGTTGCCTTTAATGGCGGCACGTTTATCAATTCCGTAGGCCAGAATGGCGGATATGTTAATTGCGGCAAAATGAAATACCAGAAACAGTAAAAAAGTTTTGTAAACAAACGGCGTTGCTCTGAAATAAAAGGTTTCTATATAATATGCCGAGGCAATAACCAACCCGAAATAGAGCAGGAAGAACGGATTTTTTTGCAAAGGGCGGATAAGTATAAGCATTACCGCCAGAATAGATGTAAAAGTAATAACCATATTTATTTCCTACCGCAAAAACTTATAATAATTTTTTGAAAAAGGCAAATAATAATTATATAAAAAATAAAAATTGCATTTTAAGAAATAATTAACTAATATATAAACTATGGATAATTAATTAAGGAGAACAAACAATGAAAAAAATAATGCTTATCATGGTGGTTGTCGGCTTGGCGGCTTGTGCTTCCCAAGACCGTCCTGAATGCCAATATCCGCGGTATGATTGTCCTCAGCCGGTTGTTCATGAAACAAGGCAGATGGAAGTTCAGGTTAGAACGGAGCCGAAAGCGTATGCGGTCTATAATCCATGCCGTTGCGCTTATCGTCCGGATCCGTGCCGTGAGATTTTACGTCCGCGCGTAAAGGAAGTTGTAGAGGAAAAGCCACGCCGTAACTGTCCGCCGGATAATCAGATGCTGGATTGCGGTTGCGGTAATTGTCAGACTTTTAGACAACCGGTTGTTTATCAGCAATCTAACAGTATGCCGGCTTTGTCTGTCACACCGACTGTTTATTATTCGGAGAACAGAGAAATTATACCTAATCAGCCAGATGCATATCTTCTAGCTTCGAGTCGAGTTTTGAATCGTTTTTTGAAGGATACTTCCTCAATTTACAGTCAAAGTCCGAATATCAAATTGTTTGTCAAGACAGCCCGTGCCAGCAGCAGTGATTTGCCGAGAGGTATTGATAACGGTCCAGCTAACATGAAAAAACAAATTGCCGGTTCCTATACATTTTCTATAAGCGATACTTTGGCTGATGCTGACTATTATTTAGAAACGAATGTAGACTGGCTTGATACGCCTAGTAAAAATGTTCCGGCAATTCAATATAAAGTTGCTTTGTATGACAATGAAAATAACAAAATAAACGAATGGGTCGAAGTGATTAAGAAAGTACCAAATTCAGAAAACTGGATTTAAATAATGGATCTCGGACGGACTTTTTTTCCGCTGTTATCGATTGTTGCGTGCTTTTTATCCATGTTTCCAACAAAAGCTCGGTCGGTGGATATATATGGCAATACCTGTGAAAAAGTTATTGCCGGTGAAAGCAAATCCAGCACCCGCGTTCGCGCATCGGATAAAGCCGTTTTTTTGGGCGTTAAAAAGATTGATGAATTAGCCAAAGCTCGGGAAAGTTTAAATGAGCATGATATAAACGTGCTGGTTTACCGTTTGGTTGATGAACATGTGGAAGACTTATCGGTCAATACCACGCGTGATGAGGAAGATAAAATCTGTGTGGAAATCAAAGGTTGGGTTAATCCTCAGGCAATAGCGGAAGTAGAGGCCGAATTCATTAAGGAGGAAGTTTCCTCGGAGGTTGTTGCTAGCGTTGCCTCGAATATCAGAGAGGAGATGGCGATAAAGCCAGATAATCCCGAAAATTTGGCATTATTGCATATAACGGCGTTAGAATATTTTAACGGAACAACATCGGTTAAATATGTGGAACCTCTGAAAAAGCAATTTTTTAACAACCCCTATTTTTATTTAACGGATGATGCGGAAATTGCCGATTATATCATCCGTCCAAAAGTTTTAAAAGCCAAAGTGGATAAGCTTGATGCCGGCCACAAGCGCCTGCAGATGGTGGTAAACCTTGAGATTTCTGGTTTAAAAGACGAAGTTGTGAATGAATACCAAAACCGTTTCGTTTTATTCGGTGCGGAGGAGAATGAACAGCAAACGGCCGCGCGTCTTCTGAAAAAATTAATTAATAATGCTGGTGATGGCGCTTTGCGAAAAATTGAACATAATGAGCAGAAAAGGCTGGAAAAAAGCGAAGTCGGCCGTATATTAGATGAACAGACATCTTTCGGAGATTGGTCCTTTTAAAATTTGAAGCATTATCTTTCAAGTATAAAAGTGGCCGGTCCGTCATTAAGCAGTTCAACCTGCATGTCAGCTTGAAAAATTCCAGTTTCAACCTTAAGCCCTTGTTCTTTTAATTTATCTGAAAAATAAAGATAAAGCCGGTTGGCATCTGCCGGCGCTGCCGCCGTTTCAAATCCTGGACGGTTGCCACGGCTGATATCGCTGGCCAACGTAAATTGCGAAACAACCAAAACTTCACCTTTAATATCTCGTACAGATAGATTCATTTTGCCGTTTTTATCCTCAAAAATACGCAAATTAGCGGTTTTTCGTGCCAAATAATCAGCTTGTTCGTCGGTATCATTTTTTTCAACGCCTAAAAAAATAAGCAAACCTTCGCCGATATTGGCAACAAGCTTGCCATCGACGCTTACCGAGGCATACTTTACTCTTTGCAACAGAGCTTTCATCATAAATTCTCCTTATTAGAAAAACAAATAAGATAAATATATAGCGACGCTGATGCCAGCAACATCAGCTAACAGGGCGCAAGGCAGAGCAGAGCGTGTTTTAATAATTTTAACGGCGCCGAAATAAATTGCCAAAACATAAAAAGTTGTTTCGGTCGACCCCTGAATAACCGAAGCTGTAAAGCCTTCAAAGCTGTCGCCGCCATATGTTTTTAGCGTTTCGATCATCATAGCACGTGCGCCGTTGCCGGATAAGGGTTTCATCAAAGCTGTCGGCAGTGCTGGTACGAAAGCGGTATCGCCATGGCACAATACCAAAACTTTTTCTATGCCAAGGATAAACAAGTCCATCAGTCCCGAAGCGCGCAGCATGGCAATGGCTGCAAGCATAGCTACCAGATAGGGGATAATTTTAACGGCAATATCAAAACCTTCTTTGGCGCCAGTGATAAAACATTCGTATACATTAAGACGTTTTAAGGCACCGGCCACAATAAAAATAAAAATAATTAAAAGCAAAATAAAATTTCCGGCCACCGCTGAATATTTAAGCCTAATTTCATCTGGCAGAGCAGAAAAATACCAGGCTAAACCACCGATAAATAAAGCAAAACCGCCTAAGTAAGCTAAGACGACTTTATTAAAAATATTAAGTTTCTGTACCAAAGCGACCGCTAAAAAACCTGTCAGCGTCGAAACGGAAGTGGCCAGCAAAATCGGAATAAAAACGGCGCACGGATTAGAAGAACCGAGTTCCGCACGATACATCATAATATTAATGGGAATAAGCGTAATAGCGGAAGCATTGATAACCATAAACATAATTTGCGCATTTGAGGCCGTATCTTTTTGAGTGTTTAATTCCTGCATTTGTTCCATGGCTTTCAGCCCCATCGGCGTAGCTGCATTGTCAAGTCCCAGCATATTGGCAGCCATGTTCATCACAATAGAACCGAGCGACGGATGATTATTCGGGATTTCTGGCATGATTTTGCGAAACAGTGGCGCTAAAGCTTTTGCCAGCAGTGCCGTCATACCGGCTTGCTCCGCAATTTTTAACAATCCAAGCCATAGGCATAACATGCCCGTAAGGTTAATTGAAATTGTAAATCCGCTTTGGGCAGTATCAAACAAAGTTTTTACCATTTGTGTCCAGATTTCGGTGTTGCCCAAAGCAAAAGCCTGATATCCCGCGGCTAAAAAGGAAAGAAGAAAAAAAGCAGTCCAAATAACGTTAAGCATTGTTTTTATCCGTTACAATTTAAAACCAAGCATAACGGCAAATAATGAAAATAATTTTAATATTTTCTTTAAGAAACAATGTTTATAATCTAACAGATATAGCAAAGGAAAGGATAAAAATCGTGGAAAAATGGATTACCATTGTTGTTGCCGTTGTGATATTAGGTGGTTTTTATTGGTTATATGTTTCTTTGATAAAAAAGAAAAATAAAGTTAAGGAAGCCTCTGCTGGTGTGGATGTTCAACTGAAAAAACGTTATGACCTTATTCCCAATATGTTGCAAATGGCATCAAAGTTTATGGAACATGAAAAAGATTTAATGACGGAAATTGTTCGTCTGCGTACGGAAGCAATGAAAAAAGACTTTAGTGGCGCTCCGCAGGAAGTAATTGACTTGGCCAATGAAATAGATGCCCGACTACACGATTTTTGGCTTTCGGTTGAAAATTATCCGGATTTAAAGTCAAACCAAACCATGCTGCAGGCTATGCAAAGTTTTAATGAAGTGGAAGAACACATTGCCGCGGCGCGTCGGTTTTATAATGCCAGCGTTAATGATTTAAAAAATGCCGCCGAGATTTTTCCAGGCAATTTAGTCGCGGCTATTATCGGCATTAAAGCAGATATGCCGTTCTTTGAAGCTGAGAAGCAGGCTAAACAGCGCATAAATGCAGGTGAATTCTTTAAATGATGGCACCTGATTTTGCAGATATGGAATATGAACAGTATTCTGATTTAAAAAATCGGTTTGATAAATATTATCAGACAACGCTTCATCCATTTTTAAAGCAAAAGGAAGATACGCGTTTAAAATATGTCAATCGTTTCGGTTTTCTGCTTTTGATATCGTTTTTTATTTTACCGATGTCGGCGCTCATAATTTATTTTATCAACAAGTATAGCCAAACTGTCATAGACTGGGGTTTTTATTATATAATTGTTGCGGCAACGGTTTTTATTTTGCGTGGCCCTTATGCCAAATACCGCAAAGAAGTAAGAAATGATGTGATGGATTTGTTTGTTCATTTTTTTGATGGGTTTTCTTATCATCAGGGACAAGGATTAAGCCACAGTTTAATGCAACAAAGCCAGATTTTTCCGGCATATACGTATGCATCTGCCGATGATTGTTTTTCCGGCCGTTATAATGATGTCAATTTGTTGGTTTGTGAAGAACTGCTACAAAAAGAATATTTAACATCTAAAGGTAAAAAACGCATCCAAACCGTATTTCGCGGCATCGCCGTGGAAATGGATATGAAAAAACCTTTCAAAGGTCAGACCATTGTTGTCAAAGATATGGGCATATTTAATAAGTTCAAAAATTATGAAGGCTTAGAAAGGGTTAAATTGGAAGATGTCGTCTTCGAGAAGCATTTTGAAGTTTATTCATCAGATCAGATTGAAGCGCGTTATTTGCTGACAACCGCTTTTATGGAACGGATTTTGAAATTAAAAGAACTGTATAGAGGCAAAAAAATTGAGATAAGCTTTTATACCAATAAAATTTTATTGGCTATTGATACTCGGGAAGACATGTTTGAACCATGCTCATTTTTTAAAACCAATTTGCGTAAGGAAAAGTTTGATATGGTTTTTGAACAGTTTTGGACCATCTTTTCAATTATCCACATTTTGAAGCTTAATCAAAATATAGGCATGTAAAGTTGAAAAATCCCGCTTTTGCAGCGGGATTTTTTTAATTTTGTTTAAATTTTAATAAGTGATACTGAGCCAGTATAATGATAACTAAGTAAGGCAAAAACATTTCGCTGCTTTCTTCCAGAAAAGACCAAAGCTCAATTTGGCAGCGCGGCAGAGAAACATCATTATGAGCGTCGCGCCAGTTGCTAGGAAACCGGTCGGCGAATTTAGCAAATACCAGCACGCAACAAAAAACTGCGGTTGACCAGGTTATAGTATTGAGTTTAAAGAAAGATAAAACAAGGTGTTTAGCGTATTTTACCGCCAAATAAACAATGGCGCCGAAAATGACAATTAAGAGCAGCCCGAATACAATCTTTTCTCCTAAGGGATTATTCGGATTTAAGAAAAAACGCGATTTGAAAGGCGTGCTGTCAGTGCGGGAAAGATGATGCTGGATGCCGGCCTCACGCAGAAAGGCGCATATGGCCAAAAACAAATAGATTCCCCAGGAGGTGATTTTATCGGTGTAATCTTTAGCAAAAAACATCAATGCGACCAGCAAAGCGATATAGCCGATGTTTGTAAACAGCTCGATAATCTGTCCGTCTTCGGTAATTTTAAATTTTTGTTCAGGAAACCAAATCAGCACAACGGTCAACATCAAGCCCCAGCATAAAGCAAACAAAATCGGTGTAAAAAAAGGCGATAAAAATATTTTTTTCATTAACTTATTCCTCAAAATTGTCTTAAAATATAAACGACTATATATTTAAACTATTTAGAAACAAGAGTTTTTTTTATTAAGTGCATAAAATTATTTAAAGTTGCCGTCCGCTCGTGCCAGCGCACATTTTCACTCCCTTGAACAAGCGCCAGCTTGCAAGATTAGGGCTATGGTTTCTAACCAGCAAAAGCCTAGGTTTGTACGGCCCAGCACTCAGGTACGGCAATGCCTTATAGACATGATGAAGGCATGACAAAACTAATTTCTAACGGCATAACAGATTGATAATAGCGTCTAAAACCAAAAAACCGTCATCAGTAGCCGCAAGATGCGTTTTGGTATTAACAATCAGGCCTTGACGGCACAAATCTTCGGCGGCTTTTTGATTAATGAAACCATCAAAATCAAGTCCGCAGCGTGTTTGAAAGTATTGTTTATCAATGCCTTGTTGTAAACGCAATCCCATAATGAGTAATTCTTCGGCGCGTTCTGTCGCTGTTAAAATTTCTTTATTCCGTCGCTGCCACCCATTGCCGGGCGGATTATAAAGGGCATAAAAGCGGTTGTTGATACATAAGCGGCCATGCGCCGATTCGCCGATGCCGATGTAATCATCACCCTGCCAATAGCATTTATTATGTTTTGATTCATAAGCGGTTCGGGAAAAGTTTGAAACTTCATAGCGCGGATAACCGTATTCTTGTAAATAGTTAACGGTGTATAAATACATATCAGCAGCCACATCTTCATCTAAAGGACGAATATTTTTGGCCGCAAAAACAGTTCCTTCTTCAATGGTCAACTGATATAAAGACAAATGTTTAAATCCAAAGCCGACAGCTTGAGCTATCTCCTTTTGCCAGTCAGCAGGCGTTTGTTCCGGACGGGCATAAATCAAATCCATGGAATGATTGTCAAAATAGTGCAGAACTTCATCAATGCAGTGTAAAGCCTGCGTCAGATTATGCGTTCGTCCCAAAAAACGCAGATCGGCATCATTAAGCGCCTGCACGCCTAAAGACAGACGGTTGATTCCAGCCTGCCTTAGGCGTTTGAACATGTTCGGATATTCCGAATTGGGATTTGCCTCCAAACTTATTTCCGGAAAGGATTCGCTTTTCCAAAGCTTAAAAATATGCTCCAAAAGCCGATTAATGTTTTCTGGAGTTAATAATGAGGGAGTGCCGCCCCCGAAAAAAACCGAGCGAATTTCCCATTCCGGCAACAAGCGGTGATAATAATCAAGTTCTTTAAGATAAAAGTCGATAATTTCATCTTGTGACACATTTTTCTGCACTCTTTTAAAAAAGTCGCAATAAGGACATTTGCTTTTACAGTATGGCCAATGGATATATATGGCAAGTGGCGTAAGACTCATCTTTATCCTTCTAAGCTTGATAAGGCGCGGAAGATGCCGAAAACTATAAATATGGTTGTTTTTAGTATTTTTATATGACAGGAAAAGAAATTTTTAAAGCGATAAATTAAAACATTAATTCAGCATTTTTTATATGGTAAACATTTTTTGTTTTGGCATGTTATAAAAATATCTTGATTTTAGACTTAAATAAATGCAGAATAGACGAAAATAAATTAATTTTTAAATTATTATATTATGGATTTTAAAAAAATGTTGCAGCAGGCTGAAAAAGATGTCTATGCCACAATCACTCTCGCCGTTGCTGTATATAACGGCCATATAGAAGTGTCGATGGAAGAACTGTTGGAAGTCTATTACCAATTATGGAAATGGCTGCGACAGTTAAAGCAAAACTCTCCGGAAAGTTTGATGGAGATTGCGGATGTGTATAATGAAATATTTCAAAATTCCCATTATGAAGTACATGCTTACTTCATTTTGAAAGAACAACTCGCGCAATCAGAATCTTCATCCCGGAACACACCAAATCCTGATCGGTATAAAACGGATGAGCCAAACCGGGTGCATTTGTTTTTGGATCCGTATCAGCTTCCGAGTTAATTTTTAGAGTATAAAAAAAACCGCCTGTTAAAATCAGGCGGTTTTTTATTATCGGAAGATTATTTTCTTTCTTCCGGTACTAGAACTTCTGGCGCTTTAGGCGCAGATGTCAGTATTTTTTCGGTAACAGGTTTGTAAACAGTCTGCTGCCATGGGCTCGGCCGTTCGTAAAGCTTTTCGCAAATTGAAAGCCCTACGCTGCGCAAAGCCGTTTCGGTAGGCAGGAACAAATCCTGTCCGCTTTCGGTTTTCTTTCCGGAATGGGCAACTCCGTTAATGGTGCCGTACCTGTCAATCAATACGCCGCCGATGGTAACATTCTGCACAAATGTATCCATCATAATTTCCGACCCTTTATCTTCCGAATAACGATAGCCGGAAACTTTTCCACTGTTATCAATATAATTTTCACCGTCTTCAAAGTCCTCGACATCCAAAAGGCCTAAAACCATAAAGCCGTCCTGATTGACTTTCGGTAAATCAAGATTTAAGGAAAGCGGTGTATAAGCCGTCGGTTCCTCAAGCATTATAAGAGCAATATTTTTGCTTGGATTAATACGTACGGCCTGACCGTTTAATGTTTTTCTGTTAATTGTTTTCAACAGATAAGAATTGTTTGTCTTGTCAACCAAATCGGCAGAAGTAAGAACGAACGATTCGGATATAATCAATCCTGCGCCTTTTTTGCCATTTTGATTGTCAATTTCAACCACTGAAGCGCGGACTTTGTATAAATTTTCCGGACTTAGATATTCATAAGCCGGCCGATCAACAATGCACAAACTGTCAAAAGATTTTGTATCTTGCTGCATATCCACCCAGATATCATCGACAACAGTAGTTTCACCGCTGGAAATAACGCCACTTTGCTGTTTAACCAGATTATCAAATACCTCATATCCGGCAATAATACCGGCATCTTCAATAATTGTCGGCGCTGGCTGCGGTTGGCAACCACATTGTTGCGTCATGACCGGACATTGCGGCGCATTGGCAACCGGACAGATTATCTGACATTGCTGATAACATTGTAACTCACGCTGGAATTGACATTTTGCCGGATTAAGAGCAATTTCTTCATCAATAAGAGCGTTGCGCTGAGCGGTTAATTCTTCAGGCGACAGGCGTACCATCAGCTGATCTTCAAAGCCCGGCATGTTGCGTAAATTGCTGACGGCATCGGCGAATGCCGCTTCCACCAATTCAATTTCACCGTTTTCAGCGCCATAGTACAGATCGCTGTATCCAGTTGTGGTTCCTTCCCATAAAACGATGGTTTTGGTAAGATTGGTCAAACGCCAGGTAACAGTCATTTCGGCCGAACCGCTCCGAGAATTTTGTTTTTTGGCTTTATCCCAATCATAGCCATCGCAGACGTTCATGAAAAAATCAGTAATTTCTGCTGTCAGGAGATATTCCGGCAGAGGAGAAGGGGTTGTCTGCAAACATAAATCTTCAGGTATTTTAACCAAATTATAGCAGTCACCAGTTACTTCTTCAAAAACTTTATTAAAGTTCATATCTTTTTGCATAACCCGTCCCTGATTCAAAATAGCTTCCTTGTCATAACGCCGACAGCCGAAAATCCGGAAACGGTAATTACCGAGTTTTTCCCCATAAGGGGTAGACGTAAAGTTATTTGCCAATTTGAAGTCGACATGATCCAAATACAAAGGCGCCATGGCGCAACAATCGCGGGCAACAGCCTGATAAATGTACGGCGTATAAGGAATTAGATAATTAGCGACTCTGGGCCTGGGTTTAGGCTGCTTGCATTTTTCACACGGACCAGTATCAAACAGCGGACCACTGTTATAACAGCGAGTACAGGAACCACCTGGAAACAGGCTACCGTCTTTATCGGCTGGATCTCTGGAAAAGCAGCTTTCGCAACTGCCACCCGGGAACAAACTACCGTCTTTATCTCTGATAGCCGATGCCGTTGGAGAAGAAACATTGCTTGTGGCAACCGTTGTTTTAACGGTTTTCGTCTGAGTTTCTTTGTGAATGATCGGTTTAGGCGGCCGGCCGCGTCTTTCCATCATATCGCGGACGGTATATGTTGGCTGTGTTGAAGCCGCATAGGGATTATCGGTGGCAATAACCATTGTGATCAAGGCGCTTGCCATAGATAATAACAAAATTTTAGACGGCCGGTATATTTTCATTATACATCTCCTTGAGTTTTATTTAAGCCGGTGTCATTCGGCGGTAATTTAAAGCTTCAGCAATATGCATTCTAAGCACATTTGTTTCATTTTGCAAGTCTGCAATTGTTCTTGCTAACCTTAAAGTGCGGTGGTAACCACGTGCGGAAATTTTAAATTTATCGGCAAAATCGATTAAAAGCTTTTGAGCATCATTATCGAGAGCCGCGGCTTCTTCCAGAAGTTTGCCTTTAAGTTGTGCGTTTGTTGTAAGTTCTGGATGACCGAGTTTTATAAAGCGTTTTTTCTGAATTTCCCGGGCGGTTTCAACGCGTTTCAAAATAATTGCCGACGATTCGCCGCTTTCTTTATTAGCGATATCCCAGGGACTGACCGGCGGTACGTAAACATGAATATCGATTCTATCCAGCAATGGACCAGAAAGTTTAGCCATATATTCTGCTGCGCATTTTGGGGCTTTGGAACATTCGTGTCCGGGAATGCCGAAATTGCCGCAGCGACAGGGATTCATCGCGGCAATCAGCTGGACGCGCGCCGGATAGGTATGATGATATTCGGCTCTTGAAACAGTAATTTTTCCATTTTCCAGTGGCTGGCGCAAAGCTTCCAGCGTCGAACGGTTAAATTCCGGAAGTTCGTCTAAAAACAGCACTCCGTTATGTGCTAAAGAAATTTCTCCTGGCTGGGCTTTTTTGCCACCGCCGACCAAAGCTGGCGTAGAAGAGCTGTGATGCGGATCGCGATAAGGGCGGTTAAAATCCAGCTCGCCGTTTTTAAGGGTGCCGGCAATAGAATGAATAATGCAAGTTTCTAAAGCATCAGCCGGTGTCAAAGGCGGCAAAATAGAAGTTAAACGAGCGGCAAGCATAGATTTTCCGGCCCCCGGAGGTCCGATCATCAGCATATTATGCGAACCGGCCGCAGCAATTTCTAAAGCGCGCTTAGCGCTTTCCTGCCCGCGGACGTCACTCATATCCAGCGGGTTTTTCTTTTCTTCAGCTTTAACGGCTTCCGGCCGCGGTAAAATTTGCGTGCCTTTAAAATGATTAATCAGAGAAAGCAGGCTTGGCGCGGCGACAACATCTTTTAAACCTCCCCATATGGCTTCGCCACCTTGAGATTGAGGACAGATAAGTCCTAAGTTTTTTCGATGTGCCTTAATGGCCGTCGGCAAAATGCCGTTAACCGGCATAATCACGTTATCAAGCCCCAGTTCGCCTAGAATAATATAAGAAGACAATTCTTCCTGCGGTAAAATCTGCATACAGGCCAACAGGCCACAGGCAATTGCCAAATCAAAATGGGAGCCTTCTTTCAAGAGGTTGGCCGGCGCCAGATTAATAGTAATCCTTTGTGCTGGCAGGCTGATGCCGATGGCTTTAAAAGCCGCGCGCACGCGTTCTTTACTTTCAGCGACAGTTTTATCTGGCAAGCCGACAATCGTAAAAGCCGGCAATCCAGAACTGATTTGGATTTGCAAATCAACATCCAGAACATCAAGACCGCTGAAAGTTACCGTATTAATCCGCGCCTGCATATTTACCACCTCGGAATTTTTTCATCCTTGCGCCAGCGTCGGGTAGGATAAGTGTCTCCTTTCAAAAAATCGTACTCGGCCGGCAGAGACGGAATATCCCTTAGCTGAACAAAACCTTGCTTTTCAAACCGTGCGGCGCAATCTGTTGCCGAAACGTCCGCCGACGGATAACAGTAAACCAGAATGCGGTTTTTTAAATTTTGCAAAACAATCATTTCTTCTTCATACGGAAGAATATAATAAGTCGGGATTTTTTCAGCTTCGCGGCTACCGCTACAGGCAGCTAGCAGAAAGCATCCAGCGAAGCATAATTTTTTTAATGTTTTCATGCGCATAAAATCCTTATAATTTCAGCTTTCAAGATACAGAAAATTTATTAAAATAACCTTTATAAAAAAACGCTTGCAAAAATAAAGTTTTGCGGTTACATTACCGCTTGTCCTTGCCTCGGGAATTTTTTCCCGCGGCTATACATTAACCGGGCAGCAATGCCCATTTGTTGAGAATCCATAAGGAGAATTTTATATGGCTAATTACGAGAGCGTGCTGATTGCACGTCAGGACCTCGGTGCCTCGCAGGTTAACAGCCTCGTTTCAGATTTGAGCGAAGCTCTTAAAAAAGAAGGCGGCGAAGTCGTTAAAATTGATAACTGGGGCTTGAAAAACCTGGCTTATCGCATCAAAAAAAACCGCAAGGGACATTATGTTTTGTTAAACATTGTTGCGCCTGCCAAAGCAATTTTTGAATATGAACGCTTGATGAGATTAAACGAAGATGTCATTCGTTATATGACCATCAAAGTTGATGAATTCAACAATGAAATGTCTTCAGATGAAGATGTTGCCGCAGTTGAATCCGAAGTTGAAGCTTAAAGTCAGGAGGAGCAAAATGGCAAAACAATCATTTTTTAAGAGAAAAACTTGTCCTTTTTCCGGCGAAAATGCTTTAAGGATTGATTATAAGGACGTTAAGCTTTTGTCCCGATTCATTTCTGAAAAAGGCAAAATTATTCCGAGTCGCATAACTTCTGTTTCTGCTAAAAAGCAAAGAGAACTGGCTCGGGCAATTAAACGCGCGCGTTACATCGGCTTATTGCCGTATGTGGCTCAATAAGGGAGGGTGGAAATATGGAAGTCATTCTTCTTGAACATGTCGATAAATTAGGTAAAATGGGTGATAAAGTAAAAGTTAGAAACGGTTACGCTCGCAATTACCTTTTACCACAAAACAAAGCCCTGCGCGCAACGGAAGCTAATATTGCTTATTTTGAAAAACAAAAAGCGGAGTTGGAAGCTCATAACAAGGCTTTGTATGACAATGCAGCAGCCAAAGCTGAAGCGTTAAAAGGTTTTAAGGCTGTTTTGATTCGTCAGGCCGCCGAAACCGGTCAATTGTACGGTTCTGTCACTATTCGTGATATTGCCGCTGCTATTAAAGATGCTGGTTTTGATATTGAACGTCGCTATGTTTATCTTGAGAAGCCGATTAAAGATTTAGGCGTTTATCAGGTTAAGCTGAATCTGCACCCGGAAGTTTCTCAGACGGTTCTGATTAATGTCGCCAGAACTGCTGACGAAGCCGCCAAACAGGAAAAGGCGTTTAGTCAGAAATAAGTAATCAGTTTGGAAGCAAATACGAAACCGTCCGGATTTACGGACGGTTCTTTTTGCACTGAAAACAGATGCTTGCCAGAATTTTCGTCTAGGCTTTTTTACTGCAACCCAAGCCCCCGTTGTTTATCATTCCCTTGATCTATTAGGCAATAGTATGTTTTTTGCTTTTGAACGGTTTTGAGTTGGTTCGTTGTTTGTAACTGGTTTTTCTCCAATGTTTCCATAAAGCCCAATAACCTCATTGTGAGCAACACCTTGATTTTCAGCATAAAAGACATTGTTGTTTTTTGTGTTTTCCTTACCTGGAAGTCCGGACGGGGACGGAGATCGTGGATCTCCCCTCAACGTCGTTGCCACCTTTTTAGCGCAGCTGAAATTAAATATTGTGTCCATTAAAGAGTCGCCTCTTTCTTTCAGTTGTTTTACCATCCTGAGAGGATGTATTAAAACACCGACCATGCCAACTCCTAAATCAGTTTCGTTGCGAACCATACCATAATCATCATGTGAAATAGTATCTGTATGTACAATTTCTTTGGTGGAAAAATAGGTTTTTATAAAGGGGCTTGTTAAAAGCCCCTTTATAATTATTGCTTTTGCCAAAGCAGAATTAGTGTTCGCATTGTTTTTGATTATTGCGGCGGACAACCTCCATATGTTGCCGTGCATCAGATGCCCGGACTTTGTTTTGGCATTGGTCCAGAGGTTTCCCTTCAATTAGATATTGGTTTAAATCCGTAATAACTACTTTACTGTTCTCTTTTTTATATTTGTTTTTTAATACTGGATTTAAAGAAATATTTCTTGAACCGTCTGCAACAACTTCATCTTTAGCAACAAAATGCTTAATATATTTTTTGAAGTGAGTTAATGTCAGGGCGTTGACATAGTTTTCGCCTGTCAAATTGCTCTGCATTAGGCTCTGCCTCGCTTCATTCAAAATAGAGAAACGGCCACGATCGTTTTGTAGCATTTTGATTTTATACTTGTTTTGATCTTTCTCGTAAAGCAACAGAGCTCTGTCTCCTACAAACATATTATCAAGCTCTTTCTGGCGAGCAATAAGATAATCATTCATCGACATATTGGGCGCTTCCGCCTGCCGTTCTTTTTCAACCCGCTGGCAATAGTTTTTGTAAACGTCGCCGTTAACATTCGGTTCCGTACCATAAACAATCTTATATTCGTCAACCAGCAAATCCTTTGGCGGTTTCTTATCTTCCACAGTAGGGGTATTGTTGATTGGCTCATGTTTGACTTCGTTGTTTTCTGTTTCCTTACCTGGACGTTTGGGCAAAGACGGAGGCAGATGTTTATTATCTTTCTCCTTGTTAAATATTTTGTCCATTAAAGAGCCGACTCTTTCTTTCAGTTGTTTTACCGTCCTGATAGGATGTGTTAAAACACCGACCATGCCAACTCCTAAATCAGTTTCGTTGCGAACCATACCATAGTCATCACGTGAAATAGTATCTGTATGTATAATTTCTTTGGTTGGGAAATGCGTTTGATCATGGTCATAAGTTGAGAGTCTTTCCGGATAAAGAACATCGTTAACCGGGCGGTTTTCAATGGTACTTACAAAATTGTTCATACCAACGTGAGATTTTAATCCATCGTAAGCGCTTATAGCATTAGTATTGACAGTACCATCATTATTGAAAAGCATTTTCATATCTTGAATACTGTCATAAGAAATATTGTGTTGCTGCGCAAAATCTGTACCAAATACGGTATGATAACCGTTGCTGGTTCCGCCGTCATACATCACCATATTGTCTGGTGCCTGCATACCGGCATCATGAGCCGTCAAAAGCATATGGTGAGGATTTTCTACACCTGCATTGTGCAGAGCCTCAATCCGGGATTGTAACAACTCTGGATTATCTTTATACCAGTTTCTTTGTAAAAATTCTTTGGCATTCTGATCAAGAGCATCAAAATCAATAACTTTTTCTGTTGTTGTTATTATAGTTTCATCATGAGAACCGGTTTTTTCCTCATGTTGGAAAATTTTATTATCAGGGCTGTATTGATTATAAGAGTCAATAAGAGTATTGGCTGTTTCCCGCCCGGCATATGCAGCAATGCCCGTTACGGCAGCGCGTCCGATGGCCCAGGCTATCGCTTCCGCTTTACCCATGCCGGCTTTAACGTTGTCACGATAGCTCAAAACAGCGCTACTTCCGCCACCGAGGGCCATAGAACCATAACCGCAGGCGGCCGCAATACCCGGATTTCCGGTCGCAGCAAAGCCAAGCGCTACGGCGCCTAAAGCCGTGGTCGTAACGGTAGTCAGTAACCGGGGATCTTTGGCCATTGCTTTCAATCCGCATGGTAAACCTTCCTTTTTACGTTGTTTACGCCATTTCCAGATAGTTTTTGCCGTCATGGTAACGCCAAGTGTTACGCCGAGTGCCGCACCAGCAATTTTATTAAGACCTCCGGTTGCTGCGGTTAAGGATGCATCTGTGGCAGCGATTGTACCTGCCGTTGTAATAGCGCCAGAAATCAAAAAGGCGGACAACCCGAGCTTTGCCATGCCCTTAAGCTCTTTAATGCGCATTTCGCGTAAGCTTGGTTTCTTTTCAACCACGCGGTCGGCAGCGCGCTTATCCAGTTTTTCCAGTGGTTCGAACAAACGTGTTGGTATTGAGCTGTTATTATTAAGTTTTTTATTTAGACGATGTGCATAGGCACCGGTCGCATTAATACAGTTGTCGATACCTGCTTCATATCCGCTCGGGCTGATGCGCATCGGATGTGTAACATCAGCCAGCTTTCTTACGAATGCCTTCAGATATTTTTTGTTGGTAAATTCATCCGGCTTCTCAATACCGTTGTTAACAACCCGGTCGCTGACGTAAAGAGAGAACAAAGTTGCCTGAATTTCTTCATTGAGATTATTCGTCAAATATTCAGTTGTAATTGGTGTGTCTGAACCAAGTTCTCGCATTAAAATATTTTGTTTGGCAACACGAATAACGTTATCAAGCTTACTCTCGGGAATAACCGTTGCCCCCGGATTCCATGTATCTGATAATGTTCCGTCAGCCAATTTGAACTGAGGTTCGGCCCCTCCTTGTTCATTGGTAAATTTGAAGTTGGAAATCAGCTGTAACGTGTCGTTGCTTACGTTAACTGAGGGTAAAAGCTCATTTAGGCGGTCAAAACGTTGCTCGACATTTTGAGGTAAGTTTGTTCCATCCAGATTCCATTCATTGTCATATGTGGCAATAACTTCGTTCAGATAGTTTCTGCCATTTTCGATGATGTTTTTTTTCTGATTGTCTTCAGGGGTGTTTCTGAGTCCATGCTCACGTGCTTCTAACATTGCCATATAACCATCGTAGGCATCACTGATGTTGGTAATATCGGCAAAATACAGCCCCTCTTTCTTTTCAAGATTGGAACAAAGTTCATCTATTCTGTTTTCCACCTTTTTAAGCATTTCCTCTTCCCGGCGGATATCAGAGCCTTGAGGAGCCGTGCTGATTATCTGCCGCAGCTCATCATATTTTTGACCGAGAAGTTTAGGCGGAATCAGCGGCAGGCTATCTGAATTAATCATCTTTTCGGTCAGACGGTTTTCAAATTCTTTCCATTCCGCACCAGTAAGGTTATTGTCGCTACGAAAATGATGAAGTACTTCAATGGCCTTGTCAGGGGAGGAGGAAGCACTGCGGAGAGTATTATCGTCGATTTTTGCCATATCTTTTAATACGGCAAGCTGTAAAACATCCAGTAAATATTCGTTTTGATCAGAATATAAACTTCTTAACCTGATTTCGTCATTTTCTTTGGTTATACCTTTCTTTTCTACTTTTTCAGTATGTAGATTCTCAAACCTACCTGTTTTTTCATTATGTCCTTCAGGCAGTTTGCTCTCTTTCCTTTCCTTTCCTTTCTCGAGTTCCCGTTGCGCCAGATTTTTATTCATGTTCACCCCATAGGCAAGAGTAAAGACTTTTTCTTCATCTTTCAATTCATCAAAGTTTTTTCCCTGAAAATATTTATTAAGCACTTCCTGTTTGGCATCTTCGGATATTTGTTTTCCCATATCGTCAAGCACTTTTTTGTCATTCTCATCAATATCATTTTTGGCATATTTAAATAACCAAATCCAGGCATCGAGCTCATAGTCATACAAGTTCTTAATATCATCCGAACCGATTTTCTCTTTAAGAAAATCTTTAAACTCATCAAGTTCCAACATTGAATGATTAATAGGATATTTTGCCATGAGGAGGTCCTTTCGTAAATTATATTAAAGTCTATAAAAACACTCTATCATTTTTGTCTAAAAATTACAAGATTTTTTTTATTTTCTATAATTTTTTATATTTTCTAAATAAAATCCTAACAATCAAAAAAAAGTGTTAATAAACAAATCTATTATAAAACAAAGTGATAATTCATGTTTGTTTTGTTTGTTATAAAAAATTAACAAACAACATAAAAAATACTTGCAATTTATTTTTGATATGCTATTAAATACCACATCAAAACGATGCGGGTATAGCTCAGGGGTAGAGCGCAACCTTGCCAAGGTTGATGTCGTGGGTCCGAATCCCATTGCCCGCTCCAATTCATAGAGTCTCCTGAACGGAGACTTTTTTATTATCAATTTCGTAATGGATGGGGTATGACAGAGGTTAAGAAAAACAAAGAGTTACGATTTGAACGCGAGGCCAAAGCTCTGCAAAAAAATTTGGCAAAACGCAAAAAACAACAGTCCGAACGCGAAAAACTCAAGCAAACAAAGGAACTTAAAAATGGACAAGATTAAAATCAAAGGAGGCAATCAGTTAAACGGCAAAATTTATATCAGTGGTGCCAAAAATGCAGCGTTGCCACTGATTTGCGCTGGCCTGCTTACCAAAGAGCCGATAACTCTAGCCAATATGCCGATTTTATCGGATATCAAATCATTAAACGCATTGCTTATTGAACTGGGTACGGAAATCACGGAAGAAGATAATAAGTCTGGCAAATATGAATCAAGAACTTATGTTTACCAAACAAAAAAGTTTTTAAGCCTGATTGCGCCATACGATTATGTCCGGAAAATGCGCGCCTCATATTATGTTTTAGGTCCGCTTTTGGCGCGGGAAGGTCATGTGGAGCTTTCGTTGCCGGGAGGTTGCGCTATCGGAGCGCGGCCGATGGATATCCATTTATACGCTTTGGAACAAATGGGTGCCAGCATAGAGATTAAAAACGGTTATGTCGTGGCCGATGCCAAAGGCGGTCTTAAAGGGGCCAACATCATTTTCCCCAAAGCTTCGGTTGGTGCCACTTGCAATATCTTAATGGCCGCAACTCTGGCCAAAGGCACCACCTGGATTGAAAACGCTGCCAAAGAACCGGAAATCGGTGATTTGATTGATTTGTTAACGGATATGGGCGCCAAAATCGAAGGCAAAAACACCTCTATTTTAACAATTGAAGGGGTTAAATCTCTGCACGGCGCCACCCACACCGTTATCTCAGACAGGATTGAAGCCGGCTCTTATGCTATCGCCGCCGCCATAACCAAAGGACGTATTGAACTGGTTAATGCCCGGGCGGAGCATCTGCAGACGCCACTTAATATTTTGCGCGCCATGGATATTAAAATTACCGAAAAACCGGGAAGCATAATTGTTGATGCTCGCAATGCCCTGATGCAGGGACAAGATATTATGACGGATTATTATCCAGGTTTCCCTACAGATTTACAGGCTCAGTTTATGGCGTTGATGACGGTTGTTCCAGGCGCATCGCTGGTAACGGAAAACATCTGGGAAAATCGCTTTATGCACGTTCCGGAATTAATGCGTATGGGCGCCAACATCAATGTTCACGGATTTGCCTCAGCCATTATCCGCGGGGTTAAAAGGTTGTCCGGCGCGCCGGTTATGGCAACGGATTTGCGCGCTTCGTTTGCTCTGGTGCTGGCAGGGCTTGCCGCAGAAGGGGAAACGATTGTCAATCGTGTTTACCACCTTGATCGTGGTTATGAAAAACTGGAAGAAAAACTTAAAGGCGTTGGCGCCGATATTGAAAGAATAAAAGAAACGGATTAAATCGTTATCAACGGGGAAGAAAAACATGAAAAAATTTTTATCTTTATGCAGCGTGTTAATGTTGTTTGCTTGTTCGGACAAATCTGCTTCTTTAGATGGTGAATATAAAATGGTTAACGCGCCGGAAAACGCTGAAATCACCATCGGTTTTACCGAAGACAGATATTTTGGCAACGCTGCCATCAATCGTTATTTTGGCAGTTTTGCGAAAAACGGTAATGAAATTAAATTCGGTCCGGCCGGTGCCACCATGATGGCTGGTCCTGAAGAGCTGATGAAAGCCGAACAACAGTATTTGCAGGATTTGGCCAAAGTAACAACTTATGCCATCACCGGCACAATGTTGAACCTAACGGGCGAAGGCGTTAGCTTGTCTTTTGAAAAACAAAAATAAAATTTATAATTATGAATCCAACTTATCTAAGATTTGAACCAAAATATCAAGGATTTCTTTTTGCGGTACACGTAAAGAAAGCGTTTATTCAATCGTTCACTGCGTATCAGTCATTTTTATTTCTCTGAAATTAAGTTCACTTTTAACCAGATTATTAAAGAAGACTTTTGTTTTCAAGAAATAACTTAAAAACAGGGTATTACCCTTACTTACTTTCCCGCTATTCTCTTCGCCAGTTTATTAACCCAATCCATATCCATCCCAGCTTTTTATATTGGAAAAAATAAAACAGCACAAAAAAAGTATTGTATTGTATGGTATGGTATGGTACTATTACATTTGAAAAGTATTTTTATGTTTAACTTAATTTTGATACAATTATGGAAAAACTGAAGAAACTGGTAAAAGACCTGGCAAAATCGAACGGGTTCAAATGTAACGCCGCTGGTCGGCAGTTTGTTGCTGATAAAATTCAGCTAACTATGCCACGCCAATTCAACGGTGATATCATGAGAACCTTTAAGCTGGCCGAAGAGGTCGGTGGGTGCCAGCCCGGGGAAGAATACGAATATTTTGCACATGGCAAAAAATTCGTCTTCCGAATCTGTGGATTAAACAATATCCCGAAAGATCTTACCAACCCTGTATTGGCCGGATTTTCGGGTACAATGGCATTGCCGACGTATCTGATGGAAGCCGTCAGGATGTATGCCAAACAAACGGGCAAAGTGCTACCACTATTGCTGGTTGGCAAAGCAAGCAACAAAGGTCTGTTCGGCAAGGTGTTCAATCGAACCCAAGGGCTGATGGTTGATGCTGAAAACAAGACGTACATGAACGTCTTGGAACTCATGGCACCATCTGCTTGGGTCCGGGAAAATGATCGTATCTGTCATGATATAGATACGGTCGGAAACCTTGAGGAACTAGCTGCGTTTGCCAAAGATCAGGGGAAAGAAGTAACATTCATTCTCTGTACGGGGCAACCGTGGTATGACAAGCGAATTGTTGCCGAATTCGCTTGGCATGTGCGTGAAGAAAAATACAAGGATGTGAAAATGAACTTCGTGCTCATTCACTGTCCGTTGTATCTTGACTTCCACGTCATAGATGGCCGACCTTCCGAGCTATCCCTAGGATATGCTCAGGCGTCTATCGGTCCATTGTGCAAAGACACAATCGGATTTGACGGCACCACGGAATCGGCTAATCCCGAGCGCTTTCTGATGCCAGGTGTGAAAGAATTCAACTGGTATCAGCTGGAGGAGTTAATAAAGAATTATGCCAACATGGGTTGGCCAAATTATGAAGAAATTCTTTATGGCTCCAACCATGAAGATGCCGTGGTAAACGTTCTGATGGCGGACTTATATGCCCGCGCTGCCTTTACGGGGGACAGCTACGACGAAGAAATTCGTCAAGATGTGGCTGAATATCAGGCATTTGCCGGCGTCTATAATGGTGGTGATTTCTTAGCATATTTGCAGAACACCCCAGACATTAGCTTCTTCGACGACTAAATTAAAAACCTCTTACCCCCAAGGTAAGAGGTTTTTTTTGTGACTAAAACTGTTTATTAATTCGCTCAAATATGATTAGCGTATGATAACATAAATCCTTACAGATTATTAAAGCAGAATTGAGATATAAATTCTTATCAAATAATTTAGCAAAGATTTTTAATGATTGGCTTTATTAAACAATTTTGTGGAAATAACCTCTCTATAAATCATACATAAATCATAATTGCGCCTATTATTTTTTTTCGCCCCGAGGAATTAAGGGGCTTTTCATATTTTAAAATTGACAAGATATAAAAAATAGTATTTTATGAACCGAAAAGGAAATATTATGTGTTATGCAAAACAAAATAACTTTCATCAAAAGTCCGATACTTTTAAAGAGCCGGAAATCTACACACACACACACACACACACATTTAAAGGCTGCCGAGCATAATAATACAGAACACCTCCAAAAGACTAAAAAGCCTTTAAGGAGTGTTAGAGCTAAGACGACGAGTACAAAAAATAAAAAAAAAGCACTTTTTTTTGCAAAAAATTTTACTTTTGGCGGTGTGGAAAAAGTTTTGGTAACAATTGTCAACGGACTGATTTCAAATGGTTGGCAGGTTTCAATCGTTTGGAATGGATATGTTGATAAAACAAGCATGTTGCAAATGATATCGCCACGGGTAAAACAATATTATGCCTTAAAATTATGGCATTTCCCGTTTTTTTCTATCCCGTGTAAAAATATGCCAAAATTTTTGCGCAACCTGATATCCAAAGCGGATGTAATTTTAAATCGTTATCTATCCTCTCTTATTCCGGATTTTGGAAGTTATGACTATATAATAGATTTTCGTAACGGTTCTTCATTGTTGTATAATTTGAAATTAGAACCTCATCAAAAACGTTTTGTCTGGATGCATGGCGCATATGCTGGTTTTAAACGTAGCCGGAAGTTGGAACGTCATAAAATTTTTTGTTATGATAAAATCATTTGTCTGACTGAAAAATTCAAACAACAATTCAGCCTTGATTATCCGTCATGTTCAGACAAGATAACCTGTATTTATAATCCGTTTATAACGGATAAACCGGTGCCAGATAAACAAGAAGAAAAGGAATGTAAAAAATATCAGCCTTATTATCTGCATGTTTCCCGAATTGATGTTGATAAAGATATTCAAACCGTACTTGCCGCATATAAAAAGTTTTTATCAAAAAGCGGTTCAAATAAAAAACTAGTATTTATCGGCGATGGAAAACAGTATAATTTTTTTAAAAACCAAATTCAGGAAAAAGGCTATGCCGATAATATCATTTTTTACGGTCGCAGCTCAGCGCCGCTGACTTGGATGCAGCATGCCGAAGCTCTTATATTATCATCTAAAGCCGAAGGGCTGCCGACAGTTTTGATTGAAGGACAAATTTGCGGCACATTGGTTATATCGTCTGATTGTCGCGAAGGCCCTGCCGAAATTTTGCAAAACGGCAAAAGCGGTATATTATTTGCTCCCGGTGATGCTGATGCTTTGGCAGAAATTTTATGCCGTATTGATAATGGGATGGTAGATAAACAAGCCTATATTAACAACGCCTCTGCAAATATATATCGTTTTGATGTAAAACAATTTATACATAAATTTTCTTTATTGGAGAAATAATCTATGTATTTGCCGTCCGTTTCAGTTGTCATGCCGGTTTACAATGCATCGCAATATTTGTCGCAATGTCTTGATAGCCTTTTGGGACAAGATTTAAAAGATATTGAAATTATCTGTGTTAATGACGGTTCAAAAGACGATTCGTTGCCACTTTTGCAATGTTATGCCAAGAAAGATGCCCGGATTAAAATAATAGATAAGGCAAATAGCGGTGCCGGCGACAGCCGCAATGCAGGTTTTAGTCAAGCCAAAGGCAAATACGTTATTTTCCTGGATGCAGATGATTTTTTTGATAGGCGAATGCTTTTTTTAGCTTTTGATAAAATGGAAGAAACCGGAGCTGATATGGTTATTTTCCGTTATCATCTCTACGATGATCAGACTGGCAAAACAAAAAAATCAGATTATATCTGGCCACACATCAGGGATATAAATAAAGTAACATTTTCCAAGGAAGATGTTCCGGAATATATTTTTAATACCTTTCCAAATGCACCGTTTGTAAAACTCTACAAACGGGAATTTATCGCCAAAAATCAATTAAAATTTGATAATCTCAAAAGTTGTAATGATGTAACGTTCTCTTTGTTAAGCCTGTATTATGCTAAAAAAATTGCATTGCTTGACCAACCTTTGGTATATTACAGGATAAACACTTCAGGACAAATCAGCGCCAATCGTGGAAAATGGTTTGACAGCATATATTTGGCTTTAGAATCTTTTTTGGCGCAGTGTGACCTGGACGATAAGTATAAGAATAGTTTTTACAGTTTTGCTGCCGGTGTATTATCTTATGAATATAAACAGACAATTCAAAAAAAAGAATTTTTGGAAAAAATGCAAAAATTTTTGCCTGCCAGAGTTTACAATGCATTTTTGTTTAAAAGTGGAGCATTGCCTTTTTATAAAAAAGTATACGGGATTTTCAAGGAAAAAGAACGTTATCATATTTATGTTTTAGGTATTCATTTAAAAATCAAAAAAGGAAAAAAATCGAAATGAAAATTGTAAAAATTCAAGGAGGTTTAGGTAATCAAATGTTCCAATATGCTTTTGCTAAGGCACTTGAATATAAGGGAAATAAAGTGTTTTGTGACATACACTGGTATAAAGCATTGCATAAAAACACAACTCGGCGCAGTTTTGATTTGAATGTTTTTAATACCCAAATCATTTCATCTTTATGGTGGCAAAAGGTGTTTTGTAAAGTTGTCAAAGAAAAAAATGTGAATGTTTATGAACCGGAATTGTTAAATTTAAATGGAAATATTTACTACTCTGGTTATTTTCAATCAGAACACTACTTTAAGGATTTTCGATCGGAAATAATAAAACAATTTTCATTAAAAGCACAGCCGAATGAGACAAATCTAAAAATTTTGCAAAAAATAAAAACAACGAATTCGGTGTCAATGCATATTCGCCGGGGTGATTATGTAAAACTGTCGCATATATACGGGCTTTGTTCGCTGGCTTATTATCAGAAAGCCATGGAGTATATTCAAAACCGTGTTTCTGAGCCATGTTTCTTTATTTTTTCAGATGATATGTCCTGGGTCAGAAAAAATTTAAAAATGGAAGCCTCTTGTGAATACATTGATGTAAATAATGCCCAAACGGCGTATCTTGATTTGGAATTAATGAAAAATTGCAAACATAATATCATTGCCAATTCCAGTTTTTCATGGTGGGGTGCCTGGCTCAATGAAAATGAAGAGAAAATCGTAATATGTCCGGATAAATGGTATGCAGATGGCAGACCGACTGATATCATTCCGCCTCAGTGGATAAAAATACAAAGTTAATTAATCAGGAAATATTTTTGCCTTTCTGAAATCACAAAATAATCATTGCTGAAATATAAATCATTACAGGCAGATCAGTCAAAAATTAAAAAATCCCGAAAAGCGAACCTTTCGGGATGTAATATCGAAATAAATTTCTTATTAGCGACTAGACATCTAAAACCAATTTGCTAAAAATTTACTCGATACTATAAGTATAATTTTAATAAAGCTGAGAGTCAACTTGTTTTTTTATATTAATATGGTACGATATATCGTCTTATTAAGATCATGGAGAAAAAATGATGATGAAGTATAGACTTGGCTTAGATATGGGTGCGACATCAATTGGTTGGGCTGTTTTTGATATAGATAACAACAAATTGATGGATATGGGGGTGCGGATTTTTGATGACGGTAGAGAAGATAAAACTAAAGCAGCCCTATGTGTTAAGAGAAGAAATGCACGTGGGGCAAGGCGCCTTATTAAGCGAAAACATGTTAAGAAACGTGAGTTGTTAAAAAAATTAATAGAATTTGGTCTTTTTCCTCAAGATGACGAAAGCTGCCAAGAATTAAAGAAATTAAATCCGTATAAACTTCGGAAACAAGCATTGGATAAACAAGTTTCTTTGTATGAATTAGGTCGGATAATTTTTAGTTTGGCACAAAGGAAAGGTTTTCAATCTAACCGCAAAGATAACAAAGAAGAAAGCAGTAAGTTAAAAGCCGGTTATGAAAAATTGAAAGAGCAAATATCAAATGCTGGGGCAAGAACATATGGTGAATATTTGCGCATACAACAAGAAAAAAATTATAATGCACCTATAAGGCTGAAAGATACTTTTGATGCCAATGGAAAATATACCGGAGGATTATTCCCATTTCGGGAAGTTTATCAAAAAGAGTTTAATCAGGTTTGGGATAGTCAACAGAAATATTATCCGGAAGTTTTAATTGATGACCATAAGCAAATTATAAAAGACATTTTATTTTTCCAAAGACCGTTAAAGGAACAAGAAGAAGGATATTGTGCTTTCGAGAAAGGGGAACGCCGCATACCTAAAGCGCATCCTCTGTTTCAAGAATTCAGGATTTGGCAGCATGTGCTTAACTTAGAATACAATTCATCTAGTAGCTTCAAAAAACACTATATCAGAAAGCAGTATACGCTTAACTTAGAAAATGCCTTGAAAGATCAAAATCTAAATCATCAACAATTAGTATCTCTGTTAAAAAATCCACAAAAATTGAAAGTAACTCAAAAAGGGCTTGTGTCATATGCAACAATCAAAAAGGCTTTAGGCTTAAACAGCCAAGGCCGATTTAATTTTGAAGGAATGAGCCAAAATTCGGAGATGGAAAAAGGGATATTGGTGGATACAACCCAAAATGCCATCAATCAATCCACATATTTTAAAGAATTTTGGAATCAAATGACAGAAAGTAGAAAAGGGGAACTTATAGATGTTTTAAGTAGGCCGGAATGTTATATTCAGTTTCCAAAGAAACGCGTCTCGATGGAAAAATCTGAAAATATTTTAAAAAATTATTTGTGCCGAGAATTTACCCTTTCTATCCCGGCAGCAGAAGAGCTTTTATATAAAATTAATTTGGAGGATGGTTTTAGTTCGCTGTCAAAGAAGGCCATAGAAAAGCTCTTGACATTAATGAAGCAAGGCATGCGTTATCCAGATGCTTGTGATGAGCTTGGCTATTTACGAGTAGACTATAAACATTTTGATAAATTGCCTTATTATGGTGTTCTTTTAGAACAAAGCTGTTTGGGGCAAAAGAGCAATCCACAGACAGAAGAAGAAAAATATGGGAGAATCAATAATGCAACCGTGCATATTGCGTTAAATCAGATCAGATGCCTTGTAAATGAGCTGATTGATATATATGGCAAACCATATGACATAGCTATAGAATATGCCAGAGATTTGCCAGCTTCTGCAGAAGAACGTAAGAAAATACAACGTATACAAGAGGATAATGAAAAGGAGAATGAAGAAATCAAAAAAGAAATGCGTGATAAAATCGGCCAACGGGAATATAACAAACGCGACATTCAGAAATATAAAATCTGGAAACAAATGGGGATTCCAAAAGGCGGTAAAGCTGATGTTGTTCGGGAATGTCCGTTTTCCGGGAAAATAATATCTGTAAGCGATCTGTTAAATGGACAAATGTTCCAGATTGAACACTTGCTGCCTTTTTCCCGCACACTGGATGACAGTATAAATAATAAAGTTATTGCCAGTGTCGAGGCCAATAGATATAAAGGGAATCGTACCCCCTTTGAAGCTTTCGGCGAAAGCAAAGATGGTTATGACTGGACGGAAATTCAAAAGAGGGCTCAAAAGCTCAGCAATGAACAACAATGGCGTTTTTTGGCAGATGCCATGAAAAAATTTGAAGCACAGGAAAGCCCGATAGCTCGTTCCCTAAATGATACGAGATATATGACACGCATATTACAAACTTATTTATTGCCTATTGTACGTGAAGATGGCAAAAAAACGGTGCAATCTGTTGTTGGAAAGTTAACATCCATGGTTAGAAAAGCATGGGGGTTAAATCAGTATAAAAACAAAGAAAACAATAATGAATATCGAGCATTTCATAATCATCATGCAGTTGATGCCGTTATTGTTGCAACCATAGAACGAGGCCAGATAGGTAAAGTCTCCGAACAATTAAAAAAAGTATCTGTCTGCACCAGAGAAGAATTTAAGGATGAGTTGTATAAATTAAAAGATTCACAAGTTTCAAAAGAAGAAAAAGAAGCTTTGCGCAAACGAATCAAAGAATTTGTTTTGGCCAAAGAAGAAGGAATTATAAATCAGAATTTACCACGTCCAGAGAACTTAAATGTTACTCAATTCATGAATCAGGTGGAAAAAATTAACATTTCTCACAAACCAAATTTAAAAAACATTAAAGATAAAAACTCCACAGTAGGACAGTTGCATGAAGATACAGCCTATGGCCTGAAATCATTTATTGATGACGAAAGCCTCAAAGCGAGATTCGTATGCCGTAAAAAAGGTAAAAAAGAATGGAAAGAAAAGGATATTACCGAATATATTCCGATGTTTTATGATAAAGAAGATAAAAATGCCTATTATGATACTTACAAGCAATGGTTTATTTTAAATGGAAAAGCACGGACGATAATTGCTTCAAATAAAGAAGAAAAACAAAAGAAAAAAGAATTGACAGATAGAGAACGCCAAGCCATCATAGATCTGCGTCATGCGGCAGCAAAAGCGTTTAAATGGTTTGTAGGCGGTGGAAATTTCTGTGCGGAGATATATGAAGTGAACAGACAAAATAAAGTTGCAGGCATGCCAACAAATAATCAGGGGGAATGGATCGGGGAAATTGTATCGAATTATAATGCAACGCTTCGTGAACGTCGGGACGAAAATATTTCTTATTTACCGTACAAATATCCGAATGCAAAAAAGATTATGAGATTGCGGCGCAATGATATGGTGCTGGCAACTTTTACCCGAGAACAAGCGCAGGCTGAAGATTTTTTTAAAGGCATTAAAGATTATGTGCAAAATATTTTTAATCAAAATCCAGAAATCGAACAAACTGATGTGTTGTTTAGAGTGAAAAAGATGACGGGAAGTTCTGTTTATTTTACACCGCATAACATCGCAAAAGAAGAAAGTGATACTAAATCTTGGATAGCTTCAGTCAGTAGCATGCAAAAGCATAAAGTGCGTAAAATTGTTATTACACCGGCGGGGAGAATAAAAGATGCCCAATAATATTATTGAAATTTCAACCAACAATAAAAAACTTAGTGTTTTTCATGGTTTCTTGCGGATTGAAGAAGAAGGGAATGTCTTAAAAGACATTCCCTTTAATTCTATCAACGCTGTCATCATCACAGCGTTTAATGTAAGTTATACCAACAACCTCTTACAACGCCTGTGTGAAGAAAATATACCTCTGGTTATTTTAGGAAAAAATTATACCCCAAGTGGTATATTATTATCATACATTGGCCAGAGTCGGCAAACAGAAGTGCAATATTTGCAAATAGAAAATAAAAAACCGCTAAAAAAAAGAATTTGGCAGCAATTGGTTAAAGAAAAGATTAAAAATCAATCCAGAGTCTTGGATCTGTTTCAGAAAGAAAATAAACTGCGATATATCTATAAGAACGTTTTATCGGCGGATAGCACAAACCGCGAAGCTTATGCAGCCAGAATATATTTCAAAACGTTGTTCGGTACAGATTTTGTTCGCAACAAAGATATGCAAGGTATAAATTCTTTTCTAAATTATGGTTATGCAATTTTGCGTTCAGCGATAGCCCGTTATGTAGTGGCATCGGGTTTGAATCCTGCCTATGGCGTTGGCCATAGGAATAAATTAAATCCCTTTTGTTTAGTGGATGATTTGATTGAGCCTTATCGTCCGATTGTTGATAGTGTTGTCTATGTGATTTTTAAGCAAAATCCAGATATATCAGATTTATCAACGGCATATAAGGCCAAATTATCAGGGATATTAACAAAAGAATATTATAATGGAGAAGGTTTTTCCCCTTTATACATGATATTGCAGCAAACTGTTTGGGATTTGGTCAATATATATAAAACTAAAGATATTCAATTTAAATTTAATAATTATTTGTTTGAAGTGAGGTTGATTTGAGGAAAGCAGTCAAACAAAGGGAATATCTTAACGGGAGAAAACTGATGTGGATGATGGTAATGTTTGATTTACCGACAGAAACCAGAGCACAACGTAAATCTGCTGCAAAATTTCGTAAATTTTTATTAGATGAAGGTTTTGAAATGGTTCAATTTTCGGTTTATGTTCAGTTTACTGGAACTTTTGAAAGTTCACAAAAATTTGTTCGTTCGATTCGTAAAAACAATCCAGAATGTGGGGATATAAATATTTTGTTTTTTACAGATAAGCAATTTTCCAATATAATTCATATAGAAAATCATGTGGATAAGTTGTTAAAACAAGAGCCAGCACAGTTCGAATTATTCTAATTAAATCACAAAATATGACAATATAAAAAGATCAAAAAAAATAAATTAAACAGAGAAAAATGAGTTATGAAAAATATAAAATTTTAGAATCAAAAAAGCCTCAGAGTGCTGAATATCAACACTTTGAAGCTAAAGGAATTATAGCAGATTGGTTTTAGATGTCTAGTCGCAACAATCTTCAACCTCCCACTGGTGTGCGTTCTATTATAGCAGATTGGTTTTAGATGTCTAGTCGCAACAGATTTCAACGTACCTCGTGCCGAATCGTGATTATAGCAGATTGGTTTTAGATGTCTAGTCGCAACTATTGGTAAGTGTTGCACAAGAGGGCTTAAATTATAGCAGATTGGTTTTAGATGTCTAGTCGCAACTTATTCCTGATGAGTATAGGGAGTTGCTCGATTATAGCAGATTGGTTTTAGATGTCTAGTCGCAACCATAATCAACCGTTTGTGTCCAAGCACTGCATTATAGCAGATTGGTTTTAGATGTCTAGTCGCAACGTGTTTAGTTTGAGTTTAGCCCTTAGTTGGATTATAGCAGATTGGTTTTAGATGTCTAGTCGCAACGCACTTAAGCTATTCGGCGCGATAAATGGTATTATAGCAGATTGGTTTTAGATGTCTAGTCGCAACAGGTTGTTAGTGAACTTCCTTCGTCGCCGAATTATAGCAGATTGGTTTTAGATGTCTAGTCGCAACCTGTTCCAGAGTTCCCCGCAGGTCTTTAAAATTATAGCAGATTGGTTTTAGATGTCTAGTCGCAACAATGTTAAGCTTGGATTACTGTATTTTACTATTATAGCAGATTGGTTTTAGATGTCTAGTCGCAACTATTAAGTTTGAGTTTTGCCCTTAGCTGGTATTATAGCAGATTGGTTTTAGATGTCTAGTCGCAACAGTTTAGAACATATCATTTGAGTTTATTTTATTATAGCAGATTGGTTTTAGATGTCTAGTCGCAACCTCTTATTAATTTAAGCCACGCTTTTTGCTATTATAGCAGATTGGTTTTAGATGTCTAGTCGCAACATGGAGTTAATTATATAGATAATTTTGGAAATTATAGCAGATTGGTTTTAGATGTCTAGTCGCAACACGGTGTTGATTATATCGATAATTTTGGCAATTATAGCAGATTGGTTTTAGATGTCTAGTCGCAACACAATATTGATTGGGGGATGAGCGTCGTTAATTATAGCAGATTGGTTTTAGATGTCTAGTCGCAACCGTACTTCTAAAGGTAAATTGTAGAACATATTATAGCAGATTGGTTTTAGATGTCTAGTCGCAACGTTGCTCCAGAGTTCCCCGCAGGTCTTTAAATTATAGCAGATTGGTTTTAGATGTCTAGTCGCAACATTATTGCTGGTGTTGTTCCGCCTGTTTCAATTATAGCAGATTGGTTTTAGATGTCTAGTCGCAACTAAGTCGTTAGGCTTCCAGTTAAATATTAAATTATAGCAGATTGGTTTTAGATGTCTAGTCGCAACACTCCGTTGCCCTTGCCAGAAACTCTACATATTATAGCAGATTGGTTTTAGATGTCTAGTCGCTAATAAGAAATTTATTTCGATATTAGGTTCGCTTTTCGGGATGAAAATCTAGTGTTGGGGCTGATTAAATCTCAATCAGTTCATATTCGCGGTTCCCCATATGGAGTTTATCCATATATGTTAACTGGTGCAAACCATTGCGGGATTCAATGCGTTCCACAATATCATGTTTGTCTTTTTCGGGCAGAGCATAAACCATGTCAATAGATGCCTGGTCGATAGCCAGAATATCAGTTGAAGCTAAAATACCCAAATCCGGACAAGTCGGTTTGGCGCCGTGAGCGTCACAGTCACAGTCAACGGAGATGTTTTTTAACACATTGATATAGGTGATGTTTTTGCCGAAATGATCCGTAATTGCTTTGCCACCTTCAACCATTCGTTCCAAGAATTTTTTGCCAGTTTCCCAATTCGAGCCATGTAGCTGTGCCTTGCCGACTTTACCAGAAGCGCAGCCGATGGCAATGTTTTTCAAAGAACCACCGAAGCCACCCATAGCATGGCCTTTAAAGTGGGTGTAAACCACCATAGAATCATAATTTTCAATATTTTTGCCAATAGCAACTTCTTTTAGGTGTTTACCACCGGCAATCGGCAGGTTAACATCACCGTCTTCATCCATGATATCAACCGGACAAAATGTCCAGTCGTTAATTTCCAGAACTTTGCGATGGCCTGCCGTATTTTGCCGCAAACTGCCGTATAAAACATTGCATTCGACAATGGAGCTGTTCGGAATATCCGCTTGCAAAGCTTGGGCCAGATTGCGTGGCAGCAGATTTGGTCCGTTTGCCTCACCTGTATGCAACTTGATAGCAACTTTTCCCGTAATATCCTGATTTACTTTATGATAAATTTCTTTGAGTTTTTCTGGTGTAATTTCCTTTGAAAAATAAACTTGTGCTTTTTCCTTCTGGGGTGCGGCAAAAGTTTTATGCGCACCACCACCCAAAAGACCGGCCACCACCGCGCCGGCTGATAATTTGCAAAAATCTCTGCGTTTCATATGGTTCTCCTTTTTGCATAGATTGTAGGTTAAAATGGCTATTTATGGCCGAAGATTGCAAGTTTTTCCTTTTGCAGGGCACTATCTGCCGAGGCTTTTTCAAAACTTCCAAGTTTAACCGCTTTCTTATAAAACTTTATTTTATATTTTATTTTTTTCAGATTCAGCTGCAGCTGTGCAAGTTGTTCTTCCAGTTTCTTTTCCTGTTCTTCAAACATATCCAGCCGATTTTCTAGCGTGGCATCTCCTTCAATATACCAGTTGATATACTGCCGAATGCCTTTTAAGCTCATGCCGGTATCTTTTAAACATTCAATCATGCCGAGCCAATAAAGGTCAGTATCTGAAAAAACTCTTAATCCAGCACTGTTTTTGCGGACAAAGGGCAACAACCCCTCTTTTTGGTAAAACCTTAGAGTATGGGTACTTAACCCGGTTTTTTTAGCAACCTGCCCGATAGAATATCCCATTGTTTGCCCTTACGCTTTCTTCATTTTAACTTTTTTAGCCAGAATACTGCGAATTTCTTTAATATCGTCTTCGCGGACAATGCCGTACAATGGTATGGAAAAAGCCGTAAAGCCACAATTGTGTTTTTGCAGGAAATTATACTGGTAATCAATATTCTTTTTAGGATTCAAAACAATAATATCATACTTTTTAAGCCAACAGCGGATTGATTTCTCTTCGGCACTCTCAATGTCTTTCCAACGAAGCTTGTTGCAATGATCAAGTATAATGCCTTCGTCGTCAATAACGGCAAATTTGTGCTTTAAAATATATTTATAACCCCAGGCTAAAGCCGAAAAAACAAACCCACCGATAATAACCTGTGTTTGCCACCAAAACAGCAGACAGGGACATTTAATGCAGCAATGCAGAATAACGGCGAGCAATACGATATTAAAAATCATCCAGGCATTAACTGGATTGAATTTATAATAAAAAATTTTAGCTTCTTTCATGATTTATTTCCCTTTCTACAAATACAAAAACAAATAGTTTTTATTACTCTAACATTTAGAGTTAACTCAAAGTCAAGTGTTTTTTTTTGCATTTAATAAAATTTTAAATCTTGACTTAGAGTGTGGTTTAAAGATTAAAATACGTCATATTTAAAATAATCTGGTAGGAAAAAATGAAGAACAAAATTCTAAAATATGGCCGTGCGACTATGGCGATTGTTGTCGGCATCGCTTGTTTTTTAGCCTTTACCAGAAAATTTTATGCCATTCGCATATTTGACGTTCAATTAACGGCTTTATTGCAACGTTTGCTGGTTGATTTTTCAGTTATCGCCGTTGTTTTATTTTGCCTGTTATCAATATTTACTTTACTGTTTGGGCGTATCTATTGTTCTGTTTTATGTCCATTCGGGCTGTTGCAGGAGTTACTATTGCTTGGATTCCGCCGGAAAGTTTCTGTACAAAAAAACCTGCCGTACAAATACTTTTTAGCTGTAATAATGTTTGGTTTTTTAGCAGGTGGAACGGTGCTGGTAGCGCGCTGGCTTGATCCGTATACGCTTTTCGGATCGGCGGTTTCCGGTACGTATCTTGGTTTGACCGCCGTAGTCTTGGTGGCGGTTTTAACTTGGTTTAAAGGACGGTTTTTCTGCGCTAATATATGTCCGGTCGGCGTAGTGTTGGGACTGGTATCTAAAATTGCGCTTAACAAAGTTTATGTCGAAAATGACAAGTGTGTATCTTGTGGCTTGTGTGCGCGAAAGTGTCCGGTCGGCTGCATTGATTTTAAGAACAAAATGGTTGATAATGAAACCTGCATCAAGTGTTTTAAATGTTTGGACCAATGTCATAAAGGCAGCCTTCATTACGGCATCCAGCCGGCCAAAGAAGTACATTTTAGCCCAAATCGTCGCCGTATTCTGACCAGCGTGGCCTTTTTGGCTTTTATTGGCGCTTCAATCCGCGGAGGCATTAATTTTACCAAAGCGACTTACGGCAAACTGAAAAATGTTGTCTTGCCAGCCGGCGCCGGCAATGCGGATGATTTCGCCAATCGCTGCTTGAATTGTAATTTATGCATAAAAAACTGTCCGATGAAAATTATCAGGAAAGCAAATGAAGATTATCTGACCGTGCATATTGACTATGGTGATAATTTTTGCGATTATAACTGTCATAAATGCAGTGAAATCTGTCCTTCAGGCGCTATCAAGAAAATAACGCTGGAACAAAAGCAAAAAACACAAATTGCTTTAGCGGCTGTCGATGAATCCATATGTGTCAAATGTGGCTTATGCGTGCGTGAATGCCCGAGGCAGATTATCCGTAAAGAACAGGGTGGCTTCCCTGAAATCAGCCCAGATGAATGCATCGGCTGTGGTGCATGCCGGAGCATTTGCCCGGTTCAAGCCATTTCAATAACCCCCGTTGCGCAGCAAAGGGTTTTATAAAAGGAGAGAAAAATGTCATTAGGTTTAACAGAGATTGCTCTTATTTTGGTGGTTGTCTTGCTTTTATTCGGCGGTAAGCGGATTCCGGAGCTGGCCAAAGCTTTGGGCAAAGCTCAATATGAATATAAAAAAGCCAAAGAGCTTTTGCAAAATGAAGCAAAAGATTTAAAAGATACGGTTGAGCAGGTCGTTAAAGAAGAAGAAAAAAAAGACAAAGATCAAAATAAATAAAGCCTTTTGTACCCCATGGAAGATAAGGACGAAAGTTTAATCGCTCATTTGGAGGCGTTGCGCACAATGCTAATAAAGTGCTTTTTGGCGCTTGGCATTATGTTGATTCCAATGTTTTTATTAACGCCGTATTTTATGGACACTTTGATTAAAGTGATGATTCGGGATAATGATATTGTCTTGAATTATTTTTCACCAATGGAGGTTTTTATTCTGCAGATAAAAATGGCGGTGGTGGTTGATATTCTGGTTTGTTTTCCTTACATTGCCAGACAAGTCTGGAACTTTATTCTGCCGGGTTTATATGAACATGAACGCAGATTCGTTAAATCTATCGTTCTGACTTCAAGCACGCTGTTTATCATCGGTGTTTTGTTCTGCCTGTTTTTTATTTTGCCGATGTTGATAAATTTCGGTATTAGTTTTGCCACAGAGCATATGCAGGCCATGTTTGGCATTTCCAATATTGTAACGACGGCACTTTGGCTTTCAGTTGTTTTTGGACTGATGTTCCAGTTTCCGCTCATCACTTATTCGCTCATCCGCGCCGATATAGTTTCATATGAAAGTGTCAAAAACAAACGTTCTTATATTTTGGTTGGAATTTTGATTATTGCGGCGCTGTTGACGCCGCCGGATGTCGTAAGTCAGGTAATGTTGGCAACGCCGACATATTTATTATTTGAAGCCAGTTTATATGCTGCCCGATACAGAAGTAATCGCAAACAAAAATCAAAAACCGCAAAAAAAGCTTGACTTAAAGCGCACTCTAAGAATTATTGTGGAAAAATCTTAAAGATATGAAGGAGACATAATAATGAAACGACGTGATTTTTTAATGAGTTCTTTAGCCGTGTTTGCCCTTTCTGCACTGCCGAAATTAACTCTGGCAGAGGATATAGCTGTTTCGGATTCGGTCAAAGCCAAAATTAATCTGGCAGATAAGCTGGGGTTTGGGTTTATGCGCTTGCCGCTGAAAGATCCGCAAGATCAGACTTCAATAGATTATGATACTTTAAACAAAATGGTAGATTTGTTTTTAGAGCGCGGCTTTACTTATTTTGACACGGCTTGGATGTACATGGGTCAAGAAAGCGAGATTGCTTTAAGAGAATCTCTGGTCAAGCGTCATCCGCGCGATAAATTTGTGGTGGCAAGCAAACTGCCGGTTGGTTCGCTTAAAAACGCTGCTGAACAGGAAGAAATTTTTAACAAGCAATTGGAAAAAACTGGTCTGGATTATTTCGATTATTATTTGGTGCATAATATAAATGCCAACACAATTGATAATGTCAGAAATTTTGATAGTTTCAAGTTTATTGCCGATAAGAAAAAAGAAGGGAAAATTAAACATATCGGATTTTCATTCCATGACAGCCCGAAGCTTTTGGAAGAAGTTTTAAAAGAGCATCCAGAAGTTGAGTTTGTCCAACTGCAAATTAACTATATCGATTGGGACAATGCGATCATTCAGAGCCGCAAGTGTTATGAAATTGCCCAAAAATACGAAAAGCCGGTTATTGTTATGGAGCCGGTTAAAGGTGGCACGCTGGCACAGGTTCCGCCGTCGGTGGAAAAAATATTTAAAGATGCTGAGCCGGATATGTCGGTCGCTTCATGGGCAGTTCGTTATGCCGCAAGTTTGGATGGTGTTATGAAAGTTTTAAGTGGCATGAGCACATTGGAACAAGTTGAAGATAATACCAAATATATGCAGAATTTTGCGCCACTTAACTCTGCAGAAAAGAAAATTATTGAGGACGCAGTTCGCACTCTTCATGCCTCAATTGCCATTCCCTGTACGGCCTGCCAGTATTGTGTTGAATGGTGTCCAATGAAGATTGCCATTCCGGATTATTTTGCTCTGTATAATGCCGAGAAGCAGGAATGGAGCGGAAAACCATTTACAGCACAGCGGGTATATTATAACAATTTGATTAAGACACATGGCAAGGCCTCTGCCTGCATTAACTGCAAACAGTGCGAACGCCATTGTCCGCAGCATATTGAAATTACCAAATGGCTTAAAGAAGTATCGGCTACATTTGAAGCGTGATTGGGCATATATTTTAAAGCGGCGGAGGATGAATGGAAAACAAGTTTGATGACATTGGTTTTGCCAAGCTTGACATCACGCGGCAAAACCGTACTGGTATGGCAGAAACAATTTATTGTCCAGGCAAAACAAATGAGCAGTTGTTAAAGATTTTGCGGTCATTTCACCAAAAAGGAATTGCCGTTTTGGGAACCCGCTGCACGGCCGAACAGTTTGCTTATGTTAAAAACACCGATTTACCGCTTGAATATGATGAGGTTTCGCGGATTATAAAACTTAATACCCAGGCAGTCCGTCAATTGCCGGGCAGGGTGGCGGTTTGTACGGGTGGAACGGCAGATTTGCCAGTTGCGGAAGAAGCTGCGCAGGTGGCAGAATTTTTCGGCGCGCAAGTTGATCGCTATTTTGATGTCGGCATAACCGGATTGCACCGTTTGCTTGCTAAAATTGAGGAAATCCGCGCGGTGGATGTGGTTATAGCTGTTGCCGGTATGGAAGGCGCTTTAAGCAGTGTTTTAGCCGGTTTGGTTGAAGCACCAGTTATTTCAGTGCCCACGTCGGTTGGCTATGGTGCGTCTTTTCATGGGCTGTCGCCATTGTTGACAATGTTAAATTCCTGTGCGGAGGGAATATCTGTGGTAAACATTGATAATGGTTTCGGTGCCGGAGTGTTGGCTTGCCGAATTTTAAGGATTATGGAAAGAAAACATGACTAAATATTTATATTTGGAAGGAGCTTGCGGCATCAGTGGCGATATGACCGTGGCAGCGCTGTTAGATTTAGGTGCTAATCGGCAAAAACTGGATGCCGTTTTAGCAAGTTTAAAATTAACAGGTTTTGATTATGTTATCAGCCGTAAAAACTCATACAGCATTGCCGGCTGTGATTTTGATGTCAGGTTGCATGATAAGACACTGGCTCATGAAAGCACCTATCTCGAAACGGTGCCTGACAACCATATGTACAAACATGAATCTGTGCCGGAACATCATATACATGAACATCGCCATTTGCAGGATGTTTATGCAATCATTGACCGTGGCGATATGAGCGAAAATGCCAGAAATCTGGCCAAGAAAATTTTTCATATTGTGGCTGAGGCTGAAGCCAAAGCCCATGGTTGTAGCATAGAAGAGGCACATTTTCATGAAGTTGGTGCTATCGATTCGATAATTGATATTATTTCAACCGCGGTGCTAGTAGATGATTTAGGCATTAAAGAGTGTATCGTCAGCGGATTAAACGAGGGGCAGGGGTTTGTAATGTGCCAGCACGGGCAGCTACCGATTCCGGTGCCGGCAGTGGCAAATATTGCTCAATCTTACGGTATTTCTTTGCGCTCCAGACAAATCAATGGTGAAATGGTTACGCCAACTGGTATTGCGATTGCCGCTGCGCTTAAAACAACAGAACGCCTGCCAGTTTGTTATAAAATCTTAAACATTGGCACGGGATTGGGCAAGCGGGATTTTGGCAGTGCTAATTTTCTGCGTGCGATGATTCTGGAAGATGCGATTGAAGACGGGCAGATCTATATGGTCGAATGCAATATTGACGATTCGACGCCTGAGGAAATGGGTTATGCCATGGAAAAACTTTTTGCTGCTGGCGCCAAAGACGTTCATTTTGAATCCTGTTATATGAAGAAAAATCGGCCAGCCTATATGTTAAGAGTGGTTGCGGCCGTGGATAATTTAGAACGAATTGAAGATACCGTTTTCCGCCACACATCCACCATCGGTTTAAGAAAATATGCTGTGGAACGCACTTGTATGGCGCGGGAAATGATTACAGTTATGTTAGATGGTCACGCGGTAAATGTCAAAAAATGTACTTATAAAGATATTGTGCGTTTTTATCCTGAATATGAAAGCATTAAAGCTTTAGCCAATGAAACAGGCGTTGCTTTCCGTGAATTATATCAGCAAGCCTGCCGTTTGGCGGCCGGAGAAGATAAAAATGCTTAAAAAGTTGGAGAAATATTTGCAGGAACTATCTCCAAACGGCATAGCGCTGGCTTTTTCCGGCGGGGTTGATAGCACCCTTTTGCTGATGGTTTTAAAAAAAATATATGATCAAAAGCCGTTTAAATTAAAAATCTTAACCGCAGCAACGGTTTTACAAAATCCGGCGGAGAGCAAAGAAGCGGAAGAAAAGTTAAAAAATAGCGGGCTTCCTTATGAGATATTGCATTTCAACCCGCTACAAATTGAACAGGTTTATAATAATCGTCTGGACAGATGTTATTGGTGCAAAAAAAACATATTTTCGTATTTTCGGGAAAACATCAATAGCACCGGCATAAAATATCTGATAGACGGAACTAATGCTGATGATATAGGATTATATCGTCCTGGCCTTAAAGCATTAAAAGAATTAGGCGTTCATTCACCGCTGGCTGAATTAGGAATAAATAAAACCGCTATCCGAAAAATATCGGCAGAACTTGGGTTAAATACCGCTAACAAGCCGTCGTCTCCTTGTATGGCAACGCGTTTTGCCTATAATGTGGAGCTTACGGCTGAAAATCTGGCTTTGGCTGCCAAAGGCGAGGAAGCTATTAAAAATGTCTGTCCACAAATCCATAATTTAAGATTACGGATTGACGGCATCATAGCGCGGATAGAAGTTGACGAACCCGATTTTCCGCTTTTGTTGGAAAACAGACGGGAAATCGTTAGAGAATTGAAAAAAACAGGTTTTGAACACATTGTTCTGGATTTGGAAGGATTCCATTCAGGTAGCCAGGACAAGCATTTAATGAAAGGATAAAAAAGTATTATGAAAATTATCATGTTTAATTTAAAAAATCAGTTTATGAAACGTATGATTTTATTGATGGCTGTTCTGATGGGTATTGCTAGCGCGGCTTATGCCGTTGAAACAACAGGTGTGGGGCAGGCTTCGCAATTGACCTTTACCGCTTTGTTGGTAACCGCTCTGATAACGGCGGTTGTCCACACCCTGACCGGGCCGGATCACTATCTGCCGTTTATTGCTATCGCTAAAAGCCGGGATTATAGTTTGGAAAAAACCTTGTTCTGGACTTTTATTTGTGGCTTGGGCCATATTGGCAGCGCTTTACTGTTAGCCTTGCTGTTTGTTTATTTTTCGCATTGGCTGACTGAAGCAAAGTTTACCTGGGTGGAAGACCATCGAGCAGATCTGGCAGCTTATGCCATGATCGGTTTAGGAGCGACTTATCTGGTTTGGGCTGTATGGCATCGTATTCGGCATAAATACGGCCATGGGCATCATCATGAATTGATTGCGGCCAGCGAAAATAAAAATATTAGCATTTGGGTTTTATTTATTATTTTCGTATTAGGACCGTGTGAGACGCTACTGCCGATATTGACAGCTTCCAGCGTTTTAGGTGCTACGGCGGTTGTTGCAACAACATTGTTGTTTTCAATCTCCACCATTGCCACCATGATGATTATGGTAACAGCTGGTATGTTAGGTTTAAAAGCTTTGCATCTTCAGTGCTTGCATCAGTACGCCCACGAAATTGCCGGTGGCACGATTATGGCTTGTGGGCTGGCGATTGTTTTTGGCCTTTGAGCTTTGGCATAAAAAACTGCCGTTGAGAAAATCAATAGCAGTTTTTTGTTGGCGGATTATTATTTTATTTAATTCATAAGTGCCTAAAAACACAATCTTGTTCATCATTATCAAATTTTTAAATACCCGGATTTATTGCACTGGCCGCAGTTTGTGTTGATTGAGGTCAAAAATCTGTAATAGGGCGCTAACCCGCTTATGTGACGAATTGCAAAAAGCGGCATGGTTGATACTGTTTTACTGGCTGCTCCAAACTTCGGATATTATAAAATTTTTGCGGAATGCGGAGAAGAATTTATAAATTGTGTAAAAACACTTGCAAAAAATAAAAAAGTATAATAAAAGAGTTCTCGAACTTGCCAAATGCCGGTTTAGCTCAGTTGGTAGAGCAACGCATTCGTAATGCGTGGGTCGGTAGTTCAAGTCTACTAACCGGCACCATTTTTTTAATTCGCTTAAGAGTTTTCTGTGATGAATAAATATGAAGAATTGGTTTGTCAGTGCCATAAGGCTATGGAGCAGGCTGTTGATGCACCGTATACGGTGGATTTGCTGAAACTTCGGCAAAAATTGATTAATGAAGAAGCGGCCGAAGTATCGGCTGAATTCAACAGTCTTATTGCAGAAACAGAAACTCAAGGCAAACCTTTGACAGAAACAGTTGCCCGTATGTATAAAGAACTCGCTGATCTGCAGTATGTTTTAAGCGGTACGATCGTCAGCCTCGGCATTCCTATGGAAGAGGTTTTTGAACGCGTCCATCAAAGCAATATGTCTAAACTTGTGGATGGCAAACCTTTGAAACGCGCTGATGGAAAATTCTTAAAGGGCCCAAACTATAAAAAAACCGTTTTAGATGATTTGGTAAAAATTCCTTAAGCAAAATTCTCTGCGCAGAAATCCTGGCTTAAGCTTTAAAAGCGCAATCTATATTAAGATTATGCGGTGGCTATTTTGCAGGTTCTGTCGATCCCTTTTTCCCTTTTGGGACAGCATAAAACTGGTTTTCGGTTTTTTCGGAAACATTGCTTCCTTGATGTATGACAATCTGCTGGAACGGAATTTCAATACCTTCTTCAATAAAACGCCGGTTGATTTCATAACGCAGTTCGCTGGGGATTGACCAACCGGCCCAAATATTGTTGGAATAACAACGCAATTCAAATTCTAAAGCATTTGCTCCGAAATTTTGGAAGAGGACATATGGCGCCGGCGTTTTCAAAATTTTTTTATTGTTGCGGGCGCAGTCAAGCAAAATTTCCGTAACTAGGTTGACATCTGAGCCATAAGCCACATTAATATTAATGGACTGCCTAGTCCAGTTGTTGCCGTGCGTCAGATTGATTAAAGCCGATGAAATTAAAGTGGCGTTTGGTATAATAACGCTGGTTTTACGGAAAGTTTCAAGCTCTGTGGAGCGGATGTTTATTTGTTTAATCTGGCCTTCCTCGCCGTTAAATATAACCCAGTCACCAACTTTAAACGGCCGTTCAAACAGAATGATAATACCGGAAACAAAATTATTGACGATATTTTGTAAACCAAAACCAATACCAATCGATAAAGCGCCAGCGATGACGGCTAGGCTTGTAAGATTGCCGCCCATAACGATAATACCCAGCAATGTAGCAATAACAATGCCGACAAAACTTATGCCGGATGACAAAGAATGTTTAATGCCGTCATCAATGTCAAGTTTGGCAAAAACATTATTTGTTAAGTTATTTTTGATAACTTTGACCAATGCCAAAGATGCAAAAAATACAACAATGCCCAGAACAATAGCAATTAAAGAGATACGAACCCCTCCGACATCAAAACCAAACAAAAGCTTTTTAACCGCGTGCAGGATAACATCACCTGAAAGCCCCCATAAATTGAGCAGTATGAAAACAAAGAACAAGGCCAGCGCCGGCGTCAAAATCAGGCTGAGGCCAAAGTCAATTTTAACCAATAACTTCCGACGCAATTTAAAACTTTTGGCCCAAAAGCTCATTAAAAAAATCCGTTTTAAAATTTCCCGGATAAGCTTGTGGGTGATAGAAAATATGCCGAATAACAGCATTGTAATAATATAACGGTTTAAGAAAAATGCCGATAATCGCGAATAGCCGAACAAAGAAATCCCAAATGTGGCAATGGTAATTACAGAGGCAAGAAACATAATTTTAAGCGAGAAGCTTAAATTGCCGTCATCGTCATTTTCTTGATCTTCGGCAGAATTTTGTTCGGCTTTGTCATTTTTTTCCTCTTCATGGAAAACTGTTGAAACAAATAGTATAATACAAAACGCTTTAACCGCGCATCCGATTATGGTCAAAAAGTTATTTAAATCCTGCGAAGGCTGAATGTTTATGGCGAGTTTTTGCAATAAAGAAGTTGCGCCGATTAAAACAATGGATAAATAAAGCGTGTGAACAATGCCGAGGGCTTTGGGGGTTGAAACATTAATCAGCCGCCATCTTTCATTATAAGGCGCAAACGTTACTCTAGCAACGGCCCGAGCCAATATAACCCATAATAAATAAGACATAAAACTGCTTAAGACCATACCGAAAACGCTCTCGTCAAAAATTTGCGAGGCAATCATCCAAGCCAAAAAACCGCCGATAATTAATGCCGGAATAACTCCATAAGCCACAGCTACAAAGATGGCCGCCAGCAATTTCTGTCCATAGTTCGGTATTTCAACATCAGTATGATAACCCCAATTTTTCATAATCAAACGGCGTAAAAACAACCCAAGCCAAAAAGCTGCCGCCAAAATGGCAATAATTGAAACAAGGTAAATTAAAGCCACGCCGCGATCTGAGGTGTCCAGACTTTTATACCATTCAACTGGCGAAATGGTTATTTCCCACAGGAATTGCACGGCATTTTTTATAGCAATAACAAAATTTTGCGATTCGATTAAAATTGGTTGTTTAGCCATCAGATTTCCCAGCAACTTTTGATTACGAACGCTTAAAATCAATAAATTTAACTCATCGATTTTAACCTGCAGGATATCTGCTTCGGCAATCCGTCCTTTCAATAAGGCGAGTTCGGTTTTAAATTCTGATCTTTTTTCAGCAATTACTTTAAGCTCTTCCGTACCGTCAGAAGGTTCTTCACCCAGTGCGTCCAATTGTTTTTGCACGAAGCGTGCTTCACGTTCGTTATCCTGCTTAAAGGTGGCAATATCATTGGAAATTTCATACAAAAAGCTTGTTTGCTCCGTAATATTTTGCAAGCTGAAATCACTAGTTTGCAAATTTTTTTCAATATTGCTAAGCTGTTGGTAAATTTTGCTGAAATCCAAAGAAGTTTCTGCCGCCTGTAGGCTGGTCGGCTGCCAAAGCAGAACAGCAATGCCTAAAACAAGAAAATTTTTAACCAACCTGAACATTTTTTATTCCTGTAAAATTAGTGTGTAAGCAAGCGTTTCATCACATTAAAAGCATTTTTTGCCACGCTGGCGCGCAGATTGTCTGCCACGCACCAGAAGCTAAAACCATTTGCGACTGATAAATCCTGTCGCAGGCGGCTGATATAAATATCGTCTTCGCCTTGGACGTCGTTTAAGCTGACATAACCACCGTCAAGTTGTTTATCAAACACCGTCACGCCTTTTGTTTGTTTCATCAGTTTGCGTACTTCATCAACGTCGACATCAGCGGCGCATTCAACATTAACATATAAAGCCGCGCCGATAAAAGCTGGCACAAATGCACAGTTGGCATGCACTCTCATATCGCCGCCCAAAACCTTTTTGGTTTCGGCATTCACCGCCCATTCAAACTTGGTTTCTTCGCCGATAAATTCGCCGACCTGCGGCAACACGTTAAAAGCGATTTGTTTTTTAAAAACCTGTTCATCATTAACCAGTGTCGTGTTCATATAAATTTTTCGAGTTTGATTGAACAGCTCATCCATAGCTTCTTTGCCGTAAACAGATGTGGAAATATAAGCTGAAGCAATAAGGCGTTTAATGCGGAGTTTTTCATTGACCATTCCCAGCGGTAAGAGCATTTGCGTTGTTAAGGCCGAAGGCACCGAAACAATTTGTTTTTTTGCATTATGAACAGCTGTGTCGTTAATGCCGGCAATAACCATCGGCACATCGGTATCGGCAAAGGTTGTGCCAGAACAATCAATAATTTTAATACCCTTAGCCACCGCTTTCGGCAGATATCTTTTGCCTATTTCTTCAGAAGTAGCAAACAGAATCACATCCGCTTTGCTAAAGTCAAATTCATCTAAATTGTAAACGTCCAGTTCATCGTCTTCGCCGTAAGAAACCAGATTGCCGAGCGGGCTTTTAGGCTCCAAGGCAATAATATCATCGGCGGCTATGCCGTCTTCACATAAAAAAGTTAAAATTTCACGTCCGATATTTTCGTTAACACCGACAACTGCGATTTTTGTCATAAAATAAACCCTTCCTCAAACAATAAAATTATTTTTAATATAAAGAAAATTTATTTAATAAAGGGCTAATTTTTTTAATGGAATTTATAAAAATATTAATATTTGTATTTTATACCTGATAAACAAAATAAGATTTAATATTAGGTAAAAAACATGCATGGTCTTCATCCCTTAATTGTCGATTTGGCATTAATTACGATTTATGCCGCCATAACAACGTTAATTTTTAAAAAACTTAGACAACCGATTGTATTGGGTTATTTGCTGGCTGGAATTTTGTCCGGTCCGTATCTTAACTTTGTTCCGACCGTGACGGATCGGGATAATTTAACTTTATGGGCGGATATCGGCGTCATTTTTCTGCTTTTCAGTTTAGGGCTTGAATTTAGTTTCAAAAAGATGGTCAGCGTCGGCAAAGCCGCAATGATTACGGCAACCTTAAACATTTTTTTAATGCTTTTCGTCGGGTATTACGTCGGTCTGTTTTTAGGTTGGAGCACTATTGATAGCTTTTTCTTAGGCTCCATGATTTCCATGTCGTCAACAACAATCATCATTAAAGCCTTTGATGACTTGAATGTTAAAAAACAGAAATTTACCGATTTGGTATTTGGCGTTTTGATTATTGAAGACATCATGGGGATTTTGCTGCTGGTTTTGCTGCCAACCATCGCTTTAGGAAACAATGTCGACGGTGAAGCGCTGGGTTTAAGCGTATTAAAGCTTTTGCTGTTTTTGGTTTTATGTTTCATCATTGGCATATATGTGGTTCCGACCATACTCAAGCGCTTAAAGAATTTCTTAAATGACGAGATGCTGCTACTGGTGACATTGGCTTTATGTTTATCCATGGTTTGTCTTGCGGTATATTCGGGCTTTTCCTCCGCGTTGGGAGCGTTTATCATAGGTTCAATTCTTTCTGAAACCAGCGTTATCAAGCAAATTGAAACGGTTTTCAAACCATTGAAAGATTTTTTAGGCGCGGTTTTTTTCGTTACGGTTGGCATGATGGTTGATCCAGTGGTGTTTTTTTCTCACGCCTATCCGATAATCATTATCACACTGGTGGTCTTAATCGGCAAAACCGTCTTTTCGGTTTTTGGTTTTGTAATCTCCGGAAAATCTTTAAAAACAGCAGTATATAGTGGCTTTTCTCTGGCCCAGGTTGGCGAGTTTGCCTTTATTATTGCCTCGCTTGGTATGAGTCTTGGCGTTTTAGATACGTTTGTTTATCCAATTATTGTGGCGGTTTCAGTTATCACCACGTTTTTAACGCCGATTATGATTAATTCGGCTAACCGTGCTTATAAGTTAATTGACCGTATCCTGCCCCAAAAATGGCATAATTATATTGAACAAAGTTCCGAGGCGACGGTTACCGCCATTACAGAGGAAAAACTCTGGAAAGCTTTATTTAAAAGTTACTTTACGCGCATTTTTGTTTTTTCCATGATATTATATGCGATTATTGCTTTTGTAAACCGCAGCATCCGTCCGTATATTGAAGATTGGCTTCCCAATGTGCCAATGCGCATAACCTTAACGGCAGTGGCATTTTTAATGATGTCTCCATTTTTAAAGGCAATGATCGGCTGGAACATGGTTGTCCCAGAAATGATAAACAAGATTTTGATTAAACTGCATTTGCGAAAAGAGGCAGAACCGATAGATATCCAAACCACCGGTGAAGACGAAATGACCGTTAATGACAAATGCGAGCCGTCCAGCCAGTCGCTTATCCAAAACGTCTTGCATGAAAATAAGGAAAAAGTCCGCAACTTGTTTGTCTCTAACGAGCGGATTGCTAAAATCTATACCGTTTTATGGTATGCCCGCCCAGCCAACCGCCTACCACTTTTAATTTTGACAAGTTTTCGGCTGTTGCTGGTGGCATTCTTTATTGTAACGGCCGTTCATCAGCTGTTGACCGAAAACAGTAAGGTTACTTTTGTTTTGCTGGTTGGCTCGGTATTTTTGATTATGCAGTCAAAATGGCTGTTAAATCAATATCTGAAAATGGAAAATCAGTTTTTAGATAATTTGAAAGGCGATGAGTCTGAAAAAAGCGGAATGGAAGAAAAATAATTAATTGATAAAATCTGCCTAACTGTTATTTTATTAGCAAACTAAATTAATGGCTCAATTATTATTTGTGTATGATTTATTGAGAGGTTATTTCCACAAAATTATTTAATAGAGCCAAAATATATTACCTCGGCTTACAACCGCAGTAAGTCTGATTATAAAGATCTAATTCTTTAATTAAAATAGTCCGTATTTCTTGCATGCCGTTTTTACGCCCTTCAATTTCCAAATAAGGTATGCCGGTTTCTTTAGAGGCTTTATCCGCAGCTTCATTGACCTGAGCAAGATTCTTGTATCGGGATACGCCCAAAACCGAGGCAACGGATGTAAAGCCGTTTTTTTGGGCATATTCCATGACTCTTTTTAAACGCATATGAAAGCATAAACTGCAGCGGTATCCACGTTCTGGCTCATTTTCCAGCCCTTGAGTAATTTGCTGCCACCGCTCGTTGTCATATTCTAATTCAATGAACGGCACGCGGTAAAGTTCACACAAGCGCTTGTTTTCATCCCGGCGCTTTTCATATTCGACCAAAGGGCTGATATTCGGATTATAAAAAACGACACTGAAATTTTTTTTATTTTCGGCCATAGTTTTGATAACGGCGCAAGAGCAGGGAGCACAGCAGGAAAGAAGTAAAATTTTTTCAGATTCATTAAGGCCGGAATTACAAGACTGTCCCTGAAAATGTCCAGCAGTGTTGTCGTTTGTTTCGCTATGGCGGAAAGTATAAAAATCTTTTCTCATACCAGCTTATCTTTCAGATATTTTGCCGTATAACTGCCTTTAACTTTTGCAACTTGTTCCGGCGTGCCTTGAGCAATAATCTTTCCGCCGCCGTCGCCACCTTCCGGACCGATATCAATGATATAGTCCGCAGTTTTAATAACATCTAAATTATGTTCGATAACCACAACACTGTTACCTTGTTCCACAAATTTATGCAAAACTTTCAAAAGCTTGTTGATATCTTCAAAATGCAGTCCGGTTGTCGGTTCATCCAAAATATAAAGCGTTTTACCAGTTGCTTTTTTGGACAATTCTTTTGATAGTTTAATACGCTGTGCCTCGCCACCAGAAAGCGTTGTTGCCGGTTGCCCGAGCTTGATGTAGCCTAAACCAACTTGCCGCAGGAGTTCCAATCGGTTTTTGATTGTCGGAATTGCCGCAAAAAAATTATAAGCCTCGTCAACCGTCATATCCAGAACATCGGCAATTGATTTGTCTTTATATTTAACTTCTAATGTTTCACGGTTAAAGCGTTTGCCTTTGCAAACTTCACATTCCACATATACATCGGGTAAAAAGTGCATTTCAATTTTGGTAACGCCGTCGCCTTTGCAGGCTTCGCAGCGTCCGCCAACAACATTAAAAGAGAAACGTCCGGCGGAATAGCCACGGGCTTTGGCTTCCGGCAAACCGGCAAACCAATCGCGGATATAAGTAAATAAGCCGGTATAAGTGGCCGGATTGGAACGCGGCGTACGCCCAATCGGCGATTGATCAATATCAATAATTTTATCAATATTTTCTGTACCTTTAAGTTTGTTATAAAAACCAGCGGGTTCGCGCGAACCGTTAATTTCACGGTTTAAAGCTTTATAAAGTGTTTCTAAGATAAGAGATGATTTTCCGCTACCGGAAACACCGGTAACGCAAGTCATGATCCCTAACGGCAATTTTAAATTAACATTTTTAAGATTGTTTGTTTTTACTCCACTAAGTTCCAAAAACATACCGTTACCTTTGCGGCGTTTGGCCGGAACTTCAATTTTTTTCTCTCCGTTCAAATATTGTGCCGTTAAACTGTTTTTACTTTTTAAAACTTCCGCCACCGTTCCAGCTGCCGTTATATGTCCGCCGTTATCGCCAGCAGCCGGCCCCATATCGACCAGAAAATCAGCGGCGCGGATGGCGTCTTCGTCATGTTCGATCACAATCACCGTATTTCCGATATCGCGCAGCCTGATTAATGTTTCTAAAAGTTTGTCGTTATCGCGCTGATGCAGACCGATGGAAGGTTCATCCAGCACGTACATGACTCCAGTTAAGCCGGAGCCAATCTGCGATGCTAGACGGATTCGCTGCGATTCGCCACCAGAAAGCGTTCCAGATTGGCGCGAAAGATTCAGATAATCTAAGCCGACATTATTTAAAAATTTCAGGCGTTCAATAATTTCTTTTAAAATTTTATGGGCAATTTCCCGTTTTTGGGCGGAAAGCTGTTCTTCTACGCTTGAAAACCACTGCAAAGCATTTTTAATAGACATTTCCGAGGCCTCCATAATATCTAGTCCGCAAATTTTAACAGCCAGAGCCTCAGGTTTTAAGCGCTTGCCCTTGCAAAATTCACATGGCGCGGCAGATTGATAATGTGAAAGTTCTTCGCGCGCTGCCGGAGAATCCGTTTCTAAAAAACGCCTTTCCATGTTGGGAATAACTCCCTCAAACGGTTTATCGGTTACAAAGCGTGAATAATACATCGGAATAGATTCATTGCCTGAACCATAAAGAATAATCTGTTTGGCGCGTTCCGGCAGATCTTTCCACGGCGTTTTGGTTGAAACGCCTAAATAATCACATAATGAATTAACGGTTTGTGCGTAAAAGGAAGTCCGAAAACCATACCATGGAGCAATAGCACCTTTATCAATACTTAAATTTTCATTTGGAACAATCAAAACCGGATCCATGTAAAGCCGCGCGCCGATTCCATCGCAATATGGGCAGGCACCGTATGGATTATTGAATGAAAACAGCCGCGGTTCAATTTCTTCAATCGTAAAACCGGAAACCGGACAAGCAAATTTTGATGAAAAAATTTGCCGTTTATCATTATTGGGCGCATCAACAAATAAGAGCCCATCGCTTAATTTTAAAACCGTTTCAATGGATTGGCTCAGTCGATCCAAAATCCCGGGCTTGACGATTAGCCGGTCAACCACGACCTCAATGTCATGTTTTTGGTTTTTATTCAGATTCGGCACATCTTCGATGTTATACATTTGTCCGTTAATATTCACGCGTTGGTAGCCTTGTTTTTGCAGGCTTTCGAATTCTTTTTTAAATTCGCCTTTTTTACCGCGGGCAATTGGTGCTAATAGAATGACTTTTGTGCCTTCCGGATATGCCAGAATTTTATCAGCCATTTGCGATACCGTTTGCGATTCGATAGGCAGGCCGGTAGCCGGAGAATAAGGTGTTCCAGCGCGTGCCCATAACAGGCGCATGTAGTCATAAATTTCTGTAACAGTACCGACTGTGGAGCGGGGATTATGCGATGTCGTTTTTTGTTCAATGGAAATTGCCGGCGATAGGCCTTCAATCGAATCCACGTCGGGTTTTTTCATTAAATCTAGAAATTGACGGGCATAGGAAGATAGGCTTTCAACATAGCGACGCTGCCCCTCCGCATATATTGTATCAAAAGCAAGCGAAGACTTTCCTGAACCAGATAAACCAGTTACAACTGTCAACTTGTCTTTGGGGATATTGATATCGACATTCTTGAGGTTGTGTTCGCGCGCGCCTTTTATTTCAATGTATTTGTTTTCTGCCATTTTAAATATTCTCCTAACCGGCACACAATATAATTAAAATGCGCAAAGAAAACAACAGAAATCTTATCCATGCCGAAAGTTTAACTGGTGAAAGGGGCGACGGGATATTAGCTGAATTCGCAAAGTATAAAAGTTAAAATTTATTGCGCCGTATTTCCCGCATGTTTTATATTTGCCAACGCTGCTAACGGCCATATTCTATTAAAAAATGTTCTATTCAATTTTTTGTATAATCTAAGGGCTTTCTCTTTTTTATATAAGCGAAACGTGTTGTTTTTCCGCTAAAAAACACAAAATAGTTGATTCTTGATTATAATTGCTGTAAATTCCCCCCGTTGCAACGATGAACAAACTATGAAAATGCTTAAACAAATTGTAAAGACAGCCTGTATAATTTCAATATTCTGGTCGGAAATTGTGGTGGCAGAAATAAAAATTGCCGTTATCGCTCCAAAATCAGGGGAATATCAAGCATGGGGTAGTGAATTAATACACGGCGTCCGGATTGCTGTTGATGAAATTAATCATAACGGCGGTATTCAGGGAAAAAGGCTGGGAATGCTGAGTGTTGATGACGCCTGCAGCGATAATCTGGCCATTTCAACGGCAGAAATGCTTTCTGTTGGATTGGAAAATAAACCTTCACTGGTTATCGGGCCGTACTGTTCCAATGCTTTTGATTCAATCTCCAAAATATATTCGAAAGCCAAAATTTTTCAAATTGTCCCGACAACTTTAAGCTATCGGGATGCTGATGCAAATCATAGCGGCATGGTTAAAATGGTTGGTTTTAAAGAACAAGCCAGCCGCGATTTTTTTAGGGTTTACAACAAACATTATGCCGGACGTAAAGTAGCGCTGGTTTTTGATGGTGATGACAGCGGCGGTTTTTCAGCGGTGCAAGATGAATTCCGCAAGTATGGAAAGAATTCATTATTGCATCGGTATAGTTTCGGAAATTATCCTGATATTAATACTTTAGCGCGAACCATCGTAAACATGAATGAAGATGTTATTATTGTCGTGGGACGTTCAAAAAAAATAGCTAAATTGATACGGAATACGGCGCAGTTAAATGAAAATGCCGTGTTTTTTACCAGTAAATATGCTGTTGGCGATTCTTTTTTTGAGTATGCCTCAAACTATTTGGATAAAGTTTACTTTATGGCGCTGCCGCCTTTTGAAGATAATCCCGAATTTGCCGAAATATTGGTTAAACTGCGTCTGCGCGGTATAGAGCTTGAAGGTCTGAATGTATATGGTTATGCCGCGGTTAAAATGTGGAGCGAGCTGGTTGAACGAGTCGGGACATTAAAATATGACAGTTTGGCCTCTGAAATTAAAAAGGGAAAGTTTAAAACATCATGGGGTAAATCTTTTTTTAACAACGGCAACGTTACGGATCCAGTGCATTATGAATTTTATCAATATATAGATAACGAATATAAACCAGTTGAGTTGTAAATTTAGCGTATAAAAAACACCGCTGAAAAGCGGTGTTTTTCTTTTTCACGCTTTAGAACGGAATATCGTCGTCTAAATCCGAAGATGCAGTTGGATTGGTGTTATCCCATCCGTCTGCCGATGCGTTAAAAACATCATCACCACTGGCAGAGGGCGCGCTGTCGCCAGAACGGGGGTCAAGCATAACCAAAACACCACTGAAATTTTGCAAAACCACTTCCGTTGTATATCTTTCCTGCCCGTTTTGATCTTCCCATTTACGGGTTTGTAGCTGTCCCTCAATATATACCTTTGAACCTTTATGGAGATACCTTTCGGCGGTGTCTGCCAACTGCGGATTAAAGATTACCACTCTATGCCATTCGGTACGTTCTTTCCAATCGCCGGAAAGTTTATCTTTCCAGCGGTCAGAGGTCGCAACGTTAAGATTTACGATTTTTGTTCCGCTTTGTGTGTTGCTTACGCGAGGGTCGGCGCCTAAATTGCCGACCAAGATAACTTTATTAATACTTCCTGCCATGTTTTTTCCTAAAAAAATTATTTGTCTGACAACAATATAAAATCATTTTCCGAAATAGCCAAGCCCAAACCAGCATTTTACACACATAAAGAATAGACTTTTGATGAAAATAAGCTAATTCAACAGGATAAAAATTATTAAATGAACTTATTATGGAACAGAGTGTTATGAAAAAGTAGCAAAAAATTATTTACATTTGTTGCCGGGATGGATGTGTTTTGTTTCATTTCATGTACACCGGAAGAGAACCCTCCGCATGATTTTAATTATGAAGGACCGAAGTTAAGCGATATTTTATTTAACTACTATGCTGACCATTATACGGACGCGTATGTGGTTTCAGCCAGTAAGGTGAAAATTCGTGCGGAAGATGAATTTTATAGTTCATGGGAAGCTTGTCATATTACCTGACGGTGGAAAACGCAGTCAGCGCAACGGTTAAAATCTAGTTGTTTCCGAGCCAGAAGCAGTCGCCGCAGTGGCTGACCATTATTTTACCGAAAAATATGACTGGTTGAAATTAAAAATCCGTAATCTGAAGTTTACGGAAATAACGCCGCTAAGATGAAAAATGCAGAATTTTTTGTAAAGATTGAATAAAAGAACGCCCCGATAAACCCACGGGGCGTTTTATAATTGCTGATTTTAAGGATTAATAGCCATTATAATACAGTGTCTTGTACAGTGTTTTCTGCATCTTCGGTAGCACAGCATGCCGGATTGTAATTATTTATGCAATAATCTGGATTCTGACATTTATAGCATTCACAGCTGTTAGACTGCAAGCATTCGTCATCGCAGTCCATAGTAATACTACCGCTGCTACCATCGCTGCCAGAAGAAAATGAGAATGTGGTTACGAATTTTACGGCCAAACATGCTGAT
>CAYPFN010000007.1:0-72673 GCA_964410325.1 uncultured Azospirillaceae bacterium
AACTATATCAATATACTCTAAATTGATGCTTGCTGATATGATTTAAGCAAGGAGTAAACGTTAAGCAAGGGCTTATATAAATTAAGTTATTCATAAAATAAAATTTTACCGTATAACAAGCGAAAGTGATTATTTCTTAGAAGAAACGGATTTCAGGATTCTATCCAAAGATTTATCAATTAATTTACTGTGGTCTGTAGCTGTTAGCTGCAATTGAATATATTGCTTAACCTTATCTAATGCCAAGGCGGTAACGGTTGTCTTAATTTCACTTTTAACTTTTTCTATAGAAAGAGTAATGCTATTTTCAACTTCTTTGCGGCGCTGTTCTAAAACGCGTTCAAGTTTTTGCAATTCTTCATTTTTTAAAAATGCAATTTCTTTTTCGGAACGATCCAAAATTTCGTTTGCCTCATCTTTAACATGCACAAACTTCTTTTCATATTCTGCTAAAAGTTTTCGCGCATCGTTGCGCAGCTGTTCAGCCTGCGTAATTTGATCAATAATTTCATCGCGTCTTTTTAACAACATATTCCTTAACATACGACTGAGAGGCTTAATTAAACCAATAACCACCAGAATAAAAGCAAAACCTACCCAAAATTCTGGACTTTGGTAAAAAATTTCTTCTTCATGACTGTAAATTTCGGATAAGCTTTCCGTCTCATGAACTGTTGTCAGAACATTTTCTACCGCATCTGGCAAAAAGTTATTGTTTTCTGAAGCTTTGCTTGCATAATTTTCAATCTGTTCAGCCATGTTTTATTCCCTGTTTGAAGCAGAAATTTTTTTTATGCCGAATTTAATTAAAATATCGTCAGCCAGCTGTTGGGAAATTTGTTCAACGGCATCCAAAGTTTCTTGACGTTGTTTGGCAAGCATGTATTCGTTATCAGCAATTTTCCGGTTAAGAATATCTTCAATTTCAGCATACTTTTCAGAAACAGTTTTAACTAAATCCTCTTTATTTTGGGCAATACGGGTATTGGCCTTTTTTTTTGCTTTTTTCAAAGCCTTTTCGTATTTATCCAGGGATTGAAGAGCCTGTTGATTAATTTTTTCGGCTTTTTGGATATAGCCGTCAATTTTTCGGCGGCGTTGTTCCATAATATCTTCAATCCTTGGAATAATAAACCACGACATTATCATCCACAAACAACAAAATGTTAGCAGCATCCAAAAAATTTGGGATAAATATGTCGCGGTTTCAAATTGTGGCATTTTAGTTGCCTGTCAAAATAGTTAAGGCTATGACTAAAGCATACAAAGCAATGGCTTCAATGGCCGCAAAACCGGCCCAGCCGTATATATCCACGTCTTTTTTAACTTGCGGATTGCGTCCGACAGTTTCAATAACTGTCATCCACAATTTGGTCAAACCCCATGCCGAAGCCATCATGGACAAAGCACAAAGTCCGGCAGCAACATAAGCTAATGGTTCCATAAATTTTTCCTTTCAAATATAATTAATGATAATGAAGAGCATCGCTCAAATATATGCAGCTTAGCATGGTAAAAATAAACGCTTGCAAAACTGCAATAAACACTTCAAAAACAATAATACAGGCATCAAATAATAAAGGCACAGCGCCGGCCAGCCCTAAAGCAACAACAAATCCTGCCAAAATTTTCAGCATAATATGCCCGACCGTCATATTTGCCACCAGACGGACAGTTAAACTGAACGGTTTTGATAAAAGCGAAATTGCTTCAATAAGAATAATGAGCGGTGCTAAAGGCCATGGTATGCCTTTGGGTAAAAAAGTGCGTAAATATCCCCATTTTTTCTTATAAATTCCGATGCACACATTAAATAACAGGGTAAAAACAGCTAAAGTTCCGACCGCAGCCAAATGGGAAGTAAAGGTAAAACTATACGGAAACAAGCCTAATAAATTGCCAAAAGCAATGAACAGAAAAATGCTGAAAATAAACGAAAAATATTTCAAGCCGTCCTTCCCGGCACTGTTCTGCAATAAATTACGAATAAAATCATAAACCATTTCCGGCACGAGTTGCGCCAAATTGGGAACAACACTTCTTTTTCTTAAACAAAATCCTAAAATCAAAACAACTGCCACAACAGTCAACACCATAAATAAAGATGAATTGGTAAATGAAATATTATATCCGTTAATATCCAACGGAATAATCGATTTTATACGAAATTGCTCCAAAGGGTTGGCCATAATGTTTTTACTCCTCGAACTTATCTTCCACCTTAAATGTTTTATAAATATTTAAAATTCCGGCTGCACCGCCTAAAATTGTGAATATAGCACTCAGCCATGGTTGAGTGGAAAGCAGTTTATCCAACAAGTAACCAATTCCAGCGCCAATTAAGACGCCAGCCAAAAGCTCCGTGCTGATTTGAAAACCCGCTGCTGCTCTCGAATAATCAGTTTCTCTAGTTGTTGGAATATACCGAGAATTAAAATGATTATTTTTAAAATCATTTATTCTCTGATTAATTTTTTTTATATCCTCAGGCTCTTGCATTACATCTCCACATTGGACAGATAAGTTTTGAGAGCCTCATAATCCGGCACGCCGTAAATAATTTCATACTGGCCGTTATAACTGATTAAAAAGGCTGGAGTTCCCTGCATTTTTAATTTATCGATGGCTTCTTGGCGGTCATTAATAATTTGCTGGGCAAGACTGTCATTTTTAAGGCATGCTTCAGCATCCGCTTTTTTCAAGCCGTTGGCCAGAGCGTAGCTTTTTAAGATTTTTTCCGTATTAAAAGAGAGGCCCCATTCACGCTGGTTTTCAAACACCATTTTTAAAAAATTCTGCCGGTTTTGTATCGGAACACACTCTGAAAGCATGGCTCCCTGCATAGACTTCCGGTCTAAAGGAAAATTAATGAAAGCAACCTTTAATTTGCCGTTGTCCACGAAATCTTTTTTAAGTTTAGGAAGAAGGTTAAGGTGGAAATGTGCGCAATGCGTGCATCCTAAAGAAGAAAATTCATACATAACGAGAGGAGCATCGTCTTGGCCGATGGTTTCAACCGGCATAAGATTTAAAGCCAGATTGTCATCCAGCTTAATGGCAATATCGTTCCTCTCGCCGCTCTCTGAGGTTTGTGCTTCGGCGGTTTGCACCAAAATAAAATTTCCATCATGAAAGATGAAACCTTTAAAGGATAAATAACCATATGCGCAAATGGCATAAATTAATACAGTTGTAATAACAGAACTTAATCGGTGGATAAATTTTTCCACAAACTCCTCCTATTTGTTGTTTTTGAATATACTTTCGCCCAAGCTACGCAAACGCTCTTGTAATTGCGGATTTTGGACATCCTTTGTTACCATTTTAATATAATTTTGTTCATCGGGAGTTACAAGTTTTTTCTTGTCCTTATCAGCAAAATTGGCAGATGGTTGAGTATGTATAAAAGCATCATTTTGGATGATTTTTATTTTACTGACAGCCTGATAGCCAAAAAATGTATTTATTTTTTCCAAAAGCAACGGAATTTTGTGCTGAATTTCTAAAGCAAAAGCTCCGCTTACCGTTAAAAGATATAAAGTTCCCTGATTTCTGGTTCTGGATTTAAACTCAATTTTTTGCGGTAAAGAATTTTGTGCTAAATCTTCGCCGGCAATTGCCAACCAATTGGCAAGAATATCAATTTCAGCCATCCCTTTATTACCTAAAAGTTTTTTAACCAACGATATCATGCTAGAGGACAAAGCTTCTAATCCGCGGCATTGATGCTCTGTATTGATAAGGTCTCGTTGTGTTTTTTTCATATTATTGAATGTAATAAAAAAAAATTAAACTGTAAATTAGATTTTTAAATATTGCAGAGGGTGCTTCTGTCTGATGGTTTCCATTAGCTTTTTGGAAGTGATATGGGTATAAATTTCTGTTGTGGCAACGCTTTCGTGGCCGAGCATCTTTTGCACTGAACGCAGATCAGCCTGATGATTAATCAAATTTGTGGCAAAGGAGTGCCGTAAGACATGCGGTGAGACAAGCCGGGAATTAAAACCACACTCTAGCGCCAATAGTTTTAGCTGTTTAAAAAAAGTGTCCCTGGTAATATGCCCAGATACGGCAGATTTTGAGGGAAACAGCCATGATGACTTTTTATTTTTAACAATAAACTTTTCCCGATAGTTTTCCGTATAATCCAAAACCGTTTCAATGGCTTTGCGAGAAATCGGGACAATCCTTTCCTTATTGCCTTTTCCTCTGACGCACAATTGTCGTTTATCATAATTAATGGCGTTATCTGGCAATGCGACCAATTCTGAAACACGCAAACCAGTGGCAAACATCAACTCAATCATAATGCCAATTCGCTTAAAAGAAAAACTATGATGATTTTGTGCCTGTTGAATCAGCTGTAAAATCTGTTCTGGCGTTAAAAATTTCGGTAGAGGTTTTTCCTGTTTCGGTGTTAATATATTGGTTGTCGGATTATCTTTTAGGATTTTTTCGGAAAAAAGAAAACGGCAGAATTCTCGTAGCGCGGAAAGTTTTCGTGCCTGAGTTTTGGCGGTGTAAGCCATAACATTAAGTTTTTTTATATAATCCGAAACGGTTTGAGGCAGGATATTTTCAGGTTCGGTTTCGGTTATCTCAAAAAACTGTTCAATATCACGTCGATATGCCTGCAAGGTATTTTCCGTTGCGCCTTTTTCGGCGGACATCATATCCAAGAACCATGATATATATTTTTTCCACATAATGACCCGTCAGATTATTTGTTATAGTCAATCACTATATTTTGCTCCACATGACGTGAAACCGGAGCAATATTTTTGGTCGCGATGTAAATGACAGCACCTAGTATGGCGATAATCAAAATATAATATATCCATTTATAGTTTTTTTGCCTCATAGTGATATACCTTATAAAAAATGTTGATAAATCCAGATAAGCTCTATATTATTTATCATAATATTTTGAAAGAAGTGTTAAAAAGATGATAAAAAATATAAATAAGATAATCCTTCTGGTAGGGTTGATGGGCAGTGGCAAAACCAGTGTTGGTAAAAGATTGGCGCAAAAGCTTGAATTGCCCTTTATCGATGGCGATCAGGAAATTGAAAAGGCTGCCGGTTTATCTTTAATAGATGTTCTAAAATGTTTTGGCCCGGAAGAGTATCGCGCCGGTGAAATGCGGGTTATGAAACGCTTGCTACAGGGAGAGCCTTGTGTTCTAGCTTCCGGTGGCGGTTCGTTTGTTGCCAAACAGACACGAGAAATGGCCAAACTTCATGCTTTAACTATCTGGCTTAAAGCAGATGTTGATACACTTTACAATCGCACGGCTGGTCGAAAACATCGCCCTTTTTTAATGGGTGCCGATTCGCGTTTGAAGGAAAAACTGGAGAATTATATCAAAGAAGAATATCCGTATTATTCGACAGCTGATATCATCGTTGAAACGAAAGATGAAAAAGTAGATAATACGGTTGTCAGAGTTATGAGGGCCATAGAAGACTTTTATCATGCGGAGAAAAAAAATGCGTCGTAACAATCGTCCGCGAAACAGTTTGAGATCGGTTGAAATCATACCAGATATCAATCCGTATGCAGAAGGTTCCTGTCTAATAAAATGTGGTGGCACACACGTTTTATGTACGGCATCGGTTGATAATAAATTGCCAGCTTGGCTTAAAGGAGGGGAAAGAGGATGGATTACTGCCGAATATGCACTGTTGCCTCGAGCGACCCAAACCCGTATTGCCCGCGAAACACACGGTCAATCTGGACGGACTCATGAAATTCAGCGCCTTATCGGGCGTTCGTTACGAGCGATAACAGATTTGACTATACTGAAAGAATATGTCATTCAAATAGACTGCGATGTTTTGCAGGCGGATGGAGGCACTCGCACGGCTTCTATAACCGGTGCTTTTGTAGCATTATATCGGGCGCTGCAAAAAATGATGCGGGAAGAAAAAATTGCCGAAAATCCGATTCGCGAATTTGTGGCGGCGGTTTCCTGTGGATTAGAAGGTGATAATGTTTTATTGGATTTAGATTATGCGGAAGATTCCTCAGCTCGTGCCGATACCAATTTTGTTTTAACGGAAAGTGGAAAAATCGTTGAAATTCAGGGCACAGCGGAAGGCATTCCTTTTACAGAAGAGCAGTTTTCCCTGCTATTTGCTTTGGCAAAAAAAGGTGTTGCCGAATTAATTACATTACAGAAAAAAGTATTAAAAGCATAAAGGAAGAATGATGAAAGAATTAATCTTTGCTAGTCATAATCGTGGAAAAATTGCTGAAATCAAACAAATATTGGCGCCTTTGGGCATTCGAGTTATTACGGCGGAGGAAATTGAATTGCCAGATGTTGAAGAAACTGGCGCAACTTTTGAAGAAAATGCGGCTTTAAAAGCTCTGGCAATTGCTAAACTGATGGGAAAGCCATGTCTGGCGGATGATTCCGGTTTATGCGTTAATGCCTTAGACGGCCGGCCAGGAGTTTATTCTGCACGTTATGCTCCAAATCGTGATTTTGATAAGGCTATGGATAAGCTTTTGGACGAACTTAGAACAGCTGGCAATCCCGATCGTACGGCGTATTTTGCCTGCGTTCTGGTATTAGGCAGTCCGGATGGATCTTACAAAAGTTTTACCGGCCGGGTGGACGGTATAATTTCAGAGTCCAAACAAGGAAGCGGTGGTTTTGGTTTTGATCCATTGTTTGTTCCAAAAGGTTATAAAAAAACTTTTGCTGAATTAGGTGCCGAAATTAAAAACAAGGTTTCGCATCGTGGCCGCGCTTTGCAAAAATTTATTGATTATATGCAGTCATTAATATGATGGAGCAAAATAATGGCTGGACAAATATATAACATTCCGCAGAGTTGTTCTTTTGTAGATGTTTTGGCGCAAAAATTCGGAAAACTGTATCAGGATAATCCCACCGGTTTGGCCAGTATGTTGTTTTTATTGCCTAATCGCCGTGCCTGTCTGTCGTTGCGCGATGCATTTGTGCGTTTTAACGGTTTAAAGCCGACCATGCTACCCAAGATTATTGCGGTTGGCGATGTTGAAGAAGATGAAATCAACCTGAATGTTGGGGATGGGCCGGAATTAATACAAGAACTTCCGCCGGCTGTAGATGAACTTGAAAGGTTGTTTGTTTTTGCTCGTTTGATTGTTTCCAAACCAGCTGAATATGGCTTGCCGGAAATGACAATGAGCCAGGCGGTATCTTTAGCGCGCGATTTGGCAAAACTGATAGATATTTCGCACAATGAACAACTCTCTTTTGCTAAACTTGAAAATCTCGTTCCTGAACAATATGCCACTCATTGGCAGGAAACTCTGCGTTTTTTACAAATTATAACAGCTTATTGGCCACAGATTTTGCATGAAAGAAAAGTTATGGATGCGGCTGAACGGAAAAATGTTTTGCTGGCGGCGCAGGCAAAAATTTGGGAGGCCGACCCTCCGTCGGGGAAAATTATTGCTGCTGGTATAACTGCAGACTTTCCAGGTTATCGACAGCTGTTAAAAACAATTTTGCATCTTCCGAACGGCGAAGTTTATCTTTACGGATTAGATAAGTACTTAACTGATTCGGCATGGGCGCAGATTGATGAAAGCCATCCTCAGTTTGCAACAAAGCAACTGCTGGAGTTTTTAGATATTTCCCGTCAAGATGTGCCAGATGTTGTTGCGCTACAAAATCCGTTGCGGGAACATTTAGTATCTGAAACCATGTGTCCGGCGCCGGCAACAGCCAAGTGGCGATGCTTGTCTGAACAAAAATTTTCAAAGGCGGAGCCAGTAGGTTTGCAGATAATTAATTGCCACGATCTTCGTGAAGAGGCAGCAACAATTGCTGTCATTATGCGCCAAACTTTAAATACTAAAGGAAAAACTGCCGCATTAGTAACGCCGGATCGGGAACTTGCCCGCCGCACAGCATCAGAATTGGAGCGTTGGAACATTAAAATAGATGATTCAGCTGGCCGTCCGTTGCATTTGATGCCAATCGGAATTTTCCTGCGACTAATACCTTTTGTCGTTGAATCCGGTTTCACGGATTCGGCGCTGTTATCGCTTGTGAAAAATCCATTTGTTCATTTAGGGATGAACAAAACAATTTTACGTCGGCAAATCAGAGAATGGGAACTTGCTGTCCGCCGGCCGCTTTATTCCAGAGAAGAGCGGCAAATTCCTGCAGAAATTCAAATATGGAAGGATAAGCTACGCACGGCTTTAAAACCACTGGAGGAATTATATATCCGCCCGAAGGTCAGCTTGAAGCACTTAATTAAAGTTCATTTGGAAACGGCCGAAGTTCTTACCGCCGTCGAAGAAACGTCATCTATCGGGAATGTTGAAGCAGAAGGTTCGGATAAGTGCTTATGGAGCGGCGATGATGGACGAACCGCCGCGGCGTTTTTCAGCCACTTACTTCCTCAATCTGCAGCATTGGGTGAAATTGAACCACATCAATATGCCTCGTTATTGTTAGTTTTGTTGTCAGCACAAACCGTACGTGCTAGTTACGGCACACATCCGCGTTTAAAGATTTTGGGTCCGATTGAGGCGCGTTTCAATCATTATGATACAGTCATCATCGGTGGTGTTAATGAGGGAATCTGGCCAAATTTACCGGGAAGCGATCCCTGGTTATCTCGACCGATGAAAAAAGATTTTGGCATGTCTTTGCCAGAAAAATCAATCGGTATAACGGCGGCAGATTTTAGCCAGTTATTGTGTGCCCCAGAAGTTTATTTGACCCGATCTGCTCGGATCAACGGCAAACCGATGAATAAGTCGCGCTGGCTACTACGTCTGGAAACGGTGTTAATGGCGGGGGGAGTCCCGATTGAAAAGTTTGAAAATACAATGTATCGAAAACTTGCGCAACAGCTTATTCAGATTCGGCAGGAAGAAAGTATTCCGCCGCCGGCGCCTTGTCCGCCAGTGTATGCCAGACCGCGCCGTTTATCGGCCAGCGCGGTTGAAAAACTGATGCGTGACCCATATGAAATATATGCTTCTAAAATTTTGCACCTGCAGCCGTTAAATGATTTGGATATGAAATTATTACCGGCGGATTACGGCAATATCGTCCACCGTATTTTAGAGGATTTTAATTCCCGTTATCCACGGCAGCTACCAAATAATGCCCGTGAAGAGCTTTTAACAATCGGGACCCAGATGTTTCAAAGTAGCGGTATTGCCTCGGAAGTTAAAGCTTTCTGGTGGCCGCGGTTTGAAAGCATGGTAGATTGGATTTTACAAACAGAGAAATCTTATCGGCAGAATATTACCCATGTATACAGCGAAGTTCAAGGAAAAATGGAATGGGAAGCTCCAGCTGGAAAGTTTACGATTGAAGCCCGAGCAGATCGGATAGATGTAACTGCTGACGGCAGAATAAATATTATTGATTACAAAACCGGCAAACCGCATACGTCTAAAGAAGTTAAAGCCGGCTATGCTCCACAGCTGCCGATAGAGGGCTTGATTGCTGCAAGCGGCGGTTTTTGCGATAAAAATCAAAAACCTATTGCGGCGGCGGAAATTGAAAACCTGATATATTGGAGGCTTGGCGTTGAAAAAGTCGAAATCCCGATTGAAAACGAAAAACTTTTGGACGATGCCGAAGAAAAACTGAAAAAACTTATCCACACGTTTGATTTTGAAACAACGCCGTATTTAGCGCGTCCTAACCCGAAACATCTGCTTAAATATTCGAATTATGAGCATCTGGCACGAGTTAAAGAATGGTCGGTGCATGAAGACGAGGGAGAATAAGCCATGTCGGAAACTCAGGAAATTTCTGCCAGAAAAAAAACTTTAAACCAGATTGCTTGCCGTCAACAAGGTAAAGCGGCCGACCCAGAACTTTCGGTATGGGTGGAAGCCTCGGCTGGCACCGGTAAAACCAAAGTTTTATCAGACAGAGTTCTGCGATTACTCCTCAACGGCGTTGAGCCAGGCAAAATTTTATGCCTTACCTATACCAAAGCTGCTGCTGTAGAAATGAATTCCCGCATTTCTGCACGTTTGGCAAGATGGGCGGTAATGGCTGACAGCCAATTGAACGATGAACTGAAAAAATTATTGAACAATTTACTGGATAAAAAACAATATGCCGCGGTTGCTGCCCGCGCCCGCACTTTATTTGCCACTTTGCTGGATGTGCCCGGTGGCATGAAAATTCAAACCATACACAGTTTTTGTCAGGAAATTTTAAAACGCTTTCCGCTTGAAGCCGGAATTTCGCCTTATTTTTCGGTTATGGATGACCGTATGTCAGCCGAGGCCTTGGATAGCATATGCAACAATCTGATTTCGCAGATAGAACAGAATCCAAAAACAGAAACCGGACAGGCAATTGCGTATCTGACTTGTAATATTCGTGAATTCAAATTCCCCGAACTTTTAAAAACACTAGCCGATAACCGCAATAAATTAACGGAAATGTTATCTGGTTATAAAAATTTTACGGCATTTTTACAAGAACTCAGCGTCAGACTGGATGTTGGGGAAAATGAAACGGAAGCAACGGCACGTGCCGAATTTATCTCGTCTTTGGATAAAACCCTAATCAAAAAAATTGCTGAGGTTTTATCGCAAGGGTCTTCTAAAAAGGATAAAAACAAGGGAGCGACTTTGTTTGAGTTCATCCAAAACGATGATTACGAAAAATACCGGGAAGTTTTTTTAACAAAAGAAGGTAAAATTGGTGAGTTAGCACATAAAAAAGCCATCGAAATATATCCGGAAATCATGGACATCATGCAGCATTTGGCTCAAGATGTTCAAGATTTTGAAGATCGTCTGTTGAGGATTCGTCTGTATGCTTCCACGAAAGCAACTATGGTTGTGGCAGCTGATTTGGCCAGTGCGTATAATGCTTATAAACAAAAAAATGCCCAGCTGGATTATGAAGATCTAATTGTGATTACCCGCCGATTGCTGGAGAGCAAAGGGGTTGCTGACTGGGTTCTGTTTAAATTAGACGGTGGCATTAGCCATGTTTTGATTGATGAGGCGCAAGATACATCGCCAAACCAATGGGCGATTGTCAAAGCCGTTACTTCAGAATTTTTTGCTGGACTTGGGCGTGAAAATAAAAAACGTACAGTTTTTGCTGTCGGCGATCGCAAACAATCCATATACAGTTTTCAAGGTGCAGATCCGGAAGAATTTGATCGGATGCACCAATATTTTGCCAATAATGCCGCCAATTTTTCCAAAGTCCGGCTTGATGTATCATTCCGCTCAACCAAAGCTGTTTTGGAAACGGTTAATAACTTGTTTTCTCTGCCGGAAGCTGCACTAGGCGTTGTTATTGATGACGAACGGGTAGAACACATTCCATATCGTCTGGGTGAAGAGGGTAGGGTGGAAATCTGGCCACTAACCGAAGGCGAGGAAGAAAGCGAGGATGTCTGGTATCCGCCAGTAGAACGTCATATCAAGATTTCAGCTGATGTCAGGCTGGCCAGCCAGATTGCCCGCAAGATTGCTCAAATGGTTAAAAGCGGCGAAAAACTGGCTTCCCATGGGCGTCCGCTACAATATGGTGATTTTATGATATTGGTGCAGCGACGCAATGCTTTTGTGGAGGCCCTGGTTCGCGAATGCAAAAAAGAAGGTGTCGCCGTTACTGGAATTGATAAATTAAAGCTTTTGGAACAGATTGCGGTGGAAGATCTTCTATCGCTTGGTCGTTTTTTGTTGCTGCCACAGGATGACTTAAGTCTGGCGGAAGTGTTGAAATCGCCACTTTTCGGATTAAATGACGATGATTTATTCAAATTGTGTTATGACCGCGGAAGTGCTTCCCTGTGGAGCCGTTTAAATGCCGATAAAGCATACCAAAAACCAGCGCAGGTTCTTTCCGAGCTGCTAAAGAAGGCCGATTATACTCGTCCGTTTGAGCTTTATAATGAAATTTTAAGCACGTTTGATGGTCGCAGAAAATTCATTTCCCGTTTAGGAGCAGAAGCTGAAGATGCTTTGGATGAATTTATCAATCTGACGCTTCGTTTTGAAGAGGAGCATATTCCAAATCTGCAAAATTTTCTGGCATGGATAACCGCCGATGATATTGAAGTCAAAAGGGAACTTGAACAGGCTGAGAACAATGCCGTGCGGATTATGACCGTGCACGGTTCAAAAGGTTTGCAGGCACCAGTCGTGATTTTGCCAGATACTGTGCGTACGGCAAATGTTAAACGATCAGCAGGATTATTATGGGATAAAACCGATATGGCTTATTACCCTTTATCGGCCGGGGATTATGATAAAATTTGTACAGAATTATATGAACGGGAAAAAGATAAAGCCTTTGATGAATATCGCCGTTTGTTGTATGTTGCATTGACTCGGGCGGAAGATCGGCTGTATATTTGCGGATATAAAAAAGGAAAAAACGCGGCTGACAAACGTTCCTGGTATGAATTGTGCCACCGGACGATGGAACAATACGGCCAGTCGCAGCCGGACGGTGTCTTTTCCTATACATGCCCGCAGGAAAATGAAATAGAAGCGAGAAAGCCTGAACAGTTGCCGGAAAAAGAAACTGCCACAGAAAGCTGGTTATGGCAACCAGCAGCCGAAGAAAGTCCATTATCTAAACCCTATACGCCATCACATCCGGATGATGAAGAGCTTGATTTGCCTGCAGCATCACCGCTTATTGATAACGGCCTATATTACCGCCGCGGTTTATTGATGCATCGTCTGCTACAATTTTTACCGCCAGCGACCGACATCACAGAAAAAAGCAGCCTGATTGAGATGTTTTTACAAAAAAACGCTGCAGATATGCCACAAGCTTTCCGAAAAAAAATTAAAGATGAGGTTTTGCAGGTGTTTGCAAACGATAAATTTAAATTTATTTTTGGAAAAGATTCGCAAGCTGAGGTTCCTATAATGGGCGAGGTTAACGGACGAATTATTTCGGCGCAGATTGATCGTTTGGTGGTTGCCGAAAATAAGATAATAATTGTTGATTTTAAAACAAACTGCCCGCCGGTTGAAACAGAAGAAAAAGTGCCTGCCGTTTATAAAAAACAATTAGCGATTTATAAACAGCTGATAGAAAAAATTTATCCCAGACGACCAGTTGAAACCTTTATTTTATGGACCAACTCAGCAAATTTAATGCGCATTGCATAATTTAAAGGTTGTTTTTAGAATATTTGGCTTTAATATAAAAAACAAATGCACTATATAAAAAGAAGGCGAATTTTTTTTAGAAAGGAAAAAACATGCAATCAATTAGCGACAATCAGTTTCAAAGCGAAGTTCTGGATTCAAAAGGCCTTGTTTTGGTTGATTTTTGGGCGGAATGGTGTGGCCCGTGCCGTCAGCTTACCCCAGTTTTGGAAGAGGTTTCTAAAGAAATGGGAAATACTGTCAAAATCTGCAAGGTGAATGTTGACGAAGCGCCGAATACGGCAGCCCAATACGGAATTCGCAGCATTCCAACCATGTTTTTATTCAAGGACGGCAAACAGGTGGATGTTAAAATAGGCTTTAACTCTCAGGTCTCAATTGTTTCTTGGCTTAATTCCCACAAATAAAAGATTTAAGCTGTTAAAAATAAAAATCCAGTATTTTTTCGGATTTTTTTACAGTTTAGTAATTTGATTTTTGTTAAATTATCTGTAACAATACATCAAAATTATTTATACAAAAAAGAGGGAATAATTTTTAATGGTAAAAATTAACGATATATTTTTTTCAGATATTTACATTACGCCGGAAAAAGTAGCCTATATTCCGGATGATCTGACAGAAAATGGTTTACAGATATTTGTTGCTTCCGATTTTGAGGAATTTTACCAGCTGGTAGAAGATTCTTATGAAGGAAATTCCAGTTATTCAATTTTGTATGAGAATGTGTTTTTCCGTGTGGAACGAAGCATGACGATTACCGGTGTACAGTACTGTATCCGCAAAATGCCGAAAATTGTGCCAGATTTTAATACATTAGGTTATCGGAAAGAGATTTCGGGTTATTTAAATAATCTTTGCAAAGCATCTGGGCTGATTTTATGGGCAGGGGCAACTGGGTCTGGTAAAACAACGTCAATTTCGTCCCTTTTAAAAGAATTTTTGATTCGAGAAGGAGGTTTTGCCTATACGATTGAAGATCCGTCGGAGATGCCACTTGACGGTGAATACACGGCCTTAAACGGTTCATTCGGATTATGCAAACAAACGCAACCGATAAATAACAATTGGGGAGAGTCCTTAAAATCTGCTTTGCGTTCCAAACCGCGCTATATTATGGTTGGTGAGATTCGGACGCCGGATGCTGCCAGCGAATGCCTCCGCGCTGCAACTTCCGGACACTTGGTGTTATCGTCCATCCATGCCAATAACATACCAGATGCTATCAATTCTTTGGTTAAATATGCTTCTTCTGCCGATATGAGCGAATCTTTGGCATATGACCTTCTTTCCCGCGGCGTATTGGCTGTTATGCATCAGTCTTTACATGGTGTTGGGCACAAGACACCGATTTTGCGTTTTTTATTTGCCAATCCAGACACTACCAAGGGTTGTCAAGTTAGAAGTATTATCAAAAGCGGTAAATTAAACCTTGCCACGCCGATTGAAACCCAGATGACGCGTATGGCGCAAGGACGTCAGTTGTTTGAAGATATGTAAAAATTGAGAAGAAAAAAGAAGAATAAAAAATTCCGGGAATACCGAAATTTTTTATTTATAAATTTGACGGCCTTTCTTGGGTTTGCTCGGAATTAAAAGCATTGAAACATGCCATTCTACATCTTTAGGCAAGGTCAAGCCATTAGGCTTTGTAGCTTTAATAAAACCTGGTGTGCCACGGGCATTTCTATTCAAATATCCAATTGACGGAATTTTTATTTTTACAGAATTGTTTTGCCGCTTTTTCTGTTACCGGCAAAGGATTGGCACCGCCCCATTCAAACTCTTCCGTACCATCTGCGTTTTCCAAAGAAATTTTTAAGAGTCCTAGATGCTGCTCAGGTTTTAAAGGAAGTGACATTATGGCAATACAAGCTGTCTTACTTAAATTTAGCATGGTTATCATAAAATTGCGCTGGCCGGGCATGACCATATTTCCTTCGGCATCTTGGCCAAGAATAATTTTCCGCCCAATGGCGTTGATAATTTTATCATCATGTAACATAGCTTCCGGCACCAATCCGTTTTTAAGCGCACTAGCCGTATCTAATCCCCAATAATCCGGACGAACTTTATAATAGTTGCGTATATTATTGGCTAAATCAATCAGCTCCTGATGAGCCTTTTGAAAACGAGGGTTTTGTCCCGAATGAAGCATAAATGCCAATGAGGCCAACAGAACAACAATTGTCGCAACAATACTCCAAAAATATTTATTTATAAAAAATTTTTGAAATTTTGTTGCATATGGTTTTATCCTATCAGCCATATGTTTAAACATGTTTATCCTCCCATAGAACTGGTAATCTGGTCTTGCATTTCAAACACGCCAAAGACGGCCCAAGCAATAACGCCCGCCACGGCAAGCAGGGCAACCATGTTTAATAAAGAGGCTTTTTGTTCAATCATATAAACAGATTCTTCCAGCCAGTCATCAGCCAACTTTCCTAAAGCTTCTTCAAAATTATCCAATTCAGAATAAATTTTTAAATCAGAAATAATTTCTTTATCTGGAAAATTCAGCCCAGTTTTCATCAAAGCCTGCCCAAGGTTATCACCGTTTTTGATAAACGCAAGAGTTTTATCAATTCGTTCTTTAAGATAAGCATTAGAATCCCTTTTTAAAGCTTGTAAGGCAGTTGATACTGGTACGCCACCTTTAACCAAGGCAGACAAGGCCAACAACCAGGTAATTCCCATAAAAACTTTATATAAGGACCATGGTGGGATACCGTCAATTACCGCACGAACAGGTCCCGTCCAAATACCAATGGTAAGATAAATAACCAACATCACTATCGGAAAAGTAACAAAGGCAAACATCCAGTTAACTTTAATCCAGTCGGAAATATCAACCAATGTTCGCGCAGTACCAACCCAGCGCACGCCCGGCGCTGCGTCAATCATCGGCGGAACCATGTAAACGCCGATAGCCCAAATAATAACAATAGACATCATAAACAAAAATGACGGATATGAAATGGCACTGATAATCGGCCGAATCATCTTTGTAGAACCTTCGGTAACTTTAATCAAGTTTAATAAAGCACTTTCTAAATCGGAAACATCGCCAACGGAAAGCATTAATCGTTCACGGCTCGGAGCCCATCCTTTTAAAGCATCAGAAAAAGGCAAACCATTTTGTAAAGCTTTTCCCCAACTGGCAAGAGCAATTGCCATTGGCTCGCCAGGTTTTTTTCCACCGTTGGTAATGCCATCGTGAAGCATATCTAATGCATCCATCAAAGAGAATCGGTTACGCATTAATGCAGCCAGTTTACGATAAATCTTTAAACGGGCTTCATTGGAAAAGTTACAAATCATCTTTGCGTAATAAACTTCAATAGAGTTTAATGAACGCATTGCTTTGTTAAAAGATGTCGATTTTTTCTTGTCTGCCATAATATACGCCACTCCTAATAAACGGGACGCTGGTCAAGCAAACCGCACCAACGCTCAACTTCATCTAAATCAATATACCCTTTTAGCATTCTTTCCAAAGCTGCATCACGCAAAGGCCTTCCATCTAATTCCGTTGCCCAGTAATCCACAGCGCGCTTGGTATCACCGCCTAACATCAATTGCAAAAACATAGCGTCCGGCAAAATAATTTCCGGCACGGATATTCGTCCGCTGAAGCCTTTATATCCGCAATATTTACATCCCTCTCCACGAACAAAAGTATTTTCAATGCCAAAATCGCCCAAAGCTGTTTTCAGCCGGTCAAAAGACGGGTCATTCATGCGTTCTTTAATAGATTTTCGGCAATAAGGACAAAGTTTACGAAACAAACGTTGTGAAATCAAACCCTTAATTAACTCAGGATCACCCAACATATAAGATTGTATGCCCATATCGCGCAGACGAGTAATAATTGCCGGTGCAGAGTTTGCATGCAAAGTTGACCATACGCCGTGACCGGATAAAGCACCTTTGAAAGTTAATTCAGCGGCGGATAAGGAACGAATCTCACCAACCATCATTACATCCGGGTCAGAACGCAAAGCGGCGTTTAAGGCTTTAGTAAACTCCGCCTCTTTTTCTTCTTCGGTATTAGCATTTGTCACAGGCATTTGCCGGGCGCCGGGAATAGGATATTCCGGCGGATCTTCCACTGTAATCAAATTAATTTCATAATTTTTTTCTTGCAGAAGCTTAATCATATTTCTTTGTAAAGTCGTCGACTTGCCAGAACCTGTTGGGCCTGCCACAATATTTAATCCCACAGGAACAGCGCGCAACCGATAAAATAAATTCTCTTCCCGTTCACCAAACCCGAGAGCCCTTAAATCAGAGCTACCGTCAGGGTTATCATCAGCATACAAAAGACGCATAACCAAATATTGCGAACCGAAAGCAATTGGATTAAACTGCAAACGAATAGCCAACACATTATGTGGCAGCATTAATTTGCCATTAGAACCGCGCAGCGGCGTTGCACCAAGTTTTTGTGCGCCCTGAAATTCATTTTGGGCATAGTTTGAATCTGAAATATCGGCAGAAGCAAAGGCAGCGCGCACAAAAGCCTCGCCCCATTCTTTGTTATATTCCATTTGCCGTTGCATCATACCATTAACACGGAACATAATAATAGTTGAGTCGGCAACAATGACATGAATATCCGATACTTTTTGCGCTGAAGCTCGAGCCACCACATTAATAAAGTCAATTTGCATCTGCATTTGATCATGTGATTCTCTGTCAACATTGGTAACACCGACACCGCGTTCAGCATAAGCATAAATGGCGGTAATTTCATTTTGGCTGACATATTGAGGAGCTTTAATAGGGATTTTTCTTCTTTTGATGGTTTTTTCAAAGTTATAAACCGGTCCGTCAAAGCGATGGTCCCTAGAAACCAAATATGTTCCGTCAGAAAATAAGGCAACCAGGCGACGCGTTTCATCGCCGATTGAAATATCGGAATCAGGCAAAGTCAGAAGTCGGTTTCCATCAACAAACAATTCTTCAAGAATATTTTTTTTCTTGCTCTGTTCTACTTCGCTTTCAGCCAAATAAGAACCGGAGGAAGAAGTCCCTCCGTTCTCATTTTTTGAATTATTTTCTGTCTGAATGGCCATTTATGCGATAAACCCCGCTTATTTAACAAACATGCCTGTTCCTAAAGAAGGAATACCATGGTCAGACGCCAGGCCGCTTGAAGATTTTTTGACTGTAGGGGTTAGTTTTCTCTGAGCTCTGGCACTGGTTGTAGCCGTTCCCTCCATTTTTTCCGGCTCCATGGTCATAGCGCTGCCACTGGTATAGAGGTAATCTTTCAGTCCATTGCGGTCAAACTGAATGTAACTTGGCGTAATTACTTCAATAGAGTGTCCAGTCTGCAGAACAGTCCCGACCCTTGCCAGAAAAGACTCGCCGTTTTTGTTAATAAGTTTTGCCACCAAATCATTACCTTTCCCGGTAATATCCATAATGGCATATTCTTTAGAGATATTAACTTGCACAATTTTATCATCTATAGATGTCGTACCGACGGCATTTTTGTTATTTTCGCCTTCGTTTGCAAAAGGATTTTGCTGCCGATTTTTGGCGGCCAATGCCTCGGCTTCAATCCGTTTTTTCAGTTGAATGTTTTGAGCCGTCAAGCTTGCCAGGGTGCGATCATGGTTGCCTTTGGCATTGTTGGCACTTTGAACAGCCTTGTTTGACATTGTGTTTAAAGTATCAAGTTTCTTTCTAAAGTTTTCAACTAAAGACTTTCTGTCGGCTTCTATCTCACGTATTTGCTTATAAAGCTCAGCATTTTCAGCAATCCATTTTTGGTTTTGTTCCAACATGCGGTTCATATAAGCATTCAAAACTTTTTTCTGTTTTAATTTTTCCAATTCAATTTCTTTTTCTTTTAGAATTTGCTGCTCTCTCAAAACCTTTGCTTCTTGTTCTTTTTCCCACTCAAGAGCTTTGCGTTTTTTCTCTTCTTCCGCGGCGGCTTTTTCTTCTAAGGCTTTTGTTCTCTGCGCTTTAATAGCCTCAATTTCATTGCGGATTTTTTCACGGCGCAATTCCAGAGTCAGTAAAGTTGTTTGCTTTTCAATATCAGACATTTGGCTAAAGAGATCGTTATCTATTTTTGACAGGATATCTTCGCCAAACTCTTTTGTTTTTTGCGGTTTAGGCGTCTCCGCTTTTGTAAGCGTCGCCGAATTTAAAACATTGTTTTGCCCTGCTGGCGCCAGAGAGTTTGTTCCAGCTGTTGCTGGTAAAATCGGTGCTTCTTGTTCAATTCCTAAAGAAAAGCCTGCGCTTTCATCAAAATTTCCTGCGGTTGGAACTGGATAAGGCATCAAATTTTGAATGTCTGTATCTGAAACAGGCTCGAGCGCATCCTTATTAGGTTCAGCTTTAGGAGCCGGAGAAATCAATCCAGCATTATCCAAAGGGATAATTTCTTCATTTGGCAACACATTAGGCAGCTCCGTATCCATATCCATAGACGGCTCAGCCAAAGGAACAACCGCCTCGTTGGCATTATTTTCCGGCGCAACTACTTCATCGTCTTCAACCAGCGAAACAACTCCCTGAGCCTCACAGGGTTTGGCCACATTTAAACTAATAAATGAGATCAAAGCAGCTGTGAGTAAATTTTTATATAAAAGCTTATAATACATATATCGCTCCTTCGTAATGCCAGCTACGGCTGTTTATATCATATTTAATAGTATTAATCTTAAGTCCTGAAAAATTCATTAACAAATCTTTCCATTGCAACGGATCATGATTTGATTTAAAATTAAATTTTACCGAACGATAAACATTTTTCTGTGGTGAAGTCCAAGTTTCCGTATTCATCGTGATAGACATTTGGATGGCTTGAAACAGGTCGTTAATCGTATTAACCAGATCAACACCGTTTTTTTCTGGCGGAGAATTTAAATTTTTAACATCAGTTATCGGCACGGAAACAACAACGTTGTCTCCTTTTGCGGAAATCGCCCGACTGGAAAAAGTTACTTCCGAATTATTTAAAGCATGATCCATCCAGGACAAACGTCCGACTTCACGTTTCCAAGAAGTGACAAGGCTTGTCGATGTACAGGTAATGCCCTCGATTTTCCACCCAGGAACAACAATGCTTACAACGTCTTGCGTGGCTTTATAACACTTTTCCAAAACAGCTTGAGGATCTGGAATGCTTTCCCAAGGCTTAGGTTCCGGCGGCGGGGGCGGAGCTGGTTCAAGTTTTTTAACTGGTACCGGGGCAATAATTGGTTTTTTCGGTGGCGCCAGGAAAATAGAGTTAATCAAAGTTGAAACCAACCAGATTGCAATAACTGCCACCGCCGCAATAACAGCAAACAATTTTGGTCCTCGAAGGGCGCGGATTTTCTGCAAATATGCTATTTCGCCTTTTTCGACCAGGCTGGTAAGATCGATTTGCTCTGTTTCTTCAATACCCCATTCCGCTGGTGCAATTTTACGTCCCCAATCCGGCACGACCAGCATGGACATAAATTGTTCTTTGGCATCTTCTTCATTTAAGAACAGCATATCGCCGTCCGACAGAATAATGTCATTCCTGGCACAGACATACCACCAGCCGTTATTTACTTTAAAAACACCTAAAAACGATGAATGATCCGACAAGGCTGTTGTGATAGTGACAGCGGCCACTGGCATTTTCTTCTTATATCCCTGATAAGAAGTACAAAGGCCAAATTGCGGAGATTTTCCAGGCTTTAAGCAGAAAAAGTCCGCGCCTTCCAAAACATTTTCGGACGCTTCAATAATTTCTGTAAAAGGATCATCCCGGTTTTGTAGTGGTTGCCAGAAGAGGCTGGCGGCATAAGACACACCGTCGATTTCAAAGTTGGTTCCCCAAGCTTTGGCTTCTTCTTTTTCCGGATTTATTTCACCGGAATAGTTTTCATCTAAATTAGCATCTTCCAGCACGGTTTTTCCTTTCCGTTAGTAGTTCATCCTTGATTCGGGCGATAACGGGGTTTCCAGAACCACCGGCGTCAGCATGATGACCAAAATGCTTCTGGTCTTTTCAGCTGTCGCCGTACCGCCGAGAAGTGAATTTTCAGCGGAGCCAACCCCGGTTTTGTTTGCAGTATTTTCAACACGTTCATAACCGCTCAGGATTAACGTTTCGCCAGACTTCAAAGCTACTTCCTGCGTAAAACCACGGGTTTCAATAATCGGGTTTTGAATATACTGCCCGCTTGTCTCGCTTTCACTGGTACCTGTACCCAAATCAACTTTTTCGAGCTCAATCAATTCAGACAAAGTCATGTTAAACATTAGCATTAACCGGCCGTGTTCCAAAATTCTTGGTAGAACATCAAGCGTAAAGCCTGTTTCAATTTCTTCTGTTTCTGTTGACAAATCATAATAGCTACCGTCGCTGCCAGAGTTTGTTTTGGTAATTTCAGAAATATAATTCTGAGTTCTGACAACTTGAATAGGTGCCGGCTTATTATTTAAGGTTGTAACAGTACCGCTGGTAACCAAAGTTGTCGTTCCCTGTTCGGAAAGTGCTTGAATAGCGCCTTGCAACGTCCAACTTCCAGAAACAATTGTCATTGCTAGGTTTTCGGTAACTTCGGCACCCAAACCGCTGCCCGGGCTTGCAAATCCCAAATTGGTAATATGGCTGTTGCCGCCGAAAACAGCGCTTAAGTTTAAGCCATACTGATCACTATCCGAAATGGTAACTTGCAACACTTTGACACTGATGGCAACCTGACGGGACAACCGGGCATTTTGTTCATTGACAAATTTTGCCACTTTTTTGATGTCAGTCGGTGTACCAGTTAAGGTAATCGTTCCGTTTGACTGGTCCATTGTCAACTGAGAACCTTTGCCAATCATTGATTTAATAGAAGATTCTATGTTTGACCACAAATCAATGTTCGCCGTATTGGTCAAAGACACAGATGACGAACCAGAGCTGCCTTCGGTAGAAGAGCCACCGACATTAACCGATAAAGTCGGTTTTGTCGGAAGTGTATACAATACAAAAGTTTTAGTAACATATTTGTAAAAATAGATTTGTTTATTCTCATATTTCCACCAAATACCAAAACGGTTTGAAACTTCATCAAGAAGACCGCTTAATGGACCTTTGTAAGAAACCAGCATTTTAGAACTATCCGTCCATTGCGCGCCGATTGTTTCCAAAGTCGGCGTATTTCCGTCAGCCAGCTTCTTGGAACTATCTTCCAATTCTTGATCATAACGGACAGATAATGAGGTGATTTTATTAATCATATCGCCGATTTCATATAAGGTTATAGGGCGATTGCTGATTAAAGTAATGCCGTCTGCCGTTTCCAGATAACTCGGCACGGGGTCGCCCTCATACTCAATTTCGCTGGTGTCGCCGAGCCAAATATCGTCTTTTACCCGGATAACATCTATCGGCGCCGGCGTTGACGGAATTTTGGCCTTTTCTTTAAGGGCAACGGTGTTTTCAACCTCTCGGTCAATTAAAGCGTCAAGGTCAGTCGAAACGGAGCAGGCTGCCATCAGCCCGGCTACGGTCGTTCCAATAGCCAAATTGATAATTTTATTCATACGCATTCTCATCCTCCATAGTTTCAACCACTAAAACACGGTTTCCTTTATAAAAAGTTGCAATAGGTGCCGGCCGGGCTCTGGCAAAAGCTCTGATTAAGGCTGAGCTTACATCAGCAAAACGCCCTCTGAACATGGCGCCGGCACTTAAAACATAATTACGATTTGTGTTCCAAACCAGCCGCCAACCAGACTTTTCACTCCAGTCGGTTAATAAGGCCTTTAAGTTCTGTCCTTCTTCGGCTAGCCAATCCTGAACGGGGTCTTCAATATCCTCCATTCCTTCTGCCTCTTCTATATCGCCACTGCTGAGATCCTCAACTTCATCAATTTTTTCTTCAAGAGTTTCCGATACGGCAGAAGACAGAGTTGTTCCTGGGTTAATTTGTTCTTCGTACTCAATAACTTCATCTTCAATAGACGGGGGAATTGCCGCTGACAAGTTATTACCAGCTGCTGCCTGAGAAATCATTGAATCTCGAGGCGATCTTTCGCCATATTCTCTAAAATTAGCAGCTGTTCTCGTATAATTGACAAACGGGTCAGTCGGGCACTGGTTCGGGGCGTTGGTAGTCTGGCAGATATAATCATCCGGCGGCAAGACAACTTCTTCCGCGGGAATGGCTCGTTTAAGACAGTTTGGTCCGGTGCATTGCGTCGTATATGCAGAATTTTGGTGCATACAGCCTGCTATGCCCGAAAAACACATCAGGCAGACTGTTAAAAATAGTTTTTTATTCATGTTTAATTCCCCTTTGTCATACTTCATAATATTTTCCAATCATACAGGCTACAAATTAAATAATCAAGTTTCACGAAACACTTATTACCATGGATGATAATAAGAGTTGCTGTTGTTTTTATTTACTACAACCTCTTCATTATTATTAAACCGGATATTCCTAACAATAAATGAATTTGGCTCACGCGAAGTGAAAACAATGTTTATTTGTCTGAAATCAACCCCACGGTTAGCTAAAATAGTGCTTAACAGGTTCAGGCGCTTTTTTTGCAGAGCAAAAGAGCTTGTGCCATCGATCCTGATTTCAATGTACATATTATTGTTATCTCTGACATTATCGGCGAAAGCATGTATCCAGCGTAAGGTTTGTCCAGAAATTTCCGCTCGGTTTGGTTGAAAAGACAAGCGCAGTTCGGCCGGCAAAATTTGCGCTGTATTTTTATTTTCGTCATTGCCGGAAATAAAGCCGAAAAAGTCAATTCCGCTTTTTCTGCCGACATTCTTTTTCGCTGTGTCTTCCCCTATGTTCGTCTGATTCTTTTTATCTCCAGAAAACCATGAGGCAATACTTTTAAATAAACCGCTTTGCTTTTCGCTGTCTTTTAACCCATTGCCGTCTGCTGTTTTTTGCGCGGCTTTTCTCTCTGCGTCGTTTTCGGATTTGGAAGATTTTTCCTTAGGTGACGCGGTTAGCTGCGGTGTCAGATTAGCATCGTTCATAATATCTTCCGGAATGGGAATGAGGAGATTTTGTATCATTTGATAAGCCACCTTTGTTTCATCCTCTTTTTCAACGCTTTCTTCTGGCTTGAGCACTGCAGAAATTTTTTCGCTTTCTTCAATCATGTCAAAACTTGCCGGAGCTTCTTCTTTCAGATCTTCTTTTTGGGAAAAATACTCAACCACGGCTTGGTTTTTGGCAAATTTATTACCTTTGGCAACAACCCAGGGACTGTCATTTTCATCTTTATTCGACATTTGTGTCCATTCATCTTGTTTTAAATCAGCTTCAGCCAATGTCTTGTCTTCCGGGGCATCCGGTTCTTCAATTGTGCTGACCAGAGTGTTGGGTTCCAGCATGGCAATTTGCGCATTTCCGCTGTTTTGTACAATATCTATATGCGCATGAAGCGTGTCGTTTCCTTCAATCAATGGAATGTCACTTTCCTGCATCGCATCATTTTTGTCTAAAATATCTGCAAAGCTGTTTGCTGCTATTAAAAGTTTGTTTGACTGTATTTCATTTTCTGGTTTTGTACCTTCAGGAGCATAAAGAATATTTTGCACAGAAGGCGTATCTTCGATTATTTCAGCGACCGTATTGGAAAAAGTGTCGCTGATATCAGCATAAACAACGCCGCTTTCTTCATAATCATTAGCGATTTCCACTTTAAGAATGACATTTTCTTTTTCCAGAATGATTTCTTCTGCGGCGGCTAGATCAGTATTAACAGAGCTTCTTTCTTTTTTTAATTTTTTCGGCTCTTGTTCTGTCTGTAGCACGGTTTCGACAAGAGCTGCATCCGTAGTCAGTGAACGTAAATCCGGTGTAACAATTATATCTCTATTTGCACCAGACGGAGGTGGCGGTAAACTGCCAGTGGATAAAACGGTTTCGTTTTTAGCCTTATCATCTTCAGGTATCTGTGTAGATGCCTCTGCTGTTAGTTTTTCAATTTCGCTTACATCGACAAAACGTTTTGCCACTACAGGTGCATAAGCATCTGAAAGCGGTGAAAATAAAGAAATATTATGAGGTTTGATAATTTTTTGCGATTTAGAGTTCTCCGTCTCCGGCGCATGCATAAATACTTTATTGACACAAAAGACTGCCAATAAAGAAAATAAGAAACTGTAAACAAAATTTTTTATGCTTTGTTTATGCATTGTTTTATTTATACCTTATTATAAAAAACATGTAAAAGCAATAAGTTAACGCAATGCGGCATTTTCTGCATACTTTTACCGTTTTAACGATACAACTAATAATATTAAAATAGAGTTAATAGAAAGGTTTACAGCGCATGGTTTCTTGAACTTTATTGTTGGCATGTGATTTGCCATACCTGCGAACAAGTGTTGTCTTTATCATCTTTGAATGGGCGTCACTCATTTATTATCACGCCTAATAAATATTTTCAATCTGCCGCTAAGCCCTAATGTTGTGCTTTAAGCAAGCCTCGGTCATCTCAAGTCGTTATATCTGGGTAAGTATCGGCTTGTGTGATTAGTAGTTCAAAATATAGCTGTTTAGTATTCATTTACCTAGCTCATTCGCAAGCACGGGTAAGAAGATTGTCATCCCCGTTTAACCTATCACCCCCATGAACATCCATCCAACTGTTGTTTTGGCGAACGAAGAGAGTATTAGATGTTTGCGCATGCCGAAAAATTTACCTGTGCCGTCATAAAAACTTGTAAACAGCCACAATAAATACATAAACAATTATTTCTTTATATAAAAATTAGAAATTTCTTTACTTTTTTCTTTATAAATAATGAATTGGATGCTTGTATTGAATATGAATTTTTTGTTACACAGGCAAACTTTCCCGATAAAACAATATGTTGCATTGTTTTTGAAAGTTGAAAAAAGGCTGGTAAAATAATTTTAAATCTGGTATCCTAAAAATGTATAAGAAGTTTTGTTTAATACTTAGGAGAAAAGCAATGAAGTTTCTTAAAAATAATATCTTCACCCTGCTTGCTTTGGCGCTGGTGTTTAGTATGGCAGTAACATGGGATGCTGTAGCTGCCGCTCAGGGTTCAACTGTTATGCAAGTGGCGAAAGATAAAGCTATTAACGTTTTTAAAGCTGTTAAAACCATTGTATTTGTTATCGGTGGTTTCGGTTTGGTGGCATTGGCTTTCCAGGCGATTTTCGGCAAGGTAAAATGGCCGTGGTTTGCCGGTCTTGCTGTAGGGTTGGCGATTTTGGCGGCCGCTGGTGCGATTGTTGAATACGCAACGGGCGATACCGGTTACGCTGATAGTAGTGGATTAGGTGATAGCTTTGGCGATAATATGTAAAGTAATGAAAGGGAAAAGCTTTCACGCTTTTCCCTTTCTACAGCTTGTTTAAAAATGGGAGAAAAACTATGCTGGGTATAAAATTTAAGAAATATATTTGTGCAGGGTTGTTTGCTTTTGCGCTTTCTTCAATTTTATGCACAGCAGATTCATATGCTGTATTTGAAAGCCTGACCAGTACTGGCTGGGAAATTTTCAGCGGTATGCGCAAAATTATTTTCGCGGCTTCTGGTTTTGGAATTATAGCTATTGCTATCGGCAGCTTTTTTGGCGCACTAAACTGGAAATGGCTGAGTGCGATTGTGATTGGTTTAATTGTAATTGCTTTAACAGTTAGCTTGGTGCAGTATCTGGTTTCCGGTACCGGTGCGGATATCACTGTTTCTGGTATTACCGATACGCTGGTTAATGCAGAGGGTTGAGAGTTTTTTTATTACTTTGTTTTCAGGGGGCGGTCATGATGAAAAAGGTAGGTAAAATAACAGTATTCTTGCTGCTGAGTTTGATTGTTTTTTCATCGAACAGCGCCTTTGCTGCCAGCGGCGATATTTTTACGATTATCTCCAACAAAATGGTATCTACCATTCAGGATGTCCGTAAAATTGTTTATGTTATTGCCGGTTTTGGCTTAATTATGTTCGCCGTTTTGGCGATTTTTAATAAGATAAGCTTCAAGCATCTGGCTTATATAATGATTGGTTTGTCTCTGCTTTCACTTATGATGCCGTTTATTAATTATTTCAGCGGTGCTGAACTTAGCGATTCTGAATATTCTTATGAAAACTTTATTGCCGGCGGCGATGCCAGTATTATCGGCAGTGATGTGGAGAGCCAGGAGGATTGTACGCTGGCATTGTGTCCGGAGGATACTGGAGATTCGGAAGACTCTTCGGATGAGGTGAAAGACTTGATAGATGAGTCAGGAATAGGAGATTTGAATGAGGAAAATTCCGACACGACGACGGAATATGATAGTAAGAGTTTTAAACAAACTTTTAAGGATACTGTTAATACTACAAAAAATGTTGTCGCCGCAGCTCAAAATGTTGTTGGTGCCGTAAATTCCGGCATAAATGCGGTTGATGCTGTCAAAGATGGAATAAGTGGTGTTAACAGCATTATCTCTAGCGATGGAAACATCTTAGATAAACTTGGTAGTCTGGCATCTCTTATTGGTTCTACGTCTACCAATGTTGCTGGTAATATAGGAGGCGCTACAAGCTATTTGGGTAATGCTCTAGGTAATAGCGGTACTGCAGGTGATATTGCTACAGGAAGTAACAATGTTTCCGGTGCAATAGAGGATTCAGGCGTCGGTGATGTCTTAGACTCAATCAGAGATGGGGTTAGTGATGCCAGCAGTGATGTTGTGGATTATACATCTGGTACGCAAGATCTTGCAGATTATGGTAATAGTGCTATAGGTGTTGGCAATAGTATAGGTGACTGGTTTAATAGTAATTAAATAATGAATCGTTCGGTAGCCGTCGGACGATTCTGTCGATTTAGGCAAGTGGATTACTTTGTAAAAACAGTTGACGATGTTTTAAGGAAGTTTCACTATAAAGTAATTATTAAGAGGGGTTAATATGCGTGATATGATTTTAAAAGCAGTTGCCCAGCCTCCAAAAATTTTTTGGGGGCCGGTGTTGCCCGTTGCTTTAAATGTCGGGATACAATTCCCTTTTATGTTTATGATGATCGGCGTCGGTGATATGAACCCTTTGTTATTTGTCTGTAGTATTTTACTTGTACATGGCGCGATTGTTTTGGCTGGTACCCGTGAGCCGCATTTGTCGGCCATGATACAGGCTTTTGGTCAGACCAATAAAGTTTCAAACAACCTATATCCGGAAAGAGGAAATAAATTTGAACCCTGATTTTGATTTTTTTACCATGTTTGTAGAAGGCTTAAGCAACGTAGAGGTTGCTGTTGCTGTTATTGGTTTTGTTTCAGCGGCGGCGTTTGCGGTTTTGCTTTCGACTAAGTTCGGCGCTTGGATATTGCCGCAACCGCGTGAATCGCGTGTATCAGACTTTTTACCGTTTGCAAAGCTGTTAGAAGACGGCATGACTATTCGTTGCATTAATGGTTCTTATGCCAGAGTATTCCGCATAACCGGTATGGATTTGTCGTCGGCAACTCCGGAAAAGGTTTATTCTATGATGGAGGCGCGTAAATCATGGATTGATAACCTTTCTGAACTGCAAATTGTCTGCCGGGTCATTACGCTACGCGAGCGCACGGAAATGGAAGATGAGCAAGGGGATTTTCAAAACACGCTGTTGGAAGAAGTTTCAAAAGTATGGGCCAGCAATATGAGCCGTATTTATACCAATCGCCATTATATTATTTTATCGGTTGTTGACCGCAAAGATGCTCTAAAAGATTTGAATTATGCCAGTCAGTCGCTGATTGCGACATTAGGCGAATATGGCGTATCGCAAATGTACGAATCTCCAGACAGTCCGGCTGTTGATGGGCCTCTCTATGTTTTCAGTCGTTTATGCAGCCCTGTTTCCAAACCTGAGCCTAAAATCCGCCATGCTGAGGGCTCGGAATTAAATGAAATGCTGACCTCCGATCATATTCATTTCACGCGCGAGCAGGGAATTATCCGTTTCTTTTCCGGGGAAAAAGAACTTTATGAAATCGCCATGGGCATTCGTACAACCGGCGATTTTATGGATGAAAGCATGATTGTTTCATTGCTCTCGATTGACTGTGAGCTGGTATTGTTGCACAACATACGCCCGATTTTCAAACCGCAGGCACGCATGATGCTGATTCAGCAGCAAAGAATGGCTGTATTAACCAGTTTTTCGCCAGATATCATTAATCAATACAGCGAGGCTTTATCAACCATTGAAGACAGTGATGCCGATTATCAGGCTTTAACGGAATATTCTATGACGATTTTGATTAAAGGAGCCAGCAAGGAAGAGCTTGATTTCGGTGAGGCGGAAGTGCAAAGGATATGCCGTAGCTTCGGTGTGACGCCGGTTCGCGAAGGCTGGGTGGCGCAGGCAACTTTCTTTAGCCAGTTTCCGACTTATGATACTTATCCCCGGACTTACCGTTATTTATCAAGAGTTGTATCTTTGGCGATTTCGTTTGACAAGCCGGCGGAAGGTTTTAGCAAGAGCGACTGGGGTCCGGGAGCAATCACGATTTTCCGCACCATGTCCGGCTCGGCGTATCGTTTTCAGTTCCATGTTTCTGATGAGGAATCTGCTGTGGCACACTGTTGCATTATCGGTCCTACCGGCCAAGGTAAAACTACATTGCTAACGTTTTTAGCCGGTCAAGCCATGCGGCATAGCGATTTGAAAGTTTTCTTCTTTGACCGCCATCGCGGTGCGGAAATTTTTACCCGGGCAATCGGTGGCGCCTATGTCGGCTTTGATGGAGACAACAAGAATGTATCGCTTAACCCGTTTGATGCTGATAATACGCCAAACAACCGCGCTTTCCTGCGTCGTTGGATGAAGTCTATAACTCTGGCGGATGACGCGCTTTCCGAACGTGAAATTGCCCGTGCGGTAACTACGGCCTTTGATTATCTGCGTCCGGAAGAGCGGATCATGAAAAATTTGTATAAAAGCTGTTTTTCGCCGACTGGAACTATGCGTCGCGAATTATACCGCTGGATTAATCCAGATCAGTACGGCAATATTTTTAATGCCGAAAACGATAGCCTGGATTTAAAAGCTAAGCGTTTTATGGCGTTTGACTTCACTCATATCTTTGAAGATGAAACTCTTGCGCCGGCGGTTATTAGTTATATTATGCATCGTATTCAGTCTGAGACAGGCGAAACTGGGGTGCCGTCGCTGATTATGATTGATGAAACTGCGCCGATGTTAAAACACCCGATGTTTAGAGATTATTTCATAATAGGTTTGCAAGAAGGGCGTAAAAAACGTCAGGCATATCTGTGCGCTTTCCAACAACCGAATATTATTGATAAACTAGGTGTTGGTGAAGTTATTCGTGGTCAGTGCCAAACGATTATTTTCTTTAGAAATCCGCAAGCCATGCCGGAAGATTATGCAACATGGAGATTGACTCAAAGCGAGCTGGATTTTGTCTTTGGTAAAACCTATCGCGATTTTCCGTATGCCATATTGTTGTCTCGTCCGGGAACAGGTGAGTCGGTTATTCTTGATGTTAATCTGGGCGCTTTGGGGCCATATTTAAAATTGTACAATTCCGGACGAAAAAATGTTTTGTTGGTTGAAGAACTGATAAAAGAATATGGTGAGAATAATTTTGTTACAAAATATTTAAATATGGGCTAGAAGGCAAAAAATGTTTTGTTTTTCAGAATCCATATGCTAAACTGAAACTAATATCAAGGACGTTTGTAAGGAGAGTGGCATGAGAGGGAAAAATTATATCAAGCTTCTTTATATGAGCTGTACAGGCATAATGTTACATGTTTCTCCTGGGTTCTGCCAGTGGCCGACGTTGGATTTATCTCAAGTAACCAATATGATTAATGGCTGGACTTCGCAAATTGAATCAACGTCTTCAACCATCCAGTCAACCATGTCTGTTGGCAATATCCAACAACTGTTGGGAGATTCTGTCGGCGGATTGTCAAAATTTACCAGTGCTGAAGAAAAAGCTGAAAAATTGGCGCAAAAAATTGAAAAACAGAAAAAAAGAGCGGAAAAACTAGCTGAATTAAAGGAAAAATATGAAAAACAGGTGGCAAATGCTCAGGCATTTGCAGAGAATATCCAGTCAGAAGTGAGTAATGTGGTTGAAGCTGGGCAAAATTTATACGAAGAAGGAAAGTCTGTTTATGATGAAGGCATGGATGTGTATGAAGAAGCTCGGAGCGTGTATGATGATGTTGTGAGTACAGTTGATTTGACCAAAAGCGCAGTAAACAGCGGAGACTCGGAATTAGAAACAAACGCAATCGGCACCACAGTTAATAACAGCATAAGCAGCGACACAAACAGTAGCTTATCCACAGCAACAAACAGCAATCTGTCTGCAGCAAATGGAGTGTTATCTGATGAAATGACGGACGGTTTAGTTGACAATACGGCATTTTCTGAAGATGTTGGAATTGTTGAAAAGGATATCTCTGAACTTAATGCGGGTATGGAAAAAAATGCAGTAAACCAAATTCCGGCAACGACAACTGAAAATTCTGCTTTGTCGGAAGAAACAGCAATGCCTGCATCTTCAGCAATCGGACAGCGCCGTGCATTCAAAACGGAAAATGCTGAGCCGGTTTCAGAGACAACATTGTCAGAGCGCCAAGCGTTTACAACATCCTCAGCAGAATTTACATATCAGTTTAGTCGGTCGTCTTCTTTTGCGCAAACAACCACGTATAAAACAGGAACCAATGATGATGGTAAATTTATCTATTCGGATATAATTGCCAACAAATGCGGAATCAATTTTGACGAAATTGATGAAGAAAAAATTGCCGAATGTGTAAAAATCTGGGTTCTTGGTATGCACGATAAAGATGCAACAACAGCATCTGATTGGAAAAAAGAATATTCCAAGGCCACACAAGATCATGTCGCCTCAGATTTAGCAACGGCTCTGGTGCAAAAAACCTATTCTGCATCATTTGATTCTGAAGTTGCTGATGATTTGGAAAACAAATCAGACGCCTTAACCAGTGAGCGGGAGGAAATTTCTTTTGTCGGCAAAGTGGCGCAAACCAATCAGGAAGTAATTATCCGTTTGATGGAAGCGATGACCAGCCAAGTTATAACAGATGCTTGGTCGACGATTGAACAGCTGGACGAAGATTATTATGATGACGAGGAATAAACTGATGAATAAGCAACTTTGGGTAATAAGTGGCATTGTCAGTTTAAGTTTGGGAGCGGCCTTTCCTGCTAATGCTGATATTGAAGCAATAAGCGCTACTATTAAAGGTGCCTATACTAATGTTCAGGCTCAGCTTAAGACCGTACAAGATGCATCGGAATCGGTCACAAAGCTGAAAGATACTGTGGTGCAGAGCGTTACCGGAATTATGGATAATGTTAATGATATTGTTGATACGGCCAGCAATCCGACTTCGCTTGTCGGAGATGTTTCAACATCGGTTTTAGGAGGGTTGAAAGATTCTCTGGACGGTTCAAAAAATGAAGATGAGTTGCTTGAGGAAGTCTCAAAAAATTATACGCGGGAGTTTGGTGCGGAAAACAGTATTACCGAAGCAAAAAATTTGCAGGCGTCATTAAATGAAAATATGGGAAAAAATGCGGCTATTTTGTTTGCTCGTACGCTGGTATTGCGTCAAGATTTGATGAAAGAGGAAAATCCAGATCATTCGTTGGATACGATTGATGCTGCTTTACAAGCCAGTAATGAAATGGTTATAAAATCACTGCGTCGCTGGAATAAAATTTTAGAAATGCAGGCTTATATAAACGAATATCAAAACACCAGAGAAATACAAAATTTTACACGTGATGCGGAGGAAAGCGGCGATGAAGACTAGAATTAAAAGCATAATTTTTGCCATCGTTTGCTTTTTTACTATTGGAGGAATTTGCACGGCTCAGGCGCAGATTAAGTTCGGAACATCGGAAACAGCCGGCGCGATTATGAGCAATATTCAAAAAGCTGAAGAATGGGTGCAAAATCAGGTGAATACAGCTTCTCAAAAAATGCAAGAATTAATAACCGGGCCAAAAATTCAGGCGGCGGCTGAGAAAGTCCGTGCGTTAAAGGAAAGTATTACATCGGCGGCAAATACGATTCAGGATACTTATGATGATATTTCAGACAGCGTCGACACAGTCTCGGAAGATGTTTCAGGAGTTAACGATAGTGTTGACGATGTTAAGCAAACAGATACTATCAGCACGGCCAATTTAACTGTTCAACTGAATAACATTAATCAGCAAATAGAAGATTATAAAACATCGGTTTTAGAAGAAATGTCGGCAAAAATTCAGGCGACCCAGGATAACTATGCGGTTTTGCAGGCAATGTATGATGCTTCTGAAGACGAGGCTGATAAAGCGCTGCTTGCAGCTGAAATGTCTTCTTTGCAAGAAGAAATTGACAGTTATAATGCCTTGTTGAGCCAGATTGAAAATGACGGTGGCGAAGAATATTTGAGTGGCGACAGCGAATATCAGGATTTGCTTTCTCAGCGCGATGATATTGAGAATCAGTTAAAAGAAACAGCTGCTGAATCCACATCATCTTTCTTTCAGAATATGTTTAGCAAAACCGATGCTGAGAAACAGGAAGAATATAATGAAGTCATTAATAATAACTTTTTGCAAGAAGGGGAAGTCAATACGGTGGAAAATATTGCGAGGATAACACAATACCGCCGAGATGTTTTCAAAAAAGACATAGCGTATGTTTTATATACGGCAATGAAACTGAAACTGCAATTAGACGAGGATTTAGAACGCATTGAAACCAAGCAGGAAAACATGGCGGCGGCCGATTATAAAATGACAGCCGGAAATCTGCTGGTTGAACAACGGATTGAGGATATCAAAATTTTGTATAATTATACTAATCTGCTGATTGCTGATTTACGATTGAAAACATCGCAAAATATGCTCAATCAGGATTATCGGTTGAAAAACTATGATAAAAATCCGGCAGCGCTTAATTTGGATAATTATATTTTTACTGAAGACGACATTCCCTCAGATGAGGGCCAAGAAAGCTTTTTGGACAGCGTAACGGCAAACTAAGGAGGATATAATGAAAAAATATAAATTAAACAAATGGGTTTTGCTGATAAATATATCCGTTATGCTAAATGCAAACGCTGTTTTTGGCTTTGGGGTTCTGCCTCCTGGACCGGTAAGTCCGACGATAGACCCCTTAACAAATGTTGCTGAATCTTTGGAAGGCGCAAGCGCGCAGCTGCTTACCGCCCAGGATGAGTTGCAGCAGCTACAAGGAGAGGTATTAAGCGAAATCAAGAGTTTTACGGACAATATCGGACTCAATTTAGGCAATACGCTGTTCAATAAAGAAAAAGACAAAGCAAATTTAAGTAGCGCCCGCACTATTGAAGAATGCCAAATAGCCGATATTACCAACGAGGCTTCCATAGTTGAGGCATTTCATACTTTGTTTTTAACTTATCCGGCGGATATACTTGAAAAATATCCAGAAAACCAACGTGCTGTTAAATTAGCTTATAAAAACAAAGCCATAGAGTTTGGCAATGACGCTATGATCGAAATGTATATCACTGTTCGCGATCTGGAAGAAAAAATGGAGGCTCTAAAAGAAGAATATGATGAATTGAGCACTTGCTATGTTCAAGGTGGAAGCTCAAACAGCAGTAGCTGTTCTAGCGCATCATCCACTGAAGAAGAGCTTGGCGTCTGGAGCAATTATTATAAGCTAAACGTCATTTATGATTCAATGCTCAGTATTACAGAGGAATTGATAGCCTTAAAAGCCCAATATGAAGTTGCGCAGGCTGTTTTAGCCGGCATTGAACCGGTTGAGGAAACATCTGAGGAAGACCAGGTCAGTTATAATGATGTCTTCCGCTATGTTCGTACGGATAAAAATGCTTTTGCCCAAATGTTTGCAACTATGCCAACGGCAACATCGGAAACAACAGCCGAAACAACGCAAACTACGGTATCAACAGTAACGACACAAACAGCTTCCTCTGATGAAAGCACAACACAAACTGGAATTTTAGGAAGTTTTGTTTTAACAAACAACAATGCTGTTGCTGAACAACCTAATCCGAATTTAGATATCGTTCAGGCGACAGCGTATGATATTAGTTCGCCTTTTGCTGGGACGGCTGATCAATTTCAGGCTTTAATTATTGCCAATAATGCTTATCAAACTGTTCAAAAGGCCTTGAAAGCGCATAATTTAAAACAACAAATGCCTGAATATAGAAAAGTGTTTGTTGAATATAATAAAATGAAAACGCTACATGAAAAAGCGATTGAGCAACTTGTAAAATCAGAAAACTGCGCTGTAAATTATATCGGTAAATATTATGAAGATCCGATTGAAATGTGGTATGGAGAAGGGTGTAAATTGTCGGGACAAAATATATTCTGTGATTCTAACAGAAGTCTGACAACCGAAGCGTTGAAAAATTTATTACCAGGGGACAGCCTGTGCGAAAATGATAAATCGAAAATTTGTAGCAGTTATAGCATAAACAGTTATTCAAGCAGAGCAGGTTTTTCCGGATGGCTTATTTCTGCCTATAAAACGGCAAAAGCTGAAAAAGCTTTGAATTTAGATGAAAATGATTTTGCGACTGGTTTAACGGAAGAAGATATGGAAACAGATGTGTCAAACCTTGCGTCTTTAAGCGATCAATACAGTACTGAAGCGCAGGCAGGAACCTCAGATATTTCATTTTTGCGCCCAAGCGATGAGCCTAAAACAGAAGCCGCAATTCGTGAAAGCAATCTTGTTGCATGGCAACTGGGCGCTGAAGCGGCTAAGGCTATCGGCAATGATATGGCATCCGGCTCTTCTGAATGGGGAAAACTCGAATCCAAATATCCGTTGTGGGATGATGATAAATTGGTTTATAAACAGTATTTGACCGAAAAATACAAGAATATGCGCATTTACATTCAAACGATGAACTTACAGCCGTTTATAGCCAAGTTTGCTCTGGCGATTAATGATTTGTTGCCGTCAACGGGAACAGTAGATGAAGTGGTAGATTGGGCTGATGTTAAAAGCTATAACAATTCATTTCTAAACAAAGTTTTGGATTTGGTTAGTGCGGATAAAAAGAATACAAAAAGTTTTGAGGAAGTTGAAAATGTTCAGCAGCAAATTGATAATGCCATGAATAGCCTCAGAACATCATTTAATGCTCAAATGGTATCATTAAATAATCAAAAAGATTCTATATATGTGGAACTTGATGATGAAAATTTAGCATTAAATGATTACAAAACAGAATATAATTCGGCAATGCAAGATAAAGCTGCAGCAGAAGGAGATATTGAGGGCCAAAAAGTTGTTATTCAAATCTCTCAAGAAAGAAAAGCTAAATCTTCTGATGTTATGAGCAATTTTGAATCAACAGCAGAAAGCACTATTGTTGAATCTAATAAAACAATTGCCACCGCTACGCAAAAAGCAGAAAGCGTTTTGCCGGAAATTGAAATAAAACGTAAGAGTATAGATACTTTAAAAGTAAGCTTAGAAAACAAAGAAAATGAAATTAGCCATGCAAAAAGCAGCTTTGCCGCTGAAGCATCAAGTCTGGAAGCTCAGGGAATTTCAAAACTTAAAGCAGAAATTACAACAATGGAGAACGCAAAGGCTTCTTTACTGGGCAACAGCAGTTATCTCAACGATGTGGCAAACACGACAACTTATAGCAATGCCATAATGTTGAATATTCTGAAGAGTATTATAACCATAGCAGATAATGGTGCCTCAAATATTCGCGAGAAAATTATCAGTAAGATTGATGAAACGGCTGAACTGATTGAAAATATGGAAGACAGGCGTTTTGATGAGGCTTATTATGCCGACATTACTAATCTTCACAAGCAAATGTTGGATTATATTCAACATCCGGATATCAGTATTTCGATATCTGACGGCATATTGGGTTCTTTGCTGTCGGTCAGCACCGTAAACAAACTAGCTGAAGAAATTGTTGTCGAGGAAATTTTTAAAGAAATTTGTGCAGGTAATACCTGTTATGAAAGCGATAGCGAATATTTTGTCGGGTTGCCACCAAAACCGCAGGATTTTATGGCGCCGAAAAAGATTGCGGCAACACCGACGGCGCCGTTGCGAGAGGTCGTGCACTTTGATAATACTGATTTTAATGAGATTGTCAAATCGGACACATGGATGACAACAAGGTATGATTTCTTAAATCAGGGACAGGAAATGCCGGAAATTTGGCGGAGGATATTAGGAGGCAAAGGCTTTGTCGAAAGAGATATCGATATTGAAGATATTCTGTCTTACGATACAGCAGTGCTGGATAATCTCAGAATGGGGCTCTATCCCTGCACGACAGGTAAATACGATATTGAACTCCGCAATGGTAATTACTATATAACTAGCGCTTCCGGAGAAAGTAAGGGATTCTGTTCGGAAATACAGTCGGTTAAAATAGAGGTTGGCACAGTAGGGCCGTCCGCAACCATCTACTTTACAAATGGGGGCGTCGTGTCCGGAAACGTAAGCCAGGCACCGGATAAGGAAAAAACCAGTGAGTTAGCCACAATTTTAACCTATAAAAACGGCATAACATTTAATGATTATGTTAAACAAATTATGGAGTTTTACGAAAATTTAGAGAATTCTGACGATATTGACGAAGATGATGAAGAGCAGGAAAAGTTGTTCAGGAAAACATTACTGATACGTAATCAATTTGGTAATTTTCTTGACTTTGTCGAGCAGGAAATGCTTTATCAGGATAATCTGGATCAATTAGACGTTAAGGTTGACAGCAACCGTACAAAAATTATGGAACAGCTGGAAACAGTAGGGACGGATTATACGCTGGAAGCAGATTTTGATCTTTCAGATACGGAGACATATGATGAACTTGTGGAAATGCTTGATTCAACCAAGAATAAGTATGTTCAGGAGGTAATCAATTTACTGCAGTCAATTCAGCCGTTAAATGATGTTATTGAAGAAAAAATCACCAAAATCAACAACATTGCTGGTGCATTGCAAATGGATAGCGATGAATTGATACAGTTAAATGATAATATGTCAGGAGATAGTGAATTATCGGAAAAAATTAAAAGCAAACAAACAGACAATGCCGTGCGAGACGAATATGATAAAGAAGCGCAAAGCGCTTATGAAGATAATTTAAATAATTTTGAGGAACCCTATTGTGCAAATTATGATTAGTGGAAAGAAAAATGGTTAATCAGCTGGGAAATGGTAATAAAGCTCTAGCCATTACGGATGCCAATGCACCCAAAGCGCAATTTGAGTATATAACTGACAACAGTCCTGAATTGAAAGGGGCTAAAGAAAGTTATTATTGCTGGTTATCACGGTTGGTGATTTTGTTTGCTATAATATCTTTAGGTTTCTTTGCCAGCGCATCTTTGGTTTTGTTCCGGTTGGTTCCGGAAGTTACGGTTGAACCTTTTCTGATAATTAGGCAAGACAGTTCGGACGCCATGGTTCGTTATGAGCCGATTGCTGTTGATATGGCCTCTTCTAAACAGATGATGGAAACTTTTATCCGGCAGTATGTCATATTACGTAATACCGTGTTAAACGATGAAAGAGAAATGCAAACGCGTTGGTTCGGCGGTGGCATGGTTGCCTATATGTCATCATTGCAGGTGTTTGCAGATTTTGAAAAAAAGAGCAAGGCGGAACTTAACCAATTGCTGCGCAGCAACACTGTTCGAGATGTTGAAATTATTTCAATTGGCATAGTCGGCGGTGAAAAAAGTCCGGTATGGAAGGTTGATTTCCGCACTTATGATTTATCGCCAGAAATGCGCAATGAAGCAAGCGGCAGCATGGTGCTGGTTACAAAATATTGGACGGCTTCAGTTACGGCGTTTTTTGTGCCAGAACGGTTGTTTATGTCTAAACGTTTAATGAATCCTCTTGGTTTTACCGTAACGCGATATTCGCAGACAGAAGTTGAAATTCTTTAATTTATATTAATCTTTTTCAATTATGATAGCCTAAAGCATTTCTCTAACTTGTTGATAAGTTGGGGATGTGCACGCTTCATGTTAGACTTTTAAAAAGAAAAAGTTTAATGTATTTATGTCGGAATATATATAAAAGGAACATTGCAATGTATAAAAAGGTTATTTTATTAGGGGCGGTTCTAATTTTGGCGGCATGCGGGATGTTCGGTTCATACTATGAACCAGAGCCGGTTGGCATCGGTAAAGATGTTAATGAATTAAAACTTTCTCCATGCGCCTGCATTGAAATAGAATTACCAAAAACGCTTCCAGATTGGTTCGTAGCAATGATATAGGTGTGATATGGCAGATCGTTTAGGCATAAATAGTACTGAACAACGTTTAATCGGCAATAGGACAGGTATGCCGCGGCAGATTGTGCGAAAAAGTCAGCCGCATCGCCATGAGGGAGATGAAGTTGTCGTTAATGCCAGTGAAAAAAGATATTTATGGACGGCACGGGCGTTTGCCGTTGTCGTTGCGATCAGCTTATGTTGTAACATGGTATTGATTTTAGCAATCACTCAATTGTTGCCCCTGTATCGAATAGAACCCTTTCTTTTAACTTTTGAAAGTAAAGAAGAACAGGTATATGATATTGTGCCTCTGACCAATATGGATAATCAAAAAGCTATTACGGAGGTCTTTGTTCGGGAATATGTCTTGTTGAGAAGCGCGTTTACCAATGATGTGCAAGAAATGGAATCCCGCTGGATGCCTGGCGGTCCATTGCAGGAAATGTCATCATCCGCGGTATATCAGGCTTTTATAGATCGGACGGCGACACAGGCTTTGGATATCATCAGAACAAGAAAGTTGCATCGAATTGTCCGTATTATGACGGTTAATGAGTTGAGCAAGGGGTTGTGGCAAGTTGAATACGAAACTAGAGATATGTATCCAGATTCAGTCACGCCAGAGGTAAATTATTGGACTGCTTCTTTAAGGATTATGTATCGCAAAAAAATTGTTAAATACGGCGAACGTCTGAGCAATCCGGTTGGTTTTACCGTAACCAGATATTCGCTTTCACATAACAAAGCGAATGATTAGAAATAAAGGTGTATTAAAATATGAAACGTTATCTGACAAAAATATTATCCGTTTTAGCTTTAGGCGTAGTGCCGTTTTCAGCTAGCGGACAGGCGACAATAGACAGCCTAAATCAAAATGCGGATCAAAGTCAGGGGATGTATCAGCCGATGAATATTGGCTATACTGGCATCAGTTCTTTGGGTATGATGCAGAGCGCCTGGTTAGATCCATTGCAAAATTTAGGAGAAGGGCAAAGCAGACCGGCGTATTCCAAATACTATTGGACGCCGGATCTAGTACTTCCAGTACGTTTGCGCGAAGGTATGATAACGTTGGTTAATTTTCCAGATTGGGAGCTGGTTGAAGATGTGTATATCGGCGACAGCAAAACTTTTGACGGTCGGATTTCTGGACCGAGCACGTTGCTGTTATACCCTAAACAGGGAGCAATGGTCGGCGTTGACACCAATATCATTGTTTTCGGCCGTTCCGGAAATAAATATGTTTTCTATGCCCGTAGCGAAGGGGTTAACACCGAGCGTTTAACAAACTCGATTATTGATATTGAAGTGGTAGATTCAGGAAAAAATGGTAGTGCCGCCGGAAACTTTGGCAGCAGTTCCGGCGGTGGACGCATTAATGCTAGTGCTTATTATGGAGGAAATAGCAAATCCGTTGATTCAACGTTTACCAAAAGATATCAGAAAGAAGACTGGATTAAAAGTATACCGCTTGATCCTTCTCAGTTTCGTTTTGATATTGAAATCTATGTTCCCAACCCAGATGATGTTGTCATTGCGCCGGAACGTGTTTGGCATGATGATATTTTTACTTACATTGATTTAGGCGAAAAATCGCTTAATATGTTGCAGCGGCCGATAGTCACATTGATTGTTGAACGAAGCGAAACGCCGGTTGGTTTTAGAACAAAAGGGCCTAACAACCGTTTAATTATTGTTGAAGGCGTCGGTGATATGGTTTTGCGCAACGGCAAACGTATTATCTGTCTTAAAATGCGTCGAGATGATGCGGAAGGGTTGGATAATGTGACATATGCCGAAAGCAATGATTGGGATGTGCCACCGGCAATCCCTGGAAATGCGAAAGCGACGTCTTCAGACAGCAGTGCCAGTGGCAAAACATCAGGATACAGTGCAGGCTCTAACGGTGCGGGGAATGGAAACGGATATCGCTCTTCGAATTATGGAGCAGATAATGAAGTTATCGGCGAAAAAAGTTTTAAAATTGGTTCGGATGGCGAATTATTAGCGGCGGAATATGCTAATGGTTCTTCGGACGATGGTATTGATTACAGCAAAATGCATCGTTTGCCCCGTCAAAACACGATGATGAACGGTGGCAACGACGATCTCTTTGCAAAATATCGTTACGGTAGCGGTTTTGAAGGAGACAGCAACGCCAGTATTTCGGTTGAACTTGGAACGGATGCCGATGTCAATAATCTAGAAAATTTATGGAGCGAGCTTTCCAGAAAATATTCTTCAGTTTTAGGCTCGTATCAACCGTTTTATTCAGTTGATGCTCCGGCTGACGGACAAGGCAGAGAGCTGTTCCATTTGCGAATAGGGCCAGTGCAGTCAATTGATGCTGGTGATAATATTTGCAGTCAGTTAGGCCGCAATGGTGTCTTTTGCAGTGTTGTCAGAGTGCAATAAACGGACGAGAGGATAATGAGCAAAGAATTATTAACACATTCGGAAAGGTATGTTCGTAAAACCAATCGTATTATATTAATCGTTGGTATCACTTCTTTTATTGTGTTTTTATTTGGTCTTTTGCTTTTATTTTCCAGCGGTACATCAACAACCGAATATGAAGAACCTGTTTTTACGGCGGATGATGATGCTTTGAATTTTGGCAACAATGTTAATCCGCTAATGAATAACATTGAGTTTGAGGATGTGGAAAAAGGCGAACTCCCAATTACCACAACCCCTGATCCAGTTAATATGGGCCAGGTTGTTTTAGGAACGGAAGCCAAAAATGTTCTAACAATTGGCACGAACGGAAGAGCTGCCATCCGTATCGTGTCTGTGAAGTTGGCAGAACCTCCTTTTGAAGGTTTTACTTTCAGCGATGGATGTACCAGCGCCGAGCTGCGGGGAAATCAAACTTGTAATATTACAATGAATTGGGCACCGATAACCGCCGGTAATGTCCAAAATAATTTCATTGTTTCATGGCATGAAACAAATGTTAGTGCTCAAAATGCCAAAGCACAAAAAGTGCCGGTTGATGGTAAGGCAATCACCAAAGAAGAATGTAATTTCTGTACAATAGATTCTGCCAGCGCGCTGACCAATGGTAGAATCATCCGCGATGCAAACGGCGATTTAATAGGTTATTTAGATGAGAATGGTTATATTCGTGATGCCAACGGCAATATTATCGGTCAGATTTCGGAAGACGGAACCATTCTTGATGCCAATGGTAAAAGTATCGGCCATATGCGTGAAGACGGTTCAATCGTCGATGGAAACAGCAATGTCATCGGTTATGTGAAAGCCGATAATACAAAAACCCGTTTGGCCTATGGCCCGAATGGCGAGGTTATAGGGTATATTGATGAAGATGGTTATGTTCGTGATACAAACGGAAATATTATCGGTCGGGTTAATGAAAATGGTTTAATTGTTGATGAAAATGGTAATGTCATTGGTGTTGCTGGCAACAAAAAACTGATTTACGATGAAAACAGTAATGTTATTGGCTATGTAACGACAGACGGACGAGCGGTTGATTTTAACGGAAATTTTCTTGGCACTGTAAATGCTGACGGGAGTATTGTTGACCGAAATGGCCAAAAGATCGGCAAAGTTGTTGAAGCCGGTTATGTATATGATGCCAACGGTAATATTATCGGTCGGGTTTTAGATGATGGAACGGTTGTGGATATGGAAGGTAATGTTATCGGCCGCTTAAATGAAAATGGAGAAGTGGTTGATATAAACGGTAATGTTATCGGTTATGTTAGCAAAGCCGGACGTACGGTAATTGATGAAAATGGTAATCCTTTAGGGGTTGTCATGCCAGATAATTCTATTGTTGATGAGAATGGCAATATTATCGGTTACATTGATGAAAATGGTGATGCTTATAAATTAAGCGGCGAAAAAATTGGCAAGATGGGACCATCCCGGCGTTTGTATTATGATGCCAATGGCAATCCAATCGGCTATATTGATGAAAACGGCAATATTATAGATTTTAACGGCAATAAAATAGGTCAAGTTCTGGAAGATGGAACGGTGCTTGATGCTAATGGCAATGTTATTGGTCGCATACTCGAAGATGGAACTATTGTTGATGCTAACGGTAATGTTATCGGTAAGGCGGGAGAGTATGTCAATTTGGCTCTTGATGAAAACGGCAACGTCATAGGTTACGTTAACAGCAAAGGCGAGATTATTGGTAAAAATGGTGAAGTAATAGGTTATGTAGACAAAGACGGTAATATTATCAGCAATAAGGCAGTTAAAATAGGTTCTATCGTCAGAACTGAGCTGATTCCAGTAACGCCGGCTGGAACAATTTTAGGAACGGTTTCTTCGACCGGGGAGATTGTTAATGAAAAAGGGCAGAGTTTTGGCCGGATACTTCCTAATACTTTAATTCGTAACGCTAATGGCTCAAAAATAATCGCCCGCGGCATGAGAGGCGGAACAATTGTCGGCTGGGGCTGTAGTAATGTCGGACAGCTTAATCAGGATGGAACAATCACTAAAAATGGTCAGGAAATGCCTTATAGTATTTATCCTGACGGCGGTGTTTATAACAGCAGCGGACAGTTTCTCGGTAATGTCGTTCCCCTCGGGCGGGTTTTTGATAACCGCTGTAATTATTTAGGGACAGCCAATGAGCAGGGTATTGTTCAAACCGATAACAAGCGTTATGTTGGCTGTGTTAATCCTGACGGAATGGTTTTAAATGACAACGGAGATGTTATCGGCAAAGTTGTGGAATATAAGATAGCCGTCAATGCTGAAGGTCAGACTGTGGGTAAAATGACACCAAACGGCACTATTGTGTCTGAAGCAATGTTGCCAATAGGTTGTAGCAATGAAGCTGGCGAAGTCTTTAATAAAGATGGAGCGTATCAAGGTAATTTGGTTGATAAGTTTTATGTGTTTGATTTAAATGGTACGTATTTGAACACATTTCAAAATGACGGCACCCTGAACTTAAAACAATATCCGGGTGCGCGCTTATTCTTGCATAAGTATATTGTTAACACAAACAATAAAATTATCGGGGTGGCTTTCCCGGAAAGAAATGTTGTAGTTAATGCCAACGGCGATATTTTAGGAAAACTTTTTGCAGATGGAAACATCTATGACGGCAAAGGTATTGTTGTCGATAAGATTACAGGTGACGGCTTAAGTTTTTATACCGGTGGCGCCGGAAAGATTTTGCCAGCTGGCACTGTTGTCAATACTTCCGGCCAGCAAGTTGGGTTTATCAATCCAGACGGTCGAGTATTAACGCGGTTTGGAGAATATCTTGGACAGGCCGATGTCAAGGGTCGGTGGCTGGATACCAAAGGCGTGTATGCCGGAGGGGTTGTTCTGCCAGGTGCAGCCATCGGGTATGACGGTTCTTATCTGGGATATGTTACGGCTAATGGCAATGTGGTGAATATGTCCGGTAAGGTTACAGGTTACGAAAGCGGCGACGGGCTGATTTTAAATGCGACTGGCAAAGTTCTTGGTGAAGTTGTTCCAACGGCTGTGTTAATAGATTTATTTGGTAATTACAGCGGCTACTCGAATGCTATTGGCGATGTGGCAGACTTAACTGGAAAGGTGGTAACGGCAGTTTTACCTGGGGGCTCAACGGATAAAGGGTTAAGTGTCTTAAAGAGAGGCATTGTCATAGATTTCGGCGGAAAAATTATCGGTGCTGTCATGCCGGACGGTACAGTCATTAATACAAAGAATGTTGTTGTTGGTAAAATTTATTCAGATGGAAAAGTTGTAAATTCGGAAGGTCATTTAATTGGCGAAGTTGTCTATGGAGATATAGTCATAAGCAATCAGGATCAAGTCATAGGGTATATAGGTTTTGACGGAACTGTCCGAAACAACGGCAATGTGGTGATAGGCAAAGTTTTGTCGGGAGGTTTGGCCGTGGACAATCAAAATAATATTTTGGGAACAGTTTATAAAATCGGTACAGCTGTTCTTTCCGATGATGGGCGTTATCTCGGTCGATTAGCGGCAGATGGAAAGGTTATTGGAGCGGCGGGCGAAAGTATAGGATATTTGAAAAATAACGGTTCATTTGTAAATTTGGATAAAAATGTAGCGGGCTATACATTACAAGACGTTGCGCAGAATCGGAGGAATTAAAGTGTTTGCCACAGTAAAAAAAGTAGTGTTTTTATGTAAAGTAAGCTTTGTTTTCATTGCTCTATCTATCAAACCGGTATATGCGCAGGAAATTACCGCTATTGATTTTAACGGAGATTTAATCGGCAAAGTTATTCCGGATGGAACGGTTATCAGTTTTGATAACGCGATTATCGGTAATGTAACGGCAGATAGCTTTATTGTTAATAGCAAAGGCGAATTAATTGGCGGGGTTATTCCGCAAGGGATTGCCGTCGGCAATGATAATAAGCTCTTAGGACGGGTCAATAATGATGGTTCCGTACGCCTTCCTTCTGGAAAAATAGTTGGTAAAGTTTTACCCAATGCCTTAGTGGTAGACGATTCTTATAATATACTCGGTTCAGTATTATACCCGGGATTAATTTATGATGATGCCGGGAAAACGGTCGGGCGTCTGACAGGTGATGGCGCATACATTAGTTTGGAAGGGCAAAATATCGGCTTTATATCTCCGCTTGGTTATGCGTACCGTAACACCGGAAATGATTTTGTCCTTGAGGGGAGACTTATTTCTTCAAAAATGGTGGTTTCTCTGGAAGGATATTTTATTGGTAGCATTACGCCCGGCGGTCGTGTTACGGATTTTGATTCTAAAGAAATAGGTTTTGTTCATGCCAATGGCTATGTCTATGATAAAAATAGCCGAATTATAGGTAAAACAGTATCAAATGGATATGCTTTTGATGATTTAGGAAATTATTTGGGTCTGATTATTTATAACGGAGAAGTTATCAAAGACGGCAAAACTATTGCTCGTCAGCGTGCAGATGGCAAGATTGTGGATGAGAAAGGAACGGTAATTGGTTTTGCAATAGAGATTGCCGCCACGGCGACGGATTTGCAAGGGCGTTATTTAGGGCGCTTGATACCTGGTGGAAAAATTGTCAAAACGCGTGAAACTATCGGCACGGTCGGTGCTAAAGGTTTTGTTTGGAATGCAGATGGTGAAATTATTGGACAAGTTGTTAAGGCCGGCCCTGTTTTTGATTATCTGGGAAATTTGGTTGCGCAGGCTTTACGCAATGGTACAGTAATTTCAACAACAGGAACTCCTCTTGGCTTCGTTAAAGGATATTATGCTTATGATAACATCGGTAGATTGTTGGGAGCAAGCATGAACACGCTGTTGATTTTTGACAACAGTAGCAACTTGCTTGGTTTAAGTAGCATCGGCGCTGATTTTACTCATAATGGTATGAAGTTAAAAGTATCTCCCTTCGGTTATGTATATTCGGCAGATAACTTATTAACGGGTCATACGGTTGGTATGGAAGCACTATATGGAAAAACAGGTAAAATAGAAGGATATATCGGTGCTGACGGAAGTTTGCATGGTGTGTCACAAGAGCATAATTATAAACTGACACAATTTGGTAAAATTATTGATGCAGAAAATACGGTTATTGCAGCAAGTATTAATCCATTTTTTGCTATAGCCGAAGACGGTAGAAGTTTAGGTTTTATGACAGAAAATAATTTATTAATGAATGAAAAACGTGAAGTGATAGCTAAAGTTTTGCCGGAATATAAGATTGCTTCAAGCTCAGAAAAAGTAAACAATGATGTTATGCCGATAATAGGTTCAGCTGGAACTTCACCACTTGCCGTTGGTATTAACGGTAATATGCTTGGTTATATTGACTTTAAAGGTGTTGTTCGTGATTATTCTGGCAATCGTATCGGTTCAATGCTGAACGGAGAAATTGTCGGCGGTACGGATAATGCGGTTATCGGTGCGGTTGTTGATTTTAAGGGGATTATTAATGATGATTGTGCATTCATAGGCGTTGTCGGCACAAAAGGTGAAATTCGCAATAATCGGGATGTTATCTTAGGTAAAATTTTAACAAACGGACAGGTTATTTCTGAAGTTGGTAATGTTATCGGTTTTGGCGTCATGCCGGGAACAGTTATAGATTTTGCCGGCAAATATTTAGGCTCAATAAACACAACGGGTCAAATTTTAAATTATGCTCAGGAAAATTTAGGCTGTATTCGATGGGATGGCAGATTTTATAACAATGAAAATCATTTCCTTGGCGGTTTTGTGCAGCCGGCGCCAGTTATGAATTTTGAAAATATGATTATCGGGCGCAGTGATATAAACGGTCGTTTGATTAACGATAAAAGCAAGGATATAGGTTATGTCCGCCCGGATAATACGGCAATTTCAAATGAAGAAAAAATTTTGGGAACATCATTTCGATATAAGATTGCTTTTGATAATGACAATGGTTTCCTAGGCAGAGTTTTAGAAAATGGAAATGTCGTCAGCGATAAAAATGATGTTTTGGGACAAGTTCAGTTTGATGGTATGGTTGTGGCTGATAATAAACTGATCGGATATGCGTTGTATGATTTTTACATTTATGATGAAAACGGCAAGGCAATCGGTTACTTAACCAAAGATGGTACGGTTGCTAATTTTTCAGGAGGACGCTTAGGTAAAGCGGATCGAGGTTTTCTGGTTGATAAAAATTATACTTTGATTGGTCGCGGTAACAGAGATTATTTTATTCGCAATGCAGATAATTCAGTTATTGGTGAATTAATGTTAAATGGCGAAGTCGTTAATATGCGAGGAAAAACCGTAGGGTACATTACTGGTAGCGGCGAAATAAGGGGTATTGACGGCAATCTTTTGGCAACGGCTCGTGAATTGCAATATTATAATGTCCATAAACCAGAACCTGTTAAGCCTGCAGATTGGGCAACAGTGCCATCTAATCAAATTAAGGTAGATGCCGTGCCAACGCCACATCAGGAAGATGTCGGAGAATATGGTTTAAAGACTATAGGAATTGCCTTAACACCAGATGGAAATTATCTGGGCGATATTTTAAGAAATAACGATGTTATTGATAAATTAGGAAATTTGCTGGGTAAAAAAATGCCAGACGGCTTAATTATTGATGATGATGGCAATTTGATTGGTATTGAAGAAGTTAAAAAAACTTCTGGCGACCAAATGTTTATACCTGCTGGCACTTTTGGTTCTGGCGGTGCTTATGGCATTGGTACAACGCCGACGAATTTGGGACCAGGTGGCGGTTTTGGTCCTGGCGAAAGATATGATCCTGTCCGGGCTCAGGCTTTAGCCGTCGCACAAGCAGCCCGACGCAGCGAGATGACAGTCGGAAGATTATCAACAACAGTTGATCAGGAAGATTTTGACGGCCGGCAAAATTACTGGAAAGGTGTGGAAAGAATTATATCAACGTGGCCAGTTGATATGAGTGAAATGATTTTAGCGGATAAGCCTATACCAGCTGTTTTGGCTAGAACTATTATGTCTGGAAGCACTGGCAATGTTCCGATAACCGCAATCGTTGAACGCAATGTTTATGCGGAAGACGGAAGAAATATTGTTATTCCGGCGGGCAGTCGTGTTATGGGAGAATCATCGGGAGGCTCTGGCGGTGGCTCAAGCGGTAGCGCTGTCAGGATGGCGATTACTTGGACGCGTTTAATTCGTCCGGATGGTTCAGCTTTTGATTTGGCACAGGCTCAAACCGGAGATGCGCAAGGAAAAGGCGGCGTTTTAGGATATATAGATGAGCAATTACTTAAAAAATATACGTTGCCAGTTGTAACGAGTTTATTAAGTAGCGCAATGGCTTATATTGCAGCCAGCGGGGAAACGTCAACCACTGATGGCAGCACGGTTCAAAATGCCAAAGCCGAAGCGGCTAGCGATGCTCGTGAAAACTTCTTGGATAATATGGATCAGATATTTCAACAAATTCTCCAAGACAAAACAGATATTGAGGCTGTTACCTATGTTCCAGCCGGTACCCGCCTGATTATTTATCCGAAAGTGGATTTGTGGATCAGAACGTTGGAGCGCAGCAAAGAGGAATCTCTACGGTCAATAGAAAAACCGACAGTCCTTATTGATGATAGAAATCCAGACGGAAAGAGCGGAGCTAATCAAGCTACTTCTTCGGGAAGTACTGGAACATCTTCGGGCACCAGCGGTGTTGTCTATCAAGATGATAGCGCGGCGGAGGTTCAAAGATCCATGCCATTGCTGGACGATAATACGACAAGTAAAAGGGCAAAGCAAACTTCAACAACAATTCCACCAGTAACATCGACAGGCGCGACACCGCCACCGTCTTCAACAGCTAGTAGCGGTTCAAATAGTGCGGCACAATTGTTTTAATAGTTAAAGGAAAGGGATAATGAGTACATTTACAGTTTTAGAATCTGTTTTACGACCTTTGGCTTACTGGTATAACCAGGAAAATATAGAAGAGGTTGCCATTAACCGCTCGGAACAGATTTGGCTGCGTCTTCGCGGTAAAAGGGCATATCCTTGGGTAATGTACAAAGATGAAAAACTGACCAAAGAATACTTAACTGATCTTTTATACATTGTTGCCAATACGTATGAATTACCATTTGATCCGATTTCTGGTTCGCCAGTAGTATATGCCACCATTCCCGGAGATCATCGCTTTTCGGCAATTGCCGGACGTAACGTCATGTACGATGAAGGTGATTTAACAGGAGGCGTTGCCTTAACCATTCGTGTTCATAGTGATGATGTTGCTTTTGGTTTGGAAGATTATGGTTTGGCACAAGGTAAAGGTTTGCACAAAATAAATCCCTTAAAACAGATAAAAGATCCGGAAGATCCCTATGAACGCTTACTGTTAAGCATTAAGCGTGGCGATCATATTTTAATCAGCGGGGCAACGTCAACCGGTAAAACAACCTTTTTGAACAATCTGCTTAAGATCTTAGATATTCATAAAAGAATAGTAACCATTGAAGATACCCGCGAACTATTGGTGCCGCACCCTAATCGTGTTCATCTAGTTTTATCGCGTACTGAACAAACCAATGAAATGGACTATGCTAAAATTATCGACTTGGTTGTGCGTTTTACGCCCGATGCTATTATCGGCGGTGAGATTTCAACGAGCAATGCCGGCGCATTATGGGAGCTGATGGGCTCCGGACACGATAACTGTTTGGCAACCATCCACGCCGAAAGTTCAGAAGCGGCATATCAGGCTTTTACAGATCGTATTCTGCATACTTATCCTACCATTGACCGCGTTAAAACCATTGAAGAAATGCGCCATAAACTTCGTGTAGTTCAAATTAACCGCGATGGCAACTTACGTGCCATTACAGAAGTAACGTAAATAATAGATTTTCTGATTTTCAAAATAAAAGAACGCTAAATTAAACTGGCAATTTCAGCTCTTATATTTTCTATACCTTGTTTTTTTTCAGAGCTGACAGCCAACACTCGAGGATAACCTGCAGGATGATTTTTAAGAATTATTTGCGCCTCATTCATAACTTTTGTTAATTCTTTGTAACTGATTTTATCCATTTTCGTAAAAATAATCTGATAAGGGACGGCAGCTTTATCCAACATAGACATAGCATCTGTATCAACGCGTTTCAAACCATGACGGCAATCTACCAAAAGAAAAACCCGTTGTAAGTTCGCCCGTCCTTTTAGATAAATAAAAATCATATCCTGCCATTTTTTTACTTCCAGTGTTGGCGCTTTAGCATACCCATATCCCGGTAAATCAACCAGATACAGAAGATTATCCAAATCGAAATAATTTAATTGCTGTGTTCTGCCAGGCGTAGAAGAAGTTCTGGCTATATTTTTGTTATTAAATAAGGCGTTAATAAGAGTTGATTTTCCTACATTTGAACGTCCGACAAAAGCAACCTCTTTTTTATCGTTATTCGGAAGTTGAGAAAGGTCGGCAACACTTAACAAAAAATGCGCCGGCCGAGAAAACAGTTTATTGCCTTTTTCTAAGGTTTCAGCATCAAAAACAGGTGGCCTTTTCATCACCTTACTCCATATTTACGCATAATTGCTTGTTGCTGCAAAATAGATAATATATTGCTTAATGTCCAATATATTACCAGACCTGAAGCAAAATGCCCAAGCATAAATGTAAAAATTAAGGGCATAAGGGCAAACATTCTTGCCTGATCTTTATTGGCCGGTGCCGGGTTGAGCTTCTGCTGTATCCACATGGTAATTCCCATCAAAATCGGCCATATGCCGATATCTATCAATCCTGGCAACGGAATATGCGACCAGACTGAAATCGTAAACGGATCAGGCGCTGAAAGGTCCTTAATCCAGCCAATAAACGGAGCATGCCGGATTTCAATGGAGATATTCAATACTTTATACAGAGAAAAGAATACCGGAATTTGGATCAACAAAGGCAGACAACCTGATGCTGGATTAATTTTCTCCCGTCGATATAAATCCATGGTGGATTGCTGTAAGAGCATTTTATCGTTTTTATATTTTTCCTGCAATTCCATAATTTTGGGCTGGATTTTTTTCATTTTCGACATACTTTCATATGATTTGTTGGCAATCGGAAACATTAAAAGCCTAAGCAGAGCAGCGAATAATAAAATTGCCCAGCCCATATTGCCGATAAGCTCATATAAAAATGTCAGGATATAGAAAAAAGGTTTTGTCAGAAAATAATACCAACCAAAATCAACGGCCAAATCAAGTTTTTGAATATGCGCCTCATCAGTATAACGATCCAAAAGCTTAATTTCTTTAGCGCCTGCAAAAAAACGTACCTGCTTGGAAGCAGCTGCGCCGGAAGCAATTGTTAAAGGAGCGCTACGATAATCTATCTGATAAGAGTCATTGCCGTTATTGGTAAATTTTAAAGTGTTTTTTATACCATTATCAAAAATGAAAGCCGTAAACCAATACCGATCAGAGAAACCGGCCCAACCTTCAGTTAATTCAAACGTTTCTGGTTTTCCTTCTTTTAAGTCTTTATATTTAATTTCCTCTAAATTTCCATTAACAACGCTGCTGATACCTTCGTGTACTACTGCACTGCGGGAAGAATGATTAGGATTATAAACCCGACTGATAAGTCCATAAGGGTATAATACAACAGGATTCTCCGTATTGTTTTCAACGGTTTGCACAATGGTAAACAGATAATTTTCATCAACCAAAACAGTTCGGATAAATTTCAACCCTTGCCCGTTACTCCACTCAAAAGTAATAGGCGATTGCGGTGTCAATTCTTTACCTTTAACCGTCCATTCGGTGGCAGAATTTGGAAGTTTAAGATTTGTATCGGCACTTAGCCAGCCGAATTCTGCAAAATATGGCATGTTCGAGCCAGATGGTTCCAAAAGTTCAACATCAGGGCTGTCGGTTTCTAAACTTTGTTTATAATTTGTCAGCTTAAGATAATCAAATCTGGCGCCTTTTAGGCGGATGCCACCGTTCAAGCTTAGTGTTTTAAGCGGAACTCTGATTTCGTCATTAACCATATCCTTGGCGGTTTTAAGGACGGATTCCGGCGTTTCGTCGGCAGAAAATCCGACAGTCTGATCTGCAGAGGAGACTATAGGTGCTGAAAGTATTGATTCCGCTCCAGAATCAACCATTTGCTGCGTCGGCATAAAATAGTTGACCACAAAAATGATTAAAATTGACAATAAAACGGCCAAATAAAGCCCTTTAGTTTCTTCTTTCACTTTTATAAAGCTCCCTGAATATCTTACATTGTTTTTCTGTTGTAGTATATATTTTTAGTAAACGCAAGAACATTAAAGCCGGAATCATCATACTGTTGATTAAACTGTATAAATAATCACGATTTGTTTTTCTTATTTTTAGGCGGTATGGGATCATAACCGGAACCTCCCCAGGGGTGGCAGCGTAAAATCCGTCGTATGCCAAGATACAAACCTATAAAAACACCATGGATTTTTATAGCATCAATCATATATTGCGAACAACTAGGCTGATATCGGCAACATCCTGGAAAAAACGGTGAAATAGCTTTTTGGTAAAATTTAATAAAATAAATTAAAATACTTTTCATAACTGGTCTGCAAAAATCTTTTAAGTTTCGGAATTTTTGGCCGTATAAATAATATCACAGCAAGACTTATCAGGAGTTTCAAAAGTTTCCGGCAAATTCTCTGGGATTGTTTGATTTTGCGCCTCCAAAAGCATTTTGTTGATCTTTTTTAACGCCCATTTGATATCTCCTTTTAAGGTTTTAAACTTGCACTCAGCCGTATTGTAACGTCCGATAAGCACATATTCGACATTGGGCAGCGCTAAATCTGGAAAAATTTCCCGTACAGCGGCGCGGAGGCGACGTTTTGTACGGTTACGGATATGGGCTTTGCCGATTTTTTTAGTGGTCGTATATCCGACTTTAAATGATGTCGGCTTAGTAGATAAACTTAGAGCCGCTTGGAGAATAACCGTTGACACTACCATACGGATTCCCTGAGCGACTCTCAAAAAATCTCTTCTTTTTTTTAAGACTGAAATTTTTTTATGCATAACTTAAGCAATATAAGAACTTAAGCAGAAAGTTTTTTACGGCCTCTTAAACGACGAGCTGCTAAAACTTTACGTCCGCCGGCTGTAGCCATACGTGCGCGAAAACCATGGCGACGTGCTCTGACAAGCTTGCTTGGTTGATATGTTCTTTTCATTTTTAAATCTCCGGTTAATTATTTAATTATTTAAAGCTTTTGTTTTAAGCTCTCGGGTTTTTCAAATGCCTTATACTAATTTTTTTTCGTAAAGTCAAGTCTTAATATTACAAACAAAATATCTGGAGGCAAAAATAAAGAGGTTGAAATTACAACCTCCTTACCGGAACACATATTTTCGTATGTGGCTGTTATAAGGGAATAGAAATGAGTACCCTCAAGCCTCCCATACTGCTGTCGCCGAGTTCAATTGTGCCTCCATGCGAAGTTATAACATCCTTGGCAATCGATAATCCCAAGCCGACACCGCCAGTTTCTTTATTACGCGAGCCTTCAATTCGATAAAACGCTTTAAAAACATCTTCGCGCTTATCAGGCGGAATTCCTGGCCCGTCATCTTCAACCGCGATTTCCATTTTTTTGCTGTTGCTCTCCAAGCTGACAGCTACAGTTTTGCCATAATAAAACGCGTTGGAGATAACATTGGTAATTGCCCGTTTTAAAGCTTGTTCGCGTCCCTGAATAGCACTGACTTGATCATTGGTGGAATAGCGTATCATGGTTTTTGAATTGCGGAATTTGTTTAAGATGCTTAAAATCATTTCGTTCATGTCAACAAATGTGTTTGGTTCGCCACCTTCACCGCTAACAAACGAAAGGTACCCGTCAAGCATTTTTTCCATTTCGGAGATATCTTCAACAAACCCTTTGTTCTCTTCGCTTTTTGGCAGCATAGCAAGCTGAAGTTTCATACGTGTTAAAGGCGTTCGCAAATCATGAGAAACCCCAGCTAACATTTGCGTGCGTTCAGAAATCTGCCGGTTAATGCGTTCTTTCATTTTTGTGAAAGCAATGCCCGCTTTGCGGACCTCAGAAGAACCATAAGGTTTAAAAGGCGTATCAATTCCCTTGCCGAAATCTTCCGCCGCTTCAGCCAGCTGTTTGATGGAACGTGCCTGCACCCGTAAAAACAATGCCGACACCACAAATAACAGTAAAGATGTGCCAACCATCCAGGCAATAAATCCAAATACGGAAGTGCTGAAAATATTTTTTGTAGATGCGACAAAGCGGAACAACCCTTCTTTAGTGTCAATCAATGTAATCAAAACGGAGCGTTCGTCCATTAAATAGGTTGATGTAACGGCATCTGGAAAATCGTGTTGCAGCGAATTTTCAAAAAAACCGGTGACCATTTTATTGTTTCGGGAAGTTCGATTCATTTCCAAATACTTGGTGTCATTGTCAAAATATTCAACTTCAAGATGATAATTTTTTCGTGCCAGTTCCTGAATTTCCGCAAATTTATCTGGATTATTTTCCGTCAGTTGAACAACAAAAGCCATATTAGCGCTCAAGTTATCAGATAATCTGCGACCAACTTTTCCCCAACTGCCACTAAAATAAGCGATAACAGATACTACTTGCACGATGATCAGAGGAATAAAAATAAGCAACATCGTCCTGAAAAAAAGCGTTTTCGGCAGCAGCTTCAACTTCAGGAAACGCATAATGTTTTCAATTTTTTCTGGATAATTGATATGCATTAAAATTCTCCTTTACGATTCCGCTAAAAGCATATACCCTTTACCGCGGACAGTTTGCAAGTAACGCGGATTTTTTGAATCCTTTTCAATTTTTTTACGGAGCCGCGTAATTTGAACATCAATTGAACGCGGACTTTGACCAGCACCTAAAGCGTCAGCCAGTTTTTCTCTGGTATAAATTTGTCCCGGATTTTGCCCGAGAATATTTAACAGAGCTTGTTCCACAGGCGTGATATGGATAATTTCGCCTTGTTTGGATATGAGTTCCTTTTTTATGACATCATAAAAACAAAGTCCGAGATTAAGCGGAGATAAGGCGTTATGATGCTTTTCCGGCGTTCGTTTCAAAATATTACGGATACGCAAAATAAGTTCTTTAGGCTCAAAAGGTTTAGGCAGATAATCATCAGCACCGTTTTCCAAACCGTTAATCCGATCAGACGTTTCCCCCATAGCGGTTAACATAATAACCGGCACGTTATCTTCGCGCCGGAGTTCTTTTAAAAAATCAATACCGCTTTCGCCAGGCATCATAACATCAACAATCAACAAATCAAATTTGTATTGTTTTAACAGCGTTTTTGCTTCCGGCGCGTCTTTTGCCGAAGAAACGGCAAAACCATGTTCGCGCAGAAACCTTTGTAACAAACTGCGCAATCGTGTGTCATCATCGACAACAAGTATATGAGCGGTATTTTTTTCCATAATTAATGCTATTTTTTTGTTTTAGATGTTGTTCTGGTTTTTTTTACCGTTGTTTTTTTATTGGTGGATTTTTTTGCCACTAGCTTTTTACTGCTGTTCTTTTGAGCAGGCATCGCTTTGGTCCGTGTTTTGGCAACAGTTTTTTTCACCACGATTTTTGCCTCGACGGTTTTAGCTTTTTCAATTGAGCGAATATAATTAAGGCTTTTTTGGAAATACTGATAGCCAGTAATAAAGGTTAAAGCCGCAGCAATCCAGAGTAAAAACTCACCAATATAGGACCATATCCAAAGTCCGTGAAACAGTATCATGGACAAAGAGGTCATTTGAAAACCAGTTTTCCATTTTGCCATCCTGGTAACCGGTAGGCCGACATTAACTTCACGTAAAAATTCTCTTAAACCGGAAACCAAAATTTCACGGCATAAAATAATAAAAGCCGGAATATAGCTCAAATCACTCCAAACCATACCGGGCTTGGCTAAAATTACAACCAAGGCGGAAGCAACCAAGAGTTTATCGGCAATTGGATCAAGCAGACGCCCCAAAGCAGAAGTTTCATTGCGGCACCGTGCCAGATAGCCGTCAAAATAATCGGTTACGGCCGCCACGACAAATAATACGGCGACAAACATTGTCCAAATAAAAGACTGGATATACAAAGACAAGAAAATAACCGGAATAACAACAATTCTGGATATCGTCAAAAGATTAGGCAGATTATACACGTTCAATCCCTTTCTTAAAAAAGATAAATAATTTCATAAAAACAAATGTATCATAATGCAAAAAAATTATTTATGAAAGAAATTATATATTTTTTCAGCTGTTTTTTTACTAATTCCAGAAACTTTCGTCAATTCGGCGACATTTGCTTGTGCTACAGCCTCGGCTGAACCGAAATGGTTTAACAAATCGCGTTTGCGGTTTACGCCTATTCCCTCAATTTCATCAACGCGCGATTTATAAATGGATTTTGCCCGTTTTTTACGATGTGTGCCGATAGCAAAACGATGTGCCTCATCGCGAATATTCTGCATATAGAATGCCACTGGCGACCGGTAAGGTAAAGAAAAACTTTCTTTTCCCATAATATGGTAAAATTCTTTGCCAGCATTACGTTCCGGTCCTTTAGAGATAGCAATGATGGTAATGCCGGTTAAGTCATACGCGGACAACGCCTGATGCACGGCATGCAATTGCCCTGGTCCGCCATCAAGCAAGATAACATCCGGCTTATTTTCAGGCATCATTTTATCAAATCGGCGAGTTAAAACTTCTTTCATCATGGCAAAATCGTCATTAGTAATATCAGGGTTTTTAATATTAAATGTCCGGTATGATTTTTTATCAAAGCCATTCGGTGTTGCGACAATCATAGCGCCGACGGCATAACTGCCCTGAATATGTGAATTGTCATAAACCTCAATCCGCTGTGGCACTTTTTCCAATCCAAAAAACTTTTGCATTTCTTTCAGATTGTTTTTAATGGAAGCTTCCTCAGCAATTTTGCGTTCCAAAGCAGCCGAGGCATTAGCTTTGGCATTTTCAATCAGCTTGGCTTTAACCCCGCGTGAATAATTAAAAATTTTAACTCCAAGAGCCTCTTCCAAAAAAGTTTTATTTTCCAAATCTTCCGAAATATAAATTTCTTTTGGGGGAATATGCGAGGCATAAAATTCGCTGATAAACGCCTCTAAAATTTCATAATCGGTTGCTTCCTCAGCCTGTTGGGGAAAATAAGGCACATTGCCGCAGTTTTGTCCGCCGCGGACAATAAACAGCTGAATACAAACCAGGTTTTCTTTGCGGGCAAGCGCAATTATATCTACTGATTTTAAGCCGGAATATTCCACCACATTACCAGTTTGGATGGAAGTTAAAGCTCTAATTCTGTCCCGCAAGACGGCAGCCGTTTCAAAATCCATATGTTCGCTGGCTTTTTGCATTTTAAGCGAAAGCTCATCCTGAATTTTAGTGTTTTTTCCTTCCAGAAAATCAATGACTTCATTGACGAGCTTGCGGTAATCTTCCTTACTGATTTTTTGCATGCATGGCGCTGAACAACGCTTAATTTGATATAAAAGGCAGGGGCGTTGGCGGTTTTTAAAATCACTATCGCGGCAGGAGCGCAGTAAAAAGGCTTTTTGGATAATATCCATTACGTTATTGACGGCACTAGCGCTGACAAACGGTCCGAAATATCGATACTTACCGTTGCGTTTGCCTCGCTGCTTGCGCAATGCTGGATAATCATCTGTCGGATTAATCATCAGATGCGGAAAGGTTTTATCGTCTTTAAGCAAAATATTAAATCGCGGAGAAAAGCGCTTGATTAATTCATTTTCCAGCAATAGCGCTTTAGCCTCATTCTCAACAATGATAAACTCCATACGTTCCACTTCAGCAACCATCCGCTTCAACCGTGTTGGCAGCTTGTCAAATTTAGTGTAAGCAACGATTCTTTTTTTTATATTTTTAGCTTTACCGACATACAAAACTTCGTCCGCGGCGCTTATCATACGATAAACGCCCGGTTTTTCCGGCGCAATTTTAACGTTATGTTTTAAGACTTCCAGTCCGTATTTAATGTCTGCCATATTTCCCTCTTAACCGCCAATATATAGCTGATTTTTGAAAAAAGAAACAGCATTTTAAAAGACTATTAAAAAAACGCCGTAAGTATTTCAAAAGAAGAAGTAAGCTGACGTTAAAAAGTTTGTTTTCTAAATTGTTACCTTGCCTGCATCTCAATGGTTTTCATAATAGCATCGTAATTTTCTTTTAATTCCTTTTGCTGGTTTTTAATGTCTTGTTCAAGCTGTGTAAAGCCCGGCAATGCATTATAATCAACTTCTTCTTCCATACCTCCGAAAGATATGGCCAACACAAATAACATGCTGAGAACAAATGAAAGAACCAGCATCAAAAAATGCCCGACCATGGTTTGAAGGGTTGCTTTCCAATCAGTATCATAGCTGTTTTGCATAAAAGTGCGTTTAAAAAAATACACATATAAGCCGGCAATCAGAAACATTAAAAAATACAAATGATAGTTGGTGTAAAGGGCGTGCAATTGCTCATCATCCAAAGTTCCCATGGCAACAAATCCAAATAAAATGCCCAAAAGCACCATCGGATTATAAATCAATCCCAAATTAAAAAGTGCCCAAATACCTTTTATCATTTTATAAAACCTTTTATGAAAATCTCACTAAAACAAACAATAGATTTTTTTGAGTAAATATTAGCAGTATTTCTCAATTTCGGTAACGATTATATTGCTTAATGATTTCACAAGGGTAGCATCTTCACCTTCCACCCGGACTTTGATGACTGGTTCAGTGCCAGATTTGCGGACGATTACGGAACCTTGGCCGCAAATTTTTTGTTTCGCATCCTCAATAGTATTTTGAACAATAGAACTATCCATGGCAACAGCAATTTCTTCGGCGGATTTAAATCGGATGCTTGTAATTTTGCACGGACAGTTTTCAAACAGCGGAAAAATTTCGCTCATTTTTTTGCCACTTTTTATCAAGCCGTGAGAAATAACCAGCGCCGTCAGTAAGGCATCGCCGGTTTTGGCATAGTCTGCAAGCACCATATGTCCAGATTCTTCGCCACCGACATTGGTTCCAGTTTCGCGCATTTTTTCAATCACGTACCGTTCGCCAACAGCGCTACGATAATAATTTATGCCTAAAGAATGAAGATATTTTTCCAATCCCAAATTAGACCAAATTGTTGCCACAACAGCATTGTTTTTAAGAAGTCCCTCTTTTTTAAAGTAAGTAGCAAGATAGGCAATAATTTGATCGCCGTCAATTCGTTTGCCCTTTTCATCACAAATGATAATCCGATCACCGTCGCCGTCAACGGCAATACCGATATGGGCATTGCTTTCCCGGACAACTTTTTGCAGATTTTCCGTATGCTGTGAACCACAGTTCATGTTAATGTTGCGTCCGTCCGGCGAGGCCGAAAGGGTAATAATGCCGGCACTCAAATCTTTGAAAATCTGCGGCATGATTTTAGAAAAGGCCCCATTGGCGCAGTCTAAAACAACTCTTAATCCTTTCAAAGCGTTAAAATCTGGTACAATTTTACGGGCATTCTCCATATACGCAGCAATGCTTTTATTATCTTCAAAAATCCGGCCGATGGTATTTTTGTCATGCTCAAAAGTTTCATCAGCGTTTAATAATTTTTCAATTTTGGCGGTTTCCTCATCGGAAAATTTATCGCCAGTGGCATTTATCAGTTTAATGCCGTTATCATAATAAGGGTTATGAGAAGCTGTAATCATTACAGCCATATCTACCTTGAGATTTTCCACCTGCGCTGTCAAAAGAGGAGTCGGTACTACGCCAAGTTTAACAACATCAATTCCCATGGAGGTAAACCCAGCGATTAAAGCGGATTCCAACATATCGCCGGACAGGCGAGTGTCTTTAGCAATGGCAGCACGTTTTTGCTTGATACAGACAAGCTTTCCCAACGTTTGCGCCAGCCGAAAGGCAAACTCTGCAGTCATCGGAAATTCATTAGCTATGCCACGCACGCCATCGGTACCGAAAAGTTTATTTTTCATTAAAACCTCCATGAATCAAAACAACGCCTGAATCTTACCGCTTGTCTGACAAAAGACAAGTATAAAACAGCATTACCGCACAAAAAAGAGAGCTTTATTAAAAAAGCCCTCTTTACCTTCAACATAAAAACTAGAATACGTAACGTACGCCAGCATAAATTTCCTGAGCATCAACATCAGAATGTTTAATGCTGCCCATATCATAATAACGATAACCAGCATCAACATTGAAACGATTCGTCACTTTCAAAGATAAACCGGCGCCGAGTGACCAAGTAAAGTTCAACGGCTTATAGTTGCCGTTGGAGATATCAGATTGTCCACTCCGTTTATCATAAGCGTTGAATTTTAATTGTGTTAAACCAACGCCGGCATTAACATACGGCGTCCACCAATTATATGGCAGGAAGTCATAATAAACATTCAGCATATAAGAATAGGTTTTGAATTTCTCTGCATAAGAAAGATCATCACCTTCAGCATAATCGCGCCAGACATATTCTAATTCGCCACGCCAATGCTGATAGCGATAACCGATAGCACCGCTGATCATCAAGAGGTTGTCGTCAAAATCTATAGACCCTGTAAACAAGATGTTACCTGGATCATCCTCAACATCATGTTGAACCACGCCTCCGCGCAAGGCAAGATACCAACCGTCGCACTCAGCCTGAGCCGGTAAGGCAAAGGCGGCAATTATCGCTATGGAAGAAGCTGTCATCAGCAGTTTTTTCATATATTTACACTCCTCAAAAGTTAGTCTTTGGTAATTACATCAAAACGGAAATAAATTAAAATATATTTAAGATTATGCAAAAACTTTTAAAAAACATTGCTTTTGATTTTAATTGTGTATAGTTTAACAAAGGGTGGCCGGATAGCCGCGCTGCGGAATGGAAGATCCGCGGGTGAGGAAAGTCCGGGCTTCATGGAAACTGGATACCGGATAACGTCCGGCTGGAGAGATCCAAGGGAAAGCGCCACAGAAAATTACCGCCTGGCGGCATGCCAGGTAAGGGTGAAAAGGAGGGGTAAGAGCCCACCGCTGGCATAGCAATATGGCAGGTCTTAGGCAAGCCCTATCCGATGTAAGACCAAATTAGGATTTATCAGAAGCTTGCTTCTGACGAGGGGTTTCCACCTTGTCCAAGGGTAGGTCGCAAAAACAGGCCAGCAACGGTGTGTTAAGATGAATGGCTATCGCTGCAACCTTTGTTTTTATGCAAAGCAATTGCAGGCACAGAACCCGGCTTACAGGCCACCAGTTTTTGATTAAAGAAAGGCAGGATATGCAGCAAAAAACACTGAAGCATGAAATTAAAATTGACGGGGTCGGACTGCATTCTGGATATCCGTCCGTTTTAGTCTTAACGCCAGCGATGGAAAATACCGGCGTCATTTTTTGTCGGACGGTTGATGGCAAAACGGTTAAAATCCCAGCGTTATATAATCATGTGACGGATACCAGAAATTGTACCTGTCTGGGAAAAGACGGAATCAGCATCAGCACTATTGAACATCTGATGGCGGCTTTGTATGCTGCCGGCATAGATAATGTGGAAATAAACTGCTCCAACCAAGAGCTGCCGATTATGGATGGCAGTGGCGCAGTTTTTTATGATATTTTACGCAAGGCGGAACAGATTGAACAGCCCGCGTCGCGAAAATATTTGAAACTTCTCCGACCGGTTAAATTTGTTGACAATAAAGGCAATAGTGTTGAGCTTATCCCGAACGGCGGTAAAACTTTGCATGTCTGTTTTGATATTGAATTTCCCTCAAAAATCGTGGGTCGCCAGACTTTTGATAATGACATAACGGAAGGGGTTTTTGTTTCTGCTGTTGCGCCAAGTCGCACATTTTGCGAAAAAAGCCAGATTGATTATCTGCGCTCCGTCGGATTGATAAAAGGTGGTAGCTTGGATAACGCCGTTGTTCTAGATGGGGACGGCATCTTAAATCCAGGGGGATTCAGGGTTGAAAACGAGTGCGTCAACCATAAAGTGTTGGATATTGTGGGAGACTTATTTACGTCGGGTTTTCATATTTTGGCAAATGTTAAAGCGTCCTGTACCGGACATTTTCATAACAATGAATTGTTAAAAATCCTGTTTGCAGATAAAGAAAATTACGAGATTATTGAGTAAGGGGTTGAAGTCATGAAAAAGATTTTTGCATTATGTCTCGGACTTGTATTATTATCATCCTGCGCTTCCAAAGATGATTCTGAGCAGATTCAAAATTTCACGGCTGAAGAACTTTACCGACGTGGCTATGATTATATTCATCAAACTTCTTATGCCAAAGCCGCCGAGAGTTTTGAGAAGGTTGAGTTGGAACACCCGTATTCGCGTTGGGCGGTAAAAGCTAAACTTATGGGAGCTTATGCTTATTATCAAGATGAAAAATATGATGATGCCATAATGAGTCTTGACCGTTTTATTAAATTTCATCCCGGAAATAAAGATATTGCCTATGCCTATTACTTAAAAGCCTTGTGTTATTATAATCAGATAAATCCTGCGGAGAAAGATCAATCCGTAACAGAAAAGGCATACATGGCGCTCCGCCAGGTGGTGTTAATGTTTCCGAATACAGAATATGCTAAAGATGCCACTGGTAAACTGAATTTGGCTTTAGACCATAAAGCCGGGCAGGAAATGTCTATCGGCCGTTATTATCTGAAAAATAAAAATTATTTATCAGCTTTAAATCGTTTTAATACGGTTGTAAATTTGTATCAATCGACGCCGCAGATTGAAGAAGCTTTATACCGCCAAGTTGAAATTTATACAATTTTAGGGCTAAATAACCAGGCGGCGAAATCCGCAAAAGTTTTGGCCTATAATTATCCGCAAAGTAGCTGGACGGCCAAAGCCGAAAAATTGACTACGGCGACAGATAAATAAACGACGGAGTCAAAAATTTATGCTTAAAGCCCTTATCATTCGAGATGTTGTTCTAATTGATAAGCTGAATTTAGAATTTTCCGACGGCTTAAGCGTATTCAGCGGTGAAACCGGTGCCGGAAAATCCATTTTGCTGGATTCGCTTGGGTTATTGCTGGGCAATCGGGCAGAAACCGCCTTAATCCGTAGTGGCGCGGATAAGCTTTCCGTCAGCGGAGTTTTTGAGATTAAGGATAAAGACAATCCTGTTTTTAATATTTGTGCGGAAAATGAATTGGATGTCGAAGATGAAATTATCATCAAACGAACCTTAAACAGAGATGGTAAAAGCAAAATCCTTTTAAACGACCAGCCGATAACGGTGCGCCTGTTAAAAGAACTTGGTCAATATTTGGTTGAGATTCATGGTCAGTTTGATAATCAAGGGCTCTTAAATACGACGACCCATTTGTCTTTTTTAGATTCATATGGTGACTATATGTCAGAGTTGGCGCAAACGGCAGCAGCCTATCGGGAATATAAAAAATTGCAAAAACAGCTATCAGTCGCCGAACGAACATTTGCGGAAGCTGCCAGAGAAGAAGATAATCTGCGCCATTGGGCAGATGAATTGGAAAAGGCTAAAATCCGCATCGGCGAGGAAGCGGAACTGTTGCAGAAACGTACAGAATTAATGCATGCAGAAAAACTGATTGAAAATCTGAATCTGGCATATTCTGCTTTACAGGGACACGATATTTCAAGCTTGGTTCAAAAAGCTCAAAATGCTTTGTTGCGGGTTAACAGCATAACTGAAAATCGTTTTGCTGATATCAGCGAGGCGTTGGATACGGTGCTTATTCAACTGGATGAGGCTGTTGCCCGGATTGAAGAAGCTAGCAGTGAAATTAATTTAAACGCCGGAGAGGCGGATACGGTCGAAGAACGTTTGTTTGCCTTAAAAGCTCTGGCGCGCAAACATCAATGCAGCATAGATTCATTGCCGGATATCCTTGCTGATTTTCGCAATCGTTTGGCTGCGCTTGACAAAGGTGGCGAAGACATTGCCGATTTGCATCACGCTGTAGAACAAGCCAAAAAAGAGTATATAAAAAAAGCTGAAGAATTAAGCACCTTGCGCGTTAAAGTGGCGGCAAAGCTTGATGAATCCGTCATGAAAGAACTGCCACCCCTAAAAATGGAAAGAGCCGCATTTGCGACAGAAATTACTCGTTTGCCAGAAAATGAGTGGAGTGAAAAGGGTTTTGATAAAGTCAGTTTTACTGTTTCAACCAATCCCAATTCACCACGCGGTGCATTAAACAAAATAGCGTCTGGCGGTGAACTTTCCCGCTTTATGTTGGCGTTAAAAGTTAATCTAGCGCAAAAAAGCAGCGTTGAAACTCTAATTTTTGATGAAGTCGATGCCGGTATCGGTGGCGCAACGGCTCAAGCCGTCGGCGAACGTCTGGCGCGTTTGGCGGAGAATGTTCAGGTGTTGGTGGTGACTCATTCACCACAGGTAGCAGCCTTTAGTCGCCAGCACTTTAAAGTAAGTAAAATAACGCAAGAAAATATAACCACCACACAAGTGCGCCAACTTTCGCCAGCAGAAAAGAAAGAAGAAATCGCCCGGATGCTTTCCGGTGAAAAAATCACCGATGAAGCAAGAGCTGCCGCTGGCGTTTTAATTAACGGTGGCCATCTGCAAGGCAATAAAAAAAGCCTGCCAGAAGAGGCAGACTTGTTTTTTAACAAAGTATAAACCACAAAAATTCCTTATCTTAGATTCTCTGGTTTATCCAGAATTTTCTTAAAATTGGAAATTCGATTATGGTCGACGAGTTTCTGTTTATTATCTTCTTTCTGGATTTCCTTCATGTTATTTATACCGGGAGTATCCTGTGCAGACTGAGGAATTTCAAGGTTTGAAGCTGGAACTTCTTGTCCTTTCCGAAGCTTTATGCGTTCTCTCAAAGCCTCCACTGCTTTATGGATGTCCTTCTTGTTCTCTGTAGTAGAAATTTCCTGTGCAGATCGGGGAAGTTTAAGGTCTAAAGTTGGGATTTCTTGTATCAAAGCCTTAAACTTTTCCGAATCCATATCGGGATTTTCAATGGTTGAAACTGGAATTTCTTGCCCGTCCCGAAGATTTATGCCTCCTAGCAAAGCATTAATCTTATTATCCATCTTTAGAAGAGAAGCTTGTATCTTATTATCCAGCTTTAGAATAAATGCTGGTGTAAGCAGACGATTTAATGCGTTACCATGCTCCCGATTAATTTCTATTTGTTTATTTATACCCTCGCGCAAAGTCTGCTTTTTAGTTAATATATTTGCAATATTACGGAAAGTGTCTCTAGAATGTTTGAAATCGATTACATCAAAGGTTTTGAAGAAAGTTGAGAACCTTCCCTCCTTAGGCATAATCTGATGGAGGGTCTCCATCCTCTCCCGATTAATTTCTATTTGTTTGTCTATACCCTCGTGCAAAGTCTGCTTTTTAGTTAATATATTTTCAATATTACGGAAAGTATCTTTAAAATGTTTGAATCTGCTTTTATAACTGGTTTTGATAAAATTTAAGAGCTGATTTTTCTTTCCTTCCTTCCTTCCTTCTTTCATAATGCTACCTCCTTTATATTTTGAATACATTTAAAAGTAACATTTTTTGAGTTTTTTGTCAATATAAATAATATAAAAACGGCTTTACCAAAGGAAAGCCGTTAGCATATTCGAAAAAATATTTTTTTATAAATCGGCGACGACGGCCAGGCTGACAATCTCATCAGGATTATCAACCATACCATTGGCTCCATTCCCTTTTTTGATGGCGTCGACATATTCCATACCAGAAGTTACCTCGCCCCACACCGTATATTGACCGTTCAGCCACGGACAGTCGGCAAAACAGATAAAAAATTGGCTATCGGCGGAATCAACATCCATAGCCCGTGCCATGGATACAGTGCCACGTTTATGCGGAATTCGATTAAATTCAGCTTTCAGTTTTTTTCCGCTGCCTCCGGTTCCCGTTCCGAGCGGACAACCAGTTTGTGCCATAAATCCTTCAATAACGCGGTGAAATTTTAAACCGTTATAAAAACCGTTTCTAACCAATTCTTTAATGCGATAAACATGGTTTGGCGCTTCGTCCGGATACATTTCAATCACGACATCGCCATTTTTTAATTTTAAGACCAGAGAGTTTTCCGCATCTTTAACCTGATATGAATGTTTAATTTTTTTTGCTCTAGATTCGCTGATGCCGATTTGTTTTTTTTCTTCAGCGGCAATATTTTTAGTCTCGGATTTACCCAGATTTTTCGTTTCTGATTTTTTTAACAATTCTGACATTTCAACCTCTTCCTTTCTCAGATTGCAAATTTTTTCTATATGCTATTTAGGATTTGCTTCCGCCTGATTCAAGAGAAAATCGACTCTTTCTTCCGGGGTCAGATTTTTAGGATAGGTCTTATCTATTTTTTTTATCACGTCCATTAACCCCCGCCCGTTGGCGATCTGAATAGCAAGTCCTGGTCGCGCATTTAATTCCAGCATCATCGGTCCTTTGCTTTCGTCAAAAACAATATCCGCACCCAAATAACCAAGTCCAGTCATTTCATAAGATTTTGCTCCAATAAGCAGATGATCCCGCCAGCGCGGCACTTCCAGTTTTTTAAGTTCAGCCTTGGTATCTGGATGAATATCAATCGGACGGTTATGCATAACCGCATTTAAGGTTTTGCCAGTGCATATATCCAGCCCAACGCCGACAGCCCCTTGATGTAAGTTGGCTCTGCCACGGGATTCTGCGGTGGCTAGGCGCATCATTGACATAGCCGGATAGCCTTTATAAACAACAATCCGGACATCGGGAACACCATGAAAACTAAAATCTTTAAACATATCACTGAAATGAACCATTTCCTCGATGACAGCCACGTCATATTGCCCGCCCAGGCTGAACAGCCCACTTAACGTATTGGAAATATGCTGGTAAATGTCCTTAAAGGTCAAAATCTTTTCAGAAGCGGTTATAAAGCAGTCATCGTCCCAGTGTTTGATAACCAAAACACCTTTACCACCGCTACCGTGCGCTGGTTTTATGACAAAATGGGGATAATCTTTAACGATATGTAATAAATCTTTTACCTGATGCTGATATTCAATAACACCGATAAGCTGCGGGGTATTGATGCTGGCTTTGTTGGCAAGTCTTTTGGTCTGAACTTTATCATCAACCAGTGGATATCGACGGCGATTATTATTAGGGGATATGATTTTATAATTGCGAGCATTCATACCTAAAATGCCCTGTTCTTTAAGAGCTTTGGGTGAACTGTAATTTTTAAGCCATTCCCACATCAGCGTCCTCAGGTTTTTAAGATTTTTTGGCCACTGGCGCAAAACGTTTTAATTCAGTCAGACGATAACCGGTATATGTGCCCAGAAGCATAACCATAAACAAAATGACAAGATTAATTTCATTAAAGGCAAAAGTAATATAGCGAATATATTCGTTGCTTATGGCAAAATAAGTAGCAATGGCGGTAATCATACTGTATACAATTTCCCGGGTTGCATTTACCGCGCCATCTTCTTCCCAAGTGATGGAGGCCCGTTCGATAATCCAGGCGGTGATAATAATCGGGAAAAACACAGCAGATGAGGCAATGTCCCATGACATACGGTAACCAGTAATGGTCATAAACTGCATAATTAGAATTACAAAAATCACCACGGCTGAAATTCTTGGCACCAAAAGCAGATTAAGTTTTGACAGAAGAGCCCGCAGCATAAGTCCGACAGAAATAATAATAGCAAAACAAATCAAACCAGACCAAAAACCTGTTTTGACCAAAGACATGGCAATCAGCATCGGTGTAAAAGTGCCCATGGTCGGAATACCAACAACATTGCGCAACAAAACTACAATCAAAATACCGAGAGGAAAAACCATTAGCCATTTCAGAGTATTCTGCTCTAAAAGTGGCAGACTATAAATAGAATAGTCAAACATTTTGCCGAAATTATTTTGCGCCCGATGGTTGGCCAATTTAATTGAAGATGTAACAGATTTAAGCACTGAAAAACGGATTTTTGAATCCACGCCGCCTTGCACATCCAAAAGAGATTTGCCACCATGCTGGAAAACAATAAAATTTTTCGGCAGGCCAGCCTTTGCCGTCCGGATGTCATACAACCGCCATTTATATCCGTCATAAGCTTCAAGCATCAAATCAGCCTCCACGGCCTGTCTTCCTTCCTCCAAACGGATACCGCGCGCTATCCGGGCCGGCACACCTTTAATGGCAAGCAAATCAATCATTGTCTGAACACGTTGTTTCTCCGTAATTTTGATAGGTAAAAAGGCATTGAGGGTCGGATTAAGAGGTTCCTGGTTAAAAATACCAATAACTTTTTGTGGCAGACTACCTTCAAAATCTTCTGCCGTCGCTAGAATTTCTTCCACCATTTGCATTTGTTGCTCATTATAAACCGGTTTGTGGGATGTTTGTACGCCGTTTTCAACCAGTTTTCCGCGGCTTCCCTCATTATCATAAATCGTCAGGCGATAATAAATATCCTGATCTGATGTTTGCGGTTGCGATGTCAAAACAATCCTGCCCTGATCGGTATCTTTTTTTATCTGATATCCTTTGGCGACAATATCTTCATTTAAGATTTTGAACTTGATTGGTTCAGTTGGAACAGCCAACGAGACATTAATCGGATCGCCTGTCGGCTTAAAAGATATATGAGCATCAATGCTCCAAACGCTTGTGGCTTGTCCGGGGCGAAAATTAAACTTCCAGTAAACGATTTTATAATAAGCGCTGAAAGCGGTAAACGCAATGGAAAGAAGTAGGCATAAAGTCAAAATTTTACGGACGGTAAATAAATTTTTCATTAGTTCTAACCTTTCAAGACGCACAACATGAAATTTCCATATGGTTATCTATAGGTATAGGACAAAGAAGTGTCAACAATCGCACGTCCAGTTAGAATATTGCGTCCGATAAGCGCCTGATATTCAAAATTATCACGTTTGGCGAGTGTAAATTCCGTAGAAAATTTTTTTCCACCGAACAACACATTCATGGAAACTTTTATCCGGTGCTCTTTATAGTCAATTCTTTTAATGGACAGATTTTCCAGAACAGGTCGTTCAAACGTATGTGTTTCACCACTACGGCGATTAGTGATTTTAAAAGAAACCCATTTTTCGCCGTCTCGTTCAAACTCGGTAATTTCATCGGCGTCAACAGACGATGTTGTAGCACCAGTATCAACCCGAGCTTCAAAAGCAGATTTCATTGGTAGGAAATATATTGGTTCTATCGCACCGATAATATCAAGGTCACTTGATTTGATGACTGTTGCTTTCTGCGTGTTCGGCACAATAGCCGGAACAATAGATGTTTCTTTAGGGCCATGACAGCAGCTCAAAAGCAGAGATAAATTTAACACTCCAAGCATTTTAATTGTTTTTTTCATAGATGCTTTCCCATCATTTAAAATAGCTTATTATGTTTAAGCTTATTTATTGTTGATTGTAAAGCAAAAAAATTGAGTTAGACATAAAAAAACTTGAATTTTTTAGAGAAAATATGTTATTATGTTTAAAAGGGTATTATAAGAGTCATAACATGGTAAAAGAGAACTTATTAAAACGTATCGAAGAAATCAAATCCGGGCATTTAAAGCAAAAGCCCGAAAAGGAAGTTCGTCATCTAAGTTACCAGGAGTTTCCGAAACATACGCGCCAAAAATGCGCACACAAAAGCAAAACGTTAAAACGTTTGCTGACCATCGCTGCCGTTAGCTTTATTTCATTTTCCAACATAAATGAAGCGGAGCCAAAGACACCTCCCGCTTATACGAGAGAACCAGCAGAAGTAATAGAATATTGTCAAAATGTAATAAATAATCTTGTGGAGCAACGGACGTCTGCGTTGCAGAATGAAATCATTTCCAATTTAAGTGTGCTGCAACAGGAAATCACAGCCGCAAAGATAAACCATAGCCGTGATAAGGTTGTTAAAGGAATTTTTGATTCGGTATATGAAAAAGGAGGGCTGACGGGCAACATGAATTATTGTGTTGCCGGCGCAATGTTTGCGCAAATGGAATGTAAAGATACCATTTTAAATAATATATTGCCAGATCCATCTAAAACGGCTAAAGATTATAATTTTGACGGGCATCCGAGTGTTTCCTGTCGTTATATGCGAGAATATTTTCAGCAAAGATTCGGCAAAAACTATGCGGAACACACTTATAAAAATTTTAATGAGTTTGCCCAGACTTTAGAAGCAGGCGATTTAATTACTATCCGTTCAACCATGAACACTAGCACCGGCGAACATTGTGTAACCTGTGCCGGTCCCGTTGTTAATGGAAAAATTCAGGTCAAAAGTTTGAATGGTGAGAGAGATTATGAGATTTCTGTTAATCAGATTATCGGTGCTGTTAAAGTTATGGAACAGTACCGTGAAATGTTGGCTCAGACATTAGAAAAAGAACTGAGTGTAAAAGATATTCTTCTTACCTCGGAAAAATTGCCTTTTATTGAAGGCATGAAAAAATATCACAATGTCCATGCCGAACAGGCAAATGTGCAGTCCAAAATTAACCCAATAGCAAGTGTTCGTAATATTGAACTGTAAAAATTTAGAAAAGGAATTTACGTCCGCAAGGAATATTCCTGTATTAGTTCAAGGATCTTTTTATTTTTCCGAGAATTGATTCATTCTGTCATTATAATCATTGATATCCGTAACAACCCCATACGATTGTCGATGTCTGTTGCACCATGATTACCGTAGCGGACAATATTATAAGCCATATTTAATGCGCCTGTTTTTAAAGTTGGTACAAGTGAAATAAGGATAAATATATGCCTGTTCGGTATTATGGACAAGAGTTTCTCCAGCAGCTTCTTTATTAATTTTATTATAAGCATAAGCTATACCGATTTGATTTGAATTATTGCGCTCGGGGACTTATATAACATACTTATTCATCAGCTTATTCACTAATTTCAAGATGTCATAGTAATTTTGTATCACTTTTTGCAGAACTTAGTATTTTTACTGCTTTCTGGTAAATCGGATTCTGATTTTGTAATGATTTGTAAAACATATAAGAAACGACTACTAAACTATTTCGTTGAATTTTCATATACCTTCTTTTTGGCACCATAAAAACAATAGAAAGGAAGAGTTGGAATGAAAAATTTAGTAGAACCGATTAAAAGTAAACAAGATATTGCAAGGATAGAACAATATCTTGCCAAACACAGCCGTAGAAATCGGCTTATCTTTGCAATAGGCGTTAATATCGGCTTGAGGGTATCTGACATATTAGGCCTGAATGTTGAGGATGTAAAAGACAGGGATTATGTTGAAATACGAGAAAAGAAAACAGGCAAGTATAAACGATTCCCTTTAAATTCAAAACTAAAAGCATTGATAAAAGAATATCTGTCGGTTGAACGCAGTCAAAAATATTCATTATCAGAAACGGAACCTTTATTTTTAGGTAAAAAACACTGTCGGCTTGACCGCTCACAGGTTTACAGATTCTTAAACGAGGCTTGTGAAAAGCTTGGTATACTTGCGAATACCGGAACGCACACGATGCGGAAGTCTTTTGGTTACCACTTTTATAAGAAGTATAACGACGTAGCCCTTTTACAAAAAATTTTGAACCATTCAAGTCCTGCTATTACCTTGCGTTATATTGGTATAGATCAAGAGGAAATAGACTTCTCATATAATAACTTTGAACTTTAATAACCAGCTAATACACCAGAAATATCTACATGGATGTATATGTTACCACAATTAAATAATAACACAAATATAAAAAT